>NZ_WXVV01000002.1 GCF_013433315.1 Pseudomonas crudilactis | reverse complement strand
CGAAGAATTCTTCAACAACTTCAACCACTTGCGCTTCCGATCTCTCGTCAGCGGGAGGCGAATTCTACAGCGTTACACGCTGCTGTCAACACCTCTTTTTCAACTTCCTTTTGGCTCCGATGACCTGAAGCTACCCGCTGCCGAAACTCACATAACTCATTGAATCTCAAGGAGTTTTCCGTTTCGACTGCGCCGGAAGTGGGGCGAATTATAGACATCTGAAATCTGCCGTCAACCGTTAATTTCAGTTTTCTTTCAATCACTTGCAGATTGGCTAAAAAACGACCAAAGGCCTCTCTATATAGGAAGGAAACACAGTCCCTCTATATAGAGGGATAGTCAGAGCACCCCAGCCGCCTTCAACTCAGCCACCGCACCTGCGCCCAAGCCCAGCACACTCTGCAGAACCTCCAGCGTATGCTCACCCAATAAAGGCGGCGCGCGACGATACTCAACCGGCGTCTGCGACAAACGGATAGGGCTGGCCACCTGCGGCACCATCCCCGCCAACGCATGCGGCAGCTCTATCGCCAGGCCTCGAGCTTTCACCTGCGGATCTTCAAACACCTGCGACAGATCATTGATCGGTCCACAAGGGACACCCGCTTGTTCCAGTTCAGCGACCCATTCGCCAGTTGTCTTGAACACCGTCGCCTGGCGAATCAGCGGAATCAACACTGCCCGGTTCGCCACTCGCAGCTTATTAGTAGCAAAGCGCGGATCGTCAGCCCACTGCGGTTGCCCCGCCACTTCGGCAAACTTGCGGAACTGCCCGTCATTACCCACCGTAAGAATGAAGTCGCCGTCGGCCGTAGGAAAGTCCTGATAAGGCACGATGTTCGGATGCGCATTGCCCAGACGCTTAGGCGCATTGCCCGTAGTCAGATAATTCATCGCCTGGTTGGCCAGGCATGCAACCTGCACATCCAGCAACGCCATATCGATGTGCTGGCCACCGCCATCGTGATCGCGATGAGCCAATGCCGCCAGAATCGCCACCGTCGAATACAGACCGGTAAGAATATCCGTCAACGCCACACCCACCTTCACCGGCCCGGCCCCCTCATCACCCTCAGGCCGACCAGTCAGACTCATCAGCCCGCCCAGTCCTTGGATCATGAAGTCATAACCGGCGCGCTTGGCATACGGTCCGGTCTGACCAAAGCCTGTGATCGAGCAATAGATCAGATTCGGATTGATCACCTTCAGTGACTCATAGTCCAGCCCATAAGCCGCCAGACCACCTACCTTGAAGTTCTCTATGAGGATGTCCGACTTCAGCGCCAGTTCGCGTACCAGCTTCTGCCCCTCGGGGCGGGTGAAGTCGATGGTCACCGATTGTTTGTTGCGGTTCGCCGACAGGTAATAAGCCGCTTCCGACGTATTCTCGCCATAAGCGTCTTTAAGGAAGGGCGGCCCCCAGGCGCGAGTGTCGTCACCATTGCCCGGGCGCTCGACCTTGATCACCTCGGCGCCAAGGTCGGCGAGGATCTGCCCGGCCCACGGCCCGGCCAACACTCGCGATAAATCCAGTACCCGCAGATGCGACAGCGCGCCCATGGTCGCTCTCCTATTAATAGAACGCCTGCAGACCGGTTTGCGCACGCCCGAGGATCAGCGCGTGGACGTCGTGAGTGCCTTCATAGGTATTCACCACTTCAAGGTTGACCAGATGGCGGGCAACACCGAACTCATCGGAGATGCCGTTGCCGCCGAGCATGTCGCGCGCCATACGAGCGATATCCAACGACTTGCCGCACGAGTTGCGTTTCATGATCGAAGTGATTTCCACTGCGGCCGTGCCTTCATCCTTCATACGACCCAGACGCAGGCAACCTTGCAGCGCCAAAGTGATTTCGGTCTGCATGTCGGCCAGTTTCTTCTGGATCAACTGTGTAGCGGCCAATGGGCGACCGAACTGCTGACGATCCAGCGTGTACTGGCGAGCGGTGTGCCAGCAAAACTCGGCAGCGCCCAGCGCACCCCAGGAGATGCCATAGCGCGCAGAGTTGAGGCAGGTGAATGGGCCTTTCAGACCACGCACGTCCGGGAAGATGTTCTCTTCCGGCACGAACACGTTGTCCATGACAATCTCGCCGGTGATCGACGCACGCAGGCCGACCTTGCCGTGAATCGCCGGAGCACTCAGGCCTTTCCAGCCTTTCTCCAATACAAAGCCGCGGATGTCACCGGCATCGTCCTTGGCCCAGACCACGAACACATCAGCGATCGGGCTGTTGGTAATCCACATCTTCGCGCCGGTCAGGCTGTAGCCGCCGTCGACTTTACGTGCGCGGGTAATCATCGCGCCCGGATCGGAACCATGGTCTGGCTCGGTAAGACCGAAGCAACCGATCCACTCGCCCGAGGCCAACTTCGGCAGGTACTTCTGTTTCTGCGCTTCAGTGCCGAATTCGTTGATCGGCACCATCACCAGCGACGACTGCACGCTCATCATCGAGCGGTAGCCGGAGTCGACACGCTCCACTTCGCGAGCAATGAGACCGTAGCTGACATAGTTCAGGCCACTGCCACCGTACTGCTCAGGGATGGTTGCGCCCAGCAAGCCGACTTCGCCCATCTCGCGGAAGATTGCCGGATCAGTCTTCTCATGGCGGAAAGCTTCGAGAACACGCGGCGCGAGCTTTTGCTGAGCGAACTGCTCGGCGGTGTCGCGGATCATGCGCTCTTCTTCGGTGAGCTGTTGATCCAGCAGCAGTGGATCGATCCAGTTGAAGCTAGCTTTACCGCCCATGAGTGTGTCCTCGCAAATCGACTGAATTAACGTGGCATTGATCCTAGGCGTGGTTAGCCATCGCGGCAAACGAGGATTTCGCATCCTGTTGTGCTAATTTCTCACTCCGAAACGTCGCGAAATGCCTTTTATGCGGCGCATTAGTGAGGTTGATGTACATGCGCAGGAAGATTCCCAGCACCACCGCCCTGATCAGCTTCGAAGCCGCTGCACGCCATGAGAGCTTTACCCGGGCCGCCGAAGAACTTTCCCTCACCCAGGGCGCGATTTGCCGACAGATCGCCAGCCTTGAAGAGTTCCTCAGCGTAGAGCTGTTCCGACGCTCACGACGCGGAGTGAAACTGACCGAAGCGGGGCTTTCCTACAGTCGTCGGGTGGCGACGCAACTCGATGCGGTAGAACGCGACACCCTTTCAGTCATGGGCCAGCAAGGCACCAATGTGATCGAACTGGCGGTAGTACCGACCTTCGGCACCCAATGGCTACTGCCGCGGCTCAAGGATTTCCAGCTCAAGCACCCGGAAGTCACGGTCAACCTGACAAACCGCACGCGGCCCTTTCTGTTTGCCGATACCGAATTCGATGCGGCGATTTACTTCGGCGACGCCGACTGGTCGGGTACCGAATCCCACAGGCTAATGGGTGAAAATCCGATGCCGGTGTGCAGCCCCACCCTACTCGGCAACAAGACGCATCTGACAGCCGATGAGATTGCCGATCTGCCGCTGTTACAACAGACCACTCGCCCTTATGCCTGGCGGCAGTGGTTCAATTCGCAACACCTGAATATCCCCCGCGACATGACAGGCCCGCGCTACGAGCTATTCTCCATGCTCGCCCAAGCGGCCATGCACGACATGGGCATTGCGCTGATTCCACCGTTCCTGATTCAGCGTGAACTGGCCGAGAAGCGCCTGGTGATTGCCAACCCCCAGGCACTCTCAAGCATCAAGGCCTATTACCTGATGATTCCCGAACGAAAAGTCGAATCAGCGTCATTAAAAGCATTTCGTGACTGGCTGGTAACCCAAGCACAGAGCTACAGCCTAGAAGGGTAAAGGTTCACAGCGATAACTAACCCCGTAGTCAGGAAAATCAAAGCCCTACAGATATAACTATTTGTCGCAATTGCACAGACTGTATCCGAAAGTCGTACAGACGTCCCACAAGCGCCTGACGACGTGGCTTTGAGCCTTCACGAGCGACGCATTAGTGCCTATTCACGTCACCGATGAGAAATTTTTCCATAATCGGCCAGAATCCTTGCAAGGCACGGCCTGCAAGGGATTCAGCTGGCCATCTGCGACATTCGGTCACGGCATGACTTGTAGTTAATTTTCCGTCACGCGTCATAATCCCTTGAAGGGCATAAAGTTCGCCTGCAAAATGCCGCGCCCCGCCCTGATTTGGCGGGATCGTGCTGATCGGCCGCCCCAGTCGCACCATCCGTAGTGCATGGGTTTACTCAATAAGATCACGCAGGAGATTTGACGTGCACATTGGTGTTCCTCTCGAAACCCAGACCGGTGAAACACGGGTTGCTGCAACCCCGGAAACCATTAAAAAGCTGATCAGCCAAGGTCATAAGGTCACTGTGCAAACCGGCGCCGGCGTAAAAGCCAGTGTGGTCGACAGTGCTTATGAAGCGGCAGGCGCAACCATTGGCAGTGCCAATGACGCGTTTGGCGCCGAGCTGATTCTCAAAGTGGTCGCCCCAAGCGATGCCGAACTGACGCTGATCAAGCGCGGTACGGTGTTGGTCGGCATGCTCAACCCGTTCAACAACGAAACCATCGCGAAGATGGCCGAGTGCGGCATTACCGCGTTCGCCCTCGAAGCGGCGCCGCGCACCTCGCGCGCGCAGAGTCTCGATGTGTTGTCGTCGCAGGCGAACATTGCCGGCTACAAGGCTGTGTTGCTGGCCGCTCACCACTATCCGCGCTTCATGCCGATGCTGATGACCGCTGCGGGCACCGTGAAAGCGGCGCGCGTGCTGATTCTCGGCGCGGGTGTGGCCGGGTTGCAGGCGATTGCTACGGCGAAACGTCTGGGTGCGGTGATCGAAGCGTCCGACGTGCGTCCGGCGGTAAAAGAGCAGATCGAATCCCTCGGCGCCAAATTCGTCGACGTACCTTACGAGACTGATGAAGAGCGTGAATGCGCCGTCGGTGTTGGTGGTTACGCGCGACCAATGCCGGCGAGCTGGATGCAGCGTCAGGCGCAGGCCGTGCACGAGCGCGCCAAGCAGGCTGACATCGTCATCACCACCGCGCTGATTCCGGGCCGCAAGGCACCGACGCTGTTGAGCGCGGAGACTGTGGCGCAGATGAAACCGGGTTCGGTGGTCATCGACCTCGCAGCGGCTCAGGGTGGCAACTGCCCACTGACCGTGGCAGACCAAGTCGTCGTCGAGAATGGCGTGACCATTTGCGGCCCGACCAACCTGGCCGGTGAAGTCGCTGCAGACGCTTCGGCACTGTACGCACGCAACCTGCTGGACTTCCTCAAGCTGGTGTTCACCCAAGAAGGCCAGTTCGACGTCAACCTCGAAGACGACATCGTCGCCGCGTGCCTGATGTGCCGCGACGGCCAAGTCATCCGCAAAAACGCCTAAGCAGGGATTCAGACGATGGAAGAGCTTATCTCCCCCGGTATCTACAACCTGATCATCTTCGTGCTGGCGATTTATGTCGGTTACCACGTGGTCTGGAACGTTACACCTGCGCTGCACACGCCGTTGATGGCGGTGACCAACGCCATCTCGGCGATCGTCATCGTCGGCGCCATGCTCGCGGCCGCACTGACCGTCACGCCGCTGGGCAAAACCATGGGCACCCTCGCCGTGGCACTGGCTGCGGTGAATGTGTTCGGTGGCTTCCTGGTCACCCGCCGCATGCTTGAGATGTTCAAGAAGAAAGCCCCGAAAGTAAAAGAAGAGGCGCCGAAGTAATGAGCATGAATCTCGTCACGACGCTCTACCTGATCGCGTCGATCTGTTTTATCCAGGCCCTCAAAGGCCTGTCGCACCCGACTACTTCGCGGCGCGGCAATCTGTTCGGCATGCTCGGCATGGCCTTGGCCATTCTGACTACCGTCGGCCTCATCTATAAGTTGGGTGCTGAGCTGGCCACCGCCGGCATCGGTTACGTCATCGTCGGTCTGCTGGTCGGCGGTACTGCCGGTTCGATCATGGCCAAGCGCGTTGAAATGACCAAGATGCCGGAACTGGTCGCCTTCATGCACAGCATGATCGGTCTGGCAGCGGTGTTCATCGCCATCGCTGCGGTGGTTGAGCCGCAGTCGCTGGGCATTGTTAAACAGCTGGGCGATTCGATACCAACGGGCAACCGCCTGGAGCTGTTCCTTGGTGCCGCTATCGGTGCAATCACCTTCTCTGGTTCGGTAATCGCCTTCGGCAAGCTGTCGGGCAAGTACAAGTTCCGTCTGTTCCAGGGCGCACCGGTACAGTTCGCTGGCCAGCACAAACTCAACGCAGTGCTGGGCCTGGCCACACTGGCGCTTGGCTTGACCTTCATGTTCACCGGCAACCTCACCGCGTTTGCACTGATGCTGGCACTGGCGTTCGTGATGGGCGTGCTGATCATCATCCCGATTGGCGGTGCAGACATGCCGGTGGTGGTATCCATGCTCAACAGCTACTCGGGCTGGGCGGCGGCGGGTATCGGCTTCTCGCTGAACAACTCGATGCTGATCATTGCCGGTTCGCTGGTGGGTTCGAGCGGTGCGATCCTCTCGTACATCATGTGCAAGGCGATGAACCGTTCCTTCTTTAATGTACTGCTCGGCGGTTTCGGCAACACGGCCGATGCAGGCCCGGCCGGCGCGAAAGAAGCACGTCCGGTGAAATCCGGTTCGGCTGACGACGCAACCTTCCTGCTGACCAACGCCGACACCGTGATCATCGTGCCGGGCTACGGCTTGGCGGTTGCACGTGCACAGCACGCACTGAAGGAATTGACCGAGAAGCTGACACACCGTGGCGTGACCGTGAAGTACGCGATTCACCCGGTGGCCGGTCGTATGCCGGGGCACATGAACGTTCTGCTCGCCGAGGCCGAAGTGCCTTACGACCAGGTGTTCGAGATGGAGGACATCAACTCCGAGTTCGGCCAGGCCGACGTGGTGCTGGTGCTCGGCGCGAACGACGTGGTCAACCCGGCCGCGAAGAACGATCCGAAGTCGCCGATTGCCGGCATGCCGATTCTCGAAGCGTTCAAGGCCAAGACCATCATCGTCAACAAGCGCTCGATGGCCAGCGGCTATGCCGGTCTGGACAACGAACTGTTCTATCTGGACAAGACCATGATGGTCTTCGGCGACGCGAAGAAAGTCATCGAAGACATGGTCAAAGCGGTCGAGTAATTCCCCGCTGCAAGACCAAACGCCCCGACCTGTCGGGGCGTTTTTGTTTGCGCAAACAGTCGGACAATATGCCGCGTTGTTGCAGATCCAGTAACGGTGTTTTACTTCAAACCCGCTAAATAGACGCCTCGTTTGCGACCTTGGTAGCGGGACAGGCGCCCGTCAAATTCACTAGACTGCGCATCCTGCTACTCGCTTCCCGAGATAATAATCCATGTACCGTGACCGTATTCGCCTGCCTTCGTTGTTGGATAGAGTGATGAGCGCCGCCGACGCAGCCGCTCTGATTGAGGACGGCATGACCGTCGGCATGAGCGGTTTCACCCGCGCTGGCGAAGCCAAAGCCGTCCCTCACGCACTGGCCGAGCGGGCCAAGGTCACGCCGCTGAAGATCAGCCTGATGACCGGCGCCAGCCTGGGCAACGACCTCGACAAGCAATTGACCGAGGCCGGCGTACTGTCGCGACGCATGCCATTCCAGGTCGATAGCACCTTGCGCAAAGCGATCAACGCCGGGCAGGTGATGTTCATCGATCAGCATCTGTCGGAAACCGTCGAGCAACTGCGCAACCAGCAACTGAAGCTGCCGGACATCGCAGTCATCGAAGCCGTGGCCATCACAGAACAGGGCCACATCGTGCCGACCACGTCGGTGGGCAACTCGGCGAGCTTCGCGATTTTCGCCAAACAGGTGATCGTCGAGATCAACCTGGCGCACAACGCCAACCTCGAAGGCCTGCACGACATCTATATCCCGACTTACCGCCCGACGCGCACGCCGATCCCGCTGGTAAAAGTCGACGACCGTATTGGCAGCACGGCGATTCCGATTCCGCCGGAGAAGATTGTCGCCATCGTTATTACCCAGCAGTCGGATTCGCCGTCCACCGTGTCAACGCCGGACGTGGATACCAACGCCATCGCCGAGCATCTGATCACCTTCTTCAAACAGGAAGTCGACGCCGGGCGCATGACCAACAAGCTCGGCCCGTTGCAGGCGGGCATCGGCAACATCGCCAACGCGGTGATGTGTGGCCTGATCGACTCGCCGTTCGAAGACCTGACCATGTACTCCGAAGTGCTGCAGGATTCGACCTTCGACCTGATCGATGCCGGCAAGCTGAGCTTCGCTTCGGGCAGCTCGATCACCCTGTCGGAGCGCCGCAACAGCGACGTGTTCGGTAACCTGGAGAAGTACAAGGACAAGTTGGTGCTGCGTCCGCAAGAGATCTCCAACCACCCGGAAGTGGTTCGTCGCTTGGGCATCATCGGCATCAACACAGCGCTGGAATTCGACATCTACGGCAACGTCAATTCCACCCACGTCTGTGGCACTCGGATGATGAACGGCATTGGTGGTTCTGGTGATTTCGCGCGAAACGCGCACCTGGCGGTGTTCGTAACCAAGTCGATCGCCAAGGGTGGGGCCATTTCCAGCGTGGTGCCAATGGTCAGCCACGTTGATCACACCGAGCATGACGTTGACATTCTGGTGACCGAAGTCGGGCTGGCCGACTTGCGCGGCCTGGCGCCACGGGAGCGTGCGCGGGTCATTATTGATAACTGTGTACACCCGGACTTCCGGCAGGCACTGAACGATTACTTCACGGCGGCCTGTGCAATCGGTGGCCACACCCCGCACATCCTGCGCGAAGCCTTGAGCTGGCACATGAACCTGGAAGAAACCGGGCGCATGCTGGCGGTGTAATTCACACAGATAATCCGCTGATGCAAACACAGATTGCGTTGGCGGACTTTCGCAAGCGTCCTGCCTGACAAAAACTGTACTGCTGTACCGGTCATTTCCTACAGGCTTTGCCTACCTTTACAAGTGAATCGAGCAAAAATGCACCACTTGAGTGCGGACAAGTACAGTTTGCTCAATTTTGACCCGTACACCCGCTATAAACAGTTAACTGGTCACTCACAATACAACTGAACTGTATCTAGAGAGACTTGGCAAACGAGAGGATCATGGGCACCAGTCAAACCACTACCTGATCCCGCCACAAGCGGAAGGATGTCAACCATGGAACGTACACTCAGTTCCGAACTGTTCTTCGAAGACAAAGCTGTAAACACCCAGGCTTCCCTGCCTCTGCGCGTTATCGCCAACCTGATGTTGTGGCAGCGCCGCATCTCCAGCCGCCATCAACTGGCTCGTCTGGATTCGCGTCTGCTGGCTGACGCCGGTATCAGCGAAGCACAACGCTACGAAGAGCTGAGCAAGCCGTTCTGGCGCTAAGTAGCGTCGCTGGCTCTGGTCGTTAGACCCACCGCCAGCAACCCGAATTGAACAAGCAAAACCCGTCGTGAGAAACCACGACGGGTTTTGTCGTTTTCGGGCTGAAAAAATCCCGGTACACCTGCTGATGTTGCTCACAGGTACAGTTTTAAATAATCAACATCTGAACCAGTACAATTTAACTCTAGTGTATCTGCATCTTTGTCTGCGACAGGCTCAACATGACCTTCCGCCTTCACCGGTAAACGGAATACGCCATGAATGACTTACAGGATGTTTCAGAGATTTTAAGCTTACCGGCTTATCGCCCCAACCCTCTGCAACGCTTGTTTCGCGGTCTCTGGGGCAGCCTGGAACGCGCCAGAACGCGGCGCCTGCTATCTCAACTCGATAATCGTGATCTCGCCGATCTTGGCCTCAGCCACGCGGACCGCGTGAATGAACTGGATAAACCGTTCTGGCGCTAGCACTCTGCCCTCTGTGCGAAAGTCGCCCGTCGGCCTAATATCCACGCAGAACGTGGCGAATGCTGTGTCACTGGCGTCTGACTCCTCAGATACCGAGCCACCTCTCAATACGGTTTATCCACAGGAGTTACACCATGTCCCGACTTCGTCTGCTCAGCGCTGCCGCCCTGCTGGCCGTGGCTGCCAACGCCAGCGCCACCAGCTTTATCGTCACCACCGACGCCGTTGTCGGTGCACTGAAGTCCTCGTCCGACGCAACTTCCGACGTCACCTCGTCCTTCCGTGACGACAAAATCGTTCTGGCTGCCCGTGACGACGCCGCCAGCTTCGTCGCCAGCGAAGGCGAGATCCGTGGGGTGAAACTGGAAAGCGCGCTGGATCATATCCGTCACCAGGCGCCACAACTGAATGCGACCGATGCACAGCTTGCCCAAGCCATCCTGACGATCTAAGCGACTTCAGGCATTGCGGGACACGCGCAACGTGTCCCGATGTTTCGGCGCTGGCTCTGGCCCGGGCATTGCGCTAGCCTTTGGGCTCACCAAAAATTACCGAGTCCGATGCGCTTTCTTTCAAATCTACTGATCCCCTCTGTGTTGTTCAGCACCTGCTGGGCGACGCCGGTCAATGCCTTTGATGCCTTCAATGCGTCGACACAAGGCACCGTCGTCAGTGGTTACGCCACCAGCATGGTGTCTTCCGCGCCTTTCGACCGTAAACTGCTGCTCGCCGCCCATGATGACGCGGCCGCATTTGTTGCCAGTGACGGTGAATGGCGAGGTGCTCGTCTGGAATCCGCGCTGCATTACTTGCGCAAAACCCGGCCGAAACTTCATGTCAGTGACCTTGAACTGGCAGAGGCAATTCTCGTCCAATAGTTATTCTGTTCCCCCGTTATCCTTGCCCCTCCGGAGTCGTTCCATGCGTAGCCCGCTGATTGCTGCCGCCCTTGGCCTGTTTTTGTTGGCCGATGTGGCCCAGGCACACACCCTGGTAGCCACCAGTAACATCATCGTTCGTGCCTCCCAGCGCACCATCGATTTCACTTCCGACACCACCACGTCGATTCGCGATTCGAAAATCATCCGCGAAGCGCACGATGACGCAGCCAGTTTTGTCGCCACCAACGGCGATATCCGCGGCGCGCATCTGGAAGCAGCGCTGAACACCCTGCGCACTCGTGTGCCGGAAGCGCGTGACGCCAGCGATCAGGTTCTCGCCGAAGCCATCCTCGCACTGTGAAGTCAATCGGCGCCTGGCTGCTGGCCGGGGCGTTGTTGCTACTTGGCAACAGTGCCCACGCCGGCCTGCAATTGCGGCTCAAGACCGACGGTCTGAGCCCCGCCCAACAACAGGCCAGCCAGGCGCTGATCGATGAGGCGATGCAAAAGCTGCCGCCGAGTTTTATCGCACGGCTGGATCGGCGCATTGATGTCGGCTGGACCGATGACATGCCCGGCAATGCCTATGGCCAGGCCACGCTGGTTTCCGAACTCGATCTGAATCGCAAACTGCTTGCGGGCCTGACCGATGGCAGTGCCGCCAGAGAAAAAACCAATCGGCCCCACGGCACTGTGCGCCAGGAACTGCTCGCCACGGTGCTGCATGAAATCACCCATATCTATGATCGTGCGCGCCTGTGGCCAGATGCTGAACGCACACTGATCCAGCGCTGCACGCGTCGTTTCAACAGCGCCGGGCTGATCGGCATTCCCGACGAGTGTCGCGGCCAGAACGGCCGTCGCTTCACCCTCAGCGATGATCCGCGTCTGCTCGACCTAGCTGGTTGGCAGCAATACGTCGGTCGTCGCGGTGAGCGCGAACAACACAATCGGCAGATCGCCCGCAGCCCGGACCTGTACGAAATTTCCAGTCCTAAAGAGTTCGTCGCGGTCAACATGGAGTATTTCCTGCTCGACACGAGCTACGCCTGCCGCCGCCCCGCACTGTATCGCTATTACAAGGAACACTTCGGCTGGGCGCCGGCGGCCAAGGACACCTGCAGCAAGACCTTCGCGTTTTTGAACGCCGGTAACGACTTCGCCAAGCAGCCTTTGGGGCAAGTCGATCCAGAGCGGGTTTATGCCGTTGATTACTTGCTGGCCGAAGCCAATCAGAACTGGGTCAGCCGTTGGGGCCACAGCATGTTGCGTCTGGTGATCTGCGCACCGGGCCGCCCGCGTGGCCCGGATTGTCGACTCGATCTGGACCAGCATCTGGTGTTGTCATACCGCGCCTTTGTCGGCGATGTGCAGCTGTCGAGCTGGGACGGACTGGTCGGCAAATACCCGTCGCGATTGTTCGTATTGCCGCTCGCGCAGGTCATCGACGAATACACCAAGACCGAACTGCGCAGCCTCGCCTCCGTGCCACTGAACCTGTCACGCGACGAGATCGAAGGCGTGGTTGAACACGCCGCCGAAATGCACTGGAGCTACGACGGCAACTACTTCTTCCTCTCCAACAACTGCGCGGTGGAAGGCTTGAAGCTGTTGCGCAGCGGCAGCAACAACACTCAGTTTGTTGGCCTGGACAGCATCATGCCCAACGGTTTGCTGGAAGTGATGAAGGGCCGTGGTCTGGCGGACACCAGTGTGCTGGATGATCCGAAAGAAGCGCTGCGTCTGGGTTATCGCTTCGACTCGTTCCGCGATCGCTATCAGGCAATGTTCGATGTATTGAAGAAGCAGTTGCCGATCAAACAGACCACCGTTGAAGAATGGCTTTCGCTGTCGGCCGAAGAGCGCCGTGAGTGGTTCGAGCGTGCCGACTTGCGCACCAGCGCCGCGCTGCTGTTGCTGGAGCAAGCCAGTTATCGCCGTCAGCTGTTGCTGGCGCAGGACGAGGTCAAGCAGCGTTACCTCGGCGCCCGCGAGCTGGAAAACGGCGGCATGGACAAGGCCAACGCGACCTTGCAGGAAATTCTCGCCAACAGCGGGTTCCTCAGCCGCCCGGCGGAACTGCTCGATAGCCGTGGTTATGGATTGCCGCAACCGAGCGAGTTCAAGCGACTGGAAGACGAAAGCAGCCAACGACAGAAAAAGCTGTTGGTGCTTTCCGGCGATCTGGACGCAGAAGTACGCAAGTTGCTGGAACCCAAGCGGGCTGCGGAGATTGCCGCCAGTGAGGAGAACGTGAAGCAGATCGGCGCGCATCTGCGCAAACTGCACAAGGCCTCCGGCGGATTGGAGCTGCCCTGAAAAAAAGACCGCAGCCATTGGCTGCGGTCTTTTTTATTGCCTGCGGATCAATACAAAACGCCATCGAGAATTTCGTAGACGATCCCGCTGCCCACCGCGATCAGCACGATATCGCCTCCCGCCCGACGCCATTCGTAGCCCGGATACACCGGCAAACGCCCTAGCGCACGATTATCCAGACGCTCGCCGTAATAGCCGTGCGGCAACGGCCGGCCACGCTCCAGATGAATCCCCGGAGGCGGCGGTGCACCGCGCACGAAGTAGCCATGATTGTCGCGGATGGTCTGGCGCACTGGACCAAAGTCGCGCGGTGGCGGGCCACCTCGATGATCATTTTGCGGACCACGGTGATCGTCACCGTGATTGTCGCCACGGTTATCGTAATGGCCCTGCTGCGGGCCGCCGTGGTCGTGATCATCGCGCGGGTCGGCGCTGGCCAGCAGCGGTGTGGCGCTGATCATCAGCACGCCCAATCCGGCAATCAGACGTTTCGGCATTTTCATCGGGTCTTTCCTCACGGCACAAACAGCAAAAAGGGCTGCAGAACGATGTTCTGAAGCCCTCGGTCTTGCTCATTTAGTCTGTGCCGCGAAGCGCTAATTCCTCTGTATCAGGAACTTTACCTTCAGCTGACGCGGGCCTTACGCACGCCTTCGGACAGCGCCGAACACAGGCTCAGCACACCGTCGACGGCTTGAGCTGGCGTGATCGCGTTGGCAATGTGATCGATCAACGCCGAACCCACCACAACACCGTCGGCCAGACGCGCGATGGCCGCTGCCTGCTCCGGCGTGCGAATACCAAAACCGATACTGATCGGCAGGTCAGTATGACGACGCAGACGGGTCACCGCCTCTTCGACGTGCTCCAGCGTTGCTGCACCGGCACCGGTCACACCGGCCACCGACACGTAGTAAACGAAACCGGAGCTGCCATTGAGCACCTTCGGCAGACGCGCGTCGTCAGTGGTCGGCGTGGTCAGACGGATGAAGTCCAGACCGGCAGCCTGTGCCGGGTCGCACAGCTCGGCGTTATGCTCAGGCGGCATGTCGACCACGATCAGGCCATCGACGCCGGCCTCTTTCGCATCGGCGATGAAGCGCGACACACCGTACATGTGAATCGGGTTGAAGTAGCCCATCAGCACCAGCGGCGTATCGCTGTTGCCTTCACGGAACTCGCGAACCATTTGCAGGGTTTTCGCCAGGTTCTGCTTGGCGCCCAGCGCACGAATATTCGCCAGTTGAATCGCCGGGCCATCGGCCATCGGGTCGGTAAACGGCATGCCCAACTCGATCACGTCGGCGCCCGCCACCGGCAAACCTTTGAGGATCGCCAGCGAGGTGTCGTAGTCCGGATCACCGGCGGTGACAAAGGTCACCAGCGCGGCGCGGTTCTGTTCCTTGAGGTCGGCAAAACGGGTTTGCAGGCGGCTCATCAGTGTTTCTCCTGCTTAGACTGTTCCATATGGTGCATGACGGTCTGCATGTCTTTGTCGCCACGACCGGAGAGGTTAACCACCATCAGGTGATCCTTCGGCAGCTTCGGTGCGCGTTTGAACACTTCAGCCAAGGCGTGGGCGCTTTCCAGTGCAGGAATAATCCCTTCCAGACGGCAGCATTTGTGGAACGCGTCGAGGGCTTCGTCGTCGGTCACCGAGGTGTATTGAACACGGCCGATGTCATGCAACCACGCGTGTTCCGGGCCGATGCCTGGGTAGTCGAGGCCGGCGGAAATCGAGTGGGCGTCGATGATCTGGCCATCGTCGTCCTGCAGCAGGAAGGTGCGGTTACCGTGCAGTACACCCGGAACGCCGCCGTTCAGGCTCGCCGCGTGCTTGCCGGTTTCGATGCCGTAACCCGCCGCTTCCACACCGATGATCTCAACGCTCTTGTCGTCGAGGAACGGGTGGAACAGGCCCATCGCGTTGGAACCGCCACCGATGCACGCCACCAGGCTGTCCGGCAGACGACCTTCCTGTGCTTGCAACTGATCGCGGGTTTCCTTGCCGATCACGGCCTGGAAGTCGCGAACCATCGCTGGGTATGGATGTGGGCCGGCCACGGTGCCGATCAGGTAGAAGGTGTTGTCGACGTTGGTCACCCAGTCACGCAGGGCTTCGTTCATCGCGTCTTTCAGAGTGCCGGTGCCAGCAACCACTGGAATCACTTCAGCGCCCAGTAATTTCATGCGGAAGACGTTGGCCTGCTGACGTTCGATGTCAGTGGTGCCCATGTAGATCACGCAATCCAGACCGAAACGGGCGGCGACGGTGGCCGTGGCCACGCCGTGCATGCCGGCGCCGGTCTCGGCGATGATGCGTTTTTTGCCCATGCGTCGCGCCAGCAGGATCTGGCCGATGCAGTTGTTGATCTTGTGCGCGCCAGTGTGGTTCAGCTCTTCGCGCTTGAGATAAATCTTCGCGCCGCCGCAGAATTCGGTCAGGCGTTCAGCGAAATACAGCGGGCTCGGCCGTCCGACATAGTCACGCTGGAAGTAGGCCAATTCTTCTTTGAAGGCCGGATCTTCCTTGGCCGCTTCGTATTCGCGGGCCAGGTCGAGGATCAACGGCATCAGGGTTTCCGCTACGTAGCGGCCACCGAACGAGCCAAACAGGCCGTTATCGTCCGGGCCGTTGCGCAGATCAGAGGTATTCGAAGTCTGGGTCATGAGTCGCTCCAGGTGAATTCGGGTCAGAAGACAATGACGACTACTCTACCCCTGACCTACTACGCTGAAAACCGATAAGATCGCGACAACCTGTCAGGAAAACTCACAGATATCATGAGCCATGACCTTCCCCCGCTGAACGCCTTGCGTGCGTTCGAAGCCACGGCCCGACTTAACAGTGTCAGTCAGGCTGCCGAGCAGCTGCACGTTACCCATGGTGCGGTCAGCCGTCAGCTGAAAGTGCTCGAAGAACACTTGGGCGTCAGCTTGTTTGTTAAAGACGGGCGCGGCTTGAAACTCACAGATGCCGGCATGCGTCTGCGTGATGCCAGCGGCGAGGCTTTTGATCGGCTTCGCAGTGTTTGCGCCGAATTGACGCAAAGCACCGCCGACGCGCCATTTGTACTCGGCTGTTCCGGAAGCCTATTGGCTCGCTGGTTTATCCCGCGTTTGGGGCGATTGAACGCCGATCTGCCGGATTTGCGTTTGCATCTATCGGCGGGTGAAGGCGATCTCGATCCAAGACGTCCGGGGCTGGATGCTTTGCTGCTGTTCGCCGAGCCGCCATGGCCGGCAGACATGCAGGTTTACGAATTGGCCGCAGAACGCATCGGTGCGGTCATGAGTCCGCTGTTTAGCGGTTATCAGCGCCTGCAAACCGCACCAGCCTCGGCGCTGCTCAATGAACCGCTGCTGCACACCACTTCGCGTCCGCAAGCCTGGCCGAGTTGGGCGCAGCAGAACGCACTCGACGCGAAAGCGTTGAAGTTGGGGCAAGGTTTCGAGCATTTGTATTACTTGCTGGAAGCCGCCGTCGCCGGACTCGGCGTGGCCATCGCGCCGGAGCCGCTGGTGGCGGAAGACTTGAAGGCCGGTCGCCTGGTTGCGCCATGGGGCTTCTGTGAAACCCCGGCGCAACTGGCGTTGTGGCTACCCAAGCGCGCCGCAGACGGACGCGCCCGGCAACTGGCGCAATGGCTAAAGAACGAGCTGCGCCAGAGCGATCACTCGCCGCGCTTGAACAGCAAGTAAGCCGCGAGCAGACCGATTGCACCGACCGCCACACCGGCCGTCGTCCACGGATGTTCCTGCGCGTAATCACGGGTGGCGATCCCGGTTTCACGGGTTTTAACCTTGACTTCTTCATAGGCATCGCTGAGCAGGTGACGCGAATGTTTCAGCGCACTTTCGGCATTGCTTTTCAGCGCCTTGAGGGTCTTGCGCGACTCGTCCGAAGCGTCGTCCTTCAAGCTTTCCAACGATTTGAGCAGACTCTCGATCTCGGCTTCCATGCTTTGCAACGAGGCTTTACGTAAAGAGGTGTTGGCCATGGTGGCTCTCCTGCATTGGTGATGAGTGGCGTGTGTTGGTTGGGACTTCAGCGGTTTGAGAAAGTGCAGAAAATCTGAACTTCGCCTGCGCAAAGCCGCCGAAATCAACAGTGCAGATTCACTGCTAGTCTCAATTCCACACGCCAAGGAGATCGTTATGAGTGACCATCACACGTACAAGAAAGTCGAGCTGGTCGGTTCGTCCACCAGCAGCATCGAAGACGCCATCAACAACGCAATTGCTGAAGCAAACAAGACCATTCGCAACCTGGAATGGTTTGAAGTGACCGAAACCCGTGGTCACATCAAGGACGGCAAGGCCGCGCACTTTCAGGTGACATTGAAAGTCGGCTTCAAGATTGCCAGCAGCTGAGTTTGGTCTAGTCTTCTGAACTTGCGCGCTGGCCGAGTGCCATAGGAATGGCAAAGCGCTACAGGGTGAGTGCATCGGGTCAACGCTCGATGCCCGCCTCTTTTAATCCGACCAGGGAGTGCGACCGATGAAGAAGTTCGTGTTGGCAGTAGGTTTGTTGAGCCTTGCGGGTGGTGCGTTTGCTGCCGGTAAGCCATGTGAAGAGCTGAAAAGCGATATTGCGGCGAAGCTGGATGCCAAGGGCGTTTCCGGGTATTCGCTGGAGATTGTTGATAAGGGTGCGGCCGCTGACGGCAAGGTCGTTGGCAAATGCGAAGGCGGCACCAAGGAAATTGTCTACAAGCGCGGTTGATCGTGACTGAAATGCAAAAGCCGACGTGAAAGCGTCGGCTTTTTCGTGTTCAGGATTTGGGATTTTTAGTGGTTTTGAAATCGAACCCCCTCACCCCAGCCCTCTCCCCCAAGGGGTAGAGGGGAAAGGGAGCAGATCGGGGGCTGTTCAGAACCTGAGTTCAACTGGATATTTCAGGTCGGCGTAGCTGGAACATCCAACTCGGTCAGTCCCCTCTCCCGGAGGGAGAGGGCTAGGGTGAGGGGCTTTTCAGCCCTTCATCACCTGCGCCAACAACTCGTACGAATGTACCCGATCAGCATGCTCATACAAATCACTGGTAAAAATCAGCTCATCCGCCTGGGTCTGCTCAATCAGCACTTCCAGCTTGGCGCGGATCTTCTGCGGACTCCCCACCATCGCCAGCCCAAGGAAATCCCCCACCGCCTCACGCTCATGCGGTAGCCACAGCCCGTCCATGGTTTTCACCGGCGGACGCTGCACCAGGCTCTGCCCACGCATCAACGCCAGAATGCGCTGGTACACCGACGTCGCCAGATAATCCGCCTGCTCATCGGTATCGGCTGCCACCAGCGGTACGCCGAGCATCACGTACGGCTTGTCGAGCACTGCCGAAGGCTTGAAGTGATTGCGATAAACGCGAATCGCCTCGTGCATGAACCGCGGGGCGAAATGCGAGGCGAAGGCGTAAGGCAAACCGCGCTCACCGGCCAGTTGCGCACTGAACAGGCTGGAACCAAGCAACCAGATCGGCACGTTGGTGCCGGTGCCCGGCATGGCTATCACGCGCTGATCCGGCGTGCGCGGGCCGAGGTAGCGCACCAGTTCGGCGACATCTTCGGGGAAATCATCGGCGCTGCCGGAGCGTTCACGGCGCAAAGCCCGAGCCGTCATCTGATCGGAACCGGGTGCACGGCCCAGACCGAGATCGATCCGCCCCGGATACAGGCTTTCCAGGGTGCCGAACTGCTCAGCGATCACCAGCGGCGCATGGTTGGGCAGCATCACGCCGCCGGAGCCGACGCGGATGGTCGACGTCCCGCCCGCCAGATAACCCAGCAGCACCGAGGTGGCGGAACTGGCAATGCCATCCATGTTGTGGTGTTCAGCTACCCAAAACCGGGTGTAGCCGAATTTTTCGACGTGCTGTGCCAGATCCAGTGAGTTGCGTAGTGACTGCGCCGGGCTACCGTTCTCGCGCACCGGTACCAGGTCGAGGGTGGAAAATTTTACGTCGGACAATTGCTTCATAAACCTGCGTCTCCGAGTGAGGAGGCAGGTTTTTCTTGCGAACGAAAACCTGCCAAATCCATAAGCGTGCTTAGTGCAATAAGGGCATATACCCGAGTTTCAATAGCAGTGACGAAATTTCCTACTAAAAAAGTCAACGATTCAGCCGGGCTGAACTTTGTTCCGGCGTCTATCCTCAGAAGCCTTGCAAGTAAAAACCACGACGACGCGGCGTTTCCGCGTCAGATCTTGAGGAGGCAGACATGGCTATCGTGAAGAAAGCATCCGCACATTGGGCTGGCGATCTGAAAACCGGCATCGGCTCGATCTCCACTGAAACCGGTGTCCTCAGAGAAGCACCGTACGGTTTCAAGGCGCGCTTCGAGGGTGGCAAGGGCACCAACCCGGAAGAACTGATCGGCGCGGCGCATGCCGGCTGCTTCTCCATGGCGTTTTCGATGATTCTGGGCGATGCCGGCCTCAAGGCTGACAGCATCGACACCCAGGCTGAAGTGACCCTCGATCAGGTTGATGGTGGCTTCGCGATCACAGCGGTGAAGCTGATCCTGAAGGCGAAAATTCCTGGGGCGACCCAGGCGCAGTTTGAAGAACTGAGCAACAAGGCCAAGGAAGGGTGCCCGGTGTCCAAGGTACTTAATGCGAAGATTACTTTAGACGCTTCGCTGGTCAGCTAATTTGTCGCTGGCTGATCTGACGCCTTCGCGAGCAGGCTCGCTCCCACAGGGATTCATGTGGCACACAGGTCCAATGTGGGAGCGAGCTTGCTCGCGAAGGCAATTTCACAATCAACCCGGAGCTTGAAACCGAAGACACAAGTTGTGAGCGAAGTCAGAACCCTCGCTGTAAAAATATGGTCGAATAAGTGACAGCAGCTTTAGCGCACGCCCGTGCGCGCTGCCTCAGGGAGCTTCACTCATGAAACGTATTGGCTTGGCGATCCTCTGCAGTGCACTGGCCACTTCTGTTATTGCGGCACCCAAAAGTTGCGAAGAACTGAAAAACGAAATCGAAGTGAAGATTCAGGCCAACGCCGTGCCCTCCTACACACTGGAAATCGTAAGCAAGGAAGAAGCCGCAAAACATGACATCGCCATGGTGGTCGGTTCATGCGAGAACGGCACCAAAGCGATCATCTATCAGAAGAACGACTCCTGATAACGCTTAAGGCACGCAGTTGATCTGCCGTTCTTCGGCAACGATCCGCCCCTGACGATTGATCAACCGGGCGCTTGGCGTGAAGGCCAGCGAGCGTGCTTCGAGCCGGTAACGTTGCCCGGCTTCGAAGTGGTCATAAGGCACGGTCATGTAGCACAGGCGCTCCTGCGGATCGGAATCCATTCCCTGACCGCCGCCGAAAATCTCGAAATCGAAGCGCACCGTCAGTTCATGGCTGCCCGGGGTGACCTGGAAAAAACGCCCGTCGCGCAGACGCTGATTATCCAGGCGTTCAGCCATCAACACCTTGCCGCCGGGTGTCGGCATCGAAAAGTCGACCCAGGCCATTTGCGGATCGACCGCTGGAAGCGGGCTCTGACAGCCGGCAAGCACACTTCCTATCAGCAACAACGTCAACCTGCGCATGATCAATGTCCTTTGATGTGGACATCCAGCATACCGCCGATCAGGTCTTCTGGCAGCCCGCCGGCGTGCCCTGCCCAACGACTTTGCGCTGCTCATCATAAAGCTTGGCCCAAGGCCGGAAACCGATGCTGCCCGCCTGCAACTGATAGCGCTGGCCGGCATTGAAATCCTTGAATTTCACGTTCAACTGGCAATCGCGCCACAACGGTTCGGCGTCCGGACCGATGTTGGTCGCCTCAACCGGGAATTGATAACGCACTTTCAATTCATGGCTGCCGGGCTGTACTTCGAAGTAACGTTTGTCGACAGTTTGTTGGGCATCGACTTGCAGCGCTTGCAACGCCGTGTCCTGCTGTCGTGCATCAAGATCGATCCAGGCTTGCGAAGGGTCGGGATCGGGTATTCCGAAATGGGCACAACCGGCCAGCGTCAGCAGGCCTCCTGACAGCATCAACATGCGCATAGCAGTGCTCCTTAAGGCGGGATAGTCTTGCGGGCAGACTCTCCGGGGGATTTCTTATTTTGATCAGGCCGTTTCCAAGCCTTGGGTTACTTGATCGCGTTTTTCGGGTTTTGTTTCCGGGTGTGTTGTTTTTGTTGCTCAACGGTTGCGCCAGCGTCAGCTATTACGCTCAGTTGGCCAGCGGTCAGTTGCAATTGCTGCAGGCGCGCGAGCCTGTGGAAAAGGTGATCAACGACCCGAACCGCGACGCGACACTGCGCGCGCACTTGGCTCAATCGCAGAAGGCCCGCGCCTTTGCCAGCGAGCATCTGCACTTGCCGGATAACCAGAGCTATCGCCTGTACGCCGACATCCATCGACCGTATGTGGTGTGGAATGTGTTCGCCACTCAGGAGTTCTCCCTGACGCCGCAGAACCATTGCTTCCCGATTGCTGGCTGTGTGGCTTATCGCGGTTATTACAGCCAGAGCGCTGCGCGCGGTGAAGCGGCGATTCAGCGCCTGCAGGGCATGGATGTTTCGATTGGCGGCGTTGAGGCTTACTCGACGCTGGGCTGGTTCAACGATCCGATCCTTAACTCGATGATGGGCTGGGGCGATGAGCGCCTGGCCACGCTGATCTTTCATGAGCTGGCGCATCAGCGCTTTTATGTGAAGGACGACACCGAGTTCAATGAGTCGTTTGCCACGTTCGTCGAACAGGAAGGTACGCGGCAGTGGCGGGCGTTTCGTGGGTTGCCGGCGGATACCGATTCACGGCTGAAACAACGCGATCAGTTCATCGAGTTGGTGCTTGATGTGCGCTCACGGCTTGAAAAATTGTATGCCCAGGCTCTGTCAATCGATCAGATGCGCGAACGCAAAGCGGCCGAGTTCGAACGGTTTCGCCGCGATTATCGGCTGATGAGGGACAGTCAGTGGGCCGGAGACAAACGTTATGACGCCTGGGTGAATGCGCCGCTGAACAATGCGCGGTTGTTGCCGTTTGGGCTGTATGACCAGTGGGTGCCGGCGTTTTCGGCGTTGTTCAAACAGGTTGGGGAGAATTGGGTGAGATTTTATGCAGAGGTTGAGCGGTTGGGTGGGTTGCCGGCGACTGAGCGTAAGGCGGCTTTGAAAATGTTGGCAGATCCAAACAGTTGAGTTGATTGGGAGTAAGTCATCGTGAGCAGGCTCACTCCTTCATTAGGGGAATGCGTTCCAAATGTAGGAGTGAGCCTGCTCGCGATTGCAATCTAATCAGCGCCGCAGAAATGCCCGATGCAACTCGTCCAGCGTTTCAAAGTGATAGGCCGGCGCCTCCGCGCTCAACTCTTCAAAACTGCCAAACCCATAACCGACCGCCGCCGCATCCAGCCCGTTGCTGCGCGCCCCGATCAGGTCATGCTTACGATCACCGATCATCAGCGTATTCGCCGGATCCAGCCCCTCTTCCTTCATCAGGTGCGCAATCAGCTCGACCTTGTTCGTGCGCGTGCCATCCAGTTCGCTGCCGTAAATCACTTTGAAATGCCGGGCGAAATCAAAGTGCCGGGCAATCTCGCGGGCGAATTCCCATGGCTTCGAAGTCGCGATATACAGCTGCCGCCCTTGGCCACTGAGGGTTTCCAACAACGGCGTCACACCCTCGAACACACGGTTTTCATACAGACCAGTGACCTTGAAGCGCTCGCGATAGAAATTCACCGCCTCCCACGCCTTGGCCTCATCAAAGTCATAGAACTGCATAAACGCCTGCAACAGCGGCGGGCCGATGAAGTGTTCCAGTTTGCTCAGATCCGGCTCATCGATACCGAGCTTGGCGAGGGCGAACTGGATGGAGCGGGTGATGCCCTCACGCGGGTCGGTCAGGGTGCCATCAAGGTCGAACAGTACGGTTTGGTAATGCATGAGAAATCCTGAGCAGGTGTAGGGCGATTCAGAGCTTGTCGTAGCCTTCGGCCAAATGCAGGTCCTTGAGCTTCACGTAGTTGCCAGCGCTGTAAGTGAAGAAGGCTTTTTCCTTGTCGGTGAGCGCCCGCACCTGTTTCACCGGGCTGCCGACATAAAGGAAGCCACTTTGCAGATGCTTGCCCGGCGGCACCAGGCTGCCAGCGCCGATGATCACGTCGTCTTCAACTACCGCACCGTCCATGACGATGCTGCCCATGCCGATCAACACGCGACTGCCGACGGTGCAGCCATGCAACATGACTTTATGGGCGATGGTCACGTCATCGCCGATCAGCAGCGGGAAGCCGTCCGGGTTGAACGGGCCGGCGTGGGTGATGTGCAGCACGCAGCCGTCCTGGACGCTGGTGCGCGCCCCGATGCGGATGCAGTGCATGTCGCCACGGATCACGGTCAGCGGCCAGACCGAGCTGTCTTCACCGATTTCGACGTCGCCGATGACCACCGCCGAGGCGTCGACAAACGCGCCTTTGCTCAAGCGCGGGGTGTGATTCTGGTACTTGCGAACGGACACGATAATTTCTCTCTCTGTCGCCGATAGCTGCGGTGAATGCCGATTGTAATTAAGATGGTTGCATGTTTCCCCAGCCAAGGTGCCAACCGTGAGCGTGAACAACCCTCTGCTGCAGTCCTACGACCTGCCACCGTTCTCCACGATCCGTGCCGAACACGTCTTGCCAGCCATTGAAACGATCCTGGCCGACAACCGCGCCGCCATTGCCGAAATTCTCAAGACTCAGGTTCAGAACCCGACCTGGGCCGGCCTGGTCCTGGCGATGGATGAACTCAATGACCGCCTCGGCGCTGCCTGGAGCCCGGTCAGCCACCTCAACGCCGTGTGCAACAGCGCCGAATTGCGTGAAGCCTACGAGTCGTGCCTGCCAGCCCTTAGCGCCTACTCCACCGAGATGGGCCAGAACCGCGAGCTGTTCCAGGCTTATGAAGCACTGGCCAACAGCCCGGAAGCCGCCAGTTTCGACGTGGCGCAGAAGACTATTCTGGAACACGCCCTGCGTGACTTCCGTCTGTCGGGTATTGACCTGCCGGAAGCCGAACAGAAACGCTACGCCGAAGTGCAGAGCAAACTGTCCGAACTGGGCAGCCGCTTCTCCAATCAACTGCTCGACGCCACTCAGGCATGGACCAAGCACGTCACCGACGAAGCCGCCCTCGCCGGCCTGACCGACTCGGCCAAGGCGCAAATGGCTGCCGCTGCTCAGGCCAAAGGCCTCGACGGCTGGCTGATCACCCTGGAATTCCCGAGCTATTACGCGGTGATGACCTACGCGCAAGACCGCGCGCTGCGTGAAGAAGTCTACGCCGCCTACTGCACCCGCGCTTCGGATCAAGGCCCGAACGCCGGCCAGAACGATAACGGCCCGGTGATGAAAGAGATCCTCGACCTGCGTCAGGAACTGGCCAAGCTGTTGGGTTTCGCCAGTTTCTCCGAACTGAGCCTGGCGACGAAAATGGCCGAGTCCAGCGATCAGGTGCTGAGCTTCCTGCGCGATCTGGCCAAGCGCAGCAAACCGTTCGCCGCACAGGATCTGCAACAGCTGCGCGCCTACGCCGCCGAACAGGGCTGCGCCGATCTGCAAAGCTGGGACAGCGGTTTCTACGGCGAAAAGCTGCGTGAACAACGCTACAGCGTTGCTCAGGAAACCCTGCGCGCCTACTTCCCGATCGACAAAGTGCTGGGCGGTCTGTTTGCCATCGTTCAGCGTCTATACGGCATCGAAATCGCCGAGCAGAAAGGCTTCGACACCTGGCACCCGGACGTGCGCCTGTTCGAAATCAAGGAAAACGGCCAGCACGTCGGCCGATTCTTCTTCGACCTCTATGCCCGCGCCAACAAGCGTGGCGGTGCCTGGATGGACGGCGCCCGTGACCGACGCCGCACCGTCGACGGTGTCCTGCAAAGCCCGGTGGCCAATCTGGTGTGCAACTTCACCCCGGCCGACAGCGGCAAACCTGCGCTGCTGACCCACGATGAAGTGACCACGCTGTTCCACGAATTCGGTCATGGCCTGCATCACCTGCTGACCCGCGTTGATCATGCCGGCGTTTCCGGGATCAACGGCGTGGCGTGGGACGCGGTCGAGCTGCCGAGCCAGTTCATGGAAAACTGGTGCTGGGAGCCGGAAGGCCTCGCGCTGATTTCCGGTCATTACGAAAGCGGCGAGCCGCTGCCACAGGACCTGCTGGAAAAAATGCTTGCGGCGAAAAATTTCCAGTCCGGCCTGATGATGGTCCGTCAGCTGGAGTTCTCGCTGTTCGACTTCGAATTGCACGCCACCCACGGTGACGGCCGCAGTCCGCTGCAAGTGCTCGAGGGCGTGCGTGACGAGGTGTCGGTGATGCGTCCGCCAGCCTACAACCGCTTCCCGAACAGCTTCGCGCACATCTTCGCCGGTGGTTACGCGGCGGGTTACTACAGCTACAAGTGGGCGGAAGTGCTGTCGGCGGATGCCTTCTCGAAGTTTGAAGAAGACGGCGTGCTCAACGCAGAAACAGGTCGCGCCTTCCGTGAAGCGATTCTGGCGCGCGGCGGTTCGCAGGCACCGATGGTGCTGTTCGTCGACTTCCGTGGCCGTGAGCCGTCGATTGACGCACTGTTGCGCCACAGCGGCCTGAGTGAGGACGCGGCAGCATGAGTGAGGGACCTGTGATTACCAAGAAACGCTTTATCGCCGGGGCAGTCTGCCCGGCGTGCAGCGAGCCGGACAAGTTGATGATGTGGAACGAAGACAGCGTGCCGCACCGTGAATGTGTGGCCTGCGGATATTCGGATACGCTGAACGAACAAGGCCTGTCGGTTCCCAAAGAGTTGGGCACGCGAGTTAACACCAGCGCGCTCAAGCCGACGGCGGACAAGACCGTCCAGGCGGTGCAGTTCTTCCCCAATCCGAAATTGAAAAAAAAGCCTGACGAACAACACTGAGTCACTGCCACCTTCCACCACTTGCTGGTGGAAGGTGGTAACTATGTACCGCCCTTCCCCTGCGTTTTCTCCCTAGGCTGGCACTTTCAGTCACGCCTCAAGGAAGACGCCATGCCTGACACCAATCCGCTGTTACAACACTGGACCCTGCCTCCGTGGTCGGCGATACGCGCCGAGCATCTGGCGCCGGCAATCAACGTGATCGCTGCCGATAACCGCCGGATCATTGCCCAAGTGATCGCCAGCCAGACCGAACATCCGGGCTGGGACGATCTGGTGGTGGCCGTCGATGAAGCCGATGCTCGTCTGGATGAAGCCATGGGCGTCATCGAGATACTCTCGACGGTCAAAGTCGACGACATCGATTGGCTCAGGGAAAGCGCCTTGTGCAGCCTCACCGCGGCCCGATACAAGGCCGAAAAGACCGCCAATCTGGCGTTGTATCGTACTTACCAACGGCTGGCCACCAGCTCGATTGCAGCAAGTTTCGATGGTCAGCGCCAAGCCTCGCTGGCGAAGATTCTGCGCAAGTTCCGCTTGTCCGGGATTGAACTGCCAACTGCGCAACAGCAAAACCTTGCCCGCCTGAACCGCGATATCCGGCGTCTGGAACAACTGTTCCTGAGCAATCTGGAGCAGGCCAGCGCCGCATGGCACAAACGCATCGACGACGTCACGCAGCTCGACGGTTTGTCTGCTGCGGTGAAAGCGCGGCTGGCGCTCAATGCCAAAGAGGCAGGACACGACGGCTGGCTACTCACGCTGGATCAGAACACCTATCGGCAGATCATGACTCATGGGCAAAACAGGGCACTGCGGGAAGAGTATTTCACTGCGTGGTTCACCCGGGCATCCGATCGCGGCCGGCAGCCGGACAAAGCCGACAATGATCCGGTGCTGACGTTGCTGGTCGCCTTGCGTCACGAGAAAGCCAGATTGCTGGGGTACGAGAATTTCGTCCAGTTTCGCCTTGAAAACCGCATGGCCACCTCGCCCGAGCAAGTCGGCACCTTTGTCCGACAGCAAGCCGCATTGAATACGCCGGCCTTGCTGCGCGACGCCCAGGCCCTGAACGCATTCGCGCTGACACAGGGGATTGCGCCGGTACAGGCATGGGATGAAGACTTTCTCGCCGAGCAGTTACGCCTCCAGCAATTGAACGGTGCACTCAAGGGCCTGCGTCAGTATTTTCCGCTCGAGGGTACGTTGCGCCGGCTCTGTCGGTTCAGCGAGCGTATGTTCGGTGTTGATATCATCGAACAGACGTCTGCCGAGCACTGGCATGAAAGCATTCGGCTATTGGAGGTGCGCGAACACGGGCAAGTGATCGGGTATATCTACATCGACCCTTATCACCGCGAAGATGCCGCCGACTACGCATTCACCAGCGCCTTGCGCATCCGCCGGGTCAATGCCGAAGGGCGTCCATCACTGCCGATTGCCCGCCTTTACAGCAACTTTCCTGCCGCCACAGACGAGCATCCGTGCCTGCTCTCCCACGAAAATCTGCGGGTGCTGTTCCACGAGTTCGGTCACTGCTTACAACATGTTCTGACGCGCTCGCCCCATCGCAACCTGTCGGGCATATCCCAGTTGGGCCGCGATACGGCCGAGTTCGCCGGGCAGCTGTTCGAACACTGGTGTCTGTCACCCGAGTTTCTGGTGTGGCTGGGAGCTCATTATCAGAGCGGCGAGCGGTTGACGTTGGCGCGAGTCAACACAGCCCTGACGGCCATTGGTGCTCACACCAGCCGGACAACCGCCATGCTGTTGATGTCGGCATTATTTGATCTGCAGTTACATCGCAGCCATGGCGATGGTCGCAGCATTGAGCAAATATTCGAGGACGTGCAACGCGAGAACCCACACCTGCAAATGTCGGGCTATTACCGCTTCGCCTATGGATTTGACTACCTGGCGACCGGCTACGAGGCATCGGTCTATGCCTACAAATGGTCAGGCGTACTGGCTAGCGAAGTGTTCAAACGGTTTCGACGCGAAGGCCTGTTCGCCCCCCAGACGGGACGGGATTTTCGCGAGGCGTTCTTCTCCCCCGGCGATTCCCGCTCATTGCTGAACTCGGCACATGCGTTTCTTGGCGAGCCGGTCAATGCTCAACTGTTTGCAGCCGCGACACCTGCACTTACTTCAGATTGACCGTCTGAAACCAGCTCTTCATCGAGCAGGTCGCGAACGCGCTGGTGCTGCAATCGCCATTAGCCAGCGCGGTGCGCAATTTGTCGACATCGACCTGCATCATATAACGCACGCTCTCGCGAAAATGCCCGCTTTCACCAAAGCCGCCCTGGGTCATCTCGCTCAAGGCGTCTTCTTTGCTCCAGCCCTGCACCACAACGCGATACATCGCCGCCATCAACCCGGTGCGGTCAGAACCGTGCTTGCAATGCATCAGCACCGGGCCGCTGGCCTCTGCAGTCTGAATCGCACGCAGGGTCTTGAGTACATCGGCATCGTCAACGTGATTGGTGCGGTAGGGCAACTGCACTTGATTGATGCCGGAGTCGGACAACCAGTTGCTGTCTGCTTCCGGTAGAAAGTTGATCACCGTGGCGACCTTGAGATTTTTCAGCAACGGCACCGCGCCGTCATCCGGCAATGCGCTGCGATAGAGCGTCGGCGACATCTGGAACAGGTTGTATTGCACTTCGACCGGTTGTGCCCACTCAGTCGGGCGAACCGTCGATGCCGTCTGCGCCTGGACCGCTATCGAGGGCAACAGCGCTAAAAATGATAAACACAAAGCAGGGAGAAAACGCACTCGGGACATGCTGGGGTGACCGTGTCGGGATTCATCGATGAGGAGAAACACAGCTTCGGCGTCGGGCGGTCAAAGCCCTGTGAGGCGCCTGTCAAAGAAACGTGAATCCGCACGCTTTCCAGCACTGCCGTAAAGAAAACCGGTGTTTTTTCCGCTGAATCGGTTTATCCGGAAGCTTAGCCTGCTACCATTTGTCACATCATGTTGCAGACGCGTCCCCTTTCTCCGGGTCAGACCGGATCCGTCTCGACGAAAATTCCTCAAGCCGCTCGCAGAAGCGGCTGTCCTCTAATGCCTGATGAGGTGCACCCCCCATGTCTGATGAAGATCGAGACAACCCGCGGCGCGAGTTTTTGCGCAAATCCCTGACCCTGATTCCGGTGGTCACTTTGGCCGGTACCGGTCTGGGCAGCAGCGTCCTGCAAGCGGCACCTGAAGTGGCACCTGCTGCGCCCGCACCGCAATCGGCTCGCACTGATGCCAGCGCTTACCAACCGAGCTATTTCACCGCTGAGGAATGGGCGTTTATCAATGCCGCCGTCGCGCAATTGATCCCCAGCGATGCCCAAGGCCCGGGCGCGCTCGAAGCCGGTGTGCCGGAGTACATCGACCGTCAGATGAACACGCCGTACGCCGCCGGCGCCCTTTGGTACATGCAGGGCCCGTTCAATGCCGACGCCGCGCCGGAAATGGGCTGGCAGAGCAAACTGGTGCCCAAAGAGATCTATCGCCTCGGCATCGCCGCCTCGGATCAGTGGGCAAAATCCCTCAACGGTAAAGTATTTGCCGAGCAAGACAGCGCTACCCGAGACGATTTGCTCAAACAACTCGAAGCCGGCAAGCCGCAATTCGATGCGGTTCCAGCAAAGATTTTCTTCAACCTGCTGCTGCAAAACACCAAAGAAGGGTTCTTCTGCGACCCGATCCACGGCGGCAATAAAGGCATGGTCGGCTGGACCATGATCGGCTTTCCCGGCGCCCGCGCCGATTTCATGGATTGGGTGGAACGCAACGAGCAATACCCCTTCCCGGCAGTTTCGATTCGCGGCGAGAGGGCGTAAGCATGGCAACGGTAATGAAGAAGGTTGACGCAGTCATCGTCGGTTTCGGCTGGACCGGCGCGATCATGGCCAAGGAACTGACCGAAGCGGGTCTCAACGTGCTGGCGCTGGAGCGCGGGCCGATGCAGGACACCTACCCCGACGGCAACTATCCCCAGGTGATCGACGAACTCACCTACAGCGTGCGCAAAAAACTCTTTCAGGACATCTCGAAAGAAACCGTCACCATTCGCCACAGCGTCAACGACATCGCCCTGCCGAACCGCCAGTTGGGCGCGTTTCTGCCGGGCAATGGTGTTGGCGGCGCCGGCCTGCATTGGTCGGGCGTGCACTTCCGCGTCGATCCGATCGAGTTGCGCATGCGCAGCCACTACGAAGAGCGCTACGGCAAAAGCTTTATCCCCAAAGACATGACCATCCAGGACTTCGGCGTCAGCTATGAAGAACTGGAACCGTTCTTCGACTTTGCTGAAAAAGTCTTCGGCACCTCCGGCCAGGCCTGGACGGTGAAAGGCCAACTGGTCGGTCAGGGCAAGGGTGGCAACCCGTACGCGCCGGATCGCTCCAACCCGTTCCCGCTGGAGGCACAGAAGAATACGGTGTCCGCACAGCTGTTCGGCAAAGCGGCGACAGAAGTCGGTTACAAACCCTACAACCTGCCGTCCGCGAATACTTCCGGGCCGTACACCAATCCCTACGGCGCGCAGATGGGGCCGTGCAACTTCTGCGGTTTCTGCAGTGGTTACGTGTGCTACATGTATTCCAAGGCTTCGCCGAACGTGAATATTCTGCCGGCGCTAAAACCGCTGCCGAATTTCGAGCTGCGGCCTAACTCGCACGTACTACGGGTCAATCTCGACAGCACGAAATCCAAAGCCACCGGCGTGACCTACATCGACGGTCAGGGTCGCGAGATCGAGCAACCGGCGGATCTGGTGATCCTCGGCGCGTTCCAGTTGCACAACGTGCGTCTGATGCTGCTGTCCGGCATCGGCAAACCGTACGACCCGATCAGCGGCGAAGGCGTGGTCGGGCGTAACTTCGCCTACCAGAACATGGCGACCATCAAGGCGTTCTTCGACAAGGACACCCACACCAACAACTTCATCGGCGCCGGCGGCAACGGCGTGGCGCTGGACGATTTCAACGCCGACAACTTCGACCACGGCCCGCACGGCTTCGTCGGTGGCTCGCCGATGTGGGTCAACCAAGCCGGCAGTCGGCCGATTGCCGGCACCTCGAACCCGCCGGGCACTCCGGCCTGGGGCAGCGCTTGGAAACGCGCGACCGCCGATTACTACACCCACCAGGTGTCGATGGACGCCCACGGTGCGCATCAGTCCTACCGTGGCAACTACCTTGATCTCGATCCGGTGTACCGCGATGCCTACGGTTTGCCGCTGCTGCGCATGACCTTCGACTGGCAGGAAAACGACATCAAGATGAACCGCTTCATGGTCGAGAAAATGGGCAAGGTCGCTGAAGCAATGGGGCCGAAAGCGATTGCAGTGATCGGCAAGAAGGTCGGCGATCACTTCAACACCGCCTCTTACCAGACCACCCACCTTAACGGTGGCGCAATCATGGGCACCGATCCGAAGAAGAGCGCGCTGAACCGCTACTTGCAGAGCTGGGACGTGCACAACGTCTTCGTCCCTGGCGCCTCGGCATTCCCGCAGGGCCTTGGCTACAACCCGACCGGGCTGGTTGCTGCGCTGACCTATTGGTCGGCGAAGGCGATCCGCGAGCAATACCTGAAAAACCCCGGCCCGCTGGTTCAGGCTTAAGGAGCGACGACCATGAAAAATCTCGTTATCGCGACTTTGGCGCTGCTCGGCAGTGCGTCGATCCATGCAGCTGACGTTGATCAAGCTTTGATCAAACAAGGCGAATACCTTGCCCGCGCCGGTGACTGCGTGGCTTGCCACACCGCAAAGAACGGCAAACCGTTCGCCGGTGGCCTGCCAATGGAAACGCCGATCGGCACGATCTACTCGACTAACATCACTCCGGATAAAACCGGCGTCGGTGATTACAGCTTCGAAGACTTCGACCAGGCCGTGCGCCATGGCGTCGCCAAAAACGGTAGTACCTTGTACCCGGCGATGCCGTATCCGTCCTATGCCCGTGTCAGCGAAACCGACATGCAAGCGCTGTACGCGTACTTCATGCACGGTGTCGCACCGGTCGCGCAGGAGAACAAGGCCAGCGACATACCGTGGCCGTTGAGCATGCGCTGGCCGCTGATGGGCTGGCGCTGGATGTTTGCGCCGAAGGTCCAGGACTATAAGGCGACCGGTGACGATGACGTCATCAACCGTGGCGCCTATCTGGTCGAAGGCCTTGGCCATTGCGGTGCCTGTCACACACCGCGTGCGCTGACCATGCAGGAAAAATCCTTGAGCGCGGCCGATGGCAGTAACTTTCTGGCAGGCAGTGCGCCGCTGGAAGGCTGGATCGCCAAAAGCCTGCGCGGTGATCACAAGGACGGTCTGGGCAGTTGGAGCGAGGAGCAACTGGTGCAGTTCCTCAAGACCGGGCGCAGCGACCGCAGCGCGGTGTTCGGCGGCATGAGCGATGTGGTCACCCACAGCATGCAATACCTGACCGATGCCGACCTGACAGCGATTGCCCGCTACCTCAAATCGCTGCCGGCCACTGATCCGAACGATCAACCGCATCAGTACGATGAGAAAGCCGCCAAAGCCCTGTGGAATGGCGACGACAGCCAGCGCGGAGCGGCCGTGTACATCGACAACTGCGCGGCGTGCCATCGCACCGACGGCCACGGCTACACCCGCGTGTTCCCGGCGCTGGCGGGCAATCCTGTATTGCAATCGGAAGACCCGACTTCGCTGATCCACATCGTGCTCAAGGGCGGTACGTTGCCGGCGACGCACACGGCACCGTCGACCTTCACCATGCCGGGTTTCGCCTGGCGCCTGTCGGATCAGGAAGTGGCGGACGTCGTGAGTTTCATCCGTGGCAGTTGGGGCAACAAAGGCGCGCCGGTGAAGGCCGCCGATGTCGCCGAACTGCGCAAGGAAGATATGAAACACACCTCCAGCGATGACCTCGGTCAGGTGACGCAACACAACTGACCAGTCGCCCGACGGCACTAGCCAGACGCGCAACGCCCCGATACTGTGTGTATATACAGTATCGGGGCGTTTTCATGTCTACTCCATTGCCACCTCGCGGTCGCGGTACCGCCAGCAACCCGCACAACCGCTTCGCGCCAAACCGTTCAGTGGCGGAGGATGACGGCTGGTATCAGGAAGTGCCGTTGACCCAAGGCACCGAGGTGATGATCGAAACCGCGAAAACCATCATTACCCGCAACACTTCACCGGATCTGCCCTTCGATCGTTCGATCAATCCCTATCGAGGCTGCGAACACGGCTGCATCTATTGCTATGCGCGGCCCAGCCACGCCTATTGGGACATGTCACCGGGGCTGGATTTCGAAACGAAACTGATCGCCAAGACCAACGCCGCCCAAGTGCTGGAAGAACAGCTCGGGAAAAAAGGCTATCAATGCGCGCCGATCAATCTCGGCTCCAATACCGACCCGTATCAGCCGATCGAACGCGAATACAAGATCACCCGGCAGACCCTTGAGGTGCTCTTGCGCTATCGGCACCCAGTGACCATCGTCACCAAGGGTTCGCTGATCCTGCGCGACCTCGACCTGCTCACTCGGTTGGCAGAGCAACGGCTGGTAGCCGTGATGATCAGCCTGACCACGCTGGATGACGAGCTCAAACGCATCCTGGAACCGCGTGCCGCCGCACCCAAAGCGCGGTTGCGAGCCATTCGGGTGATGCGCGAGGCCGGCATTCCGGTGGGCGTGCTGTGTTCGCCGATGATTCCGATGATCAACGACAGCGAAATCGAAAACCTGCTCACCGAAGCCCACGCCGCCGGTGCGCAAAGCGCTGCCTACATGATGTTGCGTCTGCCGCTGGAAGTGGCGCCACTGTTCGAAGAATGGCTGGCAGCGCACTATCCGCAACGTGCTGCGCATGTGCTGAGCCTGATCCGCCAGAGCCGTGGCGGCGAGCTGTACGACAGCCGTTTCGGTGCGCGGATGCGAGGTGAAGGGGTATTCGCCGACCTGCTCGCGCAGCGATTTGCCAAAGCCATAAAGCGTCTTGGCATGAATCATCGCGAAGGCTACAACCTCGATTGCACGGCCTTCTGTCCGCCGGGTCGCCAGATGGCATTGATCTAAGAGCAACTGGCTAAGCGCTGAGTCAACGCAACCAATCGAAATGAACGAATGAAATACTTGAAAGCCGAGGCCAACATGAAAGTTCACGCTGACCTCGGCGATGACTCAGGGCTTGATAATACTGTTATACGCCTTGGCCAGGGCTGCCAGTTTCGCTGTGTCTTGAGAATCAATATCGCCGTCGCCGTCGATGTCGCTTGCGACAGGTGCAACGTTAAACGTTCTACCGCGATTACGTGAGATGGCCCCTACTATCCTGGAATCTACCAGCGTCTCCGTCACTTCATTAGTGAGCGGGTCGCGATGCTCTTGTTTGGTCGCCAATTGCATCGTAATCAAAATGTCAGATCTTGAACCGTTAGCGTGTAAACCCTCAATCACTGTGCGATCGAGGAAGATGCCTCGAATACTTTTTCCACGCGCAATACTTGTCATTTAAAACTCCATTTTTATCTGATTTGCCATCATGGCAGCCCTCATAATACGAGCCGATTGCCAAAAAACCATCGGACATCTGTTTCGTAAAATATGTATCGCAAGGAGGCTTGTTGCCTGACGTCTTGAACAGATCGGGCCATACCTCCACCGAACGGAAGGGCATACGCACGCGCACGCAGGGATTGTTAATCCGCCTTCTGTCCGCCGGGTCGCCAGATGTCTTTGATTTAGCGACAATTGGCCTATGGTTGAGGGGTTGGAATCCTTCCGCCGAAATCACCCAGTCACGTTTTTTGTGACCTGGAACACACGCTCTAGAGCGTTTGATTCAGTTTGAGTTAAGTTTCGGCGGCTACCTTGTTCATCGAGTGACTGACGGGTCGGGATGACCCGGATGTTTTAAACAGCCACTGGCTTCATACCGGAATACATGGGAATGACTCCCCTAATCCGCCAAAGAGGATGAATCATGAGTGACAAGGATAAACAGCCGTTGGCTGCGTCGGCGCAAACCCCTGAAGCGGAATCCGCCGATGCAGCGCTGCGACAGATCGTAGACGGCTTTTTGCATTTTCATCATGAGGTCTTCCCACAGCAGGAAGAACTCTTCAAGAAACTCGCCACGGCCCAGGCGCCCAAAGCGATGTTCATCACTTGCGCCGACTCGCGCATCGTCCCCGAGCTGATTACTCACAGCTCGCCCGGCGATCTGTTCGTGACCCGTAACGTCGGCAACGTCGTGCCGCCTTACGGGCAGATGAACGGCGGCGTTTCCACCGCAATCGAATACGCGGTACTGGCGCTCGGCGTACAGCACATCATCATCTGCGGCCACTCCGATTGCGGCGCCATGCGTGCAGTGCTCAATCCGGACAGCCTGGAAAAAATGCCGACAGTCAAAGCCTGGCTGCGCCACGCTGAAGTCGCGAAAACCATGGTGCATGAAAATTGTAACTGCGCCGACGAAAAAGAAAGCATGCCGATCCTCACCGAGGAAAACGTCATTGCCCAATTGCAGCACTTGCGTACCCATCCTTCGGTAGCCTCGCGCATGGCGAACGGTCATTTGTTCATCCATGGCTGGGTCTACGACATCGAAACCAGCGAAATCAAAGCTTACGACGCGGATCAGGGACGTTTCCTGCCGCTCGACGGCAGCCATCCGATTCCGGTGGCGACGCCTAAAGCGCGCTTCTAAATCCTCCTAAACATCTGTGTGGTTTGACGCCGGTCGCTGATTCAGCGACCCGGCCTCGCCATGCCTGAAGAAAACTTCGGGAGAATCGCCATGCGTGCGGCTCAATTGAAAGCGGTGTTGCCACGGGAGCTGCTTGCTTCAGTGGTTGTGTTTCTGGTCGCGTTGCCGCTGTGCATGGGTATCGCAATTGCGTCAGGGTTGCCACCGGCCAAAGGCCTGATCACCGGGATCATCGGTGGTCTGGTGGTCGGTTGGCTGGCGGGCTCACCGTTGCAGGTCAGCGGGCCGGCGGCGGGTCTGGCGGTGTTGGTGTTTGAACTGGTGCGCCAGCACGGCATCGAGATGCTCGGGCCGATTCTGTTGCTCGCCGGTTTTCTGCAACTGGTCGCCGGCCGATTGAAACTGGGCTGCTGGTTTCGGGTCACGGCGCCAGCGGTGGTGTACGGAATGCTGGCGGGGATTGGCGTGTTGATCGTGCTGTCACAGGTACACGTGATGCTCGATGCGTCACCGAAACCTTCAGGGCTGGATAACCTCACGGCATTCCCGGCGGCTGTGGCGCAGGCCTTGCCGTCGTTTGGCTGGCAGGCCGGGCTGTTGGGGCTGTCGACGATTGCGGTGATGTGGCTGTGGGAAAAATTCCGCCCACATTCGTTGCGCTTCGTGCCCGGGGCATTGCTCGGTGTCGGGCTGGCGACAGGCGCAAGTCTGCTGCTGGCGTTGCAGGTGAAACGCGTTGAAGTGCCGGCGAATCTGGCCGAAGCCATCGATTGGCTGAAACCGGCGGACTTGCTCAGCCTGGCCGATCCGACGCTGCTGATCGCCGCGTTCGCCGTGGCGTTTATCGCCAGCGCCGAAACTTTGCTGTCCGCCGCAGCGGTGGATCGCATGCACAGCGGCGTGCGATCGGACTTCGACCGTGAACTGTCGGCGCAAGGTGTCGGCAACATGCTCTGCGGTCTGCTCGGCGCGCTGCCGATGACCGGGGTGATCGTGCGCAGTTCGGCCAACGTCCAGGCCGGCGCGACCACGCGTTACTCGACGATCTTCCATGGCCTGTGGCTGCTGGCATTCGTGTTGTTGCTGTCGAGTGTGCTGCAAAGCATTCCGGTGGCGAGTCTGGCGGGGGTGCTGGTGTACACCGGGTTCAAACTGGTCGATCTCAAGGCATTTCGAGGTCTGGGTCGTTATGGGCGGATGCCGATGTTCACCTACGCGGCGACGGCCCTGGCGATCATCTTCACTGACCTGCTGACCGGGGTGTTGATCGGTTTCGGTCTGACGATGTTGAAGCTGGCGTTCAAGGCTTCGCGCCTGAAGATCAGCCTGATCGATCTGCCGCAGGACGGCGAAATGGAGTTGCGTCTGGTCGGTGCGGCGACATTCCTCAAGGTGCCGGCGCTGACGCAAGTGCTGGGCAGTATTCCGCAGGGCACGACGGTGCATGTGCCGCTCAATAACCTGAGCTACATCGACCATTCGTGTCTGGAGTTGCTGGAAGAATGGGGCCGGGCGAATGCGGCGAAGGGCTCGAAGCTGTTGATTGAGTCGCGCGGGTTGAAGCGCAGGCTTGAGGGACGGATTCGAACCACCACCGGTATCGGTGCGGCCGGCTAAATCTGCTGGTTGAACTCAACCCCTGTAGGAGTGAGCCTGCTCGCGATGGCGGTGGGTCAGTCAACAAAGATGTTGATTGATCTATCGCCATCGCGAGCAGGCTCACTCCTACATTGGATCGTGTGAACTCAGGCAGCGGGCTGATCCAGTTCCAGGCCCACACCCAGTCGACGGCCCATGCACGGCCAGCGTTTCCACGCGGCGCCGGTGTCCGGGCTGCTGAGTTTTTCGCGGTAGGCTTCCACCGATTCCAGTGCAAAGCTGTCATCGTCGAGCATGCTGTCCACCGCGTGGTGGACGACTTCATCCAGTTCGTTGGCAAATTTCTCACCGAGCAACTGGTGAGCAATCAGATTGGCGACCGTCATGTCCAAGGGGATCAGTGGCTGGCCGAAATGCTTGATGTACAGGTCGTTGACCTCTTCGACAAAGCGGTGCGCCAGATAGGCCTCGTCCAGCAGATGTTCCAGGCCAACCGGAGGCTGGAGGAAATACTGCTCGGCAATTTTCAGCACCGGTTTGATCTGTGACTCGATTCCCGCTTCCCTGGCAACTTCATTGGCTGCGTCCAGCAGGTCAGGTACTTCATCGATGTAGGCTTCGACAAAACGCGTCAATACAGCCTTGGCATCGGTCTCCGGCAATTGGATTGACGGGTGTAGATGAGGCAGTTGTTCTTCCAGCTGACGGGTCAGCCGTCCGGTTTCGTTTTCGTGTTGTCGGGCTTTTTTAATCTGCTCGCGCAATGCGGCGGTGTTCATGAAAACTCCAGGAAACAAGGCAATGAAATAGGGAAGACATAACTTAGCTGGCTTACGAAAAATGCTAAGACGCATTTGTCATAATTATTTCATCCTTGATGCACCTGCGTTATATCGATTTGCCACCACTCGTCTGCATCCTTCTCCATTCGTGCCCTTGAACGCAAGTGGCAGCTGTTTCACTTGATTTACGTGTGCACATTGCAATTTCCCGTCGCTGTCTATACTCGCCAGTGAATGGAGTTAGCTGATGACGCCCGACTGCACCCGCAGCAAGGCCCGGCGATTCAAGTTCGTAGTCTGATGCAGCCGCTCCCTTGCCGCAGGCGAAAGCCGGCGGGATAACAAGAACGATAAGGGGAACCCGCAATGATGCGACATCCACACGTCTGGATGGGCCTCCTGTTGTGGTCGATTTTCAGTCCGGCGCACGCCGCCTGGACTGTGAATATGGCGCCTGGAGCGACTGAAATCAGTCACGCAGTATTCGACCTGCACATGACCATTTTCTGGATCTGTGTGGTGATCGGGATCATCGTCTTCGGCGCCATGTTCTGGTCGATGATGGTGCACCGCCGGTCTACCGGGCAGGTCGCCGCAAAATTCCACGAAAGCACCACCGTCGAAATTCTCTGGACCGTCGTACCGTTCCTGATTCTGGTGGCAATGGCCGTGCCGGCGACCGCCACCCTGATCAAGATGTACGACACCAGTGAGCCGGATATCGATATCCAGATCACCGGTTATCAGTGGAAGTGGCACTACAAATACCTGGGCCAGGACGTCGAGTTCTTCAGCAACCTGGCCACCCCCGCCGAGCAGATCCACAACAAGGAAACCAAGGGCGAGCACTACTTGCTCGAGGTCGACAAGCCGTTGGTGCTGCCGACCGGGGCCAAAGTGCGCTTCCTCGTAACGTCCGCCGACGTTATCCACTCCTGGTGGGTGCCGGCCTTCGCGGTGAAACGCGATGCGATCCCGGGGTTCGTCAACGAGGCGTGGACGCGCATCGACAAGCCCGGCATCTACCGTGGCCAGTGCGCCGAACTGTGCGGCAAGGATCACGGCTTCATGCCGATCGTGGTCGAGGTCAAGGACAAGGCCGACTACGACAAGTGGCTCGCCGATCGCAAAGCCGAAGCCGCGCAGCTTAAAGAGCTGACCAGCAAGGAATGGACCCTCGACGAACTCAAGGAACGTGGCGACAAGATCTATCACACCACCTGCGTCGCCTGTCACCAGGCCGAAGGTCAGGGCCTGCCGCCAATGTTCCCGGCGCTCAAGGGCTCGAAAATCGCCACCGGACCGAAAGAAGGCCATCTGAGCATTGTCTTCCACGGCAAGCCCGGCACCGCCATGGCGGCGTTCGGCAAACAGTTGTCGGAAGTCGATATCGCAGCGGTCGTGACCTACGAACGCAACGCCTGGGGCAACAACAAGGGCGACATGGTCACGCCAAAAGAAGTGCTGGAGCTGAAACAGGCGGAAAGCAAATGAGCCGGTCTATCGCGTACCTCGTGAACCGGTCGGGGCACTGCGCCCCGGCCTGCCCCACTCACTCACGTAAAGGAGACCGGCCATGAGCGCTGTCATCGATGACCACGGTCATGCCGACCACGCCCACGGTCCCGCCAAAGGCCTGATGCGCTGGGTGCTGACCACCAACCACAAGGACATCGGCACGCTGTACCTGTGGTTTGCGTTCTGCATGTTCCTGCTCGGCGGTACGTTCGCGATGGTGATTCGCGCCGAACTGTTCCAGCCGGGGCTGCAAATCGTCGAGCCGGCGTTCTTCAACCAGATGACCACCATGCACGGTCTGGTGATGGTCTTCGGTGCGGTGATGCCGGCCTTCGTCGGTCTCGCCAACTGGATGATCCCGTTGATGATCGGCGCGCCGGACATGGCCCTGCCCCGGATGAACAACTTCAGCTTCTGGCTGTTGCCGGCGGCGTTCCTCATCCTCGTGTCGACCCTGTTCACTCCCGGTGGCGGGCCGAACTTCGGCTGGACGTTCTATGCGCCGCTGTCGACGACCTACGCGCCGGAAAGCGTGACCTTCTTCATCTTCGCCATCCACTTGATGGGCATCAGTTCGATCATGGGCGCGATCAACGTGATCGCGACCATTCTCAATCTGCGCGCGCCCGGCATGACGCTGATGAAAATGCCGCTGTTCGTCTGGACCTGGCTGATCACCGCATTCCTGCTGATCGCGGTGATGCCGGTACTGGCCGGGTGCGTGACGATGATGCTGATGGACATCCACTTCGGCACCAGTTTCTTCAGTGCTGCCGGTGGTGGTGACCCGGTGCTGTTCCAGCATGTGTTCTGGTTCTTCGGGCACCCGGAGGTATACATCATGATCCTGCCGGCCTTCGGCGCGGTCAGCTCAATCATCCCGACCTTCTCGCGCAAACCGCTGTTCGGCTACACCTCGATGGTCTACGCGACGGCGAGCATCGCCTTCCTTTCCTTCATTGTCTGGGCGCACCACATGTTCGTGGTCGGCATTCCGCTGGTGGGCGAGCTGTTCTTCATGTACGCCACGCTGCTGATCGCGGTGCCGACCGGGGTGAAGGTGTTCAACTGGGCCAGCACCATGTGGCAAGGCTCGCTGACCTTCGAGACGCCGATGCTGTTTGCCGTGGCGTTCGTGATCCTGTTCTCCATCGGCGGTTTCTCCGGATTGATGCTGGCCATCGCCCCGGCGGACTTCCAGTATCAGGACACCTATTTTGTGGTCGCGCATTTCCACTACGTGCTGGTGCCGGGGGCGATCTTCGGGATCTTCGCCTCGACCTACTACTGGCTGCCGAAATGGACCGGCCACATGTACGACGAAACCCTCGGCAAACTGCATTTCTGGCTGTCGTTTGTCGGCATGAACCTGACCTTCTTCCCGATGCACTTCGTGGGACTGGCGGGGATGCCGCGACGGATTCCGGACTACAACCTGCAGTTCGCCGACTTCAACATGGTTTCGTCGATTGGCGCGTTCATGTTCGGTGCCACGCAGATCTTCTTCCTGTTCATTGTGATCAAGACCATTCGCGGCGGCCCGCCAGCACCGGCCAAACCGTGGGATGGGGCGGAAGGTCTGGAGTGGAGCGTGCCGTCACCGGCGCCGTATCACACCTTCACCACACCGCCGGAAGTGAAATGACTGTGGGAGCGAGCTTGCTCGCGAAGAACGATAACTCGGTTTCACTGAGAAACCGGAGCGCCTGCTTCGCGAGCAAGCTCGCTCCCACAGAGATTCATGTGGAGGCTGAAAATCATGGCTGACTCGGTATCGATGAAAAAACTCGTCACCCGCCTGCTCGGGGTGGTGGTGGCGATGTTTGTTTTCGGCTTTGCCCTGGTGCCGATCTACGACGTGATGTGCAAAGCCTTCGGCATCAACGGCAAGACCGCCGGGCAGTACGAGGGTGAGCAGGTGGTCGACACTTCGCGTCAGGTCCGTGTGCAGTTTCTGTCGACCAACACCGCGGATATGCCATGGGACTTCTACCCTAAGCACGATGAGCTCACCGCCAATCCCGGCGCGGTCAACGAGATGATCTTCATCGCGCGCAATCCCACCGACAAACCGATGAGTGCGCAAGCCGTGCCGAGTATCGCGCCAAGCAATGCGGCGGCGTATTTCCACAAGACCGAATGCTTTTGCTTTACCCAGCAGGTGCTGCAGCCCGGTCAACAGATCGAGATGCCAGTGCGCTTCATTGTTGACCGTGACATGCCCAAGGATGTGAAGCACCTGACGCTGTCCTACACGCTGTTCGATATCACCGCCCGACATCCGCCGGTGGCTGTAAACACTGGCGGTTGAGCGTGCCCGATAAGGAGAACAATAAATGGCAACTCATGAGCACTATTACGTACCGGCCCAGAGCAAATGGCCAATCATCGCGACCTTCGGCATGGCCATTACTGTCTACGGCCTGGCTGTCTGGTTCAACGATCTGAAGGCGGCGCGCCCGGAATCCCACGGGCCGTACATCTTTTTCGTCGGTGGCCTGTTGCTGGCGTACATGCTGTTCGGCTGGTTCGGTACGGTGATCAAGGAAAGCCGCGCGGGACTCTACAGCGCGCAGCTGGATCGCTCGTTCCGCTGGGGCATGAGTTGGTTCATCTTCTCCGAAGTGATGTTCTTCATCGCCTTCTTCGGTGCGCTGTTTTACGTACGCCACGTCTCCGGGCCGGCGCTCGGCGGTGAAGGCACCAAAGGCATCGCGCACATGCTCTGGCCGAACTTCCAGTTCACCTGGCCGCTGCTGCACACGCCGGATCCGAAACTGTTCCCGCCGCCGAAAGAAGTCATCAGCCCTTGGGGCCTGCCGCTGATCAACACGATCCTGCTGGTCAGCTCCAGCGTGACCATCACCATCGCCCACCATGCCTTGAAGAAGGGCCATCGCGGCGCACTGAAAATCTGGCTGGCGATCACCGTGCTGCTCGGCTGCGCATTTCTCGGCTTCCAGGCTGAGGAATACATGCACGCCTACCACGAACTGGGCCTGACCCTCGGTTCGGGTATTTATGGCGCGACGTTCTTCATGCTCACCGGTTTCCACGGTGCCCACGTGACCATCGGCACGATCATTCTGTTTGTGATGTTGATGCGGATCATGAAGGGCCACTTCGACAACGAGCACCAGTTCGGCTTCGAAGCGGCGAGCTGGTATTGGCACTTCGTCGACGTGGTCTGGATCGGTCTGTTTATCTTCGTCTACGTACTCTGAGGATCACCACTACCAAGGCGCATGCGACACCAGTTGGCCGCTATAAAAGCCCCAGGCGATCAAGCCGACGGTGGCGGCGGCCAATGCCACCCGAACACTCAAGGCGATGACCAGGCGATTGGAACTGCTGTCGTCCTTGACCAGGAAAAACAGGCCGCTGAACAGGCTGATCACCGTGGCAATCAGCATCAGGACGATCGCTGTTTTGAGCATGGGAAGAACTCCGGGGGACAGGCGATGCAATTGAGTATAGCGATCGCAACGACTGACTTTGTGGCACAGCCATGAAGCGCTTTCGCCCGGGCGTGATACCGACCGTAGTGGTGGCGTTGTTGCTGCCGCTGCTGGTGTCGCTGGGCTTCTGGCAACTGAGCCGGGGCGCCGAGAAAAGCGCCCTGCTCGCCAGTTACGCCGAACGCCGCGCGGCCGAACCGATGGCCAGCAGCGAGTTGTTGAGCAGTGCCGATCCGGCCTATCGCCGCGTGCATCTGCACGGTCAGTTCGATGCTGCGCACAGTTTGTTGCTGGATAACCGCCAACGTAACGGCAAGGTCGGCGTCGAGTTGCTGCAACCGTTTCAGGATCAACGCACCGGCCAATGGCTGCTGGTCAATCGCGGCTGGTTACCGTGGCCGGATCGCCGCGTGCCACCGCAATTCACCACGCCCACAGAGGCGTTGAATGTCGATGCCTGGGTCTACGTCGCTCCCGGCGCGACTTTCCAGTTGCACGCCGATCCGGTCAGCAACACCTGGCCGCAAACCATCACCGCCGTCGAGCCGGCCAAGCTGTGGAAAACCCTCGAGCGTGACGGCTTCGCCTACGAATTACGCGCCGAACCCGGCCCGGCCAGCTACGAGGCCGATTGGCCGGTGGTTGCGATGGGCCCGGAAAAACACCTCGGTTACGCCGTGCAGTGGTTCGCCATGGCCACCGCCCTGCTCGGCCTCTACGTCTATTTGGGCTTGCACAACGCAAAGGAGAAACACCATGGGAACGGCCATGAATCCACCCAGCATGTCTGAGGCGAAGCCTGCCGCCACCCGTCGTCGCGGGCGCATTCAGCTGCTGCTGATATTGCTCGGCGTGATCGGCCCGATGGTGCTCGCCACCGGCATGTACAAATTGCAGTTCTGGGTACCGGAAGGTCGCAGCTATCACGGCGAACTGATCGGCAACGGCCAGACCCGCGCCGACCTTGGCGTGCAGGCGGATGAAGAGCGCTGGCAGATGCTGGTCACCGCGCCGAAGGATTGCGCGGTGGATTGCCAGCAACTGGTGTATCTGGCGCGGCAGATCCAGATCGGCCTCGGTCGCGATGCCGGCCGCGCCAGCCACGCTCTCGCCGCTGCGCAACCGCTGAGCGCCGATTACGAAGCCAAGCTGACCCGCGAATATCCGCAGCTGCAACGATATCCGCTGGACGCTACAACGTTCAGTAAAACCACGGGCGACAAGGCCACGCCGCAACTGTGGATTATCGACCCGCACGGCAACCTTGTGCTGCGCTACGAGCCGAATGTGAAAGGCAAGGATCTGCTCAACGACCTGCGTCATCTGCTGAAACTGTCGAACATCGGATAAGGGCATCGTCATGGCCAAACCTGGATTTCGCCTCGCGCTGTTTGCCACCCTGCTGGCACTGATTGTGGTGCTGCTCGGCGCCTATACGCGCCTGACCCACGCCGGCCTCGGCTGTCCGGACTGGCCGGGCTGCTACGGTTTTATCAGCGTGCCGAAAAGCGAAGCCCAACTGGCCCATGCCGAACTGCATTATCCCGATTCGCCAGTGGAAGCGCACAAGGGCTGGAACGAGATGATCCACCGCTACTTCGCCGGCACCCTCGGCCTGCTGATTTCGATTCTGGCCGGGCGGGCGTGGGTCAACCGGCGTCATCCGGGGCAGCCGTTGAAGCTGCCGTTGTTTCTGCTCGCGGTGGTGTTCGCACAAGCGGCGTTCGGCATGTGGACGGTGACGCTCAAACTCTGGCCGCAAGTGGTCACCGGGCATTTGCTCGGTGGTTTTGCGACCTTGAGTCTGTTGTTTTTGCTGACCTTGCGACTGTCCGGCGTGCTGCCGGCGCTGACCGTGCCCAAGCGTTTGCAGTATTGGGCGACGGCGGGACTGTTGCTGGTGATTGGTCAGATCGCACTGGGTGGCTGGGTCAGTTCCAACTACGCGGCGGTGGCGTGCATCGATTTTCCGACCTGCCACGGGCAATGGTTGCCGCCAGCGGATTTCGCCAATGGCTTTCACCTGACTCAACACATCGGCCCGAATTACCTGGGCGGACAACTCGACAGCGATGCGCGTACGGCGATTCACCTGACTCATCGCATCGGCGCGTTGTTGGTGACCTTGGTTTTGCTCGGTCTGGCGTGGCAATTGAAAGTGGTCGGCATGACGCGGCTGGCCGGATTGGTCCTCGTCGCCCTCGCCGCACAAATCACCCTCGGCATCAGCAACGTGCTGTTCCATCTGCCGCTGCCGGTCGCTGTCGCGCACAACGCTGGCGGTGCCGCGTTGTTGCTGACCATGGTGCTGGTCAATTACCACGCGCGCACCAGCCTGGTCCGGGTCAAACAACCGGTGCTCGCGCGTTGGCGCCTGAGCCCGCGTAAACACGCAGCCGCGCCCATCACCATAAAAGGAGAAACGCCGTGGCGATTCTGATTGGCGAACGTCCGCATCAGGCGATCTGGCGTGATTATCTGGAACTGACCAAACCGAAAGTCGTGGTGCTGATGCTGATCACCTCGCTGGTCGGCATGTTCCTCGCGACCCGCGCCGGGGTGCCGTGGACGGTGCTGGTGTTCGGCAATCTGGGTATTGCGTTGTGTGCCGGCGGCGCGGCGGCGGTCAATCATGTGGTCGATCGGCGCATCGATGCGGTGATGGCGCGTACGCACAAACGACCACTCGCTGAAGGACGGGTTTCGCCGGCGGCGGCACTGACGTTTGCGCTGGTGCTGGCGCTACTTGGTCAGGCCATGTTGCTGACCTTCACCAATCCGCTGACCGCTTGGCTGACCCTCGCTTCGCTGCTCGGTTATGCGGTGATCTACACCGGTTTCCTCAAACGCGCGACGCCGCAGAATATCGTCATCGGTGGCCTCGCCGGCGCCGCACCGCCGCTGCTGGGCTGGACCGCCGCCACCGGCCATGTCAGCGCCGAACCGTTGTTGCTGGTGCTGATCATCTTCGCCTGGACGCCGCCGCACTTCTGGGCGTTGGCGATCCATCGCAAAGAGGAATACGCCAAGGCCGACATCCCGATGCTGCCGGTCACCCACGGCGAGCACTACACCAAGGTGCACATTCTGCTGTACACCTTCGCGCTGCTGGCGGTGAGTCTGTTGCCGTACGTGATCCACATGAGCGGTGTGCTCTACCTGATTTGCGCCCTCGGTCTGGGCGCAAGGTTTCTGCAATGGGCCGTGGTGCTGTACCGTGGCACTCGGCCGCACGCGGCGATCAACACCTTCAAGTACTCTATTTGGTACTTGTTTCTACTGTTCATCGCCCTGCTCGTAGACCACTACTTACTGTTGAACCTATGACTCGAACCCAGAAAACCGTCTTCATCCTCGTCGCCGTGATCGCGCTGATCCTGGGACTTACCGTCAACAAAGTGCTGAGCGGCAAGGGCCAGGGCGACCCGACTGCGCTGATCGACGCCGGCATCATTCTGCTGCCGCAAAGCCGTAATTTGCCGGACGTGACGATGACCGATCAGGACGGCAAACCGGTGGCGATCAATGAGCTCAAAGGTAAGTGGAGTCTGTTGTTCTTCGGCTACACCTTCTGCCCGGACATTTGCCCGACCACGCTGGCGCAGCTGCGGCAGATCAAGAGTGAACTGCCGAAGGACGCTGTGGACAAGTTGCAGATCGTGCTGGTCAGCGTTGACCCGAACCGCGATAACCCGAAGCAGTTGAAGCAGTATCTGGGCTACTTTGATCCGCAGTTTGTTGGCCTGACGCCGACCTCGATTGAAGAGCTGCAGAAGGTGGCGAATGCGGTGAGTATTCCGTTTATTCCGGCGGATACGAGCAAGCCGAATTACACCGTTGACCATAGCGGCAATCTGGCGGTGATCGGGCCGGACGGGACGCAGCGTGGGTTTATTCGGGCGCCGCTGAATAACACCAAACTGGTGGCGCAGCTGCCGGTGATGCTTAACCGTAAGTGACAGTTTAAAAGCCAAGAGCCCCTCACCCTAGCCCTCTCCCAAAGGGAGAGGGGACTGATTGGGGAATATGGGGGAGCTGCACCGAATTGAACGTGATGCTTTGAATCCATAATCGCCAAGATCGGTCAGGTCGATGTGCTGTGCCGAATCCATAATCGACTCGATCTTTCAGGTCGATGTATGACGCCAGATACCTCGGTCGGCCCCCTCTCCCTCTGGGAGAGGGCTGGGGTGAGGGGAAGCTTCACAGCAGGTCGCAAGCCAAACACAAGACACAAAAAAGGGGACGCGCATGGCGTCCCCTTTTCGTTGCAGCATTCCTGAATCAGAACGCCGGCAATACCGCGCCTTTGTACTTCTCGGTAATGAATTTCTTCACTTCCGGGCTGTGCAGCGCAGCAGCGAGTTTCTGCATCGCATCGCTATCCTTGTTGTCCGCGCGGGACACGAGGATGTTCACGTACGGCGAGTCGTTACCTTCGATCACCAGCGCATCCTTGGACGGATCGAGCTTGGCTTCCAGCGCGTAGTTGGTGTTGATCAGCGCCAGATCGACCTGGGTCAGCACGCGCGGGATGGTCGCGGCTTCCAGTTCACGGATCTTCAGGTCTTTCGGGTTTTGCGCGATGTCTTTGACGGTCGACAGGATGTTGGTCGGATCCTTCAGCGTGATCACGCCAGCCTTGGCCAGCAGCAACAGCGCACGGCCACCGTTGGTAGCGTCGTTCGGGATCACCACGTTGGCACCGCTTGGCAGATCCTTCAGATCCTTGAGCTTGCTCGAATAAGCGCCCAGCGGCTCCAGGTGTACACCGGTCACGGCAACCAGACTGGTGCCCTTGGCCTTGTTGAACTCATCGAGGTACGGCTGGTGCTGGAAGAAGTTGGCGTCCAGACGCTTTTCCGCGACCTGTACGTTCGGCTGAATGTAGTCGGTGAAGACCTTGACCTTCAGCTCCACGCCTTCTTTGGCCAAGGCTGGTTTCACGAACTCGAGGATTTCTGCGTGTGGCACCGGGGTGGCGGCCACGGTCAGGGTTTCGGCGTGGGCCGAGAATGCTGCAACGGCAGCAAAAGCAGCGATCAGTTTTTTCATTCAGCTAACTCCTTTTCAAAGCGCCCGTCTGGCGCCTGCCAGCGAATGGCCGGCTCATCTCTTGATTACAAAACCGGTTATTTGCGCGAAAAATGCACGACCAGTCGATCACCGACCATCTGCAGCACTTGCACCAGAATCAGCAGCAACACCACGGTGACGATCATCACGTCGGTCTGGAAACGCTGGTAACCGAAACGGATCGCCAGGTCACCCAGACCACCGGCGCCGACCACACCGGCCATCGCCGTGTAGGACACCAGTGTAATCGCCGTCACCGTAATCGCCGCGAAGATGCCCGGACGGGCCTCCGGCAGCAGGGCGTTCATGATGATCTGCCGCGTGGTCGCGCCCATCGACTGGGTCGCTTCGATGATGCCGCGATCGACTTCACGCAGCGCGGTTTCCACCAGACGCGCGAAGAACGGTGTCGCACCGACTACCAACGGCGGAATCGCACCGGCCACGCCCAGCGACGTACCGGTAATCAGCACGGTGAACGGGATCATCACGATCAACAGAATAATGAACGGCAGCGAACGCAGGATGTTCACCGCCAGCGACATGAACGCATAGAGGCCACGGTTTTCCAGCAACTGACGCGGGCTGCAGAGGAACAGCAACACGCCCAGCGGCAGGCCGAGCAACACAGTGAACAGCAGCGAACCGCCGAGCATCAGCATGGTGTCGCCGGTGGCCAGCCAGATTTCGTACCAGTCGATGTTGGTGAAGAAACTGATCAGGTCTTCCATTAGCGCAATACCTCCATGTGAACGTCAGCGGCGGTGAAGCGGGCGAAGGCCGCTTCCATGTCGCCACCGGTGACGGCGAGGGTCAATTGCCCGTACGGAATGTCTTTGATGCGGTCGATACGACCGGCAAGAATGCTGTAGTCGACGCCGGTCTCCCGGGCGACGGTACCGAGCAGCGGCGCATAGGTCGCTTCGCCCTGGAAAGTCAGACGTACGATGCGGCCCGGCACGTGAGCGAAGTCATCACGCTGCTCGCTTTCGTCGATCTGCTCGCTTTCCTGAACAAAACGCTTGGTGGTCGGGTGCTTGGGATGCAGGAACACATCGGCCACCGAACCTTGCTCGACGATCACGCCGGCGTCCATCACCGCCACTTGATCGCAGACGCGACGGATGACATCCATTTCGTGAGTGATCAGGACGATGGTCAGTTTCAGTTCGCGGTTGATCTCGGCCAGCAGTTGCAGAACCGACGCGGTGGTCTGCGGGTCGAGGGCACTGGTGGCCTCGTCGCACAGCAGAATCTTCGGCTTGGTTGCCAGGGCGCGGGCGATGCCGACGCGCTGCTTCTGGCCGCCGGACAATTGCGCCGGATACTTCTTGGCGTGGTCGGACAGACCGACCCGCGCCAGCAACTCGGCGACACGCTTGTCGATCTCGCTGCCCGACAGTTCGCCGGCCAGGGTCAGCGGCAACGCAACGTTGTCGGCCACGGTCTTGGAGGCGAGCAGGTTGAAGTGCTGGAAGATCATCCCGACTTGCTGACGGAAACGGCGCAGGCCGTTGGCGTCCAGCGCGGTGACTTCTTCGCCGTCGACGATGATCTTGCCGCCGCTGGAGTTCTCCAGGCGATTGATCAGACGCAGCAGGGTACTTTTGCCCGCGCCGGAATGACCGATCAAGCCGAACACTTGCCCGTTCTCGATAGAGAGACTGGTCGGGTGCAGCGCGGGAATATCCTTACCGGCGACGCGGTAAGTCTTATGGACGTTTTGAAACTCGATCACGTAGCGAACCTTGTGGGGCGCGTTAGAAAAGGATCAGCGGTTAGCCGGGCGCGCATTTTAGCCTGTCCGTATAGAGGTTCTTAGCATTTATTTCGCAATTAACCTTCGATTTGGCAATAACAAGATCAAAGGTCATAAAAAAGGAACGTCCAAAGCAGCCCATCAGTCACTAAGTAAGCGACTTGAAAACCCTGGGTGCCGTGCCCGGGAACCACTCAAGAGTCCCCGGCCAGGATCGGGGTCAACCGAGGAGTTTACGACTGATGAGCAAGAAGCCTACGTCCGATAAAAGCCAGATGGCCGGAACCGATGCCCCGGATCGTGCCAACACCAACGCCAAACTCGATAGCCTGGAAAAATTCCGCTCCGATGCCACCGGCCAGGCGCTGCGCACCAACCAAGGCGTGAAGATCGCCGACAACCAGAACACCCTCAAGGCCGGCCCGCGCGGGCCGTCGCTGCTTGAAGACTTCATCATGCGGGAAAAGATCACGCATTTTGACCATGAGCGGATCCCGGAGCGCATCGTTCACGCACGCGGAACCGGCGCGCATGGTTTCTTTCAGGCTTACGAGAACCACTCGACACTGACCAAGGCCGGCTTCCTACAGGATCCGGGGAAAAAGACGCCGGTATTCGTGCGCTTTTCCACGGTGCAGGGGCCGCGTGGTTCCGGCGACACCGTGCGTGACGTACGCGGTTTCGCGGTGAAATTCTTCACCGATGAAGGCAACTTCGATCTGGTCGGCAACAACATGCCGGTGTTTTTCATTCAGGACGCGATCAAGTTTCCCGACTTCGTCCACGCGGTGAAGCCCGAGCCGCACAATGAAATTCCTACCGGTGGCTCGGCGCACGATACGTTCTGGGACTTTGTGTCCTTGGTGCCGGAATCGGCACACATGGTCATCTGGGCAATGTCCGACCGGGCGATCCCGAAAAGCCTGCGCAGCATGCAGGGCTTCGGCGTGCACACCTTCCGCCTGATCAACGCCGAGGGCAAATCGCGCTTCGTCAAATTCCACTGGCGCCCTACTGCCGGCACGTGCTCGCTGGTCTGGGACGAGGCGCAGAAGCTCGCCGGTAAAGACACCGACTACCACCGTCGCGACCTCTGGGAAGCGATCGAGATGGGCGATTACCCGGAATGGGAACTCGGCGTACAGATTATTGAGGAGGAAAACGAGCACGACTTCGATTTCGATATCCTCGACCCGACCAAGCTGATCCCCGAAGAAATCGTGCCGATCACGCCGCTGGGCAAGATGACCCTGAACCGCAACCCGGACAACTTCTTTGCCGAGACCGAGCAGGTCGCGTTCTGCCCTGGCCACATCGTGCCGGGCATCGACTTCTCCAATGACCCGCTGCTGCAAGGCCGGCTGTTTTCCTACACCGATACGCAAATCAGCCGACTCGGCGGGCCGAATTTTCATGAGCTGCCGATCAACCGCCCGGTCGCGCCGTTCCACAATGGCCAGCGCGATGCGCAGCACCGCACGGTGATCGACAAGGGCCGCGCCTCGTATGAGCCGAACTCGATTGATGGTGGCTGGCCCAAAGAAACTCCGCCGGCCGCGCAGGACGGTGGTTTCGAGAGCTATCCGGAACGAATCGATGCCAACAAGATCCGCCAGCGCAGCGAGTCGTTCAGCGATCACTTCTCCCAGGCGACGTTGTTCTTCAACAGCATGAGCGATCACGAGAAGGAGCACATCATTGCCGCTTACAGCTTCGAGCTGGGCAAGGTTGAGCGTGAGTTCATCCGTGCGCGGGAAGTGAACGAGATTCTGGCCAACATCGATCTGGAATTGGCCAAGCGTGTGGCGGCTAATCTGGGTCTGCCTGCGCCTACCAAAGGCACGGTGGATACGCGCAAGGTGTCTTTCGATCACTCGCCGTCATTGAGTCAGGCTAATTTGCTGCCAGAAAACATCAAAACCCGAAAAGTGGCGATTCTTGCTGCCAACGGCGTCGATGGTGCGGCGATTGATGCAATGAAGAAGGCATTGGCCGCTGAAGGTGCGCATGCCAAGTTGCTCGGCCCAACTTCAGCGCCGGTGAAGACCGCTGACGGCAAAACGTTGCCAGTGGATGCCTCGATGGAAGGCATGCCGTCAGTGATTTTCGATGCGGTGTTCGTGCCGGGTGGCGCGGCGTCGGTCAAAGCACTGAGCGGCGATGGCGTGGCCTTGCATTACCTGCTGGAGGCGTACAAGCATTTGAAGGCGATTGCGTTGCACGGCGAGGCTAAGCAGTTGCAGGATTTGCTGAAGCTGGAGGTGGATGCTGGATTGCTGCAGGGCAAGGATGTGCCGGCGTTGACCAAACCATTCTTTGCGGCGATCGGGCAGCATCGGGTTTGGGAGCGGGAGCCTAAGGCGAAAGCCATTCCGGCTTAAGATCTTCGTTTGCTGAAAGGACGCTTTCGCGAGCAAGCTCGCTCCCACAGTGGATTTTTGTCGATCACAAGATTTGTGTTCACAAAAAATCCCAATGTTGGAGCGAGCTTGCTCGCGAAGCCTTTTAGGGTTTACGCGGGCTCAAAACCATCTGCGCCGGTACGGTGCGCACAATCTGCTTCTCAATTTTCAGTTCAAAATCCGGATTCAGTTTCTTGACCCGTTTGGTCAGCAACGTCGCCAACCATGGATAATCATTCGTCCGTGGCGCCTGAATCGTCACCCCACACTCGTAATTCACCACATCAGCGGCGATCGCGTCGAGTTGACGACGAAGTTTGCGGCTATCGGTGATGTTCAGCGCAACCGTAGTGCTCTCAGCGGTCGGATCAATCACTTTAGCTTTCGGCTTGGCCTCGGCGGCCAGCAATGCAGCCTCAGCCTTTTCCAGCTCAGCCTTGCGCGCTTCGGTGATGGCGCCATTCACGCCACCGGTCAGCGCCGGTGCTTTCGGCATCAACGCGCGAGCACGGCTCAACGCCGTAGCCGCTGCATTCACATCCCCCTTCTGCAGCACGATCTGGCTGCGGCGCAGATACGCTTCGGCAAGCTGCCGCTGGTATTGCTCAAGGGACTGATCGTTTGGGGTGTCTTTCTGCAAAGCAGCCAATTGATCTTCGGCAGTGGCCAGTTCGCTGCTGGCCAGACTTTGCTCCAGCTGTGCGATGGCCGTAGCCCGCGCATCGGGGACTTCGGCCACCGGCGGCGTGCTTTGGCAGGCGCCCAGCAGCACTGAAAATGCGACAAGGAGCAGATAACGGGAGGCGAACGGCTTCATTCCTGCGACTCTCTATTTGCGCAAAAAGCGGCCAAGTCTACACCCCACGACGGGGCAGAACAAAACTCAGCAGAAACAGTGCGGCCGCCGTCACAACGATTGACGGCCCCGCCGGGGTGTCCTTGAACCACGACAACGCCAGCCCGCCACACACCGCGAGCATGCCTAGCAGGCTTGCGCCCAGTGCCATCTGCTCCGGCGAACGGGCGTGACGCTGTGCCGCAGCCGCCGGGATGATCAACAGCGAGGTAATCAGCAGCACCCCGACGATTTTCATCGCCACCGCGATCACCACCGCAATCAACAACATCAGCGCCATGCGCAGGCCAGCGACTGGCAGGCCTTCAACTTTGGCCAGCTCTTCGTGCACGGTGATCGCCAGCAATGGCCGCCACAGCGTCACCAGCAACACCAGCACCGCCGCGCTTCCGCCGAGAATCCACGCTAGATCGGTCGGGCTGATCGCCAGCAGGTCGCCGAACAGATAGGCCATCAGGTCGATCCGCACTTCATGCATGAAGCTTAGTACCACCAGGCCGAGAGAGAGCGTGCTCGGTGCGAGAATTCCCAAAAGCGTGTCGGACGCCAGCGGTTGGCGCTGTTGCAACGTGACCAGCAGCACCGCCAGCAACAGACAGCCTACAGTGACTGCGACGGTCGGGCTGACATCCAGCAAAAAGCCCAAAGCCACGCCGAGCAGCGCGGCGTGGGACAGGGTATCGCCGAAATAGGCCATGCGCCGCCAGACCACGAAGGAACCGAGCGGCCCGGCCACCAGCGCCAGCGCCAGACCTGCAAGCAGGGCATACAACAGAAAATCAGCCATGCTTGCAGTTGTCTCCGTGAACGTGGGGTTGGCCAGTAACCGGCCCTTTGACCACCGAACCGTGCAGGTCGTGAGCGTGGTCGTGATGGTGGTGATAAACCGCCAGGCTCTGCGCGTTCTTGCCGAACAGCTCGACGAACGCAGGATCGCCGCTGACCTGCTCGGGATGCCCGGAACAGCAGACATGACGGTTGAGGCAGACCACTTGGTCGGTGGTGCTCATCACCAGATGCAAATCGTGGGACACCATCAACACGCCGCAGCCATGGCGGTCGCGCAGACGGGTGATCAGGCTGTACAACTCGGCCTGGCCGGCGACGTCGACGCCTTGCACCGGCTCGTCGAGCACCAGCAGTTCCGGCTCGCGCAGCAACGCTCGCGCCAGCAGCACACGCTGCATTTCACCGCCGGAAACGCTTTGCACCGGGCTGTCGATGACATGCTCGGCGCCGACTTCTTTCAACGCGGCCAACGCTCGCGGACGGTCAACGCCCGGCACCAGACGCAGAAAGCGCAGCACTGAAAGCGGCAAGGTTGGATCGACGTGGAGTTTTTGCGGCATGTAGCCGACGCGCAGTTTCGGCTTGCGCCAGACGCTGCCGCTGTCCGGTTTCAACAGCCCGAGCACGGCGCGCACCAGCGTGGTTTTGCCGGCGCCGTTAGGACCGATCAGGGTGACAATCTGCCCCGGCTCGACGCTCAGCTCGATGTTGTCCAGCACAGCCTGCCCGGCAAACGTGACGGCGACCTGTTCCAGACGGATCAGCGCATTGCTCATCAAGCCCCCTGGCAACCTGAGCACAGGCCGACGACTTCGACGGTCTGCGCTTCGACGATGAAACCGACGTCTTTGGCGCTGTTGATGATCGCGTCGCTGATCACTTTTTGCTCAAGTTCGATGGCAGCGTGGCAATCGCGGCAGATCAGGAACTGGCCCTGATGCGCGTGTTCCGGGTGTACGCAGCCAACGAAGGCGTTGAGCGAGGAGATGCGGTGCACCAGGCCGTTTTCCAGCAGGAAATCCAGCGCGCGGTACACGGTCGGCGGCGCGGCGCGGCGGCCGTCCTGCTCGCTGAGCACGGCGAGAATGTCGTAGGCGCCCAGCGGCTTGTGGCTCTGCCACACCAATTCCAGCACCCGGCGGCGCAACGCGGTCAGGCGCAAGCCTTTCTGGGCGCACAAGGTATCGGCCTCGGACAAAGCGCTGTGCACGCAATGTGAGTGGTCGTGGGGACGGCTGGCAATCGGTGTAATAGGCATGGGCGGCGACGAGTTTTGATAGAGACGTTATTATGTTACCCGTTCTCGCCTCCTTGAGTGGTCATCGTGTCCCGACTTTTTTCTGTTTTTGTGGCTTTTGTCGCCAGTTTTCTGCTGATCGGTTCGGCCCAGGCCGAGGTCAAAGTCCTCACCAGCATCAAACCGTTGCAGCTGATTGCCGCGGCCGTGCAGGACGGCGTGGCGATTCCCGAAGTGCTGCTGCCGCCGGGTGCTTCGCCACACAATTACGCGCTGCGACCATCCGACGTACGGAAGGTGCAATCGGTGGATCTGCTGTACTGGATCGGTCCGGACATGGAGGGTTTCCTGCCGCGCGTGCTGAATGGTCGTACGCTGCCGAGCGTCGCCGTGCAGGATCTGCCGGGGATGAAGCTGCGCCGTTTCGCTGAAGACAGCCACTCCCACGCCGAAGAGGCCGACGAGCATGATCACGATCATCGTCCGGGCACGCTGGATGCGCATTTGTGGCTATCGCCGGTCAACGCGCGGGTGATTGCCGACAAGATGGCGGCTGACCTCAGCGCCGCTGACCCGGCGAATGCCGAGCGCTATCAGAGCAATGCCAAAGCATTCGACGAGCGTCTCGATGCACTGGATCAGCGTTTGAAGAAGCGTTTGACCAGCGTTGAAGGCAAGCCCTACTTTGTCTTTCATGAGGCCTTTGATTACTTTGAAGAGGCTTATGGCCTGAAGCATACCGGGGTGTTCAGCGTGGCCGCCGAAGTGCAGCCGGGCGCGCAACATGTCGCGGCGATGCGCAAGCGTTTGCAGGAAGTGGGCAAGACGTGTGTGTTCAGTGAGCCGCCATTGCGTCCGCGTCTGGCGGAGACGCTGGTGGCGGGTTTGCCAGTGAAACTGGCGGAGCTGGATGCGCTGGGCGGGTACACCCCGGCGACGGCTCAGGGGTATGAGCAGGTGCTGGAAAAGTTGGGCAATGATTTGGCGGGATGCCTGGAATCTCTGTAGCCCCATAGAAAAAGATCGCAGCCTTCGGCAGCTCCTACATGGGATTGATGTACACCCTGTAGGAGCTGCCGAAGGCTGCGATCTTTTGATCTTAAAGGGCGAAAGGTAGCGGTGCGTGTACCTGCTGCCGCTGCGCCAAACGCTGCTCAAACTCTTTCGGATCGTGAATCAACACGTCCTGCCCGGCGAACTGCTCCGCCGCGATCAACCGCGACAGCCAGAACCGCACGCAGGCCACGCGCAGCATGGTCGGCCACAACTCGGCCTCCGCCGCCGTAAACGGTCGCAGCGCCGCATAGGCACCAAGGAATGCGCGGGCTCGCGGCCCATCGATCAGACCGTCCTCGTCCGAACACCAGTCGTTCAACGCAATCGCCACGTCATACAGCATCGGCCCCGAGCAGGCGTTGTAGAAGTCGATCAGCCCGGTCAGGTGCGTACCTTCGAACATCGCGTTATCGCGAAACAGGTCGGCATGAATGTTGGCCCGAGGCAGCGCGAGAATCTTCTCTTTGCGCTCGGTGATTTCATCCAGCGCCTTTTGCAGCAACGCGCGCGGTTCATCGCTCAGGTGCGAGAGCAACTCGTTGCCCTCCTCCAGCATCCAGTCGAGGCCACGATCAGTCTTGCGCTTGATCATGCGCTCGCCCTGGGTCGCCAGGTGCAGATGCGCCTGCAACTCGCCGACCTGCGCGCAATGCTGGGCATTGGCGACTTTGATGTGCTTGCCGGACAGTCGCGGTTGCAGCAGTGCCGGTTTGCCTTTCAGATCACGCAACGCCACGCCGTCGGTGGTGCGCAGTGCGTACGGCACCGGCAAGTCGGCTTCGTGCAGCACGTCGAGCAGGTCGATGAAAAACGGCATCTCCTGCACCGGGCCACGCTCGACCAGAGTCAGGACGAATTCGCCCTGCTCCAGGCTGATAAAGAAATTGGTGTTTTCGCTGCCGGCGGCGATCCCCTGGAAATCAAGCAGACGGCCAAGCCCGTAAGGGGCGAGAAAAGTTTCCAGCTCGGGCCGAGCCAGGGGAGTGAACACAGACATGGTTAAAAACTGCTCAGTTCAGGCGCCACGACCGCGTAGCGCCGATTAAAAGTCAGGAAACTTACTTCCAGGTAAAGATTTCCCACGACGGAATCAGCATATCCGGCTGGTCGGAGCGAATGTAGTTCGCGTCCGTACCATCGGCGCGCACCAGGAAATACGGTTTGCCACCCTTTGGCGTGACCTTGATCGCATAGACGAAACCACTGCGACTGTATTCCTGGATAACCTTGTCGCCTTCCGTGTGCGTGTTAATGGTAACTTCCGGCTCCTTTGACGGCGCATCATCCGCCGCCATCGCGGCCAACGGTGAGGCAGCAATCAGACCGACCAGCAGCAAGCGATTTAACGTACGCATGATAACCTTGTCCCTTTGTCGTCAACGGTCCCGCTATTCTAGCGCCGGACCCGCCGAAAAGGTTGATCCTGCTCATGAGCCAAGCCCCCCTCGTCCTGGTGGACGGTTCGTCTTACCTGTACCGCGCCTTTCACGCGCTGCCACCACTGACCACCTCCAAAGGCCTGCCGACCGGTGCGGTCAAAGGCGTGTTGAACATGCTCAAGAGTCTGCGCAAGCAGTACCCGGACAGCCCGTTCGCCGTGGTGTTCGACGCCAAGGGTGGGACATTTCGCGATGAGATGTACGCCGAATACAAAGCCAATCGCCCGAGCATGCCCGACGACATGCGCGTGCAGATCGAGCCGCTGCACCAGAGCGTGATCGCCCTCGGCTTCCCGCTGCTGTGCGTGGAAGGCGTCGAAGCCGACGACGTGATCGGCACTCTCGCCCGCAGCAGCGCAGCGGCGGATCGCCCGGTGGTCATCTCCACCGGCGATAAAGACATGGCGCAATTGGTCGATGGCCACATTACCTTGGTCAACACCATGTCCGGTAGTTCGATGGACGTGGAAGGCGTGAAGGAGAAATTCGGCGTCGCACCGGAGCAGATCATCGATTATCTGGCGCTGATGGGCGATTCGTCCGACAACATTCCGGGCGTTCCGGGCATCGGCCCGAAAACCGCGTCCGGCCTGCTGGTCGGGGTCAACGGCGGCCTCACCGAGCTGTACGCCAATCTCGACATCGTCCCGACCCTGCCGATTCGCGGCGCGAAAACCCTGCCGGCCAAGCTTGAAGAACATAAGGAGATGGCCTTCCTCTCCTATCAACTGGCGACCATCAAGGTCGACGTGCCGCTGGACGTCGAACTCGACGATCTGCAAATGGGCGCAGAAGACCCGGCCAAGCTCTACGAGCTGTACTCGCTGCTGGAATTCAAAAGCTGGATCAACGATCTCGATCGCGACGCCAAACGTCTGGAACTGAGCACTGCTGCCGAACCAGCGCCGGCCGGCGATCTGTTCAGCACTCCAGCGGAAGAAGCGCTTGCCGCTCCCGCTGAAGCCGCTTACGAAACCATCCTCGATCAGGCACGTTTCGACGTCTGGCTGGAAAAACTCAACAACGCCAAACTTTTCGCCTTCGACACCGAAACCACCGGCATCGATGCGCAGCAGGCGCAACTGGTCGGTCTGTCCTTCGCCGTGCAGGCCAACGAAGCCGCCTACATTCCGCTGACCCACTCCTACATCGGCGTGCCGGAGCAGCTGGATCGCGACACCGTGCTGCGCGCACTCAAGCCGATTCTCGAAGACCCGAGCAAGCTCAAGGTCGGTCAGCACGCCAAGTTCGACATGAACATTCTGGCCAACTGCGCCATCGGCGGTGATCAGAGCCAAGGCATTACCGTGCGCGGCATCGCCTTCGACACGATGCTTGAGTCTTACGTGCTCAACTCCACCGCCACCCGCCACGACATGGACAGCCTCGCGCAGAAGTACCTGGATCACACCACCGTGAGCTTCCAGGACATCGCCGGCAAAGGCGCCAAGCAGCTGACCTTCGACCAGATCGCGCTGGAACAGGCCGGCCCGTACGCCGCCGAAGATGCCGACATCACCCTGCGCTTGCACCAGACGCTGTTCGAAAAGCTCAGCGCCATCCCGAGTCTGGCCAGCGTTTTGACCGACATCGAGATTCCGCTGGTGCCGGTTCTCGCGCGCATCGAACGCCAGGGCGCGTTCGTCGACGCGGAGCTGCTCGGCATCCAGAGCATCGAACTGGGCAACAAAATGGTCGCACTTGAGCGCGAAGCGTTCGAGATCGCCGGGGAAGAATTCAACCTTGGCTCGCCGAAACAACTGGGCGTGATTCTCTACGAGAAACTCGGCCTGCCAGTATTGAAGAAGACCGCCAAGGGCCAACCGTCCACCGCTGAAGAAGTGTTGGCGAAACTCGCCGAAGACGATCACCGCTTGCCGAAGGTGCTGATGGAGCATCGATCGATGAGCAAGCTGAAAAGCACTTACACCGATCGCCTGCCGGAGCAGATCAACCCGCGTACCGGGCGTATTCACACCTCGTACCATCAGGCTGTAGCGTCGACCGGTCGCTTGTCCTCAAGCGATCCAAACCTGCAGAACATCCCGGTGCGCACCGCTGAAGGCCGGCGCATTCGTCAGGCGTTCGTCGCGCCGAAAGGCTACAAACTGCTCGCGGCGGACTATTCGCAGATCGAACTGCGGATCATGGCGCACCTGTCCAAGGACGAAGGCCTGATGAACGCCTTCCGCAACAATCTGGACGTGCACACCGCCACCGCTGCCGAAGTGTTCAAGGTCGAACTCAACGAAGTGACCTCCGACCAACGCCGTGGCGCCAAGGCGATCAACTTTGGCCTGATCTATGGCATGGGCGCACAAAAACTCGGCAAGGACATCGGCGTCGACACCAAGACCGCCAAGGCTTACATCGACACCTACTTCGCCCGCTATCCGGGGGTTCGCGAGTACATGGATCGCACCCGCGCGCAGGCGGCGGATCAGGGTTATGTAGAGACGTTCTTCGGTCGTCGTCTGTATTTGCCGGAGATCAACTCGAACAAGCCGCAGGAACGCGCTGCCGCCGAGCGCACGGCGATCAACGCGCCGATGCAGGGCACGGCCGCCGACATCATCAAGAAAGCCATGGTGGCGGTGGATAACTGGCTGGCGACGTCCGGGCTGGACGCCAGAGTCATCTTGCAGGTGCACGATGAACTGGTGCTGGAGGTTCGTGAGGATCTGGTCGAACAGGTCAGTGCCGAGATCCGCGTGCACATGAGCGAAGCGGCGAAACTGGATGTGCCGCTGCTGGTCGAAGTGGGTGTGGGCAACAATTGGGATGAGGCTCACTGAGCCTTTTGAACACGGTTTGCCGCGACCTGATGTCGCGGCAACGCCAGTAAAACCTGCTTATTTCGAAAAGCGCTTGGGATTATTCCAAAGCTTTTTGAAAAAAATCTGAACTAATCTGGAAGGACACCACTCAGAGATACTGAATGGCTGGTGAAGCCCTTCGATGCTCCTATGTTGTGTTAAGTGTTGGCAGATATCTGAACCCCGCCCTAGCGGTTCGGAACTTAAACCCCGGAATTTCTCCCTCCCCAATGAAATCCGGGGCTTTTTTTGCCTGCGATTTACTCAGCAGGCAATTCAGCGCCTTTGTCAGCCAGTTCCATCCAGCCGGCCAATACAGTGTAGGCCTCTTCCAGGCCCATGCGTTTTGGCGCGGAGAACAGCTGGATGGTGACCAGGTCGCCCCATCCCTTGCGGATTTCCGACTGTACTTTGAGCAGGGTGTTCTTGGCTGCGCCGTAGGTCAGTTTGTCGGCCTTGGTCAGCAGGATGTGCATCGGCATGCCGGCCGCAACGGCCCAGTCGAGCATCAGCAGGTCGAAGTCGGTCATTGGATGACGGATGTCCATCATCAGAATCAAACCCTTCAAACTCTCGCGGCCACCGAGGTAAGCCTCAAGGTGACGCTGCCAGTGCATCTTCAGCGGGATCGGTACTTTTGCGTAACCGTAACCCGGCAGGTCGACCAGACGGCGATCTTCGTCTAGCTTGAAGAAGTTCAACAGCTGTGTGCGACCCGGGGTTTTCGAGGTACGCGCCAGGCTGGCGTGAGTCAAAGTGTTCAGCGCGCTGGATTTGCCGGCGTTGGAACGACCGGCAAACGCTACTTCGAAGCCTTCGTCGTCAGGGCATTGATCGACTTTGGCGGCACTGAGCATGAACGTGGACTGTTGGCACAGGCCGAGGATGGGATTCTTGAGTTGCATGGGATTTCCGATGTGGGCGGCGCCGGGATTGGGCGCGGAACGCGGTGTCGCTTCCGTTTCAGTGACGCCAGTATATAATGCCGCAGATTTTGTGTGTGCTTTGTCCCAGCGAAGGATGAAGTTCACGAGAGCGACAGACTTTGATTGCGCATTAGAACGCAGAACGCTCTCAACCCTGAAAAGGTCGTTTTATGACGAAATGGCTGCTGGCTGCCGGAGTCTTGATGCCGCTTTACAGCGCACAGGCTACACAGGATCCGGAAGCTGTGTACAACCGTGTTTGTGGTGCCTGTCATTCCGGCCAACTACCCATGGCGCCCGAAAGAGGCGATCAGGAAGCTTGGACGCCGAGGTTGGCGAAAGGTATGGGGACGCTGGTGCAACACGTGACCCAGGGTTTCAAGGCGATGCCGCCGCGTGGTTTGTGCATGGACTGCAGTGCCGAGGATTACCAAGCCATCATCCTTTGGATGAGCGAGTAAGCCCGGTCCATAACTTAACCCTTAGCCGTAGTTGGATTAGCTGATGAACAAATTGATCGTGAGTCTGCTGTTGACCGTGGGAATTTCAGGCTTCGCCCATGCTGCCGGTGATGCCGCAGCGGGCCAGGCAAAAGCCGCCGTTTGCGGAGCCTGCCATGGCCCGGACGGCAACAGCATGGCGCCAAACTTTCCGAAACTGGCCGGTCAAGGTGAACGCTACCTGACCAAGCAACTGCACGACATCAAGTCGGGCAAGCGCACCGTTCTGGAAATGACCGGCCTGCTGACCAACCTGAGCGATCAGGACCTGGCCGATATCGCCGCCTACTTCGCCAGCCAGAAAGGCAGCGTCGGCGCCGCCGATCCGAAGATCGTCGCTCGCGGTGAAGCGCTGTTCCGTGGCGGCAACCTCGCCAAGGGCCTGCCCGCTTGCACCGGTTGTCACTCGCCGAACGGCGCCGGCAACGCCGCTGCCGGCTTCCCGCACCTGGGTGGCCAACACGCTCAATACATCGCCAAGCAACTGACCGATTTCCGCAAGGAAGAAGGCGGCCGCAACAACGACGGCGACACGATGACCATGCAGACCATCGCCAAGCGCCTGAGCGACGAAGACATCGCTGCGGTCTCCAGCTACATTCAAGGTCTGCACTAAGCGCACTTGGCGGCGATAGATCTCGGGCAACGTTAACGCTCGATTAATCCGTCGCAGCAAGTATAAAAAGGGTGGCTTTGGCCGCCCTTTTTTGTGGCCGCTACCGTTACACTACAGAACTCATGCCCGCCAGGATCTGTCTGAAAACAGGTCGCGCGAGGCGACCCAAATTGTCCAGGAGTAAAGCATGCGTAATCTGATCATCAGCGCCGCCCTCGTCGCTGCCAGCCTGTTCGGCGTGACCGCTCAAGCCGCCGAAGCCCCTGCCGCCCCTTATGTCGAACTGGCCAACCCGGTGCCGGTGGCAGAGCCTGGCAAGATCGAAGTGGTCGAGCTGTTCTGGTATGGCTGCCCGCATTGCTACGCGTTTGAACCGGTGATCAACCCATGGGTTGAAAAACTGCCCAAGGACGTCAACTTCGTGCGTATTCCAGCCATGTTCGGCGGCCCATGGGACGCTCACGGCCAGATGTTCCTGACTCTCGAAGCCATGGGTGTCGAGCACAAGGTTCACAACGCCGTGTTCAACGCAATCCAGAAAGAACACAAGAAGCTGACCGACAAGAACGACATGGCTGACTTCCTCGCCACCCAAGGCGTGGACAAGGATAAATTCCTCGCCACCTTCGACTCGTTCGCCATCAAAGGTCAGATCGTCAAGGCCCGTGAACTGGCCAAGAAGTATGAAATTACTGGCGTGCCAACCATGATCGTCAACGGCAAGTACCGCTTCGACATCGGCTCCGCCGGTGGTGCCGAGCAAGCGCTGCAACTGGCTGACCAACTGGTCGCCAAAGAGCGAGCGGCAACCAAGGCTGCTGCCAACTAAGCGCGGCATCCGCCATGCGCCGCTGGAAGTCTGAACGCATCGTTGGCCTGCATGATCCGCAGGTCAACGAGCATCACCTGGAGTCCACGGGCCTGCCCGCAGACCAGCGTCTGCGCTTGCTCAGTTTCAATATCCAGGTCGGCATCAGCACCGAGCGCTACCGGCATTACCTGACCCGTAGCTGGCAGCATCTGCTGCCGCACACCGGGCGCTCAGGCAATCTGCAAAAGATCGGTGACTTGCTGGGCGACTTCGATCTGGTCGCGCTGCAGGAAGCCGATGGCGGCAGCCTCCGTTCGGGCTACGTCAATCAGGTGGAACATCTGGCCCATCTCGGCGCCTTCCCCTACTGGTACCAACAACTCAATCGCAACCTCGGTCGGCTGGCCCAGCACAGCAATGGCGTGCTCAGTCGCCTGAAACCGTCGGCGATCGAAGATCACCCGCTGCCCGGCCCGAAAGGTCGCGGCGCAATTCTGCTGCGCTTCGGCGAAGGTCCGGAGGCATTGGTGGTGGTGATGATGCACCTGGCCCTTGGCGCGCGAACCCGCAGCCTGCAACTGGCCTATATTCGTGAGCTGATCGGTGGCTATAAACATCAAGTGCTGATGGGCGACATGAACACCCATGCCAGCGATCTGCTGCAACATTCTCCGTTACGCGATCTCGGCCTGCTGGCCCCGCAGGTGGAAGCAACATTCCCCAGCTGGCGTCCTCAGCGTTGCCTTGATCATATTTTGCTCAGCCCGACCCTGACCCTGGAAAAGGTCGAAGTGCTGGCCCAACCGATTTCCGATCACCTGCCGGTCGCGGTAGAGATTCGTCTGCCGGGTTCGCTCACGGCCGATGCATTGCCCGCGTTGAGTCCTGCCCCTCGCGGAAAGCCTGAATGAGCGACGACGCCCAGCGCTGGAAAGAGAAGTACCTCAAAAGCATCGAACAACAGGACAAGCTTGAACGGCGATGGGCCGCCAGGCTCGATCTGCTGCGTCGCGGTCTGGTGCGCAGCACACTGGCGGCCGAAGGCACCGACAAGGTCGTTGATCAGTGCATGAAAGAGATGCGCGACGTGGTGCGCACCGACGACATGGACGCCGGCCTCGCCGCCCTGCTGCCGCGCCTGGAAAAAGCCGTGCTCGATTCCGAGCAGCGCCGCGAAACCCGCATCGATCAAGTCAGTACCGCGCTGACCTCGCTGGTCACCCAGTTGCAGGCTTTGCCGTTGCCGCGTGAAGTCGCTCAGCCACTGAAGAAATTCGCCAAACAACTGGATGGCCGCGTCGGTTCAGCGCGGGAAATGCCATTGCTGCTGAGTGAACTCAGCGGCTTGCAGGGCAAGGCGTTGAGTCAGCTGGAAACGCCAGCCGAACCGGGACGCCCAGGATTGTTGCAGCGTTTGTTTGGTAGCCGTGACAGCGAAGAAGCGCCAGCCTCGAGTGCAGAAGCACCCGCGCCAACTCCGGCACCACCTGATGCGCAAGCGCCTGTCGCATCAGAAGCCGAGCCAGAACCAGCGCCCTTGCAGACTGCCGCTGTTGCAGGCCCGGTCATCACCGCCCCCGTGATCAAACAACTCGAGCCCGCGACTGAGATTCCCCCACCGCTCTCGGAACCTCAGCCGGAAACTGACGTGGTTGCGTTTCAACCACCCCTCGCCAGCGAAGCAGCGCCCGTTGCCGCTGAAGCAGCTCAGGCCGAACCTGAAGTTGCCATGGCGCCCAGTGTCACGCCGATACCAGTCAGGGTCTCCAGCTTCAATCCCGACGAGTTGACCCACCCCGGCGACCGGACAGCGCTGATCCTCGATAGCCTGCCCCTACCCGAACCGATTGCTCAGGCGCTGGCGGCCATCGACCCGGAGCAATCCGAACATGACATCCTGTTCGCCCTGCCGGACACCCCGGAGCCGTCCTACAGCTCGGTGGCCAAGCACATCGAAGACACCCTGATCGGGCTGCTCGACGACCTGACCCTGCCCGAACGTCACCGTCCTCAAGCCGAAGCGATGCGTGAACGGCTCAAGCACGGCTTGAACTGGTACGAACTGATCCCGATCCTCGACGATCTCGCCACATTGATGCTGGCGATCACCGACAGCGGTCAGCATGAATTCGAAGCCTATCTGCAACAGCTCAACGAACGCCTCGAAGCGTTCCAGAGCAACCTGCAAGCCGCCAGTGAAGGTCACGCCGATAACAGCTCGGCAGCGCGGGCGATGGACACGCAAATCCGTGAGCAGGTCGACGGCTTGCAGACCAGCGTGCAGGAAGCTGCAGATCTGGATGACCTCAAGCAAGTGCTGGAGAACCACCTCGAAGGCCTGCTCGGCACTATGGACCAGCACCAGAAGCAGCGTGACGCTCGTGAACAGGAAGTCGCCACGCGGCTGAAAAGCCTGTCCGAGCGCGTGGCGCATATGGAGCAGGAAGCCCAGGGTTTCCGCGAACATCTTGAAGTACAGCGGCAGAAAGCCCTGATCGATCCGCTCACCGGCCTGCCCAATCGCGCCGCGTGGAGCGAACGCCTTGAGCATGAGATCAACCAGTGGCAACAGCACGGCAACACCCTGAGCCTGGCGATGCTCGATCTGGACCACTTCAAACGCATCAACGACAACTACGGCCACCTCGCTGGCGACAAGGTGCTGAAGATCATTGCCACGGTGCTGCGCAAGCGTCTGCGCGGCTCGGACTTCATTGCCCGTTTCGGCGGTGAGGAGTTCGTTCTGTTGATGCCGGGGACGCCGCCCGCAGTCGGCGCCAAGCTGCTGGAAACCCTGCGCGCCGCCATCGAAGCCTGCCCGTTCCACTTCAAGGGTGAACGAGTGACGATCACAATCTCCATGGGACTGGCGATATTCCGTGCCGGAGAACACAGCGATCTTGTGTTGAAAAGAGCCGATCAGGCGTTGTACCGGGCGAAAAATGCGGGGCGCAATCGGGTCGAGCTGGGCTGAGCAATTTGTTCCATTTTGTTTAAATCCGCCCGCTGACCGTCGAGACGCAAGACAGTACGTTACACTGTTGCATTACTGTCTTGCGTGTACTCCCTTCTGCCATGAAATTCTTTGCCCTCCTCGCGTCGCTCCTTGTTCTGGCCGGTTGTGCCAGCAGCCCGCGGTATGACACCAGCCATCCTTCGGCCAATTACGACAGCCGTATTCAGTTCGTGATCGTGCATTACACCTCGGCGTCGCTGGAGCGCTCGCTGCAGTTGCTGACTCACGGCGAAGTCAGCAGCCATTACCTGATCGGCGACGACAAGAGCGGCACCATCTACAAGCTGATGGATGAAAACCAGCGCGCCTGGCACGCCGGCGAGAGCCAATGGCAGGGCCGCACCTGGCTCAATTCCAGCTCGATCGGCATTGAAATCGTCAATCCAGGCTTCAAGGACACGCCGACCGGGCGTCTGTGGTATCCGTACAGCGAAGCGCAGATTCAATCGTTGATCGTCCTGCTCAAGGACATCAGCAAACGCAACGGCATCAGCCCGCGCCACATCATTGGCCATAGCGACATCGCGCCACTGCGCAAACTCGATCCGGGCCCGCTGTTCCCGTGGAAGCGTCTTGCCGCCGAAGGCTTGGGCGTATGGCCGAACGAACAGGCAGTAGCGCGCCAGCAAATGCTGTTCAACAGCAGTGAACTGCCGAGCATCAGCTGGTTCCAGGCGCAATTGGCGCACTTGGGCTACGACACGCCGCAGACCGGCGAACTGGACGTTGCGACACGCCATGTCCTCGCCGCGTTCCAGATGCACTTCCGCCCTTCACACTTCGACGGCACGCCGGATGCGCAAACGGCAGCGTTGTTGCTGGTACTCAATCAGACAAAATAATGACGCCCGCCCGACGGTTAAGGCGAAATCGCAATCAGCAGCTATAACTCATTGGTAATTCTTCGGATATTCCATGATGGTTGCTACCCGAGAGACACTGCGTAGCTGGTTTTATCGCCCCTGGTTTTTGGCGATGATCGCGGCTGTCCTCAGTACCAGCCTGCTGATCGCCGGCGGTATGTTCGTGGCGATACGTCAGGTCGAGCAAAACGAAAGCCAGCAAATGAACGCGCAAGGCGAGCGTTTCCTCGCCCGCCTCGAACAATTGTTCGGCCAGTTGCGCGAAAGTCTCGACGATCTCGAAGCCCAGCCATTGCGCAGTTGTGACGATGAAATGATCGCCACCTTGCAGCAAGTCACCTTCAACTATCGCTTCGTCTATGAAGCGGCTTACATGGACGCCTCACGGATCTGCTCCAACCGTCCGCGTCAGGAAGGCGTGTCGGTAGTACGGGCGCCGGATATCAGAGGGCCGACTTACAGCTATTGGCTCAATACCACCACCGAACCCGATGAAAACCGCGCCGCGTTGATGCTGGGCCGCGGCAATTTTCGTGTGGCCACATCACGCGGGCATCTGACCGACATGGTCGATCTGTCGCCCGGCAGCAGCCTGCTGGTGGTACTCGACCATGGTGCCCGTGCGATCCCGGTGCTCGGCACGGCGCAGGCCTGGCCACCGACCGAACATTGGCCACCGAAAAGTCGCGAGTCATTACAGGTCACTCAGACTCGGCTGATCTACCGCATGCCTACCGACAACCCGGAATATCAACTGGTGCTGATCACGCCGCGCACCGGCATGCACATCCCTGCGATCTGGTGGTGGGTGGTTCCGGCCTGTCTATTGCTCGGCGCATTCGTAGGGTTCTTTGTGTTCTTGCTGGTGCGCCAGCGCCAGTCACTGGACGCCGAATTGCACGGTGCCATTCGCCGGGGCGAGTTGCAGGTGCTCTATCAGCCGATCTTTGACCTCGACAGCCGCAACTGCGTCGGCGCCGAGGCGCTGCTGCGCTGGCGCCGCCCCGACGGCACACTGACCAGCCCGGACCTGTTCATCCCCATGGCGGAAAATACCGGGCAGATTCGCCAGATGACCGACTTTGTCCTCCAGCGTTTGCTGGAACAACTGGGTCCGGTGCTGCGGGCCAATCCGCAACTGTATATCTCGGTCAACCTCGCCGCCTGCGACGTGATGGTGCCGCGCATCGGCCAGGTCATGGCGCGGCTGCTAACGCTCCATCGTGTAGCCGCGCGGCAGATAGCCTTCGAGGTCACTGAACGTGGCTTGATTGACGTGGTGGTGGCGCGGGAAAACCTGCAAGCCTTGCGCGATGTCGGCCATCAGGTGTTGATAGACGACTTCGGCACCGGCTATTGCAGCCTCGCCTACCTGCAAACCTTGCCCGTGGACTGCCTGAAGATCGACAAAGCGTTCATCGATGCACTGGGCCATGACGCGGCCAGCAGCGGCGTCGCTCCGCACATCATTCACATGGCCCAGGCGTTGGATCTGAAGGTGATTGCCGAAGGTATAGAGCTGGAATCACAGGCGCAATTGCTTAGCAGCGAAGGCGTGAAGTTCGGTCAGGGCTGGTTGTTCGCCCATGCGCTGAGCGCGGTGCAGTTCATCGAACTGATCACCCGTGGCCGACGCCTTGCCGGACGGCGCATGGACGACGAAGCCTAAACGGCGAGCGCCATATAGAACTGCGTGCCCTGCCCCGGCCGCGAATAAACCCCCATACGCCCACCATGCAGCTGGACGATTTCCTTGCACAGCGCCAGACCAAGCCCGGCGCCGCCCTTTTTGCGGCCGACCTGCACGAACGGCTCGAAGATTCGCCCTTGCTGGCCGTAGGCAATGCCTTCGCCGTTGTCTTCGACACTGATGATCACCCGCTCGCCATGTCGGCGCGCCTGCAAACGGATCTGACCGTCGCGGGCGGTATGGCGCAGCGCGTTGTCGATCAGATTGTCGAGCACGCGATCGAGCTGCGCCTGATCCGCCTGCAAACGTGGCAGCGGCCCCTGCACTTCGACATTCAAGGCGATGCCCTTGGCCGCCGCCGAATCGGCAAAACGCAATTGCGCCTGCTCCAGCAAGTCTTCGATGGAACACGGCGCCAGTGTGAGTTTCTGCAGGCCATTCTGATAACGCGAGAAGTTGAGCAAATCATTGATCAACTGCATCAGGCGCTGCATTTCCTCATTCACCGTGTCGAGCAGATCCGCCTCGCGCGACTCCGCCGGAAACTTCGCGCGCTCACGGAACAAACCGAACGCCATGTGCATGCCGGTGACCGGCGTGCGCAGCTCATGGGAGGCGCGCAAGACGAACTCACTGCGCACCCGTTCGAAGGCGCGTTGCTCGGTGACATCGTGCAGCACCATCACCGCCCCGAGAATATGCCCTTGGGTGTGGCTGACCGGGGTCAGGCTGTAGGTCAGCAGGCGTGATTCGCCGTCGACCTCGATACTCAGATCTTCCGGCGCCCGCTCCAGGGTGCCGCCGCGTAGCACCAGTTGCAGCTGCGCATCCAACTCTGGTCGTTCCAGCGCCGTGCCCAGCCCCTGGCCGAGGCGATCATCTTCCCAGCCCAATTGTCGCTGAGCCACTGGATTGAGGTGCTCCAGATTCCCCTGACGGTCGATCATCAGCAAGCCGTCATCGATGCTGTCGAGCACCGCTTGCAAGCGTTGCTGGCCGGCGAGCAATTCATCGACGTTGGTCGCCTGATGCTCGCGCAGTGCCTCAGCCATCAGGCCGAAGCGTTTGGTCAGCTGATTCATTTCCATCGCTGACGAAATAGGCAGGGTCACTTCAAAATTACCTTGGCCGATATTGTCCGCCGCTTGCGCCAGCGCCTCGATCGGCGCGCCGAAACGCCTGGCAATGCCGTGGGCCGTGATGAAACCGATGATCAGTACCGCTAACCCGACAAATCCAAGCAGACCCGCAATCAACAAGGCACGGTCACGCGCCTCACGCTGTACCGCGTTGATATTGTCCAGTGCATGCTTGTGTTCGGTGATCAGTCCGTTGCGCAATGTGTTGAAGCGCTCCCGGAAGTCAGCGCTGCTGCTCATCGAGCTGGCCGGGTCACGGGACAAATCGAAAGCTTCCAGGAAGCTCAGATAATCCGCTTTCGCCCGACTGAAGCCGTAGAGCCGGCCATCGCCCTCTTGCTCTTGGGCGATGCCTTGGTCCAGCAACTGGAAGTAATGCTGTTTCGACGCTTCGAACGCCACGGGATCGGGCTTTTCCGCGAGCATGATGATCAGTTGATCACCCAGCGTCTGCCGCAACTTGAGCCCCAGATCCAAAGTGACGAAGTTGCTGCGCACCAAGGCTTCTTGCGTGCCGGCCATCTGCATCACGCTGACCAGCCCGAGCAGCAGCCCGAGCAAGGCCACGGTGATCAGTGCGGAAATGCTCAAGAACAAACGGGTCCGCAACTTCATCGCCAGTTTCATCGTCGGGCGCTCACAGGTTGTACTGCTTGCGCTTGCGATACAGGGTCGAAGCGTCGATGCCGAGGGTTTTCGCCGCCTGATCCAGCGTGCCGGCGGTGGCGAGGACTGCGCCGATGTGGGCCTTTTCCAACTCGTCGAGACTCAACGCCGCACCGACTCTTGGCGCATTGTTGGCAGGTTGCTCGGCCATGCCGAGGTGGCTGATTTCCACGCGCTCCTGCGGGCAGATGATGCTCGCCCGCTCGACCACGTTGCGCAGCTCGCGAATGTTGCCCGGCCAGCGGTAGCCGAGAAGTGCCTCACGAGCTTCGTCGCTGAAGCCCCTTGCCGGGCGTGCGTACTCTTTGACGAAGCGCGCGAGAAAGCGGTCGGCCAGGGTCAGAATGTCCTCGGCACGTTCGCGCAAGGGCGGCAGGTGCAGAGTGATGACATTAAGACGATAGAGCAGGTCTTCACGGAAGCGGCCGTCACGGACCATGTCCTCCAGATTGAGGTTGGTCGCCGCCAAAATGCGTACGTCGGCGCGACGGGTGACCGGATCGCCTACCCGCTCGTATTCCTTGTCTTGAATGAAGCGCAGCAATTTTGGTTGCAACGTCAGTGGAAAATCGCCGATCTCGTCGAGAAACAGCGTACCACCGTCCGCCTGATTGACTCGCCCCAGCGTACTTTCGCTGGCACCGGTAAACGCACCGCGACTGTGACCGAACAGCTCGCTTTCCATCAATTCCGCCGTCAGCGACGGGCAGTTAATGGTCACGCAGGATTTCTTCTCGCGCTTGCTCCAACCGTGAATCGCTCGGGCCAGCTCACCTTTACCGGTGCCGGACTCGCCGAGAATAAGAATGTTGGCGTCAGTGCTGGCAACCTGGCGGGCCGTCTCCAATACCACTTTCATCGCCGGGCTGTGGGAGTCGAGACCGTCTTTCGGTTTGCGGATTTCGCCTTCGAGGGCTTCGAGGCGCGCCGACAGTTGACGCACTTCCAGTTGCTTGGCGGTGGCCAGACGCAGTTGATCCGGGCTGCATGGCTTGACCAGATAATCGGCAGCACCGGCCTGGATCGCATCGACGGCGGTATCGACAGCCGAATGCGCGGTCACAATCACCACGCGCATCCACGGCGCTTGGATGCGCATCTGCGCCAATACGTCGAGGCCATTGTCTTCACCCAGACGCAAATCAAGGAAGCACAGATCGAAGACCTGACGTTGCAACAGCGCCTCAGCCTGGGCCGCGCTGTTGGCGGTGGCCACCGTATAGCCCTCGTCTTCGAGGCAATAACGGAAAGTACGCAGGATGGCGGATTCGTCGTCCACCAGCAGAATGCGGCCTTGATGCTCAGTGGCAGATTCCATTTTTCCTACGCTCCATAGTGATTGGTCTTGGGTTAGTCCCGGAAAAATCGGGCAAGTTGCATGGTTGATTCTGAACGATGCCAGCCATAGGAGGGTAGCTCTCTCCTGCCATTACGGCCAATACGTTGATTTTGTTGGTTTTTTAAACAAATGCCGATTTGCAGGGCATTCCCTGCGTACTTTTCTGACATCTGCGCCCTGCTCTCAATTCCATAAGAATGAAATCTCTTACGAAAAAATCGTGCATTGCGCACGATCCCAGATGACCCATCGTGCAGGATGCGTCGCGGACGTTTTTCATCATGCTTACAAGTTATTGATTTTATTGAATATTTTTCAAATAAAAAACTGGCATGCAGGCTGCAATACCTCACTCATCCCGGGCAGATCAGAACTGCCCCAACCGAATAAGAGTGAGGAACCCAGGATGACTCGCCAACGTGCCGCCCAAGTGCGTATCTCGCCACTGCACATCCAGCAAGGTCTGTTCGGCGTACTTGCGCTGTTGATCACCCTGATTGCCTGCCAGCAATACCTGAGCTGGGAAAACAGCCAGCGCCCAGAGCCGTTGATCTCGATGCAGCATGCGACACAAGTGCACTTCAGCGCCGTCAGCAGCAACCATACCGAGACCACCTCGATGCGCATGATGGACGTCGATCAAGTGCAACCACAGGATCAAATGCCACGTGAAGAGCGCTGGGTTTTCTAATTGATTGAACAGATTCAGACGCAACGCGTCGGAACACGTAACACCCCCAAATAGAGAAGTAAGGAGAATCACCATGTTGAGCTGGGCAATTACATTCTTGATCATTGCCATCATCGCTGCAGTACTGGGCTTCGGTGGTATCGCGGGCACCGCCACGGGTATCGCCAAGATTCTGTTTGTCGTGTTCCTGGTGATGTTCATCGCTTCCTTCTTCTTTGGCCGTCGCGGCCGAGGTTAACGATGAGTGCGTTAAAGACACTGGCAGCCGCCCTGCTTCTGGGCGGTAGTGCCATGGCGATGGCGGCCAATGACGGCCAGACGCGGGTCAACGAACTCCTCAGTTCGGACCCGCAATATCGGGAAACCTGGGAAGGCGTGGTAAAGAAGGAAGAACGCCTGCCGGAATGGGTGATGAACCTGTCCGGAACGCCTGACCAGCAGATGAATGCCGTGACTGAAGATGGCGATCAATATCTGGTTGGACCGCTCTGCGAATCTGCGGACAAATGCCTCAACCACCGCTTGATCGTCGCCTTCAGTTTCGACAAGAAAGACGCTTACGCCATGCTCGTCGATGTGCCCGAAGGATTGCCGGCCGACAAGTCGCCAACGCGACATGCCACCTACCGCTTCCTCGGCAAACCCGATCAGGGCATGCAGGATCTTTTGATGGAAACCCTGAAAAAAGATCCGAAGTGGTACTGATTCGAACATGAAGGCAGCAGCCCCGCTGCCTTCCATTGCGCCAACCTGAGGAAGGCAGGCGCATGACCAAGGGGCCGGGATGTTCTGACTGTTGCAGGGTCGGAGTGACCTACGGGTACAGGGAGTGCCTGCGCAAGGGCCGGGTCAGGGTAAAAGCTGCGCCGCAGGTTCGCCGACCCACAGTGGTCGACGGACTTGCGCTGAGCTTTCAATCAGACAAAACGTTGATCCAGAGCCTTCAGCTCGTTCCTTTTATCGCTGACACTGCGCGTGAAAACATTACGCGGTGTTTCACGGCGACCGTATATCGACAAAAAGACCGTTTAAACAGTAGGACTTCTAGTCTTCCAACGTAGGCTTTTTCCTAAGTTTTTAGTCGATTTTTCTTGCTCAAAAAACAACCAATCTGCGCTGTGATGTCCGGTTCACGGCACTTATGCCGGCCGAAATGTCACAATCGAACCGGTTGGGACGCCAGTTTCATTAAAAAAAACTCATGCCGATTCGGCATAGGGTAGGCGTTTACGGCATTAGACGGCGCAACCTTGCATCGGAATAGTTGCGCCTTTTTTCGCCTGCCGAAGAGCTGCAAATACGCGCTTCGGGGCACCTTATACGGAGGCAGATGCACAGACTTTTCCGCTAAAGAGCGTTCCAGTTCCTGCATGTGCCTGAGTCAAACGCAAGTAAGGGTAAAGATAATGAAGAAGGCAAAAATTAGCCTCGCCTGGCAGATCCTCATCGGTCTGGTTTTGGGTATTGCAATTGGTGCGTTGCTCAACCATTTCAGTGCCGAAAAAGCCTGGTGGATCAGCAACGTCCTGCAACCGGCAGGCGATATCTTTATCCGTCTGATCAAGATGATCGTGATCCCGATTGTCATCTCCTCCCTGATTGTCGGCATTGCCGGCGTGGGCGACGCCAAGAAGCTGGGGCGTATCGGCCTGAAGACGATCATCTATTTCGAAATCGTCACCACCATCGCCATCGTCGTCGGCCTGCTGCTGGCCAACCTGTTCCATCCGGGCACAGGCATCGACATGAGCACCCTGGGCACGGTGGATATCTCCAAGTACCAGGCGACCGCCGCCGAAGTGCAGCATGAACACGCGTTCATCGAGACCATCCTCAACCTGATCCCGTCGAATATCTTCGCGGCCATGGCCCGCGGCGAAATGCTGCCGATCATCTTCTTCTCCGTGCTGTTCGGTCTCGGCCTGTCGAGCCTGCAGTCGGACCTGCGCGAGCCGCTGGTGAAGATGTTCCAGGGCGTCTCGGAAAGCATGTTCAAAGTCACCCACATGATCATGAACTACGCGCCGATCGGCGTATTCGCCCTGATCGCGGTGACCGTCGCCAACTTCGGCTTCGCCTCGCTGCTGCCGCTGGCGAAACTGGTGATCCTGGTTTACGTCGCCATCGCCTTCTTCGCCTTCGTGGTGCTGGGCCTGATCGCCAAGCTGTTCGGTTTCTCGGTGATCAAGCTGATGCGCATCTTCAAGGATGAGCTGGTGCTGGCCTACTCCACCGCCTCTTCGGAAACCGTGCTGCCGCGCGTGATCGAGAAGATGGAAGCCTACGGCGCACCGAAAGCCATCTGCAGCTTCGTGGTACCGACCGGTTACTCGTTCAACCTCGACGGTTCGACCCTGTACCAGTCGATCGCCGCGATCTTCATTGCTCAGCTGTATGGCATCGACCTGTCGATCAGCCAGCAATTGCTGCTGGTCCTGACCCTGATGGTCACCTCCAAAGGCATCGCCGGTGTACCGGGTGTGTCCTTCGTGGTGCTGCTGGCCACTCTGGGCAGCGTGGGTATTCCGCTGGAAGGCCTGGCGTTCATCGCCGGTGTCGACCGCATCATGGACATGGCGCGTACCGCTCTGAACGTGATTGGTAACGCCCTGGCCGTTTTGGTTATCGCACGCTGGGAAGGCATGTACGACGACGCCAAGGGCCAGCGCTACTGGAACTCCCTGCCGCACTGGCGCAGCAAGGAAAAACTGCCGGCTGGCGAAATCTCCAAGCCGTAATGCAAAACCCTGTGGGAGCGAGCTTGCTCGCGAAGAGGCCGGTACATTCAACAATTATGTTGATTGACACACCGCCTTCGCGAGCAAGCTCGCTCCCACAGTAATTGATGCAAGGCTTACCAACGAACCCCGGAGAAATCCGGGGTTTGTCGTTTCTGGCGACCCCGCTATCATTCGCGGCATTCTTCGGGGGATTTGACTGATGCTTAATGGCCTGTGGCTTGGCTTCTTCATCGTGGCAGCCGTATCGGCGCTGGCGCAGTGGCTGATCGGCGGCAACGCCGGGATCTTCGCGGCGATGGTGGAAAGCATTTTCGCCATGGCCAAGCTCTCGGTCGAAGTCATGGTGCTGCTGTTCGGCACCCTCACCCTGTGGCTGGGCTTTCTGCGCATTGCCGAGAAGGCCGGGATCGTCGAGTGGCTGGCCAAGGTGCTCGGCCCGCTGTTCCTGCGGCTGATGCCGGAAGTCCCACCCGGCCACCCTGCCCTTGGCCTGATCACTTTGAACTTCGCCGCCAACGGCCTCGGTCTGGACAATGCTGCGACGCCCATCGGCCTGAAAGCCATGAAGGCGCTGCAAGAGCTCAATCCCAGTGCCACCATCGCCAGTAACGCGCAAATCCTCTTCCTGGTGCTCAACGCCTCCTCCCTGACCCTGCTGCCGGTGACGATCTTCATGTACCGCGCCCAGCAAGGCGCGCCGGACCCGACGCTGGTGTTCCTGCCGATTCTGCTGGCGACCAGCTGCTCGACGATTGTCGGCTTCCTCTCGGTGGCGTTTATGCAGCGGCTGCGGATCTGGGATCCGGTGGTGTTGGCTTATCTGATTCCTGGCGCGCTGATACTCGGTGGTTTCATGGCGCTGCTCGGCACGCTTTCAGCGACGGCTTTGGCGGGATTGTCGTCGATCCTCGGCAATCTCACGCTGTTCGGGTTGATCATGCTGTTCTTGCTGATCGGCGCGTTAAGGAAAGTGAAGGTTTACGAGGCGTTCGTTGAAGGCGCCAAAGAAGGCTTCGACGTCGCGAAAAATCTGCTGCCGTATCTGGTGGCGATGCTCTGCGCGGTGGGCGTACTGCGTGCGTCCGGGGCGCTGGACTTTGGGCTGGACGGGATTCGCCATCTGGTCGAGTGGGCCGGTTGGGACACGCGGTTTGTCGATGCATTGCCGACGGCGATGGTCAAACCGTTCTCTGGCAGCGCGGCGCGGGCGATGTTGATCGAGACGATGCAGACCTCGGGCGTCGACAGTTTCCCGGCGCTGGTCGCGGCGACGGTGCAGGGTAGTACTGAAACGACGTTCTACGTACTGGCGGTGTATTTCGGCGCGGTGGGGATTCAGCGCGCGCGGCATGCGGTGGGGTGTGCGTTGCTGGCGGAGTTTGCTGGCGTGGTTGGCGCCATTGCCGTCTGCTACTGGTTCTTCGGCTAAACACAAATCCAAACTGTAGGAGTGAGCCTGCTCGCGATAGCTGGGGGACAGTCACCAATGATGGTGGCTTATAGACCGCTATCGCGAGCAGGCTCACTCCTACATGGATTGTGGTGAATCAGCGCTTTTGGGGGGCGAGTTTTTGGCCTTGGTCTACGGCCCACGCAACGACCTTCGCGGTCAGGCGATCACTGGCCTGACCAAATCCCGCAACCACCGCCGGCACCTGCACATCACTCAACGGCTGACGCTCTTCAAAGCGACGACTGGCCAGAATGCGCTGGTCATAGCCACGCACCAGCAACGCATCAACCCGCACCACGACGCTGGCCTGCGTGCCCTGATATTCAGTCTGAAACGCCTGCAAACTCCCGCCCAATTCCAGATCCGCAGCAAAGTTGCTGTCATCGGTACTGAGCAACGTCACCCGGCCATCGCGCGCAAAGCCGTCGAGCAAGCGATTACGCACCAGCACCGGCGCCGGATCGCTCCAGCGCGAACCCTTGTAGCTGCTGATCACATCACCCTGCGGAATGACCGCAATCGTCGGCCGGTTCAACGCCTCACTGGCCTGCAACTTGTTCAGCCGCAACGACCAATGCTGCGTCGCCACTGAACTGGCCAAGGCGGGCGCCTGTGCGACCGGCAGGCGATAGACATCCGACGGCTCGGACTGCGGCAGAATCGAACAGGCGCTGATCAGCGCGAAGCCGGCGAGGAGGGCAAGTCGAGTCAGCTTCATGGGGTGAATTCCTTGTTCTTGTCACGGCCCAGCAGGTAGCCGCTGGGGTTGGCCTCAAGGCGTTGCGAGATGGCGCGCAGCGAGGTCAGCGTCTCGCGCAGTTCGCGGATCGCCGGGGCCAGGCCATTGAGGCCCTGCATGCCGTTGTCGAGAGAGTTTTCGTTTTTGCTCAGCAACGTGCTGATGGTGGTCGTGCTTTGTTCCAGCGACTTCATCGCTTGCTCGGCACTGCCCAGCGCCTGCTTGCCCTGATCGTTGATCAAGCCGTTGGCGTTGCGCATCAGCAGCGAGGTCTGTTCGAGCATGCTGCCGGCCTGTTTGCCGACCGTCGCCAGTTGCTGCATGGCCTGTTTGATGTCACCGCGCTGATCGTTGATGGTGCCGGTGGTCTGCTCCAGATGGGCGAGGGTTTTGCTCACGCGCTCGACGTTCTCGGCAGAGAACATCTGATTGGCGTTCTGCAGCAGCGCGGTGATGCCGGTCATCAAGTCGTTGGAGTCATTGAGCAAGCGCGAAATAGGCGAGGGCGAGGCGACAATGGTCGGCAGATTACCGTCATGCCCACGCAGTTTCGGGCTCTCGGGCGTGCCGCCGCTGAGCTGGATAATCGACGTACCGGTGATCCCGGCCAGCGCCAGTTTGGCCTGGGTATCTTCCTTGACTGGCGTGTCCCCGGCCAGACGAATCCGCGCCAGCACGCGCCGTGGATCCTTTGGATCAAGGCGCAGGTTGATCACATCGCCAACCTTGATCCCGCTGTACTGCACCGGGCTGCCCTTGGACAGGCCGCTGACTGCCTCGCTGAAGACAATTTCGTAATCCTTGAACTCGGTATCGACGCTGGACTTTGCCAGGAACAGACCGAAGAGCAGGGCACCTGCCACCACAATCACGGTGAACAGGCCGATCAACACATGATGCGCTCGGGTTTCCATGTCAGACCTCGTTGAGCAATTTGGCGGCGTCCAGCGCCGAGCGGCCGCGCGGGCCGTGGAAGTATTCGTGAATCCACGCGTCGTCGGTTTCGGAAACGACGTCGATCGGGCCCGCGACCAGGACTTTTTTCTGCGCGAGCACCGCCACACGGTCGGTGATGGTGTAGAGCGTGTCGAGGTCGTGGGTCACCAGAAACACGCTGAGGCCGAGTGCATCGCGCAGGGTCAGGATCAATTGATCGAATTGCGCCGCACCAATCGGATCGAGGCCGGCGGTGGGTTCATCGAGAAACAGAATGTCCGGATCCAGCGCCAAAGCCCGCGCCAGAGCAGCCCGTTTGATCATGCCGCCGGACAGCGACGCCGGGTATTTGTCCGCCGCCGACAGCGGCAGCCCGGCCAACGCCAGCTTCACCGCCGCCAAGTGCTCGGCGTCGTTGCGGCTGAGGCCGGCGTGTTCGATAAGGGGCAGGGCGACGTTCTCGGTGACGGTCAGCGACGAGAACAGCGCGCCTTTCTGAAACAGCACGCCAAAACGCCGCTCGACCAGCGAACGCTCATGCTCGGAGAGGCTCGGCAGGTTCTTGCCGAACACTTTGACCATGCCTTCGCTGGGCCGGCGCAACCCGACAATGCTGCGCAACAGCACTGATTTGCCACTGCCGGAGCCACCGACCACGGCAAGAATTTCGCCTTTGTACAAATCCAGATCGAGGTTCTCGTGCACGCTCTGGCTGCCGAAGCGATTGCACAGGCCACGGACTTCGATCACCGCCTCCGAGGGCGCGCGGGGTAGACGACTCACCAGCCCATCTCCATGAAGAACAGCGCGGCCACCGCGTCGAGCACGATCACCACGAAAATCGATTGGACCACGGCGGACGTGGTGTGGGCACCGACCGACTCGGCACTGCCGCTGACCTTGAAGCCTTCCAGGCAACCAATCGCGGCGATGATGAAGGCGAAGATTGGCGCCTTCACCAAGCCGACCAGAAAGTGCTGAACGCCGATGTCCGACTGCAACAACGTCAGGAACATCGCCGGCGAGATATCCAGCGACACCGCGCAGACCACGCCGCCACCAATGATCCCGCAGAGCATCGCCAGAAACGTCAGCATCGGCAGCGCCACCAGCATTGCCAGCACGCGCGGCACCACCAACAGCTCCATCGGGTCGAGGCCGAGGGTGCGGATCGCGTCGATTTCTTCGTTGGCCTTCATCGAGCCGATTTGCGCGGTGAAGGCACTGGCGGTGCGCCCGGCCATCAGGATCGCCGTGAGCAGCACACCAAATTCGCGCAGGAACGAGAAGCCCACCAGGTCCACAGTAAAGATCGTCGCGCCGAAACTGGCCAGCACCGTCGCCCCGAGAAATGCCACCACTGCGCCGACCAGAAAGGTCAGCAGCGCCACGATGGGTGCAGCGTCGAGGCCGGTCTGTTCGATGTGCGCGATCATTGGAGTGATGCGCCAGCGCTTGGGCCGGAACAGGCTGCGAGCGATGGTTTCCATGATCAGGCCGACGAAGCCGAGCAGTTGCAAGGTGTCTTGCCAGACGGTGTCGACGGCGCGACCAATACGCGTCAGCAACTGCACGCTGACGCTGATTTCCGGCTCCTTGATCGGCACGCAGAAGTCGGTCATCGAGCAGTACACGGTTTGCAGCAGCGCGCGGTCGGCGGAGGTCAGGGTGCAGTCGGGGTGTTCGGCGGATTTGCCGAGGCGCTCGGAACCGAGCAGTTCGACCAGCAACGAAGCGCCAGCGGTGTCGAGGGCGCCGAGGCTGTTGAGATCGATCGGGGTGTTGCCATCGTACTGGCCGTGGAGCTTTTCGCTCAGTTGCTTGAGCTCGGCGTAATGGGCAAGCGTCCAGTCCCCCGTGACCCGCAGGCGGGCAGGGGTTATCGACGTGTCCAGTTGGGCATTACCGCTGATCGAGCTGCTGGTCATAAGCTCCGTGCTTGTTCGGCCTTTATGCGAACTAACGTAATAGCACGAACCGGGTTACTTTTCTTTGATCGCTGTGCTGTCTGTAACTTCGAAGCGCAGCACGCCGATCACCTGGCCGTCTTCGGTCAGCACGCGCACTTGCCATTTGCCCGCCGGGTTGCCGGGGAAGTTCTGCTTGTGCGTCCACGCGCGGTAGCCTTCCTTGCGCCCGCCGTGGATGTCGAGGGCGATGCGGTCGACCTCTTTGCCATTGAACTGCCAGACGTGATAAATCCGCTCATCGAGCCCGCGCGGCGCATTGATCGCGGTGTAGGCGTAGAGGCCATCGCCACGAATCTGCTCGGCGCTGACCGTATCGAGGCTCGCGCCGGGGGTGCGGTCCTGCATTTGCGTGCTGATCGCCACGTCGGTCATCCACAGCGTCGCCGGCGGCACCCACGAGCGCAGCGCCCAACCGACGCCGCCAATACCAACGGTAATGCACAGGATCGCCAAGGCATTGCGCACCGTGCGGATCGGGAAGATCGACGCCAGGCTCGGGAACGACAACAGCACGGCAATGCCCAGCGCCCATTTGAAGCTCTGCGCGGTGGTCAGGTGCATGATCACCGGCAACGCGGTGAGCAGGGCGGCGAACAGGGTCAGGGTGTGCAACGCCAGAAACGCCCAGCGCCGTGGCGCCAGCCATTTGTAATAGAGCGGATCGACGATCGAGATCAGTGCCGCGACGCTGAGCAGGCCAGTGAAGAACAGCTGGCCGCTGTTCCACGTCGTGGTGATGAAGAAGAACGGCAGAACGAAAAACAGGCTTTCCTGATGGATCATCTGCGTCGCGTAACGCAGCAGCGGCTGGGGAATCTCGCGTTTGAACACGCGGGTGAAGAGGCCGGTGAGGGTGTTTTCCAGCATCAGCCAGATCCAGCTGAGCAGCATGATCACGGTGATCCAGCTCGCCAGCCCTTGCTGACGATCGACCATGATGAAACTGCCGACCCCGGAGATGAACCCGCCAAGCGCAATGACCCCGGGATAGCGCTTCATCAGTTCGAGAATGCGCTGGATCAGGAGCTGTATTTTTGGCATTTGGGCGGTTCACGACTGGATAGGAAAAAACCTCGACAGATTAGCGCCCGTCGGGCGCTGTGGCGAGGCTGACGGTCACTTAAAACCAACACATTCCCCTGTAGGAGTGAGCCTGCTCGCGATAGCGGTCGTTCAGTCACTATCTCTTCGTCTGGTAGACCGCTATCGCGAGCAGGCTCACTCCTACAGGGTTAGTGTTCGGCAGGTTTTCGGCGGTGGTGCAGGCGCCAGCCGATCAGGATCAGCAGTAACAAACCGATACCACCCGCACTCAACCACAACACCTGATCATCACTGACCAACGGTTTCTCGATCCGCAAATACCCCGGTTGCAACAGCAACTCACGCATGGCCTTGTTCGCTGCTTCCAGCGTCACCCCTTGCAGCTCCCGCGCCGGGTTGGCAAAACGGCCGTCCTGGTAATCGCCGAGGGCGCTCCAGTAGTAATCCGCCATCGCGCTATTACCCTGCACCGCCCAGGCCTGATGGGCGATGGAAGCCTGTTTGATCCGCGCGAAGGTGTCCGGGTCGAGACCGTTTTTCAGCAGGTCGGCCTTGAGGTCTTCCAGCACCTGAATGGCTTCGTCGACGTCATCACGATCCAGATCGGCATTCAGGCTCATGAAACCGACGCCGCCAAACACTTCGCGCTCGGCCCATGGCCCGTAGGACAAACCGTGGTTGAGGCGAATCTGCCGGTACAGCGCCCAGTCGAGGTAATCCTTGAGAATGTCGAAGGTCTGGTCGTACTGATCATCGATCACCGGCTCCGGCACCAGCCAGTGCAGTTTGGCGCTGTCGCCGATAAAGCCACGGGTGAGGGAGCGCTCATGGGCAGCGCTGGTGCTGATGTCTGGCAGTGCACGGTGTTCGCTCGGCTCAACGGCTTCGAGTGCACCCCAGGTACGCTCCAGATAGGCCGGCAGCAGTTTGTCGAGTTCGCCAACGACAATCAGGGTCATGTTGTTCGGCGCGTACCAGGCCTTGCGCACCTTCTCCAGTTGTTCCTGAGTCAGGTGACCGACCTCGGCACGTTGCGGGCATTTCAGGCCCAGTTCGACGGCGAGCTGATTGCTCGCGGTGTGGCCAAGATCCTGACGATCGAGAAAGCGTTGCAGCCGTGTGTAATGGCCGCCATCTTCACGTTCAACCACACGCTTGGCGGCGTTGATGGCGTTGTCGTCGATGCGCGTTTGTGTGAGCAGAGCGAGCAGCAGGTCGAGCACTTTGCGCTGGTTTTTCGCCGGGGCCTCGATGACGAACGTGGTGTCGGCGTTACTGGTGAAGGCATTCCATTCACCGCCCAGTGCTTGCATGCGTTCTTCCAGGCCCCCTTCGCCAGTGGCATCGATGCCACTGAACAACAAGTGCTCGAGCAGGTGCGGCAACTCTTTTTCATCGCAGTCGAAATCATCAAGACCGACGCCGACCACCAGCCGGATCGCCACGTGCCCACGTTCGGTGCCGGGCTTGAGCATCAGTTGTAAACCATTGGGCAGCGCGTAGCCTTCAACCTGAAAACGATCCAGGGCGAAGGAGGGCAGGGAACCGAGCAACAGACAGGCGAACAACAGGCAACGCATAACAGGCTTCCATACGGCTGATTTGGAGATCCGTGTCGTCAGTCAGGGCCCCATCGCGAGCAGGCTCACTCCTGCATTTGGAATGCGTCCCCCTGTAGGAGTGAGCCTGCTCGCGATAGCGGCCTGAAGGCTGAATCAATGTAACTGACTAAACCCAGCCCCAGACGTTCAAGGCGAATGCGTAATGTCGGCAATATCATCCGCCGCCAGCGCTCCGGTGTCCGCCGTTTCCAGCACCACATACGCACTGCCGCAAAACAGTGAGTTCAAGCGTTTCATGTCGGCAATCAACTCCAGGTGCAGCGAACTGGTCTCGATACTCTGCACGATCTTGCGTTGCAAACGGCTGACATGCGCATGGGCCAACCGGCGTTCCTGCGCGCGAAAGCGGCGTTTCTCGCGGAGCAACTGCCGGGCACTTTCGCGGTCACCACTGAGGAACACCGAAAGGCCCAAACGCAGGTTGGAAATCAGTTGCTGCTGCAATCCGGCCAGATCCTCCAGACCTTCTTCAGAAAACGAGCGGCGCTGCGAGGTCTTCTGTTGCTGGATCTTGCGCAGCATGCGTTCGATCAGGTCGGCGGCCAATTTGAGGTTGATCGCCAGCTCGATGATCTCGGCCCAGCGCCGACTGTCCTGCTCGCCGAGGTCTTCGCGGGGCATCTGCGCCAGGTACAGCTTGATCGCGCTGTACAGCGCTTCGACGTCATCGGTCAGCCGACGCATTTCCTGGGTGACGGCGGTCTGCTTGCCGCGCAGTACATCGAGGGTGGCATCGAGCATGTTGTCGAGCAGATCGCCCATGCGCAGGGTTTCCCGGGCGGCGTTGGCCAACGCCAGACTCGGCGTCACCAGCGCCGTCGCGTCGAGGTGACGCGGTTTGGCGGTGCCGTTGACCTCCGGACGTTCCGGCAGCAGCCACGCGCAGAGTCGCGCCATCGGGCCAACGCTAGGCAGCAGAATCAGGCAGCGCGCGGTGTTGTAGAGCAAGTGGAAGCCGATGACCATTTCCTGCGGGCTGAAATCGAGGCTGTCGATCCAGTGCACCAGCGGGTCGAGCACCGGGATGATCAGCAACAGGCCAATGAGTTTGTACAACAGACTGCCCAACGCCACTTGCCGGCCGGCGGCGTTCTGCATGCTGGTGCTCATAAAGGCGAGAATGCCGCTGCCGATGTTGGCGCCGATCACCAGACCGATTGCCACTGGAAGACTGATCACGCTGGCGCCGGCCAGGGTTGCAGTGAGCAAAACGGCAGCGAGGCTGGAGTAGGAAATCATCGCGAACAACGCGCCAACCAAGGCGTCGAGGAGGATATCGCCGGTCAGCGAGGCGAAAATCACCTTCACCCCTTGCGCATGGGTGATCGGCGCGGCGGCCTCAACGATCAATTGCAGCGCCAAAATGATCAGCCCCAGCCCGATGGCCACCCGGCCCATCTGCCCAAGGCGCGTCTGTTTGCGCGACAGAAAGAAAATCACCCCAAGGAAAATCAGCAGCGGCGACAACCACGACAGGTCGAACGTCAACACCCGCGCCATCAGCGCAGTACCGACGTCGGCGCCGAGCATGGTCGCCAGTGCCGGAGTCAGCGCCATCAGGCCCTGGCCGACGAAAGAGGTCACGAGCATGGCGGTGGCGTTGCTGCTCTGCACCATCGCAGTGACGACAATACCAGCGACAAAGGCCAGCCAGCGCTTGGACATGTTCTGGCCGATCACATGGCGCAGGTTGGTGCCGTACACCCGCAGGATGCCGGTTCGGACGATGTGCGTGCCCCAGATCAGCAGGGCGACGGCGGAAAGCAGATTGAGCAGGGTGAGCATGCAGACCCCCTGTAGTAGCAGCGCCCCAGAGGGGCAAGTGGACGGTACCGCGCGGTTTCTACGTTTTTGATACTTAAGCTGTAGTTGGCTAACGGTCTGGGCGCCAGCATTGCACAGCTAAAGTGTCGATTGAAACAAAAGTGTCATGAAAAGCGCTTCATACACCCCCTTTAAATCAACGCCGTCTCCTGTGGGAGCTGGCTTGCCAGCGATGGCGTCGGCACAACCAACATTGATGTCGCCTGACACTCCGCTATCGCTGGCAAGCCAGCTCCCACAAGGTCCGCAGTGACTGAATGTTGCACAAACAAATGTGGGAGCGAGCTTGCTCGCGAAAGCGGTGGGCCAGCCAACATTTCTGTCGACTGACACGAAGCCTTCGCGAGCAAGCTCGCTCCCACAGGGGGTACTGCGTATTGCCGGACTAGCAGATTACTGGCCCGGAATGTCCTTGCGCAGTTTCACCGGGTCTTGCTGTTGTCTTTTCTTGGCCATTGCGCCGCGTAGCTTGATGTTGATCGCTTCCACCGCCAGCGAGAACGCCATGGCGAAGTAGACATAGCCCTTCGGCACATGCACATCGAACGACTCGGCAATCAGTACCGTACCGACCACCAGAAGGAACGACAGCGCCAGCATCTTCAACGACGGGTGCTTGTCGATGAACTCGCTGATCTTGCCCGACGCCAGCATCATCACCAGCACCGCCACGACGATCGCCGCGACCATCACCGGCACGTGGGAAACCATGCCCACTGCGGTGATCACCGAGTCCAGCGAGAAGACGATGTCGATGATCGCGATCTGGATGATGGTGTAGAGGAAGTTGCCGCCCTTGCCGCCAGGCGTGTCGTCGCTTTCGTCTTCGCCTTCCAGCGCGTGGTACATCTCTTGCGAGCTCTTCCACAACAGGAACAGGCCACCGAAGAACAGGATCAGGTCACGGCCGGAAATGCCCTGGCCGAACACTTCGAACAGGTCGGCGGTAAGGCGCATGACCCAGGTGATCGACAGCAGCAACAGGATGCGGGTGATCATGGCCAGGCCAAGACCGAAGATCCGGGTGCGCTGCTGCATGTGCTTGGGCATGCGGCTGACCAGGATCGAAATCATGATGATGTTATCGATGCCGAGGACGATTTCCAGGGCGGTCAGGGTGAAGAAGGCAACCCAGATTTCGGGGTTGGTCAGCCATTCCATGTGTATTCCTTTGAGCAATTGTTAAACCGAAAAAGGTCCGGGCTTCAAACCGCGAAGCCAGGACCCGAAACGGTGAGTCTTGGGCTTATAGAGTGCTGAACACCGGGAAAGTCCCCAACAGCAGTGCAGCAATCAGGATGCAGATACACACCAGGATCGCCCATTTCAGGGTGAAACGCTGGTGGTCACCGAAATCGATGCCAGCCAGGGCCACCAACAGATACGTCGATGGCACCAACGGGCTCAGCAAGTGGACGGGCTGACCGACGATCGAGGCACGGGCCATTTCCACTGCGGTGATCCCATAGTGGCTGGCCGCTTCGGCCAACACCGGCAACACGCCATAGTAGAACGCATCGTTGGACATGAAGAAGGTGAACGGCATGCTCACCAGCGCCGTGATCACGGCCAGATAGGGGCCGAGGAAATCCGGAATCACCGCCAACAGGCTCTTCGACATCGCATCGACCATGCCGGTGCCGCTCAGGATACCGGTGAAGATACCCGCCGCAAAGATCAGCCCGACCACTGCCAGCACGCTACCGGCGTGAGCCGCGACGCGATCCTTCTGCATCTGCAGGCAAGGGTAGTTGACGATCATGGCAATACTGAACGCGACCATGAACAGCACCGGCAAAGGCAGCAGGCCAGCAATCAGGGTGCACATCAGGCCGAAGGTCAGGGCGCCGTTGAACCAGATCAGTTTCGGACGGCGGGCATCCGGGAACTGCGACACGCTGATTTCGCTGTGATCGATATCATCGCCAACCAGATGCAGCTCACCCAGACGCGCACGCTCACGTTTACCGTAGAAGTAGGCGATGACCAGGATCGCCACCACACCAGCAGCCATAGCCGGAATCATCGGCACGAAAATATCCGACGGATCGACATGCAGCGCACTCGCCGCACGCGCGGTCGGGCCGCCCCACGGGGTCATGTTCATCACGCCGCCGGCGAGAATGATCAGACCGGCCATGATCCGCGGGCTCATGCCAATGCGGCTGTACAGCGGCAGCATGGCGGCCACGCAGATCATGTAAGTGGTCGCGCCGTCACCATCGAGGGAAACGACGAGCGCCAGTACGGCGGTGCCGACCGAAACCTTCAGCGGGTCGCCCTTGACCAGTTTGAGGATCTTGCGCACGGCCGGATCGAACAGGCCGGAGTCGATCATCAGGGCGAAATAGAGAATGGCGAACATCAGCATCACGCCGGTCGGCGCGAGCTTGGTGATGCCTTCGAGCATCATCGGGCCGATCTTCGGTGCGAAACCACCGAACAGGGCGAAGACAATCGGGATGATGATCAGAGCGATCAGCGCGGACAGGCGCTTGGTCATGATCAGGAACATGAACGTGATGACCATGGCGAAGCCAAGGAAAGTCAGCATGGGAATACTCCAGGCGTAGCGCGGCTAGTTGAGTGAGCGGATCGGGCGGGATCAGCGCAGAACGGGAAGCACGAGACGTACGGGCGGAGTGACAGCGAAGAGGCGGGTTACAGAGGACATCAGAATCACCATTGTTGTTGTTAATTGGGCCGTTCGTGCGAGGTATCACACGCATTGGCCAACCGGTCTGTTGCCGGAAGTGGAGGCGATCCTAATCGGGGAAGCTTTCAGCTACCTTTCGCTGGTGAAAGCTTTGAATGAACGGTCAACCGGCCGTCGGATGCGAACCAGAGTCAATGAACACAGGAAGGAGGGCTTTGACCATGAGCGAAATGCACAGTGGCGGCTGCCATTGCGGACACATTCGTTACCAGTTCAGCGGGGCGTTGCAGGATATCGCCCATTGCCATTGTTCGATTTGCCGCAAGGTCAGCGGTGGAATCGTCACGACGTGGATCACCGTGCCGGCTGCGAATTTTCAATGGCTGGCCGCTAAGCCGGCGCGTTATGACTCATCCGACAGTTGCGCGCGGTACTTCTGCCCGCGGTGTGGCGCGCAACTGGCGTTGGTGACGTTGCTCAGCCCTGAAAGCATCGACGTAACCATCGCCACACTTGATCACCCAGAGCAGGCACCCGCCGAGCGACACATCTGGACGGACAGCCAATTGCCCTGGCTGCATCTGGACGAGCATCTGCCGGGCGAAGCCGAAGAAACGCTGTGATCAAAAAACAGACAGATTCAGCGGTCGGATCGCACCCATCCAGATCGCGTGTTCGGTGTGGTCGAGCAAATCATCCCCAGTGTCCGGGTGCAGAAACACCACCAGGCCTTTGCGATTGAGTGCCAGCCACGGCAGCACCTCGCCGATCAACTCAGGGCCGAAGGCCAATTGGCAGCTCCAGTCCGGATGCGGCCCGACCGGGCGCTCATGGACGCGGCCCATTTTCAGAGCAAACAATTGCGCGGCCTGCTCGCACAAGGCCCGCGCCTGCTCGATGGTCCTGGCGTCGAAATAGACATGGGCGTGATAACCCTTGATCGCTTGCATCTAAAAGCCTCTGAATCGGTTCGAACCCTCGGCGTCGCCCGTATGTCACACGCCATACAAGGGATAAGAAAAGGGATCAGCCATGAAAAATGCCGAAACCCCGGCGGTAAAAGTGGTGCTCTATGGTGCCATGAGTAGCCTGGGCAGCGCGTTGATGGCTGAATTGCTGCGTCGTCAGCATGAAGTCATTGCCATTCTCGACGATCTCACCGCGCTCGCGCCGCGTCCCGGACTACGCACCAAGAGCGGCGACCTGTTCGATTCCGAGCGGGTCAATCAAAGTGTGGCCGGCAGTTCGGTGGTCATCTGCTTATTGGATGCGCCGGGTTTGCCATTCAGCAGCGATCACGTTGAGCGCTCTGTCGTACTCGGCCCTGTCGAGCAAGTGCTGGCCGTCGACGCATTGGTCGATGGACTGCAAGCCGCCAACGTTTCGCGGCTGTTTCTGGTGGGCGATTTTGCCGTACTTGATGAGCCGGATGTCGATGATCGCCTGCAACGTCATGCCGCCGAAGAAATCCGTGAAGCCGTGCAAAGCAGCCCGCTGCACTGGACGCTGGTCAATGCTCCGCACGGCGTGGCCGGGCTGACGATTGAGCACTTCAGTCAGGTCGGCGGCAATCTGGAGCCGGGTCTGGCCGAACCGCTGGAGCGTCTGAATCGGGTGGCGGTGGGGATTGCTGATGAGTTGCGGCTGAATCTGCATGTGGGGCAGCACGTGAATTTCGTCGCGGCCAGCGACTCCAGGTAGGAGCTGCCGCAGGCTGCGATCTTTTGATCTTCAAACCGCAATCGAAGGCAGCGCCAGCCCGTTCAGGGATTCGGCGCTGCTCGCCTGCTCCGCCATCAACCAATCGACAAATTGTTGAATCAACGCCCCTCGACGTTTGCGCTGCGGCAACACCACGTAATACCCCAGCCGCGACAGCGTCGTTTCAGCAATCGGCCGGCACAACAAACCCTGGCTCAGCAAGTTATCCACAAGGTGCCGCCAACCGATCGCCACGCCCTGGCCACCAATCGCCGCCTGAATCAACAGCGTGTAATTATCGAAGCGCAACTGCCCGGGCGCTGGCGCAGTGGTGATGCCGAGTTGGCGAAACAGGCCACTCCAGTCAAACCAGTTGCTGCTATTTTCGCCACGCAGGTGCAGCAATGGAAACTCCAGCAACGCCTGAGCGGGCAAGGGCAGGGCACGGTCCTTGAGCAACTGCGGACTGCACACCGGGAACACTTCTTCGCTGAACAACCAGTGACTCTCGCCCTGCTTGAAACGCCCATCGCCGAACAGAATCGCTACATCGATATCCGTACGCAGCATGTTGTGGTTGCGCTCGCTGGTGACGAGGCTGACATCAACGTGAGGATTGGCTTCATGAAAGCGGTGCAAGCGCGGCATCAACCAATACGCAGCGAAGGCAAAATCGGTGGCAACCTGCAGGACTTCATGTTGCTGTTGCGTGCTGATTGCGCTTAATCCTGCATCGATATTCTGCAAACCGAGGGTAACTTGCTCGAACAGGATCGCGCCGATTTCCGTCAATTCGATGCCTCGGTAGATCCGATCAAACAGACGCGTACCGAGTTGCTCTTCCAGCCGTTTGATCTGCTGACTGATCGCCGGTTGCGTAGTGCCCAGCTCTACCGATGCGGCGGTAAAACTGCGCTGTCGCGCCGCCGCCTCGAAAGCGCGCAACAGGTCGAGCGACAGATCACCCAAGGCTTCATACATAAGCAGTGCTTATCCTAGTCATTGTCCGGCGCGGGCTTTACCGGATACAGCATGGACTTCATGCTCGATCGCAGCAATGTCGCATAAATATTCACTATGGAATGCCGCGATCACATGAAGCGCAAGAATATTCTTTTCATCATGGCCGATCAGATGGCCGCGCCAATGTTGCCGTTCTACGGCCCTTCGCCGATCAAACTGCCGAATCTCTCTCGCCTCGCCGAACAAGGCGTGGTGTTCGACGCCGCTTACTGCAACAGCCCTCTGTGCGCGCCATCGCGTTTTACTCTGGTCAGTGGCCAGTTGCCGAGCAAGATCGGCGCTTATGACAACGCTGCTGATTTCCCCGCCGATGTTCCGACTTACGCCCATTACCTGCGCCGCCTCGGTTACCGCACCGCGTTGTCGGGCAAGATGCATTTTTGTGGCCCTGATCAGTTGCACGGGTATGAAGAACGTCTGACCAGCGACATTTACCCAGCCGATTACGGTTGGGCGGTGAACTGGGATGAGCCGGATGTGCGGCCGAGCTGGTATCACAACATGTCTTCGGTATTACAGGCCGGACCGTGTGTGCGTACCAACCAACTCGATTTCGATGAAGAGGTGGTGTTCAAGGCGCAGCAGTATCTGTTCGATCACATTCGCGAGGATGGCGATCAGCCGTTCTGCCTGACCGTCTCGATGACTCACCCACACGACCCGTACACAATTCCCAGGGCGTTCTGGGATTTGTACGACGGTGCCGACATCCCGTTGCCTACAACCCCGGATCAACATGAACTCGATCCACACTCGCAGCGTCTGCTCAAGGTCTACGACCTGTGGGGCAAGCCGCTGCCTGTGGATAAAATCCGCGATGCACGCCGGGCGTACTTCGGCGCGTGCAGCTATATCGATGCTAACGTCGGCAAACTCCTGCAAACGCTGGAAGAAACCGGTCTGATCGACGACACCATCATTGTCTTCTCCGGCGACCACGGCGACATGCTTGGCGAGAAAGGCCTCTGGTACAAAATGCACTGGTACGAAATGGCAGCCCGTGTGCCCCTGTTGATAAGTGCGCCGGGGCAGTTCGATTCAGGCCGCGTCAGCGCTGCCGTTTCGACCGCCGACCTGCTGCCGACATTCGTTGAACTGGCCGGAGGCACGCTGGAACCGAGCTTGCCGCTGGACGGCCGCTCACTGGTATCGCACCTGCAAGGGCAGGGCGGTCATGACGAAGTATTTGGCGAATACATGGCCGAAGGCACCATCAGCCCGTTGATGATGATCCGTCGCGGCGCCTACAAATTTATCTACAGTGAAAGCGACCCTTGCCTACTGTTCGACGTAAGTAACGATCCTTGCGAACTGGAAGAACTCAGCAAATCGCCGCAGCATCGCCAGCTTTTCGACGAATTTCTCGTTGAAGCGCGGGCCAAATGGGATATTCCGGCGATTCACCGAGAGGTCCTCGCCAGCCAGCGCCGCCGGCGTTTTGTTGCCGACGCACTGACCATCGGCAAGCTGAAGAGCTGGGATCACCAGCCGCTGGTGGACGCCAGTCAGCAGTACATGCGCAACCACATCGACCTCGATGATCTGGAGCGCAAAGCACGTTATCCACAACCCTGCCAAAACCAATAATGTTAAGGGGAAGTCCATGCGTAAGTTATCCACAGTAGTGACGATTGGCCTGCTCGCGGTGAGCAGCGCTTCGGCCTTCGCCGAGCAGAGTTGCGACACGGTGAAGATGGCCGACCCGGGCTGGAGCGACATCGCCGCGACCAACGCCATCACCGGGTTTCTGCTGGACGGCATGGGCTACAAGGCCAAGGTCGACACCCTTGCGGTGCCGATCACCTTTGGCGGTTTGAAGGACGGTCAAGTGGATGTGTTCCTCGGCAACTGGATGCCGGCGCAGAAGGGCTTCTACGACAAGTTCGTCGCCACCGGTGACGTCACGCAACTGGCGAAGAACCTCGACGGCACCGAGTTCACTCTCGCAGTGCCGGACTATGTGTGGGACGCGGGTGTGCATGACTTTGTCGACCTGAACAAATACGCGGACAAGTTCGAGCGCAAGATCTACGGCATCGGCTCCGGCGCGCCGGCCAACATCTCGTTGCAGGAAATCATCAAGAAGAACGACTTCGACATGGGCCAGTGGAAGCTGATCGAATCCAGCGAACAGGCGATGCTGGCGGAAGTGTCGCGGGCGGTGAAGAAACAGAAATTCGTCACCTTCCTCGGCTGGACCCCGCACCCGATGAATGTGCAGTTGAAAATGCATTATCTGAAAGGCGGCGAGAAGTACTTTGGCGATACCGGCAGTGTTTTTACGTTGACGCGCAAGGGCTATGCCGAGGCGTGTCCGAATGTGGGTAAGTTACTGACCAATCTGTCGTTCACTCAGGAGATGGAAAACAGCATCATGGCTGAGGTGGTGAACAAGAAGGTCAGCAATGCCGAGGCAGCGAAGGCGTGGATCAAGGCGAATCCGGCGGTGCTGGATAAGTGGCTGGATGGGGTGAAGACCGTAGATGGCAAGGATGCGCTGGCGGCGGTGAAAGCGAAGCTTTGATTGTGGGGTGGTTGGAATTGGGTTTGGCTTGAGATTTTTGCCTCCTCACCCCAGCCCTCTCCCCCAGGGGGGGCGAGGGGAAAGGGAGCCGATCGTTGTTGGATTCTAAACTTGCGCTCAACTCCGAAATTGCAGGTCGGTGCATCTCCACCAAACACCTCGGTCAGTCCCCTCTCCCTCCCGGAGAGGGCTAGGGTGAGGGCCCTTTCCCTGACACCCTGATAACCTTGAACAAAACCCCAACCGCGAGGATCCATGGCCTTCCCCAGCCGCCACTCTCTCTTCCCCTTCCTCACCTGGCTACCGCGGCAAACCCGCGCCAGCGTCGGACGGGATCTGATCGTCGGCCTCAGCGGCGCAATTCTCGCGTTACCTCAGTCGATTGCCTACGCACTGATCGCCGGCCTGCCACCCGAATATGGCCTCTACGCCGCAATCATTCCGGTATTGATCGCTTGCCTGTGGGGTTCATCGTGGCATCTGATCTGCGGCCCGACAGCGGCCATTTCGATCGTGCTGTACGCCAGCGTCAGCCCTTTGGCCGTACCCGCATCACAGGACTACATCACGCTGATCCTGCTGCTGACCTTCCTCGCCGGGATTTTCCAGTGGCTGCTCGGTTTGCTGCGCTTCGGCGCTTTGGTGAATTTCGTTTCGCACTCGGTGGTGCTGGGGTTCACCCTCGGCGCGGCGGTGGTGATAGCCATCGGGCAATTGCCGAATCTGCTGGGGTTGGATCTGCCGGCCAAGGCTACGGCGCTGGCGAGTCTGATGGATCTGCTGCAACACCTCCGGGCTGTGGATAAACCTTCGCTGGTACTGGGCGTAGCCACGGTGGTCGTCGGCTTGCTGCTCAAACAATTGCTGCCACGCTGGCCGACGCTGCTGATCACGCTGGTGCTGGCCAGTCTATTGGTATGGCTGTGGCCGGCGATGTTCGGCCATGTGCATCTGGTCAGCGCATTCGTCGGGCGGTTGCCACCGTTCAGTGGGTTGCCGCTGGATCTGGATTTGATCTTGCGCCTGCTGCCGAGTGCAGTCGCGGTGGGCATGCTCGGGCTGGTCACCAGCCTGTCGATTGCCCGCTCGATTTCGGCGCGTTCGCAGCAGTTGCTCGATGCCAATCAGGAAGTCCGCGCACAAGGTTTATCGAATATTGTCGGCGCGTTCTTTTCCGGATCGTTGTCCGCCGGATCGTTTACCCGTTCGGGCCTCAGTTACGAGGCGGGCGCATGTTCACCGCTGGCCGGGGTGTTTTCAGCGATTTGGGTGGCGTTGTTTGCGATTTTTGGCGCGGAGCTGATTTCGCACATTCCGATTCCGGCGATGGCGGGCAGCATTCTTTTGATTGCCTGGGGCCTGGTCGATCATCGCGGGATTCGCGCCTTGCTACGTGTCAGTCGTGCCGAGTTCGTGGTGATGGCCCTGACTTGTCTGGCGACGTTGCTGCTGGAGTTGCAGACAGCGATTTATGCCGGTGTGCTGGCCTCGCTGTTCTTCTACCTCAAGCGCACCTCGCAACCGCGCGTGCAGCATTGGCGCGACGGTGAGGACGATATTTTGCGCGTCGGCGGCTCGATCTTTTTCGGCGCCAGCCATTACCTGCAAGTGCGCCTGCAACGCATGCATGGCGCGCGGGTGGTGATCGAGGCGCAGCAGATCAACTTCATCGACTATTCAGGGGTGGAGATGCTCCATCAGGAGGCGCGGCGGTTATTGAGCCAGAATCGCAGCCTGACCTTGCGCCGGGCGCGGCCACAGGTGGTGGAGGAGTTGAGGAAGCTTGAGGGGCCGGAGAAATGTCCGATCCGGTTTGAGGATTGATCTCGGAATCGCGCATACCTTGTGGGAGCGAGCCTGCTCGCGAAGACGGAGGCACATCCAAAAATGATGTGTCAGCCAGGCCGCATTCGCGAGCAGGCTCGCTCCCACATTGGTATTTATTGGGCCAACTGACGGCGTAGCTCGGCCAGCACGGGCGCCGTATCCGGGCGCACACCGCGCCACAAAAAGAACGCCTCGGCCGCCTGTTCAGCGAGCATGCCCAAGCCATCCATCGACACCGCCGCGCCATGTTCGCTGGCCCAGCGGCAAAACGCGGTCGGTTCCTTGCCATACATCATGTCGTAGCAGAGGGTCTTGCCCGGCTCGATCAGGCTCGGTGCAATCGGCGGCACGTCGCCGGTCAGGCTCGCCGACGTGGCGTTGATGATCACGTCCACCGGCTCGCGCAACCAGTCGAAACCACTGGCCGACACTGGTCCCAAATCGCAGAACAACTCCGCCAGCAACTCAGCCTTGTCCACCGTGCGATTGGCAATGATCACCGACGCTGGTTTCTCCGCCAGCAACGGCTCCAGCGCCCCGCGCACTGCGCCACCCGCACCGAGCAGCAGGATGCGTTTGCCGGTCAGGCTGAACCCGGCGTTCACCGTCAGATCACGCACCAGCCCCGCACCATCGGTGTTATCGCCAAGCAGCGAGTCATCGGCCAGTTTGCTCAAGGTATTTACCGCGCCAGCACGTTGCGCCCGGGCGGTCAGGCTGTTGGCCAGACGATAGGCGTCTTCCTTGAACGGCACGGTAACGTTGGCGCCGCGACCTTCCTGGAAAAACGCCGTGGCGCAGCCATTGAAATCATCGAGCGGCGCCAGCAGCGTGCTGTAGTCGAGGAGTTGACCAGTCTGTTCGGCGAACAGCTTGTGAATCATCGGCGATTTGCTGTGGCCGATCGGGTTACCGAAAACGACGTAACGATCCATCAGAAATCCTCAGGCCTCGGCCAGCCAATCGCGGTCCTGCAGGAAGTAGTCGGTCAGGCGCGCTTCTTCGCTGCCAGGCTCGGCCTTCCAGTCGTAGCCCCAGCGCACTTGCGGCGGCAGCGACATCAGAATCGACTCGGTACGCCCACCCGATTGCAGGCCGAACAGCGTGCCACGGTCGTAAACCAGGTTGAACTCGACGTAACGGCCACGGCGGAATTCCTGGAACTCACGCTGCTGCGCGGTGAAGGCATCGTTTTTACGGCGCTGCACGATCGGCAGGTAGGCGTCGATGTAAGCGTCGCCGATGGCGCGCATGAAGGCGAAGCTGGTGTCGAAGTCCCACTCGTTCAGGTCATCGAAGAACAGACCGCCGATGCCGCGCGGTTCGTGGCGATGCTTGATGTGGAAGTAGGTGTCGCACCAGGCTTTATAGCGCGGGTAGACATCCGCCCCAAACGGCGCGCAGGCCTGTTCGGCGACGCGGTGCCAGTGGATGCAGTCTTCTTCGTTGCCGTAATACGGGGTCAGGTCGAAGCCGCCGCCGAACCACCAGACAGGCTCTTCACCTTCCTTCTCGGCGATGAAAAACCGTACGTTGGCGTGGGACGTCGGCACATGCGGGTTGTGCGGGTGGATCACCAGCGACACGCCGAGGGCTTCAAAACCGCGACCGGCCAATTCAGGGCGATGCGCGCTCGCCGAAGGCGGCAAACCGCTGCCGAAGACGTGGGAAAAGTTGACGCCGCCCTTTTCGATCAGCGTGCCGTTCTCGATCACGCGGGTACGACCGCCACCGCCGGCGGGCCGGGTCCAGGCGTCTTCGACGAAGCGCGTGCCGCCGTCTTCGGTTTCGAGGACAGCGCAGATGCGGTCTTGCAGGTCGAGCAGATAGGCCTTTACGGCGTCGGTGCGGGTCGTCATGGCTTCACCTTGAATCGGGCGCCGCCACGGCAGACGGGCGACGCAAATGGGCGCGTAGCATACCACCGCACAACGACGCGCCGCAGTTGACGAAGATCAAGCATGGGAGTTGGATAGGGGGCTTACAAAAGACCCAAGGAGAGCAGGCAGATGGCAAAGCGTATCCAGTTCCGCGCCCACGGCGGTCCCGAAGTGCTCGAATATGTTGACTACCAACCCGCCGCGCCCGGCCCCAATCAAGTGCGCGTGGCCAACAAGGCGATCGGCCTGAACTTCATCGATACCTATTTCCGCAGCGGCCTGTATGCACCGCCCGCCTTGCCGTCCGGCCTGGGTGCTGAAGGTGCGGGCATCGTCGATGCCGTGGGCAGCGACGTCACCCGGTTCAAGGTCGGTGATCGCGTCGCCTATGGCAGTGGTCCATTGGGGGCCTACAGCGAATTGCATGTGCTGCCCCAAGACAATCTGGTGCACCTGCCCGACGAAATCAGTTTCGAAACGGCTGCCGGGGTCATGCTCAAGGGGCTGACCGTGCAATACCTGCTGCGCCAGACCTACGAACTCAAGGGTGGCGAAACCATTCTGTTCCACGCGGCGGCAGGCGGCGTCGGTTCACTGGCCTGCCAATGGGCCAAAGCGTTAGGCGTGAAGCTGATCGGCACCGTCAGTTCCAAAGACAAAGCCGAGCTGGCCAAGGCCAATGGTGCTTGGGCGACCATCGATTACAGCCACGAAAACGTCGCGCAGCGCGTGCTCGAATTGACCGATGGCAAGAAAGTCCCGGTGGTCTACGACGGCGTCGGCAAGGACACTTGGCTGACCTCGCTCGACAGCGTATCCCCACGCGGCCTGGTCGTGAGCTTCGGCAATGCTTCCGGCGCGGTGGACGGGGTGAACCTGGGCATTCTCGCCGCCAAGGGTTCGCTCTACGTGACCCGGCCGACGTTGGCGACTTATGCCAACAATGCTGAGAATCTGCAGCGAATGGCTGATGAACTGTTCGAGATGATCATCAGCGGCAAGTTGAAGGTGGACATCAGCCAGCGATATCCACTGGCTGACGCGGCGAAGGCGCAAACGGAACTGTCGGCGCGGCGCACCACTGGCTCCACCGTTCTGCTGCCCTGATACGTAGCCAGCCAACGAAGCCCCCCGGACGAGTCTTCATGACTCGCCCGAGGCGCCTCGCAACTCAACAAAGAATGGTGTTTTGCCGGCCACGGTGGTTGCAAAGTCACCACGAGCCAGACGCCGCACCTGCAAGCCCAGCACTCCTGGCAGTCCGAGCAATGCGCTCGCTTGCACCTCGCTGCGCAAAGCCTGTTCGATAACGCGTTCTGCACCGGCCGGCAATCTCTCCTGCGCGATGAGCAGCCACATGTGCGCGCCGTCGGTCTGTCGATCGATTTGCACCTGCACATCCGAAGCATGCAGTTCGGGCAACGCCTCTGCGAGGACACATAGAACCTGCCGCTGAGTGATGATCGCACCGCCCAGTTTGATCGAGGTTTCGACTCGCCCCTGCAGCTCCAGTATTGGCAGAGCACTGCCACAGGCACAATCTGATTGCCTGCCCAGGATTCGTCCACGGTCGTCAATGCGATATCGCAGCAACGGCGCGTGATCGGGCAGCAAAGGCGTCAGCAGAAACTCGCCGGTTTCACCGTCGGCCATCGCTCGCAGGCTGACGGGATCAACCACTTCCAGCAGCATGGCGTCCGCATGCAGATGATAGAAACCATGTTCGAGGTGTGCGCACTGGAAGCCGATCGGCCCTGTCTCCGTTGAGCTATAGCCCAATGACCGTATGCTCAAGGCCGGCCAGTCCCGGGCCAGTTGCTCGCGTAGAGGCTGGTGGCAAGGTTCTCCAATGTAGTAGAGCCATCTCAGACTGCTCAACTGCGCCTTATCGACATCGGCATGATTGAACAGCGCCGCCGCAAAAGAGGGGGTGCAGATCAGTGCATCGGCCGCTTGTGAATGAATCAACCCGGCTATGCGCTGAGCGCCCATCAGTGCGCCGGCGGGCAGCAGGCGCGCGCCAATGTGCTGGACGATGGCCGACGCGTATTGAAAGGCCCCCTGCACTTCACCGGGCGTGAGGCAATTGATGACGACACGGGGATGTTCATCGGACGCAGCGAACATCCGCGCGCCCAAGGGTACGATGCTTTCGTTGAATGCCCAGGAATGGGTAATGTGCTTGCGATTACCGGTGCTGCCACCCGAGGTCAGGGTCAGCCCGCCACCCGGCGCACGGTGTGACGCCTCACCGAGTTGAGTAAACAGCAATCCACCCTGTTCGTCCTCCACACTCAGGATCGGTAGCCGATGCAGGTCCTCTGCGGTCTGTACGTGCCGAATCTGTGGGCAAAACGTGCAGAACCATGGCAGTGATCGCGCATGGGCCAACTTTCTCGCAAAGGCCTCCGTAGCTGCCGCGTGAACCGCCGTCGAACTGGCGTGCCGAATCGGATCACTGCGCATGCTGCGGCTCTCCCTGACGAATGCCCAGTTCAGCGAACCCGTCACTGACGGCACCGGCCAGATGTTCCAACTGGGCCTGGCTGTGATTCGCGCTGATGGCCAGCCGCAGGATCGCTTCGCCTTTTGCCACCACCGGAAACAACGCGGTGGTGACCGCGATGGCTTGCCGACGCAGGTGCAACGCCAGGTTGATGGCGTCACGCTCGGCGCCGACCCGGACGAAACGTATGGGTGAAGCAATCTGGTGATTACCCAGCACAGGCCCGAACAGATCATCGATGACCGCCACATTTCGCCATAGCGAGGCCTGCAACCGGCCCAACTGCGCAGAAAGATGAATACTGGCCGAGGCGACTGCCGCACCGACACCGCCCATGGACAGTGGCCCCCCGAACGTATAAGTCGACGCATGGCGCCGAATCATCTCGGCATCGGCCGACGTCAGCACCGTAATTGCACCGCCGGTTGCGCCGAAGGCTTTGGACAATGACGACAGCAGGATCAAACGATCGCGCAATGGCTCAGCAGCGACATCAAGCGCATAACCGCCCCCGGTCAGGCCATGAATCGACGTGCCGTGAGCGTCATCCGCATACAGATAACCCTCAAAGCGCTCAGCCAGTTGCAGCAGTCGATTGACGGGATAAAGGCCCCGCATCGAGCCAATGCTGTCAGTCAGAATAATGGGCGTATTGCCGGCAGCAACAACGGTGGAACAAGCGTCTTCGACTTGCTGAAGATCACTGCAATCGCAGCGCTGCACGGGGCCGAACTGCCACAGAATGCCTTGCAGCACTTGCATCGACGCATGAGCAGCGCGGTCAACGATCCAGCCTGGCCCACGCCGCAAGGGATACGACGGCAACTCACCGGAACCCAATAGCGGCAAACAACCGAGATGGGCACTGCCCACCGAATTGAAAGTCACCGTATGCCCCTGGAATATGCGGTTCAACTGCTCATCAAGTTCACGCATCGGCGGCAGCAGTGCTCGGGTCCGGGCGGCCGCGAATTGCACACCGAAAGACTCCACGGCTTGCACTGCGCCTTGAATCAGACGGGGATCGCTCTCAAGTCCCAGATAGGAACATGAGAGAAACTCGGTCAACTGCTCGCCATTGCCCAGCTCGATGACCTTGCCCTCGCGCTTTACCAACTTCAGGCCATTGAGGCCGGCATCGAATAATTGCTGCTGATCGTCACGGGCCTGGCGGACGCGGTTCTTGACCCAATTGACGGTCGGATGAGGTGTATTCATCGAGATACCTGCACAGGTGAGGTCTGGCGATAGACCTGTACTCGCCAGAGTTGGGTTTTTTCACGTGCGATTGCGTCCTGAAACTGCGCGGTAACGTCGCAGAAGCCATTGCAATCGGGCCTGACCACATGCAAATGGCCACGAATGACCGTCAGCGCATGTTTGCCCAAGGCTGGCTGAATTCGCTGCAGGACACGGGTGCCAATCGCCGGGGGCAGGAATGAAGGCACGTCGGAAAGCGAGACAAAATCGACATCCCTGCACGGGGCAACGCAGTCGAAAATGTCGCCCTGAACCACGGACAACTCGCACCCCTTGAGTGCCCTGCGAGCCCGCTGGAATAGCTGCGGATCACACTCAAGCGGCAAGCCTTGCGGATATCGCAGTTCACCGAAGAACAGCATTTGCAGGAAAAAGCTTTCGCGCACCACTTGAGTGGTAAACAAGGTATGGAAAATACCCAGATACACCTCGCGGGAGCGGATCCCCAGGTTGTTGCGAGGAAATGCGCCCCGGTACAGCAGCGAATTGAGCACCGCTGCATTACCCAACAATGCGATCACGGCCTTCCAGCGCTTTAGGGGGAAGTGTCGTCGGTAATAAGCCGATTGCTCACCGAGGTCGCGGCACTGGAAAATCGCCCGGCCCGCTTTGCCGGTGAACAGTCCGTTGATCTTTGCCAGCCGCTGCAAAGTCTGCTCAAAAGCCCCCATGTACACCGGTGCCCCCCAGTGACGAGAATGAAACAAGTCCGCCAGCCAGCGGCGATCCGGCGGAGGCAGGTCCAGATGGCGAAAAATGGACTGCCGCCGTTTCGCAGAGGCCCCCGACAGGAACCCCATGAAGTCCATGAATGACTCGTGATCGGTCTGCTCCAGCAGGGCGAAACGCAAGCGGGTAAAAGCCAGTTGCGGCGCACTGATATCAACGCAGGTCATGCGGGCCGGACTGCGGGCCAGCAATGGCAGAAGCCGACCACCACAACCGGAAACGCCCACCACGTGCCTGGCATGCTGAGGAAGAAGGGCGTACTCGAGCGCCGTGTCTTCATCCCCGAGCGAGTAGTTCAACCGCTCGAAGTAATCAGCCATCTCGACCTCCGCCTGTCCATTTTGACAATGCATGTGAAGACGTCATGAGTTATCCAGGGCATGGAGGAATTCGTAGCGGGGCGCATCGCCGCTTTGCCAGGCTTCGTATTGCTTATAAACGCCCTCGAGCATATTGCCGGTCAGGCGCAGACTGGTTTCCATCACCATGGCGATGGCATCCCAGTCAGTCTGGCACTTGCAGGTACGCTGCAGGATGAGTTTGATTTCGTTGAAGTGCTCGACATCGATATCTGAATGAGCGATGAAAAACGTCAGTTGTGCAGGTTTCAGCGCCAATGTTTCACTCAGCTGGTTTATCAGTGGAGTGATGAAGTGATAGGCGTTTTCCGCCCAGTAGCTGTATCCCAGCCGTTGTAACGGATTACCGGTAAAAGAAATCCAGTACAAGTAAGCGATCAGTACTTCAGTTTCCGCAAGTGCTGGCGGCATATCAAAAATTTGATTTTTCAATCCCAGGCTCATGACGTCATGCAAAGCCATTTTTTCATGACCGACTTCTTGCGCAGCATGTTCAAAACAGAACTTTGCATAAACAGGGTTATCGGCATGTCTTACACCGACCAGCCCCTGATTTCGCGCATTGTGTGCGGTGTAATGAAAGGTTTCGATCATATAGATGGCATATAAAGCCTTGGAAACACTGCCCTCGCGTATCGCCTTCACCAGCCGGGAGTTGTCCAGGATATCGGCCCATGTTTTTTCGATTCGACGATCGAGCAGAATCAACTGTTGTTCAAAACTGATGGATGCATTCATCGCGACTCTCCGGGTAGTTGGCGTTCATGGGAAAGGGTTGTTGAAGCGCTGTGAGGATTTGCCGCCATTGCGCAGACAGCAGCCAGTAATCGCCGCGAGCGCGATGTTCGATATGAAGCGAGTCAGAGGTGATCGGGGTCAGGCCAAAACGCTGGAACAGCCGCCGTTGTGGCGATCTGCACAAGGCGGTAACGCCTTGGTATCCGCGATCGATCGCCCATTCAGTGGCGGCGGCAAGCAGTGCATTGATCGGCACGGGCCGGTGTTGTTGCGAATGTGTGATCAGACGACTGAACTCGACATGCCGCGCCAGCGCCACGGTCGGCGAGACGTACTGATGTGTCAATGAAGCCCATTCGAACGGCGAAGGGGTCACTCTCAAAACCGCCGTCAGTTGCTCGCGCTGGTACAGCAGAAAATGCGTACTGCGCGATGAAATCGCCAGCTTTGCTTCAAGTGCCCGGGCTCTGGACGTCAGCATGTAATGCTTTAATCGGAGACGAAACTGCCGCCCGATGAATCTTTCAAACTCGCGGGCATCTGATCCCGCATCAAGAGTAGCGATACGATATTCAGTGTGCTGCTTGATTAATTTCTCTTGAAGTCCCTGCAGATAATCCTTGAGCTGTAAGTTCGTAGTATCCATTCCTTCTCCGCAGACGTTAACTTATCGAAGTTTTTCTGAGCGCATTGAAATAATGGATGCTTTTAGAAATATCGCCACTGCGCGACTTCTGATAATGACGTGGGAAAAGTTACTGAAAATTTTAACTTATAGATTTATCTGACACACGAAGAACACATATAAACAACAGACTGTTTAAGTATCGCGACAACTTCAAGGATAAATCGCACGCAGGCGAAAAACTCCTCGCCAATACAGTCGAGGAGTTCGCAAGCCAATCGGGAAAAATCGGGTCAGTCGGGACGAATGATCCTACCGGAGGCAAGATCGCGGATGACACTAGGGTTCTTCCGTCCGCCAAGGCTGCCGCCCAGCACAAGATCAATCTGGCCACGGAAATATTGTTCAACCCGCAAACGCGTGCGCGCCGCCGGCCGGCCCTGCGGATTGGCCGACGTTGAAATCAGCGGCCCGACCATCGAACACAGATCGCGCACCTGCGGATGATCACTGACCCGCAACGCCACGGTGTCGTGCACCCCGGTAACCCATTCCGGCAACAGATTCTGATGCGGCACCAGCCAGGTGTTCGGCCCCGGCCAGGTGCTGGCCATGCGGTCGATCCACTCTTGCGGGAAGTCTTCGAACAGGAAATCGAACTGGCGAATGTTGTCGGCGACCAGAATCAGGCCCTTGTCCACCGAACGATTCTTGATCGCCAACAGGCGATCCACTGCCTCTTCGTTCCACGGGTCGCAACCCAGCCCCCAGACGGCTTCGGTTGGATAGGCAATCACCGCCCCGGCGCGAATCTCTCGTGCGGCTTGTTGCACACGCCAACTGTTGACCATGAAAAAACTCTCCGCAATCAGGTTTCGCGCAGTTTACCGATCTTCTTTGTAAAACCTAGCGTGTCCTGGCCAACCAGCGGCCGTTTTCGCAGACCGCACGGCCGTCCATTTCCAGTTCGGTGAGCGCCGCCAACACTTTGGGCAACGCCCAGCCACTGCTGCCGGCCAGCGCTTCGCTGGTGTGCGGCGCGGCGTGGAGCAAGGCGAGCAATGGGTGATCGACTTTCGCCGTGTCTGTAGATAATGGTAAATGCTGCCAACCGCGCAGGGCTTCGAGGATATGTTCAATGGTTTCCACCAGTACCGCGCCATCCCGGATCAACTGATGGCAACCGCGCGCACCGGGGTGATGGATCGAACCAGGAATCGCGTAAACCTCGCGTCCCTGTTCCGCCGCCAGTCGCGCGGTGATCAGCGAACCACTGGCCACGCTGGCCTCGACCACTAACACACCAAGGGACAAACCGCTGATGATGCGGTTACGCCGCGGGAAGTTGCTCGCCGTCGGTCCGGCATCCAGCGGAAACTCGGAAAGCACCGCGCTGCCGGATGCAATCATCGCGTCCGCCAAGCGTCGATTTCGCTGTGGATAAAAGTTTTCCAGTCCCGTGCCAAGCACACCGACCGTCAGCCCGCCGACATCCAGCGCGGCTTGATGCGCAGCGGCATCGATGCCCAATGCCAGACCGCTGGTGATGACAAAACCGGCCCCGGCAAGGCTTCGGGAAAATGCCGCTGCCGTGTCCATACCCGGACGCGAGGCGCGGCGACTGCCGACCATCGCCAGTTGCGGTTTTTCCAGAATCAACGGATCACCGGCAACAAACAATAGTGGTGGCGGGTCGGGAATCTGCGCCAGCAACGCCGGGTAATCCGGCTGGTCCCACATCAGCAAATGCTGATCCGGACGCTCTAGCCAGCGCATTGCATGGCTGGCGCCGTCACGAACCTCGGGACAGCGCCGCGCTTCGGCGCACGCCGCCGGTAACCCCAGCGAACGCCAGGCGCTGGCCGGCGCGCTGATGGCTTTGGACGCCGAGCCAAAGGCTTCGAGCAATTTGGCAAAGCGTTTCGGGCCGACGTCAGGCAAGCGGTGCAGGCGCAGACGCGCTTCCAGTTCCGCCGGGGAAACCGGCGTACAGACAGGCAACATGATGGATCATCCTTGATCGTTATAAGCCCCGAACCATTCGGAACAAGCTGTGGATAACTCTGTTGGTAACTTGTGAAGCTTGCTTACGGATTTCGCACCTTATCGAGCACCGCCAGCGAGCGTGAAGCGTTAAGGACGAGGCCGTAACTGAGTTTGTCGTAGGTGCGGAACACCATCAGCAACCCGGCGCGTTCGTCGGGAATTTTCAGCGGCTGCCCTGTGATGCGGTCGCGCACGGTTTCGCCGGTTTTCATCACTTCCAACACATTGCCTTCGACCAAACCGTCGCGTCTGCCCTTGTTCAGGGTAACCACGTCCATCACGCCGATTTGGGTGACGCCGCGCGGCACATCGATGATCACGCCGTTGATGCTGGTCGTTGGCGCGCTGGGCATGAAGGTCGAGTTGATCGAGCGCTCTTCGCCGCTGAACAAGCGGTCGCCGAGGCGCACTTCCTGCGTGGTGCGTTGCAGGGCGAGGGTGGCGACGTCGCCTTCGGTGGCGACGATCTCACCGCCACCGATGTCGTCTGCGTTGATTCCGAGGAACTCCTTGGTCTGCGGATCGGTGTAGACCTTGCCCTGACGGAAAATGCCGTAGACCGGCTGATCCGGATCGAAATGGCCGCGCGCGAAGATCCGGTCACCGGTGCCGCTGAGCACGCGTTCGGCATCGCCGGCGACGATGTACGGTGCCTTGTCGAAATCTTCGGCCTTGTCGACGATGCGGTTGCTCAGCAGAAAGCTGTTGATCGATTTCAGCGGAATGCTCGGAATCGCCTCGGCTACCGGGCTGGTGCGGATCCGCGGCGAAAGCTTGATGGTGCCGCGTGACTCGCCACGATTGAGCGTCAGACGCGGTTGGCCGTCGACATAGCTGAGGGTCAGCGTGTCGCCGGGATAGATCAGGTTGGGGTTTTCGATTTGCGGATTGGCCCGCCACAGTTGTGGCCACTGCCAGGGCTCGCGCAGGTATTTGCCGGAAATGTCCCAGAGCGTGTCCCCCGAAACCACCGTGTATTGCTGTGGAAAACCATCCCTGAGTTGCACTTGCCCTTGCACCGCGCCGGCCGAAGCCAACAGCAGCAGGGCGAGTAGTGTTTTCCTCATGCAGTGAATCCCTTTATCATGTGCATTCGCGTGAACCGTCAGAGCCCCCGTGGCTCGCTTGTGCAAAATGCACAAGCTACGCTTCACAACGGTAGCCTGCATCTTCGGACCTGCCAGGCCATCGCCCGACTTTACTCAACGTGTGCAGCAATCAAAGCCTATGGCCATTTTAAACATCCTCGAATTCCCGGACCCGCGTCTGCGCACTATCGCCAAGCCTGTGGCTGTAGTGGACGACGAAGTGCGTCAGTTGGTCGATGACATGTTTGAAACAATGTATGAAGCGCCGGGCATCGGCCTTGCCGCGACCCAGGTCAACGTGCACAAACGTATCGTCGTGATGGACCTTTCCGAAGACCGCACCGAACCACGGGTGTTCATCAACCCCGAGTTCGAATCGCTGACCGACGAAATGGACCAATACCAGGAAGGTTGCCTCTCGGTACCGGGTTTCTACGAAAACGTCGACCGCCCGCAAAAGGTCAAGATCAAGGCGCTGGACCGCGACGGCAAGCCCTATGAGCTGATCGCCGAAGGCCTGCTCGCGGTGTGCATCCAGCACGAATGCGACCACCTCAACGGCAAATTGTTCGTCGATTACCTGTCCACGCTCAAACGCGACCGGATCAAGAAGAAACTGGAAAAGCAGCACCGCCAGAACGCTTGATGCCCCTCTTCAAAGGCTTGCTGCGGCAAGCCTTTTCTTTTTATGAGACTCCCTTCATGACTGAGCCACTGCGCATCGTTTTTGCCGGCACCCCGGAATTCGCCGCCGAACACCTCAAGGCCCTGCTGAACAGCCCTTACGAGATCGTTGCGGTTTACACCCAACCGGATCGTCCAGCCGGTCGCGGGCAAAAACTGATGCCGAGCCCGGTCAAACAGCTGGCCCTGGAAAATAATATCCAGGTGTTGCAGCCGCCGACGTTGCGCAACGCCGACGCACAGGCTGAACTGGCAGCGCTGAAACCGGACTTGCTGGTGGTGGTTGCCTACGGTTTGATTCTGCCGCAGGTCGTGCTGGATATTCCGCGTCTGGGCTGCATCAACAGTCACGCATCCTTGCTGCCACGCTGGCGCGGTGCGGCGCCGATCCAGCGCGCCGTCGAACACGGTGATGCCGAGAGCGGCGTGACCGTGATGCGCATGGAAGCCGGTCTCGACACCGGGCCGATGCTGCTCAAGGTCGTCACCCCGATCACCGGCGAAGACACCGGTGGCAGCCTGCATGATCGCCTCGCCGAAATGGGCCCACCGGCCGTGGTGCAAGCGATCGCCGGTCTGGCCGCAGGCACGCTGGAAGGCGAAGTGCAGAACGATGAGCTCGCCACCTACGCGCACAAATTGAACAAAGACGAAGCACGCATCGACTGGAGCCGTCCGGCGGTTGAGCTGGAGCGACTGGTGCGCGCCTTCAATCCATGGCCGATCACCCACAGCAGCCTCAACGGTGAAGCGCTGAAAGTGCTGGCGGCAATAATTGCCGAAGGCAACGGCGCGCCGGGTGAAATCCTCAGCGCCAGCAAGGACGGCCTGGTTGTCGCGTGCGGCGAACAGGCGCTGTGCCTGACCCGCCTGCAATTGCCCGGCGGCAAAGCGCTGAACTTCAGCGACCTGTTCAACAGCCGTCGCGAGAAGTTCGCTGTCGGCACCGTGCTAGGCGCAACGGTGGACGCACAATGAACCCGCGTCTGGCCGCCGCCAAGGCACTCGCCGCCGTCCTCAGCGGCAAGGCCTCGCTGAACAGCTCCTTACCGACACAACTGGACAAGGTCGAGGATCGCGATCGCGGTTTTACTCAGGATCTGGCCTTCGGCACCGCGCGCTGGCAGCCACGCCTGTCGGCATTGGCGGAGAAACTGCTGCAGAAACCGTTCAAGGCTGCCGACGCCGATGTCGAAGCGCTGCTGCTGGTCGGTCTCTACCAATTGCTCTACACCCGCGTCCCGGCCCACGCCGCCATCGGCGAAACCGTGGGTTGCGCCGACAAGCTGAAGAAGCCGTGGGCAAAAGGCCTGCTCAACGCCGTGCTGCGTAACGCCCAGCGCGAAAGCGAGACAATTTTCGCTGAGCTGGAACGTGATCCGGTGGTGCGCACTGCTCACCCGCGCTGGCTGCAAAAATCCCTGAAGGCGTTCTGGCCTGAACAGTGGGAAGCCATCTGCGAAGCGAACAACGCGCATCCGCCGATGATCCTGCGGGTCAACCGCCGTCATCACAGCCGCGATGCTTACCTCGGCTTGCTGACTGAAGCCGGCATTGCTGCAACGCCGTGCGTTTACAGTCGCGACGGCATCATTCTCGAAGCCGCTGCCGATGTGCGCAGCCTGCCAGGTTTCGCCGAAGGCTGGATCAGCGTGCAGGACGAAGCGGCGCAACTGGCCGCCGACCTGCTGGATCTGGCGCCGGGGCAACGTGTGCTCGACGCCTGTTGCGCGCCCGGTGGCAAAACTTGCCATATCCTCGAAGCCGAGCCGGCACTGGCCGGTGTGGTGGCGGTGGATCTGGAAGCCAAGCGTCTGGTGCGCGTTAAGGAGAACCTTGAGCGTCTCGGTCTAAACGCCGAATTGATCGCCGCCGACGGTCGCGATATCGAGAAGTGGTGGGACGGCAAACCGTTCCAGCGCATTCTGCTCGACGCGCCATGCTCGGCCACTGGTGTGATCCGTCGCCATCCGGACATCAAGCTGACCCGTCAGCCGGACGACATCGTTGCCCTCGCGCAACTGCAAGGCGAGCTGCTCGACGCCATGTGGAAAACCCTCGAAGTCGGCGGCATCCTGCTATACGCCACCTGCTCGACGCTGCCGACCGAGAACACCGAAGTCATCGCCGCATTCCTTGAGCGTACGCCAGGTGCCCGCGAACTGGACCTCGCCACTGCCGCCGGGATCAAACAGCCCCATGGTCGCCAATTGCTGGCCCAGCAGGGCGGGCATGACGGGTTCTACTACGCCAAGCTGATCAAGATCGCTGCCGCGCGCGGCTAAACGGATTCAATGGAGTGACTGGATGAAAATCATCATCCTCGGTGCGGGACAGGTCGGCGGTTCGCTGGCCGAGCATTTGGCCAGCGAGGCCAACGACATCACGGTGGTCGACACCGACGGCGAGCGCCTGCGCGACCTCGGCGACCGCCTCGACATCCGCACCGTGCAGGGCCGTGGCTCGCTGCCGTCGGTGCTGCGTCAGGCCGGCGCCGACGACGCTGACATGCTGGTGGCGGTGACCAACAGCGACGAGACCAACATGGTCGCCTGCCAGGTCGCCCATACGTTGTTCCACACCCCGACCAAGATCGCCCGGGTGCGCGAAGCGTCCTACCTCAATCGCGAGGAGCAACTGTTCCAGAACGAAGCGATTCCGGTCGACGTGCTGATCAGCCCCGAGCAAGTGGTGACCAACTACATCAAGCGCCTGATCCAGCATCCCGGCGCGTTGCAGGTGATCGACTTCGCCGAAGGCGCGGCGCAACTGGTGGCGGTGCGTGCCTATTACGGCGGGCCGCTGGTGGGCCAGCAACTGCGCCAGTTGCGCGAGCACATGCCGAATGTCGAGACCCGCGTCGCCGCGATTTTCCGCCGAGACCGACCGATCCTGCCGCAGGGCGATACGGTGATCGAGGCCGATGACGAAGTCTTCTTCATCGCTGCCCGTGAGAATATTCGCGCGGTCATGAGCGAAATGCGCCGTCTCGACGAAACCTATAAACGTATTGTCATCGCCGGTGGCGGGCAGATTGGCGAGCGTCTGGCCGAGGCCATCGAAAGCCGTTATCAGGTGAAGATCATCGAGATGAGTCCGGCGCGTTGCCGCTATCTCTCCGACACCCTCGACAGCACCGTGGTGTTGCAGGGCAGCGCCTCCGACCGCGATTTGCTGCTGGAAGAGAACATCGCCGACGCCGACATTTTTCTCGCGCTGACCAACGATGACGAAGCCAACATCATGTCGTCGCTGCTGGCGAAACGGCTGGGGGCGAAGAAGGTCATGACGATCATCAACAACCCGGCCTACGTCGACCTGATTCAGGGCGGCGACATCGATATCGCCATCAGCCCGCAACTGGCGACCATCGGCACCCTGCTGGCCCACGTGCGCCGTGGCGATATCGTCAGCGTGCACTCATTGCGGCGCGGCGCGGCGGAAGCGATCGAGGCGATTGCCCACGGTGATGCGAAGTCGAGCAAGGTCATCGGCAAACCGATCGAGAAGATCGGCCTGCCGCCGGGCACCACGATTGGTGCGGTGATCCGCAATGAACAAGTGATCATCGCCCACGACGACACGGTGATCGAAGCGGGCGACCATGTGATCCTGTTCCTTGTGGATAAAAAGCATATTCGCGATGTGGAGAAGCTGTTTCATGTGGGGTTGAGCTTCTTTTGAGGTTTGCGCTGACGGCACTGGCGCCTTCGCGAGCAGGCTCGCTCCCACATTTGGAATACGTTTCCCCTGTGGGAGCGAGCCTGCTCGCGAATGCGGTCTCACTAAACCCCATCAACACCTGACAGTCCCAAGAAAGGAATCCACCGATGCTCGACTCCCTGGAAAAAATGCTCGCCAAGGGTGTGGATAACTCCCTGCTGCGCTTCGGCCTGGGCAAGGGTTATCTGGATCTGGGTGAAAACGCCAAGGCCGCCGAGCACTTCCAGCGATGTGTTGGTTTCGATCCGAAGTATTCGGCGGCATGGAAACTGTTAGGCAAGGCGCAACTCGCGCTAGGCGATCACGCCGCCGCACGTAATGCGTGGGAACACGGTCTGGAAGCGGCCCGCGCCCATGGCGACAAACAGGCCGAGAAGGAAATGACGGTGTTTCTGAAGAAGCTTGATCGTCAGGCGCTATAAGTCAAAGGTAGCGAAGACCGATACCATCGGCATCCACCGTCACCACTTCCATCCGCACCCGCGGCGCGCCTGTGGGTAAACCCTGCACCTCGCCGTAAACCACTGCGCCTTTGGGCAAAGAAGCCAAAACCGGATGCTGCACAAACACCCCGGTAGGCGACAGGTTGCGCGTCTGCCCGAGGCATTCGCCAAAGCTGTCGTGGGTAATCTTGATGCGGAAGGATTTGCGTTGTTCGGACATCTTGTTGCGCCCTTTGATGAACGGTTGTGGATAACCTCGCCAGTGAGGTTATCCACAGATCATGCCAATCAGCTCAGTACCAGCGCTCTTCGCCCGGCGGACGCTTCTTGAAGCGCTTCATGCTCCACATGTACTGGCTCGGGTACGCGGCGACGTAACGCTCGACGACTTTACTCATCGCGGCGCAGGATTCGGCGGTATCGGTGCTGTACATGGCTTCTGGCGCGGCTTCGAGGATCACTTTGTAGCCGGAACCGTCGGGCAGGCGCAGCGCATGCAGGAATACACCGACCGCTTTACCGCCCGCCAGCATGTTCGGCACGAATTTGCTGGTCAGCGCTTGAGTGGCGAAGAACGGCACGAAGATCCCGGCGGATTCGGCCGGTTCCGGGTCAGCAGGAATGCCCACTGCACCACCTTTGCGCACTTCCTTGATAACACTGAGGATGCCTTCCTTGGTGGAAGCAGCGACCTTGTTGCCCAATTGCACGCGCTGTTTGCGCAGCAATTCATCCACAGCCTTGAGCTTTGGCGGACGGTAGAAAATAATCGGTTTGCACTGGCTGCAGTAGAAGTGGTTGAGCACTTCCCAATTGCCCAGGTGGCTGGTGATGCCGACCACGCCTTTGCCCGAGGCCAGCGCATCCTTTAGAACGTCGAGGCCTTCGACTTCGCGCACCAGATCGATCGAACGCTGCGCTGGCCAGATCCACGCGCAGGCGCTTTCGGTCAACGACTTGCCGATGTCTTTCAGACTTTGGCCGACCAGACGCTCACGTTCGGCCGCATCCATCTGTGGAAAACATTTGGCGAGGTTGATCCGCACCACGTCGCGGGAGCGGTTGGGGGTTTTCCACATGATCCAGCCGATCGCCGAACCCACGGCCTGCACGGCCCGCCATGGCAGCAAGGCAAACAGCCGCAGAGCGCCTACCAGCAAGGCGCCTTTAAACTTTTCCACAGGTCACTCCTGATCTTGTGCGGTGCGCGAGGCGGCCATTCTAACCGCCGTTGACGAGCTGCGCGTAGCGGTCGCAGTCCTGGGTGTGATCCATGACCATGCCCGAGGCCTGCATCAATGCGTAGCAAATGGTCGGGCCGACGAACGTGAACCCGGCCTTTTTCAGGCCTTTGCTCATGGCAACGGCTTCGGGGGTGATCGCCGGGACTTCGCTGCGATCCTTGAAATGATTGATGATCGGTTGGTCGTTAACAAACGACCAGAGCAACGCCACCGGATCCTCCAGCGCCAGCCAGGCCTGGGCATTACGGCGGGCGGCGTTGAGTTTGAGGCGGTTGCGGATGATCCCCGGATCGAGCATCAATTCGTCGATTTCGGCGTCGCTCATCTGCGCCACGCGCTGCACATCGAAGCCGAACAACACCTCGCGATAACGCTCGCGTTTGCGCAGCACGGTGATCCAGGACAGCCCGGCCTGGAACCCTTCGAGCAAAAGCAACTCGAACAAACCCTGCGCATCGCGTAGCGGCGTGCCCCACTCCTGGTCGTGATAAGCCATGTACAACGAATCTTCGGTACACCAAAAGCAGCGTGGCATAAGGCTCCAGGGGGCGTGCGCAGCAATGAATCGGGTATACTCCCGCTCTTTAAATCGCAGCCCAAGAAACAGGTGAATTTCGTGAGCCAGCCTACGCCAGCCGTGCGTACCTTCCAAGACTTGATCCTCGCGCTCCAGCAATACTGGGCCGAGCAAGGTTGTGTGGTACTTCAGCCCTACGATATGGAAGTAGGCGCCGGCACTTTCCACACCGCGACCTTCCTTCGCGCCATCGGCCCGGAAACCTGGAACGCCGCTTACGTGCAGCCAAGCCGCCGTCCGACTGACGGCCGTTACGGCGAAAACCCGAACCGTCTGCAGCACTACTATCAGTTCCAGGTCGTCCTGAAGCCGAATCCGGACAACTTCCAGGAACTGTACCTGGGCTCGCTCAAGCATGTCGGCCTGGACCCGCTGGTCCACGACATTCGTTTCGTCGAAGACAACTGGGAATCGCCGACCCTCGGCGCCTGGGGTCTGGGCTGGGAAGTCTGGCTGAACGGTATGGAAGTGACTCAGTTCACTTACTTCCAGCAGGCGGGCGGCATCGAGTGCTACCCGGTGACCGGCGAGATCACTTACGGTCTTGAACGTCTGGCCATGTACCTGCAAGGCGTGGATTCGGTCTACGACCTGGTCTGGGCTGACGGCCCGATGGGCAAAGTCACCTACGGCGACGTGTTCCACCAGAACGAAGTGGAGCAGTCCACCTACAACTTCGAACATGCCAACGTCGACAAGCTGTTCGAACTGTTCGACTTCTATGAAGGCGAAGCCAAGCGTCTGATCGAACTCGACCAGCCGCTGCCGTTGCCGAGCTACGAAATGGTTCTGAAGGCGTCGCACACCTTCAACCTGCTGGATGCGCGCCGGGCGATCTCAGTGACCGCGCGTCAGCAATACATTCTGCGCGTACGCACCCTGGCGCGTTCCGTTGCGCAAGCCTACCTGCTGGCTCGCGCCAAGCTGGGCTTCCCGATGGCGACCCCGGACCTGCGTGACGAAGTACTGGCCAAGCTGGAGGCTGCACAATGAGTGCGCAAGATTTTCTGGTTGAACTGGGCACCGAAGAACTGCCACCGAAAGCCCTGAACACCTTGGCTGAAGCGTTCCTCGCCGGTATCGACAAGGGCCTGCAAGCCGCTGGCCTGAGCTACGAGACTAAAACCGTCTACGCCGCACCGCGTCGTCTGGCTGTGCTGATTACCGCGCTGGCCACCCAGCAACCGGATCGCAGCATCAACCTCGACGGCCCGCCACGTCAGGCGGCCTTCGACGCTGACGGCAACCCAACTCAAGCAGCACTGGGTTTCGCCAAGAAATGCGGCGTCGATCTGAGCGAAATCGATCAGAGCGGCCCGAAACTGCGTTACAGCCAGAGCATCGCCGGCAAGCCGACCGCGAGCCTGCTGCCAACCATCGTCGAAGATTCGCTGAACGACCTGCCGATCCCGAAACGCATGCGTTGGGGTGCGCGCAAGGAAGAGTTCGTACGTCCGACCCAATGGCTGGTGATGCTGCTCGGTGACCAGGTCATCGACTGCACCATCCTCGCGCAAAAGGCTGGCCGTGATTCCCGTGGTCACCGTTTCCATCACCCGCAAAGCGTGCGCATCGGTTCGCCGTCGAGCTACCTCGCCGACCTGCGTGCCGCTTACGTGCTGGCCGACGCCAACGAGCGTCGCGAAATCATCAGCAAGCGCACTGAAGAACTGGCCACCCGTCAGGAAGGCACGGCAATCGTTCCGCCGGCACTGCTCGACGAAGTGACCGCGCTGGTTGAATGGCCAGTGCCGCTGGTGTGCTCGTTCGAGGAACGCTTCCTCGACGTGCCGCAGGAAGCACTGATCACCACCATGCAGGACAACCAGAAGTACTTCTGCCTGCTGGATGCCGACGGCAAGTTGCTGCCACGTTTCATCACTGTGGCCAACATCGAAAGCAAAGACCCGCAGCAGATCATCGCCGGTAACGAGAAAGTGGTTCGCCCACGCCTGACCGACGCCGAGTTCTTCTTCAAGCAAGACAAGAAGCAGAAGCTCGAAGCTTTCAACGATCGCCTGAAGAACGTGGTGTTCCAGGAAAAACTCGGCAGCGTCTACGACAAGGCCGAACGCGTTTCCAAACTGGCCGCGTACATCGCCGCACGCATCGGTGGCAACGCTTCTTGGGCTGCTCGCGCAGGCCTGCTGTCGAAGTGCGACCTGGCCACTGAAATGGTTGGCGAGTTCCCGGAGATGCAAGGTGTCGCCGGTTATTACTACGCCCTCAATGACGGTGAGCCGGAAGACGTCGCGCTGGCGCTCAACGAGCAGTACATGCCACGCGGAGCCGGTGCAGAACTGCCGGCGACCCTGACCGGTGCGGCCGTTGCCATCGCTGACAAACTCGACACCCTCGTCGGCATCTTCGGTATCGGCATGCTGCCAACCGGCAGCAAAGACCCGTATGCCCTGCGCCGTGCGGCACTCGGCGTGCTGCGTATCCTGATCGAGAAGAAACTCGATCTGGACCTGAACGACGCCGTCGCATTCGCGGTGAATGCGTTCGGTGCCAAGGTCAAGGCAGCCGGTCTTAACGAAGCGGTGCTGGAATTCATCTTCGACCGTCTGCGTGCGCGTTACGAAGACGAAGGCGTTGAAGTGGCGACTTACCTGTCGGTCCGTGCCCTGAAGCCGGGTTCGGCGCTGGATTTCGACCAGCGTGTGCAAGCGGTGCAAGCCTTCCGCAAACTGCCGGAAGCGGCAGCGCTGGCGGCGGTGAACAAGCGTGTATCGAACCTGTTGAGCAAACTCGAAGGCGCGGTGCCGACCGAGGTGCAAGCCAAGTACTTCGACAACGCCAACGAGTTCTCGCTGTACTCGGCGATCCAGCAAGCGGATCAAGCGGTTCAGCCAATGGCTGCAGCGCGTCAGTACAACGAATCGCTGGCACGCCTGGCGGCATTGCGTGAGCCTGTGGATGCGTTCTTCGACGCGGTAATGGTCAATGCCGACGACGCCAATGTACGGGCCAACCGTTACGCGCTGCTGGCGCGTCTGCGTGGTCTGTTCCTCGGTGTTGCCGACATTTCGCTGCTGGGTTGAGGGATTGCTGTTGAAACTGCTGATTCTCGATCGGGACGGAGTGATCAATTACGACTCCGACGCTTACATCAAGTCAGTGGCGGAGTGGATTCCATTGCCCGGCTCGATCGAAGCGATTGCGCAGTTGAGCAAGGCCGGCTGGACGGTGGCGGTGGCCACCAACCAGTCGGGCATTGCTCGCGGCTATTACGACCTCGCCACCCTCGACGCCATGCACGCGCGCCTGCGCGAGCTGGTGGCGGAGCAGGGCGGTGAAGTCGGGCTGATCGTGTATTGCCCGCATGGGCCGGACGAAGGCTGCGATTGCCGCAAGCCGAGACCGGGGATGTTGAAAACCATCGCGGCGCATTACAACGCCGAGCTGGCCAATGTCTGGTTCGTCGGCGACAGCCTTGGTGACCTGGAGGCCGCCAAAGCCGTCGATTCACAGCCAGTTTTGGTAAAGACCGGAAAAGGCGCAAAGACTCAGGGCAAAACCCTGCCGGTTGGCACTCTGATTTTTGACGATCTGGCGGCGATTGCCGCAGAACTTATCCACAACTAGAGTACTTCTGAAGTTCCTGACCAGGGATTGATCGGGAGTGCGCTTGAACACTCGGGCATTGCCCCGTAACGGTAAACGTCACTATGTCGATACTGCGGGCCATCAGGATTTTTCTCTTTTACCTGCTGCTGGGCACCACTTCCCTGCTGTGGTGCAGCTTGAGTTTTTTTATCGCGCCGTTTTTGCCGTTCAAGGCGCGTTATCGTTTTATCAACGTGTACTGGTGCCGCTGTGCCTTGTGGTTGACCAAGGTGTTTCTCGGTATCCGCTACGAAATCAAAGGTGCGGAAAACGTGCCTGACCGGCCCTGCGTGATTCAATCGAACCACCAGAGCACCTGGGAGACGTTCTTTCTCTCCGCTTATTTCTCGCCGTTGAGCCAGGTGCTCAAGCGCGAACTGCTGTATGTACCGTTCTTCGGCTGGGCGATGGCCATGTTGCGGCCGATTGCAATTGATCGCGACAACCCGAAAGCTGCTTTGAAACAAGTCGCGGCGAAGGGTGATGAGCTGCTCAAGGACAACGTCTGGGTGCTGATCTTCCCCGAAGGCACGCGCGTTCCTTTCGGCACTGTCGGCAAGTTCTCCCGCAGTGGTAGCGCTTTGGCGGTGAATGCGGCGCTCCCGGTGCTGCCGATTGCACACAATGCCGGCAAGTTCTGGCCGAAAATCGGCTGGGGCAAGAAGTCCGGGGTGATCACCGTGGTCATCGGTGAGCCGATGTATGCCGAAGGCACAGGTCCGCGCGCCATCGCCGAGTTGAACGACCGGGTGCAAGCCTGGAACGAGAAGACGCAGCGCGAAATGGGTTCGCTGCCACCGGCCCCGCAAGCACCGGCCTCAAATGATCAGATCGCTGTCTGAGATTTTGTGGATAACCTGTGTACGGTTTTGTTGAAAACGCTTGAATATTGAAATTAAGTGATTGATTTACTTATATATTTCTCAAGCTCATAAAACACCGTAAAAGGTGCATAAGTTTTTTTCGGAAGTAAAAAAACCGGCTGATATAGCCGGTTTTTTTGTGCGCGATCATTCGAGGATCAGCGGTAACTGAAGCAGGAACGTGGTGCCTTGATCGACCACGCTGCGGCATTCGATTTTGCCGCCGTGGTGATCGACTACCGCTTTGACCATCGACAAGCCGAGGCCCACGCCATCGATGCCTTGGGCAGAGGAAAAACGTCGGTACTGAATGAACAGGTCGGGCAATTCTTCGGCGGCAATGCCTTTACCCTGATCGCTCAGTTCGCAGCGCAGCCATTCTTCATGGCAACTGACATTAAGGCGAACCGTGGTATTGGGTCCGCTGTATTTGATCGCGTTCTCCAACAGGTTGAACAGCGCGCGGGTCAGCAGACCCTGATCCGCTAAAACCAGGCGTTCCTGAGACTGCTCATCCATGTCGTGGAGCAACTCGATACCTTTCTGTTGCGCGATCGGCAGTGCCTGATCGAGCACGTCGAGCACGAGCATCGCAAACAGGCTCGGCTGGAACTGATAGGCCTGCGACTCGGCCCGCGCCAACAGGACGAAGCCGTCGGTCAGCGAGAGCGCGCGGCGCACTTGCCGTTCAATCTGCTCAAACAGTGGCGCATCCGCTTCAGCCTGATGGCGATGAACATCGAGCAACGCCAGGATGGCCGAATGTGGCGCACGCAGGTCGTGGGACAGAAAGCGCAACAACACGCTGCGTTGCTCCTCGGCAGCGCGTTCGGCACTGAGGTCGGTAAGACTCAGCAGCCAGCCAATCGGCGTATCGCCGTCTACCGGCAACAGCGCCGCGCGCTCCAGGCGCAAGCTGCGCTCCTTGTGATCGCGAAACTCCAGCAGCGGCAGGGCCGACATCAGCGGGCGAGGGGTTGTGGACAGATCGGGATAACCGAGTTGTGCCAACTTATCGAGCACGTCGTCGCCCACTAACGGCTGTTCGAAGAGGCCTCGCGCCTTGCGATTGCCCAACAGGATCTTCCCGGTCGGGTCGCTGATCAGCGTTGCCACCGGCAAATATTCCAGTCCATCAGCAATGAACCGTCGGGTATCGCGGGTGCGGCTCATGGCTTGTTCGAGCGCCATGATCTGGCCCTGCAAACGATCAGCACCCGTGAATTGCGTACGGCGGCGTTCGGGAAACACCTTTGGCTCACGATCGAGTCGTGCCAACTCCCAGCCAAAATAAGTCAACACAACGCTCAGGCGCCGCCAGTTCCAGATCAGATAACCAAATAGCATGCCCAGCGCTGCCGGCGTCGGCGACCACCAGCGTCTGATTTCTGCGAGCCCGGCGCTGCTCAGCAACACACAGGCGATACCCACGAGCGTTATCCACAGTGCCAGACGCGGTCGCCACAGCAGCAGCCCGAGCACGCAGGCGACTAATACCACTGACAGTGCAACACTCAACCCCGGCGAGACATCGTGCAGATTGATCTGCGCGCGATAAGACAACAGTGCAGTGAGCGGCAACAGCACTAGACTTATCCACACCCACTCACGGACCAGTCGCCGAAATAATCGCTGAACCTGACTTGGCTCACGGCTTTCACGCCGACGTTCGTTATTCATGGACGGAGGATTCACGGGAAAAAGGGCAGGGCGCGGCGAATGGATTCATGGGTCACAGGTCTGAGGACGTAGACTCGAAGAATCATAGCGGACGTCGTCCCATGACGGGCCGCTTACTTTCATAGCGTTGGCGCGGCGACTATGGTTCATGCCCAACAGCCCAAGCATCAAGGAATCACCGCGTATGCGCGTTGCGATACTGGACGACGAACCCGCCGAACTGCGCCGGGTCGAGCAAACCCTGCAGCAAATGGCCGATGCCGGTGAACAGCCGTGGTCGCTGCACAGCTTCGAACGCGGTGAGGATCTGCTGCGGCAGCTACGCCGGGAAACCTTTGACCTGCTGATCCTCGACTGGCAACTGCCCGACCTCACGGGTCTATCCCTGCTGCGCTGGACCCGCGAGCACATGGAAGCGCCACCGGCAGCGATCATGCTGACCAGTCGCGATGGTGAGAGCGATATTGTTCAGGCGCTGAACGCCGGCGCTGATGATTATGTGAGCAAGCCGTTCCGCCCCAATGAACTGAAAGCCCGAGTCGCCGCAGTACTACGTCGGCATAGCCAGCCACGCAGCGCTGCCACCGAAGTACTGAGCTTCAATGACCTGATCTTCGATGACGCCGAACTGACCGTCACCCGCGACCTTAAACCCATCGTCATGACCGAGCGCGAATACCGCCTCGCTCGCTGCCTGTTCAGTAATCTGGGGCGGCCGTTGTCACGTGAATACCTATATGAGCGGTTCTGGCCCCATGAAGAGGCGGTCTCTTCGCGACCGCTGGATACGCACATCTACCGCCTGCGCAACAAACTTGGGCTGACGGCGGAGCGGGGCTGGCAACTGCTGACCATTTATGGGTATGGATATCGGCTGGAGAGTGTCACGGCAACGAGCGAGTGAAGAGGGGGGGGGCCAACGGCATTGCGTTGGCCCTGGCTGGCACCAGTCATCAATGAAAGGTCAATGCCAGCAATCCAATCGCCAGTTTGCGGATGTCTTCTCCCCAGCCGAGATCATGCGGACTGACTGCCAGCGGAAAATGCAGCTGGATACGCAGGACGCCTTGTTGCGCAACTAGGGCCTGCACCTCGGCAGGCAGGTTGATATTGATTGTGTTGCTGTTGGCGTTGGTCAGGCTGGCAGAGATTACCGGCACGTTATTGATGCTGATATCCACCGTTTGGCGCGGCGTTTTCTCAGACAGGAACGCGTTGGTTTCAAGCGTCAGTGAACTCACGCCAGCCTTGGGCCGCAGGATGATCTCGGCATCCGGCCCGACCGATCCGGTGCCCCACGCCTCGGCAAACCACCAGCCTTTTCCAAGTGCAGCCGTGCCTCGGCTCCCCTCCACAAACTGCAGCTTTTCGCCGGTGTCGAATGAAGGGATCAAATCCCTGGGAGCACCGGCCATGAGTGGCAGACAGTCAGCGCAGCGCTTCCAGCCCGGTGCCAGCACATGGAAGCCGTCAATCCAGGCCAGCATATCGCTGTCGCCATCCACGTTGAGCGCCGCTTGCAGCGCTGACCGCTGCTCAAGCACGTAGAGGGTATCGCGCTCATACTTGCCGGAGTCGATGGTTCTGGCGGCAGTACGCTGCAGATCCTCCTGCGCTTGCGCGCTCACCCGGCCCAGGTACACCGCATCGGTGGCGAGATGATTCCGGCCCGCGTAATCGGAGAGGGTCATCCAATGAGCCGTCAGGTTCTGCGGAATCACGTAGCGGACCTTCTGATAGTGCGCTGCCGCGCTTTGCCAGAACGGATTGACCATCGGGGTTTTCCACGTCGCAGCAGGTGTGACCATCTGCTGCCGGCGTATGCCTGCCCAACCGGCACGGGTGTCGAAGACCTGTACCAGAAGGGCTGTCACCAGCAGCAACAGCGCAGTCCGTGGCGCCGCGTTACGCGCGATCAGGAACACCACCGCAAAGATCGCCGCGTACATGACCGGCCAGATCATCCGCCCCGAAGCGCGGAAAATACCGGCCATGGAAATGACGGGGTCAGGCAACCAGTAGACGAACTCGAGCGGTCCGACGCCGATCCTGTTGGAGAACGCAAAAAGCATCAGTCCAGACAGTGCCAGCAGCAATAACCAGCGTTTGCGCATCGTTGCAACGATCTGCCCTTCGCCTGAGCAAATGAACCACAGCGCGCAAACGAGCAGAAACATCACCCCCAGCCCCGGGAAAGCCATGCCGGCCGAATCCCCAGGTACGCCAGGTATATCGCCCAGGACGCGAGACCATCCAGCGGGGTCGAAAAACGTCAGCACATTGGCGCGAAACAATCCGAATCCGAATGAAGCCAGTCCCTCACCTTCAACGGTGAAATAGCCTGCTTGCCAGCAACACACTCCGGTCAGCAACAGCAGGCCAACCAGCTCGACGAACGACCTCTTCAGCAGCAACTGCCGCCTCAATGATCGGGCCAGCAAGTCGGCCAGCCAGATCAAGCCAACCATTGCCAACAGATAAGCGTGTATCAAGGCCGCGACCGCCAACAACGAGCCCCAGGCCAGACAACGCCGCTCGGCATGAGGGCGCAGGGCCAGATACAGAGCGGCCAGGATCAGGAAGTGCCCGGCGAGGGATAAGTGCTCTCCCATCCGCGAAATCAGCGCCGGGTTGAACAGAAACAGTGCCGCACCCAGCAAACGCAGCGCAATGTTGGCGGTGGCCAGGCCCATCAGCTTCCAGGCAAACCAGCCCTGCAACACAAAACACAACAACAGCCACAGGCCAAAGTACTGGAAAGGCTCGGGAAGCCATGCGGCAAAGGGTTTGAAGATCAACGCCAGCAGCGGGTTCGAATCCGAGTAGATGATCGCGCTGCTCAGCTCCAATCCATACGAAGGATTGAGCCCCAGCGGCAACGACCAGGGCGAATGCCTGAAAAACACCCAGCCAAGGTAGTGCGTTGCCGGATCACCGCTGCCCAGCCAGGCAATGTTTTGCGGGTTTAGCGCCCTTGGACCGATGACGATAAAAAAGGCAAGAATCCCCAACAGCAGGGGCAGCACATTGACCGATAGACGTGTGACGGAATCCTTCCTTACGCATTGATGAGTCAATTGATTGCTCTTTTTTTAGTCGTTTTTCTACAATCTGGCCGCCGCCTGTCTGCGACGAAAGAGCCGCATCGTATCGCGCTTCAAGACGAAATTGAACGCAAAAAAAAGCCCGCTTGCGCGGGCCTTTCCTGTGCGGAGTTGGCAACCTAGAAGTCCAGATTGGATACCGCGAGAGCATTGCTCTCGATGAAGTCACGGCGAGGTTCGACCGCATCACCCATCAGGGTGTTGAAGATCTGGTCTGCGCCAATGGCGTCTTCGATGGTGACTTTCAGCATGCGGCGCACGCTTGGGTCCATGGTGGTTTCCCACAGCTGATCAGGGTTCATTTCGCCCAGACCTTTGTATCGCTGAATGGTGTGGCGCTTGGTACTTTCAGCCATCAGCCAGTCCAGTGCTTCCTTGAACTCGGTGACTGCTTTCTTGCGCTCGCCACGCTGGATGTACGCGCCTTCGTCGAGCAGGGTGCTCAACTGAGCGCCGAGGGTGACGACGGTTTTGTAGTCGTTGCTGCCGAAGAAGTCGCGGTTGAAGGTGACGTAGTTCGACAGGCCGTGGGAGATCAGTTCGACCTCTGGCAGCCAGACGCCACGTTCACGGTCTTCACGCAGACTGGCCTTGTAGACCAGACCGGACTTCTCGACGGTGCGCAGACGCGCTTCGTACTGGGCCAGCCACTCTTGCATCGCTGCGTGGTCGCCAAGCTTTTCCAGGCTCACGGCCGGCAGGTAGATGAAGTGCTCGGTCAGCTCCTGCGGGTACAGGCGCGACAGACGCTTGAGGGTCTTCATCACCATGCGGAAGTCGTTCACCAGACGCTCAAGCGCTTCACCGGAAATGCCCGGGGCTTCTTCGTTCAGGTGCAGGCTCGCATCTTCCAGGGCCGACTGCGTCATGTACTCTTCCATGGCGTCGTCGTCTTTGATGTATTGCTCTTGCTTGCCTTTCTTGACCTTGTACAACGGCGGCTGAGCGATGTAGATGTAGCCACGCTCGATCAGCTCCGGCAACTGACGGAAGAAGAAGGTCAGCAGCAGGGTACGGATGTGCGAACCGTCGACGTCAGCATCGGTCATGATGATGATGTTGTGATAACGCAGCTTGTCGATGTTGTACTCGTCGCGACCGATACCGCAGCCCAGTGCGGTGATCAAGGTGCCCACTTCCTGGGAAGAGATCATCTTGTCGAAACGAGCTTTCTCGACGTTAAGGATCTTGCCCTTCAACGGCAGGATCGCCTGGGTCTTGCGGTTACGTCCCTGCTTGGCAGAGCCGCCCGCGGAGTCACCTTCCACGAGGTACAGTTCGGACAGCGCCGGGTCTTTTTCCTGGCAGTCAGCGAGCTTGCCCGGCAGACCGGCGATGTCCAGCGCGCCTTTGCGGCGGGTCATCTCACGGGCCTTGCGCGCCGCTTCACGGGCACGGGCAGCGTCGATCATCTTGCCGACGACCAGCTTGGCTTCGTTCGGGTTTTCCAGAAGGAAGTCGGAGAAGTACTTGCCCATCTCCTGCTCGACCGCGGTCTTCACTTCGGAAGACACCAGTTTGTCTTTGGTCTGCGAGCTGAACTTCGGATCCGGTACTTTCACCGAAATGATCGCGGTCAGGCCTTCACGGGCATCGTCACCGGTGGTGGCGACTTTGTGCTTCTTCGCCAGACCTTCCTGCTCGATGTAGTTGTTCAGGTTACGCGTCAGCGCCGAACGGAAACCCACCAGGTGAGTACCGCCGTCGCGCTGCGGAATGTTGTTGGTGAAGCACAACAGGTTCTCGTTGAAGCTGTCGTTCCACTGCAGGGCGATTTCCACGCCGATGCCGTCTTCACGCTGGATGTTGAAGTGGAACACCTGGTTGACCGCAGTCTTGTTGGTGTTCAGGTATTCAACGAACGCACGCAGGCCGCCTTCGTACTTGAACAGCTCTTCCTTGCCGCTGCGCTCGTCCTTGAGGACGATGCCGACACCGGAGTTGAGGAAGGACAGTTCACGAATGCGCTTGGCCAGGATGTCCCAGCTGAAGTGAATGTTCTTGAAGGTTTCGCTGGAAGCCTTGAAGTGGATCTGGGTACCGGTGGTTTCGCTGTCGCCAACGATGGCCATCGGTGCCTGAGGTACACCGTGGACGTAGGTCTGTTCCCAGATCTTGCCGCTGCGGCGAACAGTCAGAACCAGCTCTTCGGACAGTGCGTTCACTACCGACACACCTACACCGTGCAGACCGCCGGAAACTTTGTAGGAGTTGTCGTCGAACTTACCGCCAGCGTGGAGGACGGTCATGATGACCTCGGCGGCGGAAACGCCTTCCTCTTTGTGCACGTCTACCGGGATGCCACGGCCGTTGTCTTTAACGGTGATGGACTCATCCGGGTGGATGATGATGCTGATGTCGTCGCAGTGGCCGGCGAGGGCTTCGTCGATCGAGTTGTCGACCACCTCGAACACCATGTGGTGCAGACCGCTGCCATCGTCGGTGTCACCAATGTACATACCGGGACGTTTGCGTACGGCATCCAGGCCTTTCAGCACTTTAATGCTCGTTGAGTCGTACGTATTTTCTTCGCTCAATGCCTTCACTCCCGATGGTCGTGGGTCTGGGTGATACGGCCCTGTTCCACGTGGAACAAAGCGACTGGCGTTTCCGTCTGCCAGCCTTCCCTCAATAATTCGTGATCTACACAGGTGATGAACACCTGGCAGCGTAAGTCTTCCAGCAAGCGGCACAGCGCGCGACGGTGGCTTTCGTCCAGCTCGGACGGCAAGTCATCCACAAGATAAATACACTGCCCGCGGCGGGCCTGGCTGACCAGATGCCCTTGGGCAATCCGCAACGCACAGACCACCAACTTCTGCTGACCCCGGGACAAAATGTCCGCGGCGTTGTGTGCGCCCAATCTAAGACGCAAATCAGCCCGTTGCGGTCCGGCCTGGGTATGACCCATTTGCTGGTCCCGTTGCACGGAACCGGCCAGTACAGCGCTCAATTCCCGGTCTTTGTCCCAGCCTCGGTAATAGCTGAGCGTCAAACCTTCGAGCTCAACCAGTTCGCTCAAGGTTTGTTCAAAGACTGGTTTCAAGGCTTTGATGTACGCGCGGCGGTATTCATCGATTTCAGCGCTGGCCTGGCACAGTTCCCTGTCCCAAACCGCTTGCGAAACGGCGTCAAGTGTACCATGCCGCAGCCATGAGTTTCTCTGGCGCAAGGCCTTCTGCAAACGCTGCCAAGTGGCCATAAAACGCGGTTCGACGTGGAACACGCCCCAGTCGAGAAACTGCCGGCGAATCTTCGGTGCACCTTCGAGCAGGCGGAAGCTGTCGGGGTTGATCAACTGCAGTGGCAGGATCTCCGCAAGCTGTGCTGCGCTGCGGGCGTTCTGACCGTCGATGCGGATCTGAAACTCACCTTGACGATCGCGCGAGATGCCCAAAGCGCTATGACCACCCTCGGCCAATTCGACCTGACCGAACACGGTACAGGCGAGCTGTTCGTACTGGATGACCGGCAACAGGCGCGTGCTACGAAACGAACGGGCAAGCCCCAGCAGATGAATGGCTTCCAGAACACTGGTTTTGCCGCTGCCGTTGGCGCCGTAAAGAATGTTGATGCGGGGGGAGGGGGAGAAGGTCACCGGGTGCAAATTGCGCACCGCGGTGACCGAAACACGACTTAAGGACATCCAGGGTCAGCTGATTACAGACGCATCGGCATGACAACGTAAGCCGAATCGTCGTTGTCGGACTCTTGCACCAGCGCACTGCTGTTGGAGTCGGACAGGATCAGACGAACCTGCTCGGTGGTCATCACGCCCAGCACATCGAGCAAGTAGCTGACGTTGAAGCCGATTTCCAGCGAGCCGCCGTTGTATTCAACGCCCACTTCTTCTTCCGCTTCTTCCTGCTCCGGGTTGTTGGCCTGGATCTTCAACTGACCGCTGGCCAGTTGCAGACGGATACCGCGGTACTTCTCGTTGGACAGAATCGCGGTACGGCTGAACGCTTCACGCAGTGCCTGGCGATCGCCCAATACCAGCTTGTCGCCGCCCTTCGGCAGAACACGCTCGTAGTCCGGGAATTTGCCGTCGACCAGTTTCGAGGTGAAGGTGAATTCGCCGGTGGTCGCGCGGATGTGGTGCTGACCCAGGACGATGCTGACATTGCCGTCCGGCTCGGTGAGCAGACGCGCCAGTTCCAGAATACCCTTGCGTGGCACGATCACCTGATGGCGATCCGGCTGGCCGATATCGGCTTTCATCGAGCACATGGCCAGACGGTGACCGTCGGTGGCCACCGCGCGGATGATGCCTTCGGACACTTCCAGCAGCATGCCGTTGAGGTAATAACGCACGTCCTGCTGGGCCATGGCGAAGCTGGTGCGTTCGATCAAACGACGCAGTTTGCTCTGCTCGAGACTGCAAGTCAGCGAGCCCGGACCTTCTTCGACGGTCGGGAAATCGTTGGCTGGCAAAGTCGACAGAGTGAAACGGCTACGGCCAGCCTTCACGACCAGCTTCTGCTCGTCGACCTTGATGTCGATCAGCGCGTCGTTGGGCAGGCTTTTGCAGATGTCCATCAGCTTGCGCGCAGGCACGGTGATGGAACCTGTTTCAGCCGGCTCCTCGAGTTGCACACGACCGACCAGTTCGACTTCCAGGTCGGTACCGGTCAGCGACAGTTGCTGGCCTTCGACTACCAACAGCACGTTGGACAGTACCGGCAAGGTCTGTCGACGCTCGACGACGCCTGCGACCAGTTGCAGGGGTTTCAACAGGGCTTCGCGTTGAATGGTGAAATGCATGGTCTAGTCCCTTGCCTTAATAAGCTGCGCTGGTGTTCATCAAGTGGTCAGTGTACGCAGCAGGTTCTTGTAGTCCTCGCGGATGTCCGCGTCGGATTCCTTAAGTTCGTTGATCTTGCGGCAGGCGTGCAATACGGTCGTGTGGTCGCGGCCGCCAAACACATCGCCGATTTCCGGCAGGCTGTGGTTGGTCAGTTCCTTGGACAAGGCCATGGCCACCTGACGCGGACGTGCAACCGAGCGCGAACGGCGCTTGGACAGCAGATCCGAGATCTTGATCTTGTAGTACTCGGCGACGGTGCGCTGAATGTTATCCACAGAGACCAGTTTGTCCTGCAGCGCCAACAGGTCTTTCAGGGATTCGCGAATCAGCTCGATGGTGATGTCGCGGCCCATGAAGTGCGAGTGGGCGATCACGCGTTTCAGCGCGCCTTCCAGCTCACGGACGTTGGAACGAATACGCTGGGCGATGAAGAACGCGGCGTCGTGCGGCAAGTCGACTTTGGCTTGGTCAGCCTTTTTCATCAAGATCGCCACACGGGTTTCCAGTTCCGGCGGCTCGACGGCAACCGTCAGGCCCCAGCCGAAGCGGGATTTGAGGCGCTCTTCAAGGCCTTCGATTTCTTTCGGGTAGCGGTCACTGGTGAGAATGACCTGCTGGCCACCTTCAAGCAGAGCGTTGAAGGTGTGGAAAAACTCTTCCTGCGAACGCTCTTTGCGGGCGAAGAACTGAATGTCGTCGATCAGCAAGGCGTCCACCGAACGGTAGAAACGCTTGAACTCGTTGATCGCGTTCAGTTGCAGCGCCTTGACCATGTCAGCGACGAAACGCTCGGAATGCAGGTACACGACCTTGGCATTCGGGTTCTTCTTTAATAGATGGTTACCCACCGCGTGCATCAAGTGGGTTTTACCCAGGCCGACGCCACCATAAAGGAACAGTGGGTTGTAGCCGTGCTTTGGGTTATCCGCCACCTGCCAGGCCGCCGCGCGGGCGAGCTGGTTGGATTTACCTTCGACGAAGTTTTCGAAGGTGAAGGTGCGGTTCAGGTAACTGGTGTGCTTGAGCGCACCTTCGACCTGCACGGTGCGCTGTTCGGCGCGGACCGGAGCTTGTTGCGACGCAGCACCGGACATCGGATCGAAACTGTCGCGAGACGGTTCATCGCTGACTTCGGGGCTTTTCTGCGTCGAACGCTTGGCTGCCGGCGCTGACGTCTGGATGGGGGCCGGCGTACTCACAGGCGTGGCATTTGCCTGGGCCTGCTGGGAAACCTGCGCGGCTGCAAGCGGCGCATTCGGTGCGGCACGCGGAGCGGAACTGCGTTTGCTGCCTATTAACAAGGAAAGCGCAGGCGCCATGCCGTTGCCATGCTCATCCAGCAGTTCAAGGACGCGGCCCAGGTACTTTTCGTTGACCCAGTCCAGCACAAAACGGTTCGGTGCGTAGACGCGCAACTCGTCGCCTTCGGCTTCGACCTGTAGTGGACGGATCCAGGTGTTGAATTGTTGGGCAGGCAGCTCCTCGCGCAAAAGCTCCACGCACTGCTGCCAAAGTTCCACTGACACGGATATCCCCTAAGTTGAAAGCCGGTGAGGCAAAAACAAGCGGCCATTGTAGCGGCGAGCCGTCCACTTATCCACATGCAGGTTGCCCGGTGACCATGATTTATCAATGCGTTAAATCGGAAAAAGGCGACCAACGGTGTGTGAATAAGCTCTGTGGATAACCGCCTCTAAGGGCACTGGACAACTGGGGGTTGAACTCGGTGGATAACCTGCCTGTGGATAACAGCCCATTCCACGCACAGGTTATCCGACAGCGCAGCACAGGCTGAACACGGTTTTCCACTGTAGTTGTCATTCTCTGTACACCAGGTGAAACATGGGCTGATGCCACTTATCCACAGAAGAAGTCGTGCCTAGCTTTTATAAGCTTTACAGAAAAGCTTTAAATAATTCCCTTCTTTATTTTTATGTATGGCGAGCAGGTGATCAGGCAAAGAACACCTTGAGATCTATTTATAAGGAAACGTTGGTTGGAAATTGACCTGAAGGCTTGCTTTCTCTAGAATCCCCGGTCTCTTAAAACGGGGGCCATTCCGGCCCGTTGTGGACGAACCAGGTAACACGACATGAAACGTACTTTCCAACCAAGCACTATCAAACGCGCCCGTACCCACGGTTTCCGTGCTCGCATGGCTACCAAGAACGGCCGTGCAGTCCTGTCGCGTCGCCGCGCCAAAGGTCGTGCGCGTCTGGCAGTTTGATAATCCGGTACTGGAGGTGAGTCAGGACTTCAGTCGGGAAAAGCGTCTGCTTACCCCCCGGCATTTCAAGGCAGTCTTTGACTCCCCTACCGGCAAGGTTCCGGGGAAAAATCTCCTGCTCCTTGCACGCAACAACGATCTTGATCACCCCCGTCTCGGGCTGGTTATCGGGAAAAAGAGCGTAAAGCTCTCCGTTGAGCGCAATCGCCTCAAACGTTTGATGCGCGAATCGTTCCGTCTGCACCAGGATTCACTGGTCGGCTGGGATATCGTTATCGTCGCGCGCAAAGGTCTGGGCGATGTAGAAAACCCCGAATTGATTCAGCATTTCGGCAAGCTCTGGAAGCGTCTGGCACGCAGCAAGCCAGTTCCAGAAGTCAAAACCGAAACTGTAGGGGTAGACAGTACCGATGCGTAAACTGGCCCTCGTTCCGATCCAGTTTTATCGCTATGCCATTAGTCCTTTGATGGCCAGCCACTGTCGTTTCTACCCCAGTTGTTCCTGCTACGCGTATGAAGCCATTGAAAATCATGGCCTTCTGCGCGGTGGCTGGCTGACCTTTCGTCGTTTAGGTCGCTGTCATCCGTGGAATCCCGGTGGTTATGACCCGGTTCCACCTATCCCTACCTCCCGTTCTTCTTCGATGGCCGAGTAATCATGGATATCAAACGCACGATCCTGATCGTCGCCCTGGCAATCGTGGCCTACGTTATGGTCCTTAAATGGAACCAGGACTACGGTCAGGCTGCCCTGCCGACTCAGAATGTTGCTTCCAGTACGACTACATCCGGTTTGCCGGGCACCGCCACTGGCAATAATGCTGCCGCCAGTGACGATATTCCGCGCGCCGCTAGCGATACCAGCGCACCTGCCGAAACACCGGTAGCCGCCAGCAAGGATCTGATCCAGATCAAAACCGACGTGCTCGATCTCGCGATCGATCCACAGGGTGGCGATGTTGCTCAACTGACCTTGCCTTTGTATCCACGTCGTCAGGATCGTCCTGATGTTCCGTTCCAGCTGTTCGATAACGGCGGCGAACGTGTTTATCTGGCACAAAGCGGTCTGATCGGCACCAACGGTCCGGATGCAAATCCTGCCGGTCGTCCGGTTTACTCCTCGGAGAAGAAGACTTATCAACTGGCTGACGGTCAGGACCAACTGGTCGTCGACCTGAAGTTCAGCAAGGACGGCGTCAATTACATCAAGCGTTTCACCTTGAAACGCGGCCTGTATGACGTAGCCGTTTCCTACATTGTGGATAACCAGAGCGCTCAGCCCTGGAACGGCGCAATGTTTGCTCAGTTGAAGCGTGATAACAGCGCTGACCCTTCGTCCACAACCGCTACTGGCACCGCGACTTACCTGGGCGCCGCCCTGTGGACAAGTTCGGAGCCGTACAAAAAAGTGTCCATGAAGGACATGGACAAGGCACAGCTGAAAGAAACCGTCACCGGTGGTTGGGTAGCCTGGCTGCAACACTACTTCGTGACTGCGTGGATTCCGGCCAAGGGCGAAAACAACATCGTCCAGACCCGTAAAGACAGCAAAGGCAACTACATCATCGGTTACACCGGTCCAACACTGACCGCTGCTCCGGGTGCCAAAGTTGAAACCAGCGCTGTGCTGTACGCCGGTCCGAAAAGCCAGGCTGTGCTGAAAGAATTGTCCCCAGGTCTGGAACTGACCGTCGACTACGGCATTCTGTGGTTCATTGCCCAGCCAATCTTCTGGCTGCTGCAACACATCCACGCGATCGTTGGTAACTGGGGCTGGTCGATCATCTTCCTGACCATGCTGATCAAGGGGATCTTCTTCCCTCTGTCGGCTGCCAGCTACAAATCGATGGCGCGCATGCGTGCCGTTGCGCCAAAACTGGCTGCTCTGAAAGAGCAACATGGCGATGACCGGCAGAAAATGTCGCAAGCCATGATGGAGCTGTACAAGAAAGAGAAGATCAACCCGTTGGGTGGCTGCTTGCCGATCCTCGTGCAGATGCCGGTTTTCCTTTCGCTGTACTGGGTTCTGCTGGAAAGCGTGGAAATGCGCCAGGCGCCGTTCATGCTGTGGATCACCGACCTGTCGATCAAGGATCCGTTCTTCATTCTGCCGATCATCATGGGCGCAACCATGTTCATCCAGCAGCAGCTGAACCCGACGCCTCCGGATCCGATGCAGGCGAAGGTCATGAAAATGATGCCAATCATCTTCACCTTCTTCTTCCTGTGGTTCCCGGCTGGTCTGGTGCTGTACTGGGTTGTGAACAACTGCCTGTCGATTGCACAACAGTGGTACATCACGCGTAAGATCGAAGCGGCGACGAAAAAAGCCGAGGCGTAACTTGCACTGTGGATAACACCACTCAAAACGCCCCCTAGTGGGGCGTTTTGCTATCTGCCACTTTTGTCTGGATTTCGGTTTATGAGCACACCTCGTGAAACCATCGCCGCTGTCGCCACCGCTCAAGGTCGCGGCGGTGTGGGCATCGTCCGTATTTCCGGGCCGTTGGCCAGCGTTGCGGCCAAAGCCATCAGCGGCCGCGAACTGAAACCGCGTTACGCCCATTACGGGCCGTTTTTCAGTGCCGACCAGCAAGTGCTCGATGAAGGTCTGGCTTTGTATTTCCCGGGGCCGAACTCGTTCACCGGCGAAGACGTTCTGGAATTGCAGGGCCACGGTGGCCCGATCGTTCTGGATATGTTGCTCAAGCGTTGCTTGGAATTGGGGTGTCGCTTGGCTCGGCCCGGTGAATTCAGCGAACGCGCCTTCCTCAATGACAAACTCGACCTGGCCCAGGCCGAGGCGATTGCCGATTTGATCGAAGCCAGTTCTGCACAGGCTGCACGTAATGCTCTGCGTTCCTTGCAGGGTGCGTTTTCCCAGCGTGTGCATAACTTGACCGAACAACTGATCGGTCTGCGTATCTACGTCGAAGCCGCCATCGACTTCCCGGAAGAGGAAATCGACTTCCTCGCCGATGGCCATGTGCTGAGCATGCTCGACAAAGTCCGTGATGAGTTATCCACAGTACTGCGTGAGGCCGGGCAGGGTGCCTTGCTCCGCGACGGCATGACTGTGGTGATTGCCGGGCGGCCGAATGCCGGTAAATCCAGCCTGCTGAATGCGTTGGCCGGTCGGGAAGCGGCGATCGTCACCGAGATTGCCGGCACCACGCGGGATATCCTGCGCGAACATATCCACATTGATGGTATGCCGCTGCACGTTGTCGACACCGCCGGTTTGCGCGATACCGATGATCATGTGGAAAAGATCGGCGTTGAACGCGCGTTGAAAGCCATTGGTGAAGCGGATCGAGTGTTGCTGGTAGTCGACGCGACCGCTCCGGAAGCACTGGATCCGTTTGCCCTGTGGCCGGAATTCCTCGAAACCCGGCCGGATCCGGCCAAAGTTACGCTGATCCGCAACAAGGCCGATCTAACGGGCGAAGCCATTGTTTTGGAAACCAGCGAAGACGGGCATGTGACGATCAGTCTCAGCGCCAAGTCGGCCGGTGAAGGTCTGGATCTGCTGCGCGATCATCTCAAGGCCTGCATGGGTTACGAGCAGACCTCGGAAAGCAGTTTCAGCGCACGTCGCCGGCATCTTGAAGCCTTGCGCCACGCCAGTGCAGCGTTGGAACACGGCCGCGCCCAGCTGACCTTGGCTGGCGCTGGGGAATTACTGGCCGAGGATTTGCGTCAGGCCCAGCATTCTCTCGGTGAAATCACCGGAGCATTCAGCTCTGATGATCTGTTGGGACGGATTTTTTCCAGCTTCTGTATCGGCAAATGAAAAAAGGGCTGTGGACAATTTATCCACAGCCCCTTTTTCGTTCTACCAGTTGTAGGAAACCGTGCCGAGCAGAGTGCGATCTTCACCCCAGTAGCAACGGCCAGCGTCGTTGCAACCCGACACATATTCCTTGTCGAACAGGTTCTTCGCATTCAGGTCGACGCTCCAGTGCGTATCGATCTGATAACCGATGGCCGCATCCACCAAGGTGACGTCGCCGGCATCCAGCTTCCCGTAGAGAGAAGGCGACGTGTAGGCGAAGGCACTGTCGAAATAACGCACACCACCGCCCACGTACAGACCTTTCAAGTCGCCATCAAGGAATCGATATTTCGCCCAGACCGAAGCCTGATTGCGCGGCACGCCGGTCATTTGATGGCCTTTGACCAATGACGTCGCTGCATCCTTGGTAATTCGCGCGTCGGTGTAGGTGTAAGCCGCCGTGAGATTGAGGTTCTGGGTCAGGTTGCTGTTCAGTTCCAGTTCCACACCCTTGGAACGGCTTTCGCCCACCTGGCGATAGCTCGACGTGGTGGCGTCGAAGTAGGTGTCGTCTTTTTTGCGCAGGTCGTACACCGATGCAGTGAAGGCAGTGTCCCAGCCGATTGGTTCGTACTTCAGGCCCACTTCATATTGGCTGCTGGTGATCGGATCAAGCGGCGCACCGGCATTGGAGATCTGCTGCACCGGCACGAACGAGGTGGAATAGCTGACATACGGCGTCATGCCGTTGTCGAACTGGTACATCACGCCGCCCTGATAAGTGAATTTCTTGTCCTCGGAGCTGATGTTGCTCGACTGGGCGACCTTGTCGCGAAAATCACTGTCGACCCAGTCCTGACGGCCACCGAGCAGAAACAGCCAGTGGTCGTACTTGCTCTGGATCTGTGCATAAACCCCTTTCATCTGCTGCTCGAGCAAGGTGTTTTGCACCGCAATCGGCGTGGTTGGGTCGCGCAGGTACACCGGGTTATACACATCGATCGGCCCGACAATGCCGGCATTCCAGTCCTGATTGAACGACGTGCGGTCATAGCTGGCGCCGAACAACACGGTGTTCTCCAGACCGCCGACCTGGAATTTGCCTTCCAGTTGGTTATCCAGCGAATACACCATCGATTTGTTGTAGCGATCGTAGGCGGTCATGTTCAAACGCGTGCCGAACCCGGCGTTGTTGAGGTTGCCTGGCCAGGTTTCGTGACGGGTGATGCGCGACTGCATGTAGCGCGAGTTCTGGCGGAACTGCCAGTCGTCGTTGAACGAGTGGCTGAACTCGTAACCGGTGCTCCAGGTTTCTCGTTCGAAAGTGTTCCAGTCCGGGTCGCCGAGCAGGGTGCCTTTGGATAACTTGCCGTTGGGGTTGGTCAGCAATGTCCCGGCGGCCGGTAGGCCAAGTTCCATGTTGGTGTGATCCTTCTGGTAGTTGGCCAGCAGGGTCAAGGTGTTGAAATCGTCAAAATTCAGGGTCAGCGATGGCGCGATGTAGATTCGGTCATCCGGTACGTGGTCGGTCTGGGTGTCGGACTTGCGGCCAAGCATCACCACGCGCCCGAGAACATTGCCGCTGTCATTGAGCGGGCCGGAGACATCGACGCCGATCTGCCGGCGATTGTTCGAGCCATAACCCAATTGCACTTCGCCTTGCGGTGCAGCGGTCGGGCGTTTGCTCACCAGATTAACCAGACCGCCGGGGGCGTTTTCCCCGTAAAGAAGCGAAGACGGGCCGCGGAAAACCTCTACCCGTTCAAGTCCATAAGGCTCAGTGCTGGTGTCATAGCGGTTGCCTTGTACGCGTAGTCCATCGCGCAACAGACCGTAGCCATAATCGGTGGCGTTGAAACCGCGAATGTAGAACAGGTCTCCTGCCAGACTGTCGCCAGCGGCGAACGGTGGGGCAAAGATCCCCGGCACGTAGCCGAGTACCTCGGTGAGTGTCTGAGATTTCTGATCCTTCATGCGTTGGCCGGTAACGACGGACACTGAGCGTGGCGTTTCCGATAACGGCGTACTGGTTTTCGTACCGATTCGACTGTTCTGCGCCTTGTATCCGACGTCGGCGGCGTAATCCAGATCCATCGGATTGGCCAACTGACCGTTGATGTTGGTCGGAGCGAGCTCCAGCGAATCACCGTTCGGCAGCGCCTGCAGAATGTAACTGCCCGGCGCCTGCGGTACGGCTTGCAAACCCGAGCCTTGCAGCAGTTGGGCGAATCCCTGGTCGACAGTGAAGCTGCCGTTCAACCCGGCGCTACGCAAGCGGCTGGTCTGTTGCGGCGAGAACGACAGAATCACGTTGGCGGCCGAGGCGAACTGGCTCAGCGCATTATCCAGCGGGCCGGCGGCGATGGCGTAACGCTGGGCTACCGATGCAGCGACGGCGTTATGGCTAATCACCAGGCAGGACGCGGCGCTGGTCATCAGTAAGCTATAGGCAATGCAGTGGTAGGAAAAACGCTGACGAAACGTGGGAAGACGCATGTGTGGATAAGCCCTGAAGGTGGCAAAGAGCCGCGTTTATCGCGATTACCTGTAGGGCCGGGTCAGGGCAAAAAAAGATAACCCTGTTGTCGATTTATTTTCTCCAGGCGAAATTTCGATCAAGTGTTGTGGCTGATCGAGACCCAGTATCGAGTGAAATAGCGCACGTTGATCGGCAGCGAAGCCTGAAGATTGGCCAGGACAGCGTCGGTTGAATTGAGGCGGAATGTCCCGGATATCCGCAGCTCCCGGGCACGCGTGTCGCAATGTAAAACGCCGCTCCGATAGCGGCCCAATTCTTCAATAACATCACCCAAGCGCGCATTGAGGACGATCAATTGGCCGTTGATCCACGCCACTTCAGAGGATTTGAAGGGATGAACGGGCCCGATGTGCTGCCGATCAAAATCGGCGCCTTCGCCTGCCTGCAGAATTCTTGCGGCCGTTGATGCATCAGCGGGCTGAACACTGACCCGGTCTTCCAGCACTCCAACTCGGGTAGAGCCCGACAGCTGGTGAACGGAGAAACGGGTACCGAGTGCTTGAATCCGGCCATCCCCGGTTTCGACGAAAAAGGGCCGTTGATCGCCAAGCTTGCCGGTTTGAATGAGGATTTCACCCGAGCGCAAACGAATCAGTCGATGTGCCGCATCAAAAGACACATCAATTGCGGTGTCAGTGTTGAGTTGTATCTGGCTGCCGTCGGCCAACGCGATGTTGCGGCGCTGGCCAACCCCGGTTTTATAGTCGGCCCAGACATTCCCCAGGGATGTGTGTTGCTGAACATTCCAGCCGACGAACCCCGTCCCCGCTGCGAGCAGCAACAATTTCAGCACTTGGCGACGTTGCTGACCCGTATTCAGCGCACGACGTTTCAGATCCTGCGGCAGCGTACCGAGGTGGCGCTGCAATTGTTCCATCTGATTCCACGCCGCCAGATGCGCCGGGTCACTATCTATCCACAGCTGCCAAGCCTTTTGTTCGGTGAGTGTTGGCGGCTCCGCCTGAAACTGCACGTACCAACTGGCGGCCGCTTCAAAAATCTGGCGATTGGTGGCGATAGCCATCAACTTTGCGCCATGATCAGGGCACATTCCGTCAGGGCGCGGATCATGTGCTTCTTCACCGTGGTCAATGACACCTTCAATTGCAGTGCGATCTGTTGATAAGTCAGGCCATCGATCTGGGAGAGCGTGAAGATCTGTTGGCTTCTGGCGCCGAGCCCGGCCAAGGCTTTATCCACAGCGACCAGGGTTTCGATGATCAGCGCCTTGTCTTCCTCGCTGATGACAGTGGCTTGCGGACGAGCCGCGAGGGTCCGCAAATACGCGGCCTCGATAGCCTGTCTTCTATAACGGTCAATCACCAGACCGCGTGCAATGGTCGCCAGATAATCACGTGGATCACGAATCTGTGCAGCATTACGCGCCGCCAGAATCCGCACAAACGTGTCATGCGCCACATCCGCCGCATCGCAGGCGTCATGTAATTTTCCCTTGAGCCACCCGTATAGCCACGAATGGTGTTGCTCGTAGATTCGCTCGATCGCAGCAGTGTGGGCGGGTAGGGACATGGGGAAAACTGACGAGTTAATGAGTTAATGATAATGCCTATTATTAGCCCCTGTTACGTTCTCTCACAATAGCCCTCGCACTTCCCTCCATCCGCTTCTTTGTCCCCAGCGAACCCTTCGTGGCGTTTTTTTGCGTCCGGAAAAGCCGTTTTATCGATTTTCTGTGGATTAAGCCCTGTGAATAACTGCCACTAAGGGCAGTTGATAACAGGGCCTGAAAACTGGATATAACCCCGTCTGTGGATAACCACCCCTTTCATCCACAGGCTTACAGCGGTTATCCAAGGGCCTCATTGGCACATGGGCACAGGGTTTTGAAACTCTGTACATATTGAATATAAAGGCTTGTAGCAATCTATCCACAGAAACGTGCTTCAGTAGAAATAAACATAAAAACAAAGGTTTTATAAATTTCTCTCTTTTTTATTCTTTTAACCTCGAGTTCTCCACAGCTGGTTAAATTTTGTGCAAAGGGTTCTTTAGGAAGGGCGAAGTCCCTATACTTGCCGACCAGGTCCAAAAACCTGATCTCAAACTATTCCTGAATTACCTACTTAAGCAGGCACGAGGTGCGTGGTGGATTTCCCTTCCCGTTTTGAAGTGATCGTCATCGGCGGCGGTCATGCCGGTACCGAGGCAGCACTGGCCTCAGCACGTATGGGGGCAAAAACCCTGTTGCTGACGCATAACGTGGAAACCCTCGGTGCCATGAGTTGCAACCCGGCCATCGGTGGCATTGGCAAAAGCCATCTGGTCAAGGAAATCGATGCCCTCGGCGGGGCGATGGCCACAGCTACCGATTTGGGCGGCATCCAGTTTCGCGTGTTGAACAGCCGCAAAGGCCCAGCCGTACGGGCGACCCGTGCGCAAGCTGACCGGATTCTGTACAAGGCCGCTGTCCGCGAAATCCTCGAAAACCAGCCGAACCTGTGGATATTTCAACAAGCTGCTGATGACCTGATCGTCGAGCAGGAACAAGTCCGTGGTGTTGTCACGCAAATGGGTCTGCGTTTCTTCGCCGATTCCGTGGTGTTGACCACCGGTACGTTCCTCGGCGGACTTATCCACATCGGTTTGCAGAATTTTTCCGGCGGCCGCGCCGGTGATCCGCCATCGATTGCACTGGCTCACCGTCTGCGTGAACTGCCACTGCGTGTCGGTCGCCTGAAAACCGGCACACCGCCGCGTATCGACGGCAAGTCTGTGGATTTCTCGGTGATGACCGAGCAACCCGGCGATACGCCGATCCCGGTGATGTCGTTCATGGGCAACAAAGAACAGCATCCACGCCAGGTCAGCTGCTGGATTACTCACACCAACGCCCGCACCCACGAAATCATTGCTGCGAACCTTGATCGTTCGCCGATGTATTCCGCTGCCGGTGAAATCGAAGGCATCGGCCCGCGCTATTGCCCGTCGATCGAAGACAAGATCCACCGCTTTGCCGACAAGGAAAGCCATCAGGTGTTTATCGAACCGGAAGGTTTGACCACCCATGAGCTGTACCCGAACGGGATATCCACAAGCTTGCCGTTCGACGTGCAATTGCAGATCGTGCAATCGATCCGCGGCATGGAAAACGCGCACATCGTGCGTCCGGGCTATGCCATCGAGTACGACTACTTCGATCCGCGTGATCTGAAGTACAGCCTGGAAACCAAAGTCATCGGCGGTCTGTTCTTTGCCGGACAAATCAACGGCACCACCGGTTACGAAGAAGCCGGCGCCCAAGGTTTGCTCGCCGGCGCCAATGCTGCACTGCGCGCCAAGGGCAAAGAAGCCTGGTGCCCGCGTCGCGATGAAGCGTACATCGGCGTGTTGGTCGACGACCTGATCACCCTCGGCACCCAAGAGCCGTACCGCATGTTCACTTCCCGTGCCGAGTACCGCCTGATTCTGCGCGAGGACAACGCCGACCTGCGTCTGACCGAAAAAGGTCGCGAGCTCGGTCTGGTCGATGACGCGCGTTGGGCGGCCTTCTGCAAGAAACGCGAAAGCATCGAGCTGGAAGAGCAGCGTCTGAAAAGCACTTGGGTTCGCCCGAATACGCAGCAGGGCGATGCGATTGCCGAGAAGTTCGGTACGCCGTTGACCCACGAATACAACTTGCTCAACCTCTTGAGCCGTCCGGAAATCGACTACGCTGGTCTGGTCGAAGTGACCGGCAATGGCGCCGAAGATCCACAGGTCGCCGAGCAGGTTGAAATCAAAACCAAATACGCCGGTTACATTGATCGTCAACAGGACGAAATTGCCCGTCTGCGCGCCAGTGAAGACACGAAGTTGCCTGTGGATATCGATTACACCAACATTTCCGGTCTCTCCAAGGAGATCCAGAGCAAGCTCGGCGCGACTCGACCAGAGACGCTGGGCCAGGCTTCGCGGATCCCGGGTGTGACCCCGGCAGCGATTTCGCTATTGATGATTCACTTGAAAAAACGCGGCGCGGGCCGTCAGTTGGAGCAAAGCGCTTGAGTTCTAAGGTCACTTCGCAACACGCCGAAGAGTTATCCACAGGAGCCCGCGAGCTCGGTGTCAATCTCACTGAAACCCAGCACGAACTGCTGCTGGGTTATCTGGCCCTGTTGATCAAATGGAACCAGGCCTACAACCTGACCGCTGTGCGCGATCCGGACGAAATGGTTTCGCGACACTTGCTCGATAGTCTGAGCGTGATGTCGTTCATCGAAAACGGTCGCTGGCTCGACGTCGGCAGTGGCGGCGGTATGCCGGGGATCCCGTTGGCGATTCTGTATCCGGATTCGCAAGTGACCTGTCTGGACAGCAACGGCAAGAAAACCCGCTTCCTGACCCAGGTCAAACTCGAACTCAAACTGGATAACCTGCAAGTTATCCACAGTCGTGTCGAAGCCTTCCAGCCTGCGCAACCGTTCAACGGGATCATTTCCCGGGCGTTCAGCAGTATGGAGAACTTCACCAACTGGACTCGCCACTTGGGCGATGCAGATACACGCTGGCTGGCAATGAAGGGCGTTCATCCGGCCGATGAGCTGGTAGCATTGCCGGCAGACTTCAAACTCGATAGCGAACACGCCCTGGCCGTACCCGGTTGCCAAGGCCAACGCCATCTGCTGATACTGCGCCGCACGGCATGATTGGGAACACAAGCAAGAATGGCTAAGGTATTCGCGATAGCGAACCAAAAGGGTGGTGTGGGCAAGACCACCACCTGCATCAACCTCGCAGCATCCCTGGTCGCAACCAAGCGCCGGGTGCTGTTGATCGATCTCGATCCACAGGGCAACGCCACCATGGGTAGCGGTGTGGATAAACACGGCCTGGAAAATTCGGTCTACGACCTGCTGATCGGCGAATGCGATCTGGCCCAGGCCATGCACTATTCCGAGCACGGCGGTTACCAACTGCTGCCGGCCAACCGCGATTTGACGGCGGCCGAAGTGGTGCTGCTGGAAATGCAGATGAAGGAAAGCCGTCTGCGCAGCGCGCTGGCGCCGATCCGTGAAAACTACGATTACATTCTGATCGACTGCCCGCCGTCGCTGTCGATGCTCACGCTGAACGCACTGGTCGCCGCTGACGGGGTGATTATCCCCATGCAGTGCGAGTACTTCGCGCTCGAAGGCTTGAGCGACCTTGTGGATAACATCAAGCGCATCGCTGAATTGCTCAATCCGAACCTGAAAGTCGAAGGCCTGCTGCGAACCATGTATGACCCGCGCCTGAGCCTGATGAACGACGTTTCGGCGCAGCTCAAGGAACACTTCGGCGAGCAGCTCTACGACACGGTGATCCCGCGCAACATCCGTCTGGCCGAAGCGCCGAGCTACGGCATGCCGGCGCTGGCCTACGACAAACAATCGCGTGGCGCCCTGGCTTATCTGGCCCTGGCCGGCGAGATGGTTCGTCGTCAGCGCAAAAATTCACGCATCGCCGCCGCTCAGGCAACTTAAGGAATTCCCATGGCCGTCAAGAAACGAGGTCTCGGACGTGGACTGGATGCACTGCTGAGTGGTCCGACCGTCAGCGCGCTGGAAGAACAAGCCGCGCAAGCTGACACCCGTGAATTGCAGCACTTGCCGTTGGACTTGCTGCAGCGCGGCAAGTACCAGCCGCGCCGGGACATGGATCCGCAGGCGCTGGAAGAACTGGCAGCGTCGATCAAGGCGCAAGGGGTGATGCAGCCGATCGTGGTGCGCCCGATTGGCGGTGGCCGCTTTGAGATCATCGCCGGTGAACGCCGCTGGCGCGCGAGCCAGCAAGCCGGGCAGGAAACCATCCCGGCGATGGTCCGCGATGTACCGGATGAAACCGCAATTGCCATTGCGCTGATCGAGAACATCCAGCGTGAAGATCTCAACCCGATCGAAGAGGCGGTGGCCCTGCAGCGTTTGCAGCAGGAATTCCAGCTGACTCAACAGCAGGTTGCCGAGGCTGTGGGTAAGTCCCGCGTCACTGTGGCTAACCTGTTGCGGCTTATTGCATTGCCGGAAGTCATCAAGACCATGCTGTCCCACGGCGACCTGGAAATGGGCCATGCCCGTGCTTTGCTCGGTCTGCCGGACAATCAGCAGGTGGAAGGGGCGCGACATGTTGTCGCACGCGGCCTGACTGTGCGCCAAACCGAGGCACTGGTTCGCCAGTGGTTGAGTGGAAAACCGGAGCCTGTGGAAGCATCCAAACCCGACCCGGATATCGCCCGTCTCGAACAGCGTCTGGCCGAGCGCCTAGGCTCTGCGGTGCAGATTCGCCACGGCAAGAAGGGAAAAGGGCAGTTGGTGATCGGTTACAACTCCCTCGATGAGCTTCAAGGTGTGCTCGCACACATCCGCTGAAACATTTCCTCATGTAGCGCGCAGTCGGAAATCACTACCTGACAGTTGAATAGGGGCAGAACCGCCCCTATACTCTGCGCGCATTTTGTCGGCACAAATTATGCCAAGTTATTGAATTCTGGCAGCCGACCATTGGAGAGCAATAGTGATGGAAACCCGCAAGCCAAACCGCCTGCCGTTCCATCGCCTGGCAGTTTTTCCGGTGTTAATGGCTCAATTTGTCATTTTGCTGATTGCCGCTTTGGCGCTCTGGCAATGGCACGGAGTCGTTGCCGGATACTCGGGACTTTGCGGAGGCCTGATAGCCTTGCTGCCCAATGTTTATTTCGCTCACAAGGCATTTCGGTTTTCCGGCGCCCGAGCAGCCCAGTCCATCGTCCGGTCTTTTTATGCCGGCGAGGCAGGCAAACTGATTTTGACAGCAGTGCTTTTTGCGCTGGTGTTTGCAGGTGTGAAGCCACTGGCGCCGATAGCTGTATTCGGCGTGTTCGTGCTGACTCAGTCGGTCAGCTGGTTCGCTCCCCTGCTGATGAGAACAAGACTTTCGAGACCTTAGGGCGTTTGAGGCAACCATGGCAGAAACAACCGCTTCGGGCTATATCCAGCACCACTTGCAGAACCTGACCTTCGGTCAGCTACCTAACGGCGGCTGGGGCTTTGCCCATACCGCAGCAGAAGCCAAAGAAATGGGCTTCTGGGCTTTCCACGTCGATACTCTCGGCTGGTCGGTCGCGTTGGGTCTGATCTTCGTTTTTCTTTTCCGCATGGCGGCAAAGAAAGCGACTTCGGGTCAACCGGGTGCTTTGCAGAACTTCGTTGAAGTATTGGTCGAATTCGTCGATGGCAGCGTGAAAGACAGCTTCCATGGCCGTAGCCCGGTGATTGCACCGCTGGCACTGACCATCTTCGTCTGGGTGTTCCTGATGAACGCCGTCGACCTGATCCCGGTCGACTGGATTCCTCAGCTGGCCATCCTGATCACCGGTGATCACCACATCCCGTTCCGCGCCGTGTCGACCACCGACCCGAACGCGACCCTGGGCATGGCGTTGTCGGTTTTCGCACTGATCATTTTCTACAGCATCAAGGTCAAGGGCATCGGCGGCTTCATCGGCGAACTGACCCTGCACCCGTTCGGCAGCAAGAACATCTTCGTTCAAGCCCTGCTGATCCCGGTGAACTTCCTGCTGGAATTCGTGACCCTGATCGCTAAACCGATCTCTCTGGCTCTGCGTCTGTTCGGCAACATGTATGCCGGTGAGCTGGTGTTCATTCTGATCGCTGTGATGTTCGGCAGCGGTCTGCTCTGGCTGAGCGGCCTGGGCGTTGTTCTGCAGTGGGCTTGGGCTGTGTTCCACATCCTGATCATCACCCTGCAGGCGTTCATCTTCATGATGCTGACCATCGTCTACCTGTCGATGGCGCACGAAGAAAACCATTAAGACCAGTCTCGACTAGTCTGATGTCCTTCCCGGTCAAACGGGAAGGGGCTCTTCACAGGGCACCTGAAACGATTTGTTTTACCGCTTTAATCTAAAAAACCTAAACCATACGACGTAAAAGTCGGGAGGAAAGATGGAAACTGTAGTTGGTCTAACCGCTATCGCTGTTGCACTGTTGATCGGCCTGGGCGCACTGGGTACCGCAATTGGTTTCGGCCTGCTGGGCGGCAAGTTCCTGGAAGGCGCAGCGCGTCAGCCAGAAATGGTTCCAATGCTGCAAGTTAAAATGTTCATCGTTGCCGGTCTGCTCGACGCCGTAACCATGATCGGTGTTGGTATCGCTCTGTTCTTCACCTTTGCGAACCCGTTCGTTGGTCAGATCGCTGGCTAATTACCCGGATTCTTCCGAGTAATTTGATGTGATGGACAACGTAACTGCGAGGTGTTGGCGTGAACATTAATGCGACCCTGATTGGCCAGTCCGTTGCGTTCCTGATTTTTGTACTGTTCTGCATGAAGTATGTATGGCCTCCGGTCATCGCTGCTCTGCACGAACGTCAAAAGAAGATCGCTGATGGTCTGGACGCTGCCAGCCGTGCAGCTCGCGACCTGGAGTTGGCCCAAGAAAAAGCGGGTCAGCAACTGCGCGAAGCGAAAGCTCAGGCAGCTGAAATCATCGAGCAAGCCAAGAAACGCGGTAACCAGATTGTCGAAGAGGCCGTTGAAAAGGCCCGTGTCGACGCTGACCGTGTGAAGGTTCAGGCTCAAGCCGAGATCGAACAGGAACTGAACAGTGTCAAAGACAAGCTGCGCGCCCAAGTGGGTTTGCTGGCTGTCGGCGGCGCCGAGAAGATCCTGGGTGCCACAATCGATCAAAACGCGCACGCAGAGCTGGTTAACCAACTGGCTGCTGAAATCTAAGCGAGGGCGATCATGGCAGAACTGACCACGTTGGCCCGACCTTACGCTAAGGCGGCCTTCGAGCACGCTCAGGCCCACCAGCAACTGGCCAATTGGTCAGCCATGCTCGGCCTGGCTGCAGCGGTGTCGCAAGACGACACCATGCAGCGCGTGCTCAAGGCCCCGCGACTGACGAGCGCAGAAAAGGCCGCCACGTTTATTGACGTGTGCGGCGACAAGTTTGATGCCAAGGCACAGAACTTCATCAATGTCGTTGCCGAAAACGACCGTCTCCCGCTTCTGCCGGAGATTGCCGCTCTTTTCGACCTGTACAAGGCCGAACAAGAGAAGTCGGTAGACGTTGAAGTGACCAGTGCTTTTGCATTGAACCAAGAACAGCAAGACAAACTCGCCAAGGTTCTCAGTGCACGACTCAACCGGGAAGTGCGCCTGCAAGTTGCGGAGGATGCTGCCCTTATAGGTGGTGTCGTTATCCGCGCCGGCGACCTGGTTATCGATGGCTCGATTCGCGGCAAAATCGCGAAACTTGCCGAAGCATTGAAATCTTGAGTTTGAAGGGGCAGCAGAGCAATGCAGCAACTCAATCCTTCCGAAATAAGTGAAATTATCAAGGGCCGCATCGACAAGCTCGATGTGACCTCCCAAGCCCGTAACGAAGGCACTGTCGTCAGCGTATCTGACGGCATCGTGCGGATTCACGGTCTGGCCGACGTAATGTACGGCGAGATGATCGAGTTTCCGGGCGGCGTCTACGGTATGGCCCTCAACCTGGAGCAAGACTCCGTAGGTGCCGTTGTACTGGGCGCTTACCAGTCTCTGGCTGAAGGCATGAGCGCCAAGTGCACCGGTCGCATCCTCGAAGTTCCGGTTGGTAAGGAACTGCTGGGTCGCGTAGTCGACGCACTGGGTAACCCTGTTGACGGCAAAGGTCCACTGGGCAACACCGAGACCGACGCGGTCGAGAAAGTTGCTCCGGGCGTGATCTGGCGTAAGTCGGTAGACCAGCCTGTACAGACTGGCTACAAGGCTGTCGATGCCATGATCCCTGTCGGCCGTGGCCAGCGTGAGCTGATCATCGGTGACCGTCAGATCGGTAAAACCGCTCTGGCGATCGACGCGATCATCAACCAGAAAGACAGCGGCATTTTCTGCGTCTACGTAGCTATTGGTCAGAAACAATCGACCATCGCCAACGTTGTTCGCAAGCTGGAAGAAAACGGCGCCCTGGCCAACACGATCATCGTGGCTGCCAGTGCTTCGGAATCTCCTGCGCTGCAATTCCTGGCACCGTACTCCGGTTGCACCATGGGTGAATTCTTCCGCGACCGCGGTGAAGACGCGCTGATCGTTTATGACGATCTGTCCAAGCAAGCAGTGGCTTACCGCCAGATTTCCCTGCTGCTGCGCCGTCCACCAGGCCGTGAAGCTTACCCAGGCGACGTGTTCTATCTCCACTCCCGTCTGCTGGAGCGCGCATCCCGCGTTTCGGAAGAATACGTAGAGAAGTTCACCAACGGCGCAGTGACCGGCAAAACCGGTTCCCTGACCGCACTGCCGATCATCGAAACCCAGGCTGGCGACGTTTCCGCGTTCGTTCCGACCAACGTGATTTCCATCACCGACGGTCAGATCTTCCTGGAATCGGCCATGTTCAACTCGGGCATCCGTCCTGCAGTGAACGCCGGTGTTTCGGTATCCCGTGTGGGTGGTGCCGCTCAGACCAAGATCATCAAGAAGCTGTCCGGTGGTATCCGTACCGCTCTGGCTCAGTACCGTGAACTGGCGGCATTCGCCCAGTTCGCTTCTGACCTGGACGAAGCGACCCGTAAGCAACTTGAGCATGGTCAGCGCGTTACCGAGCTGATGAAGCAGAAGCAATACGCACCAATGTCGATCGCTGACATGGCGCTGTCGCTGTATGCCGCTGAGCGTGGGTTCCTGACTGACATTGAAATCGCCAAGATCGGCAGCTTCGAACAAGCGCTGATTGCTTTCTTCAACCGCGATCACGCCGATTTGATGGCCAAGATCAACGTTAAAGGTGACTTCAATGACGAAATCGACGCTGGCATGAAAGCCGGTATCGAGAAGTTCAAGGCCACCCAAACCTGGTAAGCCGCAGCGGGAGCCGCGAGGCTCCCGCTTGCTAACCTGATAGGTGTTACATGGCAGGCGCAAAAGAGATTCGCAGTAAGATTGCGAGCATCAAAAGCACGCAAAAGATTACCAGCGCCATGGAAAAAGTGGCGGTCAGCAAAATGCGCAAGGCACAAATGCGCATGGCTGCTAGCCGTCCTTATGCGGAGCGTATCCGCCAGGTTATTGGGCATCTGGCCAACGCCAACCCGGAATACCGCCACCCGTTCATGATCGAGCGCGAAATCAAGCGCGTTGGTTATGTTGTGGTGAGCAGTGACCGTGGTCTGTGCGGCGGCTTGAACACCAACCTGTTCAAGGCCCTGGTCAAGGACATGGCGGTAAACCGCGAAAACGGCGTCGAGATTGATCTGTGTGTCGTTGGTAGCAAGGGTGCGGCCTTTTTCCGCAACTTCGGCGGTAACGTCGTTGCAGCTATCAGCCACCTGGGTGAAGAGCCGTCGATCAATGATCTGATCGGCAGCGTCAAGGTGATGCTGGATGCCTACCTGGACGGCCGTATTGACCGCCTGTCCGTGGTGTCCAACAAGTTCATCAACACCATGACGCAGCAGCCTACCGTGGAGCAGTTGATTCCACTGGTGGCGACCCCGGATCAGGATCTCAAGCACCACTGGGACTACCTCTACGAACCGGATGCCAAAGAGCTGCTTGACGGCTTGATGGTCCGCTACGTTGAGTCGCAGGTCTACCAGGCGGTGGTCGAGAACAACGCGGCTGAACAAGCTGCGCGGATGATCGCGATGAAGAACGCTACCGACAACGCCGGTGATTTGATCAGCGATTTGCAGCTGATCTACAACAAGGCGCGTCAGGCTGCGATCACCCAAGAGATCTCGGAAATCGTCGGCGGCGCTGCCGCGGTTTAACGGTTCAAATATTCAGAGGATCCAGCTATGAGTAGCGGACGTATCGTTCAAATCATCGGCGCCGTTATCGACGTGGAATTTCCACGCGACAGCGTACCGAGCATCTACAACGCTTTGAAAGTAAAAAGCGATGCCGGCACCACTCTGGAAGTTCAGCAGCAGCTGGGCGACGGTGTGGTTCGTACCATTGCGATGGGTTCCACCGAAGGCTTGAAGCGCGGTCTGGAAGTTACCGACTCTGGCGCAGCCATCTCCGTACCGGTCGGTAAAGCGACCCTGGGCCGGATCATGGACGTCCTCGGTAACCCGATCGACGAAGCTGGCCCGATCGACACCGAAGAGCGTTGGGGCATTCACCGTCCAGCGCCTTCGTTCGCTGAGCAGGCAGGCGGCAACGACCTGCTGGAAACCGGCATCAAGGTTATCGACCTGGTTTGCCCGTTTGCCAAAGGCGGTAAAGTCGGTCTGTTCGGTGGTGCCGGTGTAGGCAAAACCGTAAACATGATGGAACTGATCCGTAACATCGCCATCGAGCACAGCGGTTATTCCGTGTTCGCCGGTGTGGGTGAGCGTACTCGTGAGGGTAACGACTTCTACCACGAGATGAAGGACTCCAACGTTCTGGACAAAGTGGCACTGGTTTACGGTCAGATGAACGAGCCGCCGGGTAACCGTCTGCGCGTAGCACTGACCGGCCTGACCATGGCCGAGAAGTTCCGTGACGAAGGTAACGACGTTCTGCTGTTCGTCGACAACATCTATCGCTACACCCTGGCCGGTACTGAAGTATCCGCACTGCTGGGCCGTATGCCTTCGGCAGTAGGTTACCAGCCGACCCTGGCTGAAGAGATGGGCGTTCTGCAAGAACGTATCACTTCGACCAAGGAAGGTTCGATCACCTCGATCCAAGCGGTATACGTACCTGCGGATGACTTGACCGACCCGTCGCCAGCGACCACCTTCGCCCACTTGGACGCCACCGTCGTTCTGTCCCGTGACATCGCCTCCCTGGGTATCTACCCAGCGGTAGATCCACTGGATTCGACTTCGCGTCAGCTGGACCCGAACGTAATCGGCCAGGACCACTACGACACCGCTCGCGGCGTTCAGTACGTTCTGCAACGTTACAAAGAGCTGAAGGACATCATCGCGATCCTGGGTATGGACGAGCTGTCGGAAGCCGACAAGCAGTTGGTAAACCGTGCTCGTAAGATCCAGCGCTTCTTGTCGCAGCCGTTCTTCGTGGCTGAAGTCTTCACCGGTGCTTCGGGTAAATACGTTTCCCTGAAAGACACCATTGCTGGCTTCAAAGGCATCCTCAACGGTGACTACGACCACCTGCCAGAACAAGCGTTCTACATGGTTGGCGGCATCGAAGAAGCGATCGAGAAAGCCAAGAAACTGTAATCCCGGCGCCCGGCAACGGGCGCTCATTTAGGTTGAGGCAATCAGATGGCTATGACAGTCCATTGCGATATCGTCAGCGCGGAAGGGGAAATCTTTTCCGGCCTGGTCGAGATGGTGATTGCGCACGGTGCACTGGGTGATCTTGGTATCGCTCTGGGTCACGCGCCGCTGATCACTAATCTGAAGCCAGGTCCGATCCGCCTGATCAAGCAAGGCGGGGAAGCCGAGGTGTTCTACATCTCCGGTGGTTTCCTCGAGGTTCAGCCGAACATGGTCAAGGTGCTTGCCGATACCGTGCAACGCGCCGCCGACCTGGATGAAGCTCAAGCCCAGGCAGCTCTCAAGGCTGCCGAAGCTGCTCTGCACGAGAAGAGCGCAGATTTCGACTACGGAGCTGCGTCCGCACGTCTGGCCGAGGCTGCAGCTCAGCTGCGCACCGTCCAGCAGATCCGCAAGAAGTTTGGCGGTTAATCCGTCAGCCGCTTGTTGTGCGATTGATAAAAAAGGGTAGCCTCGGCTACCCTTTTTTCTTTTCTGATTTTTACAACCCGGTCGCAGTTGCTGACCACCCAGGATTGGTAGCCAGTCATGTCTCTTGAAATCGTTATCCTCGCGGCCGGTCAAGGCACCCGTATGCGCTCGGCCCTGCCGAAGGTGCTGCATCCGATTGCCGGCAACTCCATGCTGGGCCATGTTATCCACAACGCCCGGCAACTTGAGCCACAACGCATTCATGTGGTGATCGGCCATGGCGCCGATGTAGTGCGTGAGCGTCTGGCTGCTGATGATCTGAATTTCGTCCTGCAGGACAAGCAACTCGGCACCGGCCACGCCACCGCTCAAGCGGTGCCGTTCATTACGGCCGATACCGTGCTGATCCTTTATGGCGACGTGCCGCTGATCGAAGTCGATACCCTGCAGCGTCTGCTCAAGCACGTAGTGCCTGGACAGATGGGCTTGCTCACCGTCGAGCTGGATGACCCGACTGGTTACGGTCGCATCGTGCGCGATGCCGACGGCAAGGTCGCAGCGATCGTTGAACACAAAGATGCCAGCGAAGCCCAGCGCGCCATTACTGAAGGCAACACCGGCATTCTCGCGGTGCCGGCCAATCGTCTGGCCGACTGGATGAGTCGCCTGTCGAACAACAATGCCCAGGGTGAGTACTACCTGACCGACGTGATCGAGATGGCGGTGAGTGATGGCCTGGTGGTCGCCACCGAACAACCGCACGACCCAATGGAAGTGCAGGGCGCCAACGATCGCAAGCAATTGTCAGAACTGGAGCGCCATTACCAGCTGCGCGCCGGCCGTCGGTTGATGGCGCAAGGCGTGACCCTGCGTGACCCGGCACGTTTCGATGTACGAGGCGAAGTCACTGTGGGTCGCGACGTGCTGATCGACATCAACGTGATCCTCGAAGGCAATGTGGTGATTGAAGACGACGTGGTGATCGGCCCGAACTGCGTGATCAAGGACAGCACCCTGCGCAAAGGTGTGGTGATCAAGGCCAACTCGCACATTGAAGGTGCCGTTCTGGGTGAGGGCAGTGATGCCGGTCCGTTCGCTCGTCTGCGTCCGGGCACCGTGCTGGAAGCGCGTGCGCATGTGGGTAACTTCGTGGAGCTGAAAAATGCCCACATGGGCGAAGGCGCCAAGGCGGGACATCTGACTTATCTGGGCGATGCCGAGATCGGAGCGCGTACCAATATCGGCGCCGGCACCATCACCTGCAACTACGACGGCGCCAACAAGTGGAAAACCGTGTTGGGGGCGGACGTGTTCATCGGATCCAATAATTCGTTGGTCGCGCCTGTGGATATCTCTGACGGGGCGACCACGGCCGCCGGTTCGACCATTACACAGAATGTGGATAACGCGCAGTTGGCCGTGGGCCGAGCGCGGCAGAGGAATATCGACGGCTGGAAGCGGCCGGAGAAGATCAAGAAGATCTGAGTTATCCACAGCTTCTTTTAGCGACGAAAATCCAATGTGGGAGCGAGCTTGCTCGCGAATGCGGTAGATCACTCAACATTGATGTTGACTGACACGATGCGTTCGCAAGCAAGCTTGCTCCCATATTTTTGTTTGTGTCGTGTTCAAAAAAGTCTGCCTGCCGCTTGACGATTTAGAGCCGATAGGTTTTGATTGCTTCCGTTATCTTTCGAATCGAAACTTAAGTCGCCATGTCGAAACGCAACACGCCGCAACGCCGTCACAACATTCTCGCCTTGCTCAACGAGCAGGGCGAAGTCAGTGTGGATGAACTGGCCAAGCGCTTCGAAACCTCCGAAGTTACGATTCGCAAGGATCTGGCCGCGCTGGAAAGTCATGGCCTGTTGCTGCGCCGTTACGGCGGTGCGATCACCATGCCGCAGGAGCTGGTAGCGGAAACTGCACAGAGCGTTTCCAAATACAAACAGGCGATTGCCCGCGCGGCGGTGCAACGCATCCGCGAACACGCGCGGATCATCATCGACAGCGGCAGCACCACCGCCGCGATGATCCCGGAACTTGGCCAACAGCCAGGCCTGGTGGTGATGACCAATTCCCTGCACGTCGCCAACGCCTTGAGCGAACTTGAACACGAACCGGTGCTGTTGATGACCGGCGGCACCTGGGATCCGCATTCGGAATCCTTTCAGGGTCAGGTCGCCGAGCAAGTACTACGCTCTTACGACTTCGACCAGTTGTTCATCGGCGCCGATGGCATCGATCTGGTGCGTGGCACCACCACCTTCAATGAACTGCTCGGTCTGAGCCGGGTGATGGCGGAAGTGGCGCGGGAAGTCATCGTCATGGTCGAGGCCGACAAGATCGGCCGCAAGATTCCCAACCTGGAGCTGCCTTGGAGCAGCGTCCATACCCTAATTACCGATGATCGCCTGTCGCAAGAGACACGCGATCAGATTCAGGCCCGCGGTATCACCGTGATTTGCGCGGCTGTCAGTCAGGAGAAATAAGCATGTGTGGAATTGTCGGCGCAGTTGCTGAACGTAATATCACCGCCATCCTGCTCGAAGGTCTCAAGCGCCTTGAATACCGCGGCTATGACAGCGCCGGTGTCGCGGTCTTCACCAACGACGAAACTCTTGAGCGCATGCGTCGCCCGGGCAAGGTCAGCGAACTCGAAGCCGCATTGGCCGAGCATCCGCTGGTTGGCCGTCTCGGCATTGCCCACACCCGTTGGGCTACCCACGGCGCACCCTGTGAACGCAACGCCCACCCGCATTTCTCCGGCGACATCGCGGTGGTGCACAACGGCATCATCGAAAACCACGAAGCCCTGCGTGAACAACTGAAAGCGCTGGGTTACGTGTTTACTTCGGACACCGACACTGAAGTCATCGCTCACCTGCTCAGCCATAAACTCAAGGATCAGCCCGATCTGAGCGTTGCGCTTAAAGCTACGGTCAAGGAACTGCACGGTGCTTATGGTCTGGCGGTGATCAATGCGAAACAACCGGATCGTCTGGTCGCCGCGCGCAGTGGCAGCCCGTTGGTGATCGGTCTGGGTCTGGGCGAGAACTTCCTCGCGTCTGACCAGTTGGCCCTGCGTCAGGTCACCGACCGCTTCATGTACCTGGAGGAAGGCGATATCGCCGAAATTCGCCGCGATAACGTGCAGATCTGGGACATCAACGGCAATGTCGTCGAGCGCCAGACCGTGCAGTACAGCGACGGTGCCGAAGCCGCCGACAAGGGAGAGTTCCGCCACTACATGCTCAAGGAAATCCATGAGCAACCGACCGTGGTGCAGCGCACCCTCGAAGGTCGCCTGAGCAATGATCAGGTGTTGGTGCAAGCGTTCGGCCCACAAGCGGCGGAGCTGTTCGCCAAAGTGCGTAACGTACAGATCGTCGCCTGTGGCACCAGCTATCACGCTGGTATGGTTGCGCGTTACTGGCTCGAAGAACTGGCCGGTATCCCGTGCCAGGTCGAAGTCGCCAGCGAATTCCGCTACCGCAAAGTAGTGGTGCAGCCGGACACCCTGTTCGTGACCATCTCGCAATCCGGTGAAACCGCTGACACCCTGGCAGCCCTGCGCAACGCCAAGGAACTAGGGTTTCTCGCCAGCCTGGCGATCTGCAACGTCGGCATCAGCTCGCTGGTGCGCGAGTCCGATCTCACTTTACTGACCCAGGCCGGTCGCGAAATCGGCGTGGCCTCGACCAAAGCCTTCACCACGCAACTGGTCGGTCTGTTGCTGCTGACCCTGTCGCTGGGTCAGGTGCGCGGCACCCTGGCCGACGGCGTTGAAGCGCGTCTGGTCGAAGAGCTGCGTCGCCTGCCAACCCGCCTCGGCGAAGCGCTGGCCATGGACAGCACCGTGGAAAAAATCGCCGAGCTGTTCGCCGAAAAGAACCACACCCTGTTCCTCGGTCGTGGCGCGCAATTCCCGGTGGCAATGGAAGGTGCGCTGAAACTCAAGGAAATCTCCTACATCCACGCCGAAGCCTACCCGGCCGGCGAACTGAAACACGGTCCGCTAGCGCTTGTGGATAACGACATGCCGGTAGTCACCGTGGCGCCGAACAACGAACTGCTGGAAAAGCTCAAATCCAACCTGCAGGAAGTCCGCGCCCGTGGCGGCGAGCTGATCGTGTTCGCCGACGAAAAAGCCGGGATGACCAACGGCGAAGGCACCCACGTGGTGCAGATGCCGCATATCCACGACATCCTCTCGCCGATCCTCTACACGGTTCCGCTGCAGCTGCTGTCGTACTACGTCGCGGTGCTCAAGGGCACGGACGTTGATCAACCACGTAACCTGGCGAAGTCGGTGACGGTGGAATAAGTTATCCACAGCTGACATCGACGCAAAAAAATCGCAGCTTCGGCTGCGATTTTTGTATCTGACTTGAGGGTCTCCATGGATCGCTTCCAGGAAATGCACATCTTCACCACTGTCGCCCAGGAGCAAGGCTTCTCAGCGGCGGCGCGGCGTCTGGGGTTGTCGGCAGCCAGCGTCACGCGGGCGGTGGCGGCGCTGGAGCAGCGCATCGGCACGCAGTTACTGATTCGCACCACGCGCAGTGTGCATTTGAGCGAAGCGGGGCAGCGTTATCTGGAGGATTGTCGGAGGATTCTCGTTGAGGTGCAGGAAGCCGAGGATTCGGCGGCGGGCAGTCATGCTCAGCCGCGTGGGCAATTGACGGTGACGGCGCCGGTGTTGTTCGGTGATTTGTTTGTGACGCCGGTGATGGCGAGTTATCTCGTGCAGTATCCGGATGTCACGATCAACGCCGTACTGGTCGATCGAATCGTCAACATGGTCGAGGAAGGCATTGATGTGGCGGTGCGCATCGGCGATCTGCCGGACAGCAATCAGCATGCGATTCGCGTGGGGGAGGTGCGTCGGGTCATTTGCGGCGCGCCGGCCTACTTTGCCAGGCATGGCCGACCATCTCATCCCCACGCGTTGGCGGGCGCGCCAGTGGTGGCGACTTCTGCAATTGGCCAGCAACGAAGTTGGCCGTTTCTCGACGCGGGCGAACCGCTCAGCGTGCGTCCTGAGCCGCGTCTGATCGTGACCGCCAATCAGGCTGCGATTACAGCAGCTTGCACAGGTTTGGGTTTGACCCGGGTGTTGTCCTATCAAGTGGCGAGCCAGGTTGCCGCCGGCACACTGGAAATAGTGCTCGCCGAATTTGAACTGCCACCGCTGCCGATCCATGTCGTGTATCAGGGGGGGCGCAAGGCTCCAGCGCGGATCCGCAGTTTTGTCGATTTCACAGTAGAGGCTTTGCGCGAACATCCAGCATTGAAAAATGCAGCGTTATTGCACTCGGTGAAATAATCGATTGCGTTTGCTGGTGATTCTGTTGTTTTCGCGAACAGGGGAAGATGTCCTTCACCGGCGCTCTCATCCCCGCAGCGGCGCCACTGTTCAGCGGAGTCGACCATGCAAGCGATCAAACTCTACAACTTTCCACGTTCCGGCCACGCCCACCGTGTCGAGCTGATGTTGTCCCTGCTGCAATTGCCGACCGAGTTGATCTTCGTCGATCTGGCCAACGGTGAGCACAAGCAGCCGGCGTATCTGGCGATCAACAGTTTCGGCCAGGTACCGGCCATTGATGACGACGGCGTGGTGTTGGCCGATTCCAACGCGATTCTGGTGTATCTCGCGCAGAAATACGGCCATGGTCGTTGGCTGCCAACCGATCCTGTCGGCGCCGCACGGGTACAGCGCTGGTTGTCGGCCGCCGCCGGGCCGATTGCCTTCGGACCCGCTGCAGCGCGATTGGTCACAGTGTTCGGCGCACAACTGAATGCCGAAGAGGCGATCACCCGTGCGCACAACCTGCTCAAGGTGATGGACATCGAGTTGGGCAAAACGCCTTATCTGGCTGGCGACGAACCGAGCATTGCCGACGTTTCGGCCTACAGTTACATCGCCCACGCACCGGAAGGCAACGTGTCGCTGGACGACTACGGCAATGTCCGCGCCTGGCTGGCCCGCGTCGAAGCCCTGCCTGGTTTCGTCGGCATGCCGCGCACGATTGCCGGTCTGCAAACCACCGCCTGATTTTCGCAATCCACACTGTGCCGACGGTGCAGGGGAGAGGTCGTGATGGAACGTTCACCGTGGCACGCTGGCGAGCAACAACTGCAAGCGAAAGTCGGGGTTGCCGAACGCATGGAAGCCTTCGGGCGTAAGGTGATTCGCACCTGGATGCCGGACCAGCACCGCGAGTTCTATCAGCAATTACCCTTCATGTTGTACGGCGCAGTTGATGCAGATGGGCGCCCGTGGGCCAGTGTGCTCGAAGGCGCGCCGGGGTTTGCCCATTCGCCGGATCCCGAACATCTGCATTTCGCCAGCCAGCCTGCTGCCGATGACCCGGCGCAACTGCGTAACGGCGAACCGATCGGGTTGCTTGGCATCGAGTTGCACACACGCCGGCGCAATCGCCTCAATGGTCATGTCGGCAATCTGAACGCTCATGGTTTTGACGTGAGCGTGGATCAGGCCTTCGGCAACTGCCCGCAATACATTCAACTGCGCCAGTTTCAGCGGGTGCCGCTGACGGATCCGCAGACACGCCCGGCTGAGTATCTGAACGGCCTCGATGACGCGGCCATCGCGCTGATCGCTGGCGCCGATACGTTTTTTGTCGCCAGCTATGTGGATGTCGAAGGCGAGCGCGCGGTGGATGTTTCTCACCGTGGCGGCCAGGCTGGTTTCGTGCGGGTGGAAGGCAATCGTCTGACCATCCCCGACTTCGCCGGCAATCTGCACTTCAACACGCTCGGCAATCTGTTGCTCAATCCCAAGGCGGGCTTGCTGTTCATCGACTTTTCCACAGGCGAACTGCTGCAACTCAGCGGGCGTACCGAGATCCTTCTCGATGACCCGCAGATCGAGGCCTTTCAAGGTGCGGAGCGGTTGTGGACATTTGAAGTGGAGAAGCTGGTGCGACGCCCCGCAGCCCTGGCGTTGCGCTGGCGCTTCGACGGCATGTCGCCAACCAGTCTGTTGACCGGCAATTGGGCAGAGGCGGATGCGCGTTTGCAGGCGCAGGCCCTGGGCAATCAATGGCGGCCGTTGCGCGTGGCGAGGATCGAGGCGGAAAGTCGCAGCATCCGTTCAATCTATCTGGAGCCAACCGATGGCGCCGGTTTGCCGGTGTTTCTCGCCGGCCAGCATTTGCCGCTGCGTTTCACGATCGATGGCGAGGTGCATATCCGCACCTACAGTCTTTCGAGTGCGCCATCGGATGGTTTCTACCGGATCAGCGTCAAGCGCGACGGGCTGATTTCGTCGCACCTGCATGAGCAGATCCGCGTTGGCGATGTGCTCGAGGCGCGGGCGCCGCAGGGGCATTTCACCGTGGCACCGCTGGAGCAGCGACCGTTGGTTCTGCTGGCCGCCGGTGTGGGCATCACGCCGTTGCTGTCGATGCTGCGCGAGGTGGTGTATCAAGGCTTACGCACGCGGGGGATTCGTCCGACGTTGTTGCTGCAGAGTTCGCGCAGTCTGGCGGACCAGCCGTTTCGCCAGGAGCTGGATCGTTTGCTCGAAACGGCGGGCGATTCTGTGCGAATCCTGCGTCTGCTCAGCCAGCCGGAAGACAATCTGCAAGAGGGCGAGGATTTCGATGTGCGTGGGCGTATCGACGGCGCGGTGTTGAGGAACCTGCTTGGTGCCGAGGATTTCGACCAGCTCGACTTTGTGCTTTGCGGTCCCGGTGCTTTTACCCAAGGGCTGTACGACAGCCTGCGCGAACTGGATGTGCGCGATGCGCAGATTCATGCGGAAACCTTTGGTCCGTCGACCCTGAAACGTCAGGCCGATCCGGATGCGATCGTGATCGAGCAACCGCCCGCAGCGACCACTTCGGTGCCGGTGGTGTTCGAGCGCTCGGCAAAAGAGGCGCGCTGGCAGCCCGATGGCGGCAGTTTGCTGGAGCTGGCGGAAAGCCGCGGATTGCGCCCGGAGTTCAGTTGCCGCGGTGGCTCGTGCGGCACTTGCAAGACCCGGCTGGTCAGTGGTGCGGTGAATTATCCACAGGCGCCGGCGGATATTCCGGAAGCGGGGCATGTGCTGATTTGTTGCGCAGTTCCGGCGCAAAGCAATCAGCCGCTGATCTTAGACCTGTAACCCGAACCCGTGTAGGAGCTGCCGAAGGCTACGATCTTTTGATCTTGTTTTTAAAAATCAAAATCAAAAGATCGCAGCCTTCGGCAGCTCCTACAGGGGATCGGGGTTCAACCCACGCTCAGGCGTAGGACAGCGATTTCTCTTCCAGCAGTTCCTGATACAGCTCTGTCCACTTGCGGCCCATGTCGTCGGCGGTGAATAACTGCCGGTAACGCGCTTCGGCTTTTACTCCCATGGCGGCGGCACGCACCGGGTCTTCCCAAAGTGTGCGCATCGCCTCGCGGAACGCCTGTGGATTACTGGGTGGCACTACCAGTCCGGTTTCGTTATGGATATTGATGTAACTGGTGCCGGTGCCGATTTCGCTGGAAATCATCGGTTTGCCGTACATAGCGCCTTCCAGCAAAGAAATGCCGAACGCTTCCGAGCGCAAATGCGAAGGGAAGACAATGGCATAGCTCAATTGCAGCAGTGCGACCTTGTCTTCGTCACCCAGGCGACCGAGGAAATGAATGTTGCGCAGGCCCAACGCCTGAGCCTGCATGTGCAGTTCACGCTCCAGCGGCCCGGCGCCGACGATGACAACGGGATAGTCCACTTCCTTCAAGGCATCGAGCAGGATGTGCAAGCCTTTGTAATAGCGCATCACGCCGACAAACAAAAAGAACTTATCCCCAATCTGCCGGCGCCAGCGACTCAGCCTTTCGCCATCGGCTTGTGGGTAACCGGCTTTATTCAAACCGTAGGGGATCACCCGGGTCTTGTCCTGGAACTGCTGCAACACATCGCTGGTATGCAGGTAATTCGGCGAGGCGGCGACAATGCGGTCGGCACTGGCGAGGAAGCGGTTCATCAGCGGCCGGTAGAGTTTGAGCAGGTGCTTTTGGCGGATGATGTCGGAGTGATAAGTGACCACGCTTGGCTTGCTCATGGCGCTGGCGAAATGCACCAGATCCATGAACGGCCACGGAAAGTGGTAATTGACCACATCAGCCTCGGCGGCCATCTCGCGGAACTGTTTGAATACGCTCCAGGAAAAACCGGTGGAGGCGAACTGGATGTCGAGTCTGGCCCGGTGCACTTCGTGCTGACCCAATTTCACCATGGCCGGTGTCGGGTCAGCACTGAGCGTCAGCACCTGGCCGTCGATGCCATGCTGGGCGCCGCTTTCGCACAGTTGGAAGATCACTTGCTCAATGCCGCCGACCGAGTCGGGCAGGTACGTCTTGAAAAAATGAAGAACTCGCATTCAACCTCCCATGGCCTGGCGGTAGGCACCGGCCGTGGCCTGTGCACAACGTTCCCAGGAAAAAAGCCGTGACTGCTGCAATCCGGCCTCTCGGCATGCTTGCCAATGTGCTTGATCGTCGATCAGATGGCTCATCGCATCGCGCAAGCCATGTGCATCGTCAGCTTCAATATAATTTCCGGCAGCACCTGCTACTTCCGGCATTGCCGAAGAGCGGGTGATGACCACCGGTGTACCACTGGCCATCGCTTCCAGCACTGGCAGGCCAAAGCCTTCGTACAGCGAAGGAAAAATCAGCGCCCGGGCGCCTGCCAGTAATTGCGCTACCTGTTCGTCGGGCAGATAGCCAAGCAGGCAGACATGTCCACTGGCCAATGCCTGACGAAGCTCGTCACTGAACTGCTCACGCTGCCAACCAGCCATGCCAACGATCAGCAATGGAAAGCGCTCGCGTATGGCCTCCGGCAGGAGCGCATGGGCGCGTAACGCCAGGTTCAGGTTCTTGCGCGGCTCGAGCGTGCCGACGCACAGGAAATATTCGCGCGCCATGACGGCATGCGCCTTGAGCACTGCGCTGATCGCGCTCGCCTCGCGCGGATGGAAACGCTCGGCGACGCCCAGCGGTGCCACGACGAAACGCTCGGCGGGTAGGCCGAAATAGGTTTGGGCTTCATCGGCGATTGCCTGTGAGTCCGTCAGAATCAGTCGCGCCTGCTGTATCCCGATAGCCAGCCGACGCTCAATTTCCTTGAGTCGTGCCAACGGCTGCGTTTGGGGGAAATGCAGGTGGGTCAAGTCGTGCAGGGTGATCACTGTCGGACCGTTAAAGGCCAGCGGCCACAGGCTCGGCTCGTGATACAGGTCGATGCCTTGCGCGCGCCCCTGATCAAAGCGTTTCTGTTCCAGCCAGCGCCGCGCCTGATAGGCACCCGGAATCTGCCGCAGCAGGGGGGTCAATCGCGAATAACCGGGTACGGCTGCCTCCGGCAGGACTGAACTCCAGCCCCAGCCGTGAAACAGCGTCACTTCGACGTCCGGTTCGCGGCTCAAGGCGTTGACCAGTTCGGCGACGTAGTGGCCGATGCCAGTGCGCGGCGCCTGGAGAATGCGCGCGTTAAGAGCAATGCGCATGTTGACTCTGCGGTGCAGCCACCGACGGGTTCAGGTTGCGTTCGATGCGCTCGACCAGTTGCGCACTCGCTTCACGCCAACTCAGCCAGCGCCATTGTTCAAGGCCAAGTGGTGCGGGGAATCGTTGGGTGCGCTCCATGTCAACGACCAGATCGGTCAGGCTCTGCGGGGTGGCCAGGTCGAAATACGCCATGTAATCGCCGCCGATTTCGCGGAACACCGGGATATCACTGGCCATCGCCGGTAGCCCGCGTTGCATCGCTTCCACCAGCGGCAGGCCGAATCCTTCAACGTAGGACGGGAACACCAGCGCCGTCGCATGTGAGTAGGCATGCTCGAGGCTTTTGTCAGAAAGCGAGTTGTACATGAACAAGCGCCGGTTCAGCTCGGGATGTTGGCGAATACGTTCGATCAGTGCTTCGCACTTCCAGCCGATCTTGCCGACGATGCATAACCGCGCTTTGGAACCCTTGGCCCAGGCACGCTCGAGAGCATCCAGCAGGTAGGTGTGGTTTTTGCGCGGCTCGATGGTGCTGACCATCAGGAACACCGGATCCGGCATCTTGAACATCTGCAACAAGCCCCGATCGACGTCGGCCTCGGCGTCGCTCAAATCCAGCTCCGAACCAAGGTGGAAATAATCGAACCAGCGCTGCGCGACCTGTTGTGCGCCGATGCGGCGGAGCATCTCCTCGCGTACCTGGTCGCGGATGGTCGTGGAAATGGCGACATAACCGTCAGCGGTACGGGCGATCCAGTCGAACCAGTCGTTGAACACTTTGACCAGCCCGGCGTCGCAGAACTGCGGGTGGGTCAGCGGGATCAAGTCGTAGATCACCGAAACGATTCCGACGCCGTCCCGCTTGAGTTGCTCGGCCAGGGGGAAAAAGTTGGCGTGCCAGGACGAGTCGAGCAGCACCAGCTGATCGCCGGCCCGATGTTGCAACGGTACGCAGCGCTCGGGGATATGCTTGCCCTTGAGGGCTCGTTCCAGCAGGCGCATCGGCGCGCTGAAGCAGGCGAAGGCCGCGAGCCGACAGCAGACATACAAAACCCGGCGGCTGAAATGCGACTGGCTGAACGGCCGACGTCGCTCCAGGGCACGGTGGCGCAACCAAAAGGTGTTGGCCCATTGTTCCAGCTTCACCCGCAGGCCCATCAAGTTGAGCTTCATGGATTTCAGCGGCACCAGACTTTTGACCTCATGGAGGCCGCCGTCGATCATCACCACCGGGATGCATTCAAGGTTTGCGTCGGTGGCCGGCAGTTGCTGAATGACGTTGCGTACAACGCGCTGGATGCCCGAGTTGGCGGCGGGATGTTCGAAAACGTAGGTGCATTCCACCAGCATTCGGGTCATCGCGAGATCTCCTTATCGGGGATGGGCAAAAGCGTTTCGCTGGAGCGGATGATTTCGGTGTGTGCCTGGAGCCAGGCACATCCGACGAAGTCTTCCTGACGGTTGTTGATGACATGGAAGATCAAGCCGTAGTCGCGCCACTCGAAATTGCGATCCAGGTGCGAATCCAGACGTGACAGGCTCAGCGCCACCGAATAGCTGCCCTTGCCCAAACGCATATCGAAAGCGAAGCGGAAGGTCACGCGCTCACCGGCACTCAGCTCGATGACCGGTTTGGCGAGGCGATGGGTGTTGATTCCGTAAATCGCCTGACCGAGACGATCCTTGATCATGAAGCCGAGAATCAACCGTTCGATGTCTTCGCGCACTTGCGTCTGTACTTCCAGCACCACGGGCTGGCCGACCTCCGCCACTTCGAGGCTGCGTCCCTGGGCATCGAGCAGACGCACGTCGATGATTCCCGCTTCGCCCGTACCGGAGATTGTCTGTACCTGACCGTTGGCGAGCATTTCCTGGCGGACGATCTGACCTTCGCGCTGGGCGAGCATGGCGTTGTAGTAATCCATGACCTCTTCAGGTTTGCCGCGCATGGCCAGACGCCCGTTCTCTAAAAGAATGGCGGTGTCGCAGATTGACTGAATGGCCGAGCGGTCATGGGAAACGATCAACAGGGTGGTGCCGGCCTTTCGGAAGCCGCGAATGCGCTCGAAGCTTTTATGCTGGAAATAGGCATCGCCCACTGACAGCGCTTCGTCGACGATCAGAATGTCCGGACGACGTGCGGTGGCGACACTGAACGCCAGGCGCATTTGCATGCCGCTGGAATAAGTGCGCACCGGCTGATCGATGGCCTCGCCGATTTCGGCAAAGCTTTCGATTTGCGGCATCAGCGCCTCGATTTCCTCGACCTGCATCCCCAACAACTGACCGGCCATGAAAGCATTCTGGCGTCCGGTAAAGTCGGGATGAAAACCCATGCCCAGTTCGAGCAGCGCGGCAACCCGACCCTGGAGTTCGATCTGCCCGCGGGTCGGTTGAGTCGTGCCGGTGATCATCTTCAATAGCGTGCTCTTGCCGGCTCCGTTGACGCCGACAATACCCACGGCCTCACCAGGCTGAATCTCGAAATCGACGTCTTGCAGGATCCAGTGCAAGTGGTGCCGGGGCCGGGAAAATGGCAGCAGCCATTCGAGCAGACGGCTCCAGCGATTGGGATACTGTTTATAGGCCTTGGCCAGGCCACTGACGCGTATGTGGCCCATTAGAGTTCGTCCACCATTTCACCGACCCGTTGACGGAATAGCCGTAACGCCAGGGCGCAGAGCAGCAGGCCGATGATCAGCAACGGCATGAGCGAGGACCAGTCGGGCCATTGGTTGTAGAGGAACACGTTCTGGTAGCTGCTCATCAGCGCCGTCATCGGATTGAGGCTGATCAGATGCTGGATGCCGGGCGGCAGTATCGACAGCGGGTAAACAATCGGTGTCAGCCAGAACCAGAACTGCAGGCAGATGCCGAACATCTGCCCGACATCGCGGAAAAACACATTGAGGATGCCCAGCAACATGCCCAGCCCGGCGGCAAAGATCACCTGCAGGATCAGCAGCGGGATCAGCGCCAGCAGCGCCATGCCTGGCAGGCGCCCACTGAGCAGCAGGAAGCCGAAAAACAGCGCCAGAATGATTGCAAAGTTGATCCCGGCATTGAGCAGGGCAATCACCGGCAGGCAAATGCGCGGGAAGCTGATTTTCTTCAGCAGATTGGCATTTTCCAGAAACATGCTCTGGCTGCGCGACGTGATTTCCGCGAATAGCCCCCAGGTCAGCAGGCCGGCGCACAGGTAGACGCTGTAAGCCAGGCCATCGTCCACGCCCGGAAGACGCGCGCGCATGATCTGGGAAAAGATCACCGTGTACACAACGATCATCGATAACGGGTTGAGTACAGTCCACAGCGCACCGAACAGCGAATTGCGATACCGCGCTTGAAACTCTCGCTTGACGCTGCCGAGGATGAATCCACGGTAGCTGCGCAGCGAGCGGTACAGGGAAAGCAACATTCAAACCGTCCTGCCGTATGGGTCTTCGAAGCGAACGATGTCGGCCCAACCAGCCAGAAACGCTGCCGTGCACTGGTACGTCTTGCCTTGCGGCGACGGCACAGCGGACAGGCTTGTGAACGGGGCGGTATGGCACTCAGGGGACACCGGCCACAAACGGCTGCCGGCGCCGCCGGACAGAATCACGGGGGTCGGCATGGCCTACTCCTTGGCGACGCGTTTCATGTCCGCATCCATCATCATGCGGATCAAGGTATCCAGGTCGGTTTTCGGCTTCCAGCCCAGCACGCGCTGAGCCTTGGCCGGATTGCCGAGCAGCACTTCGACTTCGGCCGGGCGGAAAAACGCCGGGTCGATCTTCACGTAGTCGCGATAGTTGAGACCGACGTGATCGAAGGCGATGCGGCACATTTCCCGCACGGTGGTGGTGACGCCGGTGGCGACCACAAAATCGTCAGGCTTGTCTTGTTGCAGCATCAGCCACATGGCTTCGACGTAGTCGCCGGCAAAACCCCAGTCGCGTTTCGCATCGATGTTGCCCAAGGCCAGCTCCTGCTGTTTGCCTTGCTTGATGCGTGCGGCGGCATCGGTGACCTTGCGGGTCACGAACTCGATGCCGCGCAGCGGTGATTCGTGGTTGAAGAGGATGCCGCTGCTGGCGTGCAGGTTGAAGCTTTCGCGATAGTTGACGGTGATCCAGTGACCGTAGAGTTTGGCCACGCCGTAAGGGCTGCGCGGGTAGAACGGCGTGTTTTCATCCTGCTGCTCAGCCTGGATCAGGCCGAACATTTCGCTGGTCGAGGCCTGATAAAAGCGTGTGTGCGGACTGAACTGACGGATCGCTTCGAGCAAGTGAGTAACGCCCAGGCCATCGACGATGCCGGTGGTCACCGGTTGATCCCACGAGGCGGCGACGAAGCTTTGCGCGGCGAGGTTATAGACCTCGTCCGGCGCCGACTTGATGACTGCACGCTGTACCGAGCAGGCATCGGCCATGTCACCGTCCAGATAGACGATGTCGGCTTCGACGCCCATCTCGCGCAGGCGCCAGCGTGAATCGCTGCTGCGCCGTGCGACGAGGCCGTGAACCTTGTAGCCCTTGTCGAGCAACAGCTTGGCCAGATACGCGCCGTCCTGGCCGGTGATCCCTGTGATCAGTGCACTTTTTGTCATTCTTGTCGTACTCGCGTCTCCCAGTCGGACAGGATCGCCCGCAGGGATTGTTGTGTGGTGATGGCTGGCGCCCATCCAGTGGTTGTGGCCAGTTTTGCGTGGCTGCCGCAAACGCGACGCTGATCGGCACGCCGCATGCGTGCGGGATCCTGAACCTGTAGCACCTCGACTTCGGCCAGCGCCGCCAGTTGTTCGATCAGGCTGCGGATGCTGTGCTCGCGCCCCGAGCAGATGTTGTAGATCTGGCCCGGCTGGCCTTTTTCCAGCAGCGCGAGATAGGCCGACACCACGTCGCCGACATCGAGGAAATCACGCGTTACGTCGATGTCGCCGACTTCCATTTGCGGTCCTTGCAGGCCTTGTTTGATGCGACAGATCTGACGGGCAGCGCTGGCGATGACGAAGTTGTCTTGCTGACCGGTGCCAATATGGTTGAACGGGCGCGCCACCAGCACCGGCCAGTGTTCGCTCAGGCCCCATTGCAGGCTGAGAAATTCTGCCGAGAGTTTGCTTACTGCGTAGGGGTTGCGCGGGCAGGGCGGTTGTTGCTCGGTGATTGGCAGATCGCTTTCGCCGACTTGACCGTAGACATCACCGGAGCTGACGTAGAGGAAGGTGCCGGCAAAGCCACGTGTCTTGAGTGCTTGCAGCAGATTGAGGGTGCCGAAAAGATTGATGTCGAAGGTGCGCGCCGGATCGCGAAAGGCTTCGGGGACGAAGGTCTGCCCGGCCAGATGAATCACCGCGTCGGGCATTTGCGGCCACAGATCGTTGAGGCTGTCAGCATTCGTGAGGTCGTAGGGCGATGCGGCAGACAGCAGCTCCCACGACGAATCAGGCAATGCCAGACGCGACTGAATATGTTGTCCCACGAATCCACTGAGACCCGTGACGAACAGACGCTTTTTCAAACAGCGACCCCTTGGTCTTTAACTTGCGCCGCTTTCTCACAGGCTTTAAGGAGATGTCTGTCAGACCGAAGGAAAAACCGGGTGAAAGACGGGCGAAGTCAGTTGTTGTAGTTGTTTGTTACCAATCTGTGCCAATTGCGCAGCAATTTCAACAGGCCAAACCGTGACCGGTCAGTTCTCGTCAGCGTAGTCCGATTTATTCTTGTCGGGCGGTTCCCGGATCCTTGAAGGATGTGTTTAGAATGGCCCTCGTCGCCATTCCCCCAGGTCCGCCGTGGGTGTAGCGCAACAGGGTGAAACCAGCCACTAAAACAAGAACGAAGACGTGCCTGAGGATGATGGACAAGCAGCGGCGATGTCGGCTTGATCCAGCGCCCGGTCGTCATAGCATGAGGTTGCCGGGACGGCTGCTTCATCGTGGGATGCCATGAATTTCATTCTTTACTCGGACGTCAATGAGCGCTCCATCAGCCAGAGCCTGGGGCGTGCCGAATACAGCTATTACTTTGTGCTCAAGGCGTATCGCCCGGTGCTGGAAAGCCTCGGCCAGGTGCATGTTGTGGCGTCGGTCGCTGAAGTTGACCCGCTGTATCTGCAGTTGCTTCAGGACGGTCAGGAATGTCTGTTCCTTTCGTTTGCGCCGCCACATAAAACCCCGACCGGCCTGCAATGCCCGATGGTGTGCGTAATCGCCTGGGAATATGATTCGATCCCAACCGAATGCGCTGACAACGATGTTCGCCAGGACTGGAGCCAGACACTGGCGCGCCATGGCCGGGTGATTACGTTGTCGACCCACACGGCGCAGGCGATACGTCGCAGCCTGGGTGAAGATTTCCCCGTACTGGTATTGCCCACACCGCTGTGGGAACGCTTCGCTCAGGTACGGCGAGACTACCCGAGTGTCCCGGTAAACCCCGGCACGACGTTGCAGATCAAGGGCTGCATCATCGATAGCCGCGCGCTGGGACTGTCTGCTGATGGCTTGATCGCACCGATACTCAATGAACAGGAAGCACTGACGCCGAGCCCTGTCGAGGAAGTACCGGAGCCGACGCCAGAACCGTCACCGCCACTGACCTTGCGTCGGCGTGCGTTCATCACCAAGCATTACTTGTACGAAGGCTACAAAGCCGTTGCGACGCCTTCGCAGCATCGAGCGCTGTTTTTGCTCAAGCACAACCTGCGGCTGTGGTATCGCGAAGCCGTCAGTGATTTGCTGCCGGCTGCCAGTCGCGAGAACCGCCCCGAGTTGTCCGAGCCAGTGCCATCGGCTCCAGCCGTGAATGAGGCGCTGGAGGTGATTGAGCATCCGCAAGCCTTGTTGCCGGACACCAGTGAAAACGCCCGGATCGACGTCAGTGGCGTGGTATACGTCAGCGTGTTCAATCCCGAAGACGGACGCAAGAACTGGCACCACCTGATCACCGCGTTCTGTTGGGCCATGCGTGATGTCGAAGACGCGACACTGGTGCTGAAAATCACCCAGAACGACCTGTCGAGCTACTACGTTCATCTCATCACTTTGCTCTCGCAGCTATCCCCCTTTGCCTGTCGGGTGGTGGTCCTGCATGGCTACCTGGAAGATGAGGAGTTTGCCCGGCTGTATGGCGCCGCCAGTTTCTACGTCAACGCGTCACGCTGCGAAGGTTTGTGCCTGCCGCTGATGGAGTTCATGTCGTGCGCTCGGCCGGTGATCGCGCCGGATCACACGGCAATGCGCGATTACATCGACGAACATGTCGGCTTCATCGTCAAGTCCAGTCACGAGCCGACCATCTGGCCGGAGGACGTGCGGATCCTCTACCGCACCCTGCGTCATCGCCCTGACTGGGGCTCGTTGAAAACCGCCTATGAGGACAGCTACGCCATGGCCAAAAACCACCCGCAGGCTTACCAGGCGATGGCCATTGCCGCCAATGAACGCATGCGTGAGTACTGTGGATTCGCGCCGCTGCAGCAGCGTGTGGCGGCGTTTTTCGGCCTTGAGGCCAATCGCGCGATCACCTCGCTGGCGGTCGAGACCGGAGCGGCTTCATGCTGATCATCATTCATTCGGAAACCAACAAGAGCAACATCCAGCAGAACCTCGGACGCCCCGAGTACAGCTATTACTTTGTTCTCAAGGAATTCCGCCCGGTGCTGGAGCGACTCGGTCAGGTCATCGAAGTCAGCAACCCTGACGAGCTGGTTGATCGCTTGTATTTCGACTGCTTGAGCCGCGGCGAGGATTGTGTCTTTCTGTCGTTCTCGCCGCCGCATCGCACACCTGTTCATTACGCCTGCCCGACCATTCCGGTGTTTGCCTGGGAGTTCAGCACCCTGCCCACTGAAAGCTGGCAGGGCGAACCTCGCCACGACTGGCGTGTGGTGCTCAAAGCCTGTGGCCGGGCGATCACGCATTCGAGCTTTACGGTAGACACCGTGCGCGACGTGATGGGGCCTGACTATCCGATCGGCGCGATCCCCGCACCGGTATGGGATCGCTTCGCCGCCCGTGGCGAGCATCTGGACCGGCGCCCGGTGATCGAGCCTCTCACCCTTAGTCTGCACGGGTTGCTGATCGACAGTCGCACGGTGGACTTGCGTCCCTATGGTCCTGCGGGGCGTTGCGAAGGCACGCCGATGTCCTTTGCCGGGCCCGGGCAGGATTGTTCGCTGAAGCTTGAAGGCGTGGTGTACACCTCGGTGTTCAATCCTTACGACGGGCGCAAGAACTGGCAGGACATGCTCAGCGCGTTCTGCACCACGTTCCGTGATACACCCGATGCGACCCTGGTGCTGAAACTCACGCACCACGACATCACCGATGCGCTGACCGATATGCTGCACCACCTGTACAAGAACCAGTCCTATCGATGCCGGATCGTGCTGATACACGGTTATCTGGCGGATGCTGATTACGAACGGCTGGTGCAAGCCACCAGTTACGTGGTCAACAGTTCCTACGGCGAAGGCCAGTGCCTGCCGCTGATGGAGTTCATGTCTTGCGGCAAACCGGCCATCGCACCGCTGAACACCGCGATGGCTGACTACGTGAACAGCGACAATGCGTTCATCGTCGACTTCACCGAAGAGCTGACCGCCTGGCCCCATGATCCCCGAGCTGCTTACCGCACGATGCGTTACATGACCAACTGGGATTCGTTGTGTGCGGGATATCGCGCCAGCTATGAGGTGGCGAAAACCGATGAAGCGCGGTATGCCGCGATGTCGGCCGAAGCGGTGCGCAGTCTGCAGCGCTTCTGTAGCCAGGCCAGCGCCGAGCAGCGTCTGCGAGCGTTCTTCGAGCAGCCCTGGCAAGCCGTCGGGACATTACCGCTGGCAGCCTCAGGCACATGATCAGGCGCCTGCTCGCACGTTTTCGCCCGGCGCCGGCGACGCCTGTAGCGGAGCCGGTGGTGGCCGATACGGTGTCGCCGCGCAATGTCGGTTTGCGCGATGCAGTCCTTGACGGCTGGTTTCTGGCTGACAGCGGTGAGTTGCTCAAGGGTTTTGCAATCACGGCCGACGATACGTTGCTCGATGTCGGTTGTGGCGAAGGCGTAGCGACACTGTTTGCCGTGCGTCAGGGCGCCTCGGTGATCTTCACCGACAGTGAGTACGACAAGGTGCACGACCTCGCGCGCCAGATCGAAGCACACAGCTGCCGGACGAGTCTGGGACTGGTCAGTAACAGCCTGCCGTTGCCGTTGGCCGAGGGTTGCGCGAGCAAAGTGGTGTGCATGGAGGTGCTGGAGCACATCGACCAGCCTGAGCCCTTCATGGCCGAACTGGTGCGCATGGGCCGCCCGGGTGCGCAATACCTGCTCAGCGTGCCGGCACCGGCCGGCGAACATCTGCAAAAGGGCATCGCCCCGGCGAGTTATTACCAGTCGCCCAATCATGTGCAGATTTTTACCCCGGAGCGCTTCGCAGCGCTGGTGGAGGACGCGGGGCTGGTGATCGAGCATCGCCAGGCCAGCGGTTTTTTCTGGGTGATGGGCATGATTTTCTTCTGGGCCGGTGAGCGTGCCGCAGGGCGCGATCCCGCAGGTGCGGTGCGAGACCGTATTCGAGAGCCGTTCATGCCCTTGATGGAGAGCTGGGCCAGAACCTGGCAGCACTTGCTCGATCACCCCGACGGGCTTGCGATCAAGCAGACACTGGATCGTTTCATGCCCAAGAGCCAAGTGATCATCGCCCGTAAACCGCTGGACGTCGGAGATGCACCATGAGCAGCAAGCGGATCATGGACATCGAAGTGCTGCGTGCCATTGCGGTGCTGGGCGTGCTGTTCCATCACTTGCAGGGGAGTCTGTTCAACGACACAGTGCCATTGCTGGAAAAGATTCATGGATGGGCGCAGCCGTGGTGGGGCGTCGATCTGTTTTTTGCCATCTCCGGTTTTGTCATCGCCCGTAGCCTGATTCCGGCGCTGCAAGGTTGCGAAACCCGGCTGGAATATTGGCACCAGACGCGCAATTTCTGGCTGCGTCGAGCGTTCCGGCTATTGCCCTCGGCCTGGCTGTGGCTGGCGCTGATGCTGCTGGCATGTGTGTTTTTCAACCGTTCAGGCGCGTTCGGCTCGCTGTATGCCAACCTGCAGGCGACGCTCGCCGGGGTGTTGCAATATGCCAACTTCCGTTTTGCCGACAGTTTTTTTCACTACGAATATGGCAGCAGTTTCGTCTACTGGAGTTTGTCGCTGGAAGAGCAGTTCTACCTGTTGTTTCCGCTGTTGATCCTGCTGTGCCGCAAACATCTGGTGTGGGCTTTGCTGGCGCTGGTCGCGGTGCAGATATTCACCCTGCGCACACCGTTGCTGATGGTGGTGCGTACAGACGCACTGGCCCTCGGCGTGCTGTTGGCGATGTGGAGTGCGCGACCGGGCCACCAGCGCTGGCAACCGACGTTCCTGCGTCTGCCATGGGCCGGCAGTGCCGTATTGGTCGTCGTCGGGTTGCTCATGAGTTTCATGGCCACCGATCGCTTTACCCTGACCAGTTACCGCATCGGTTCGATTGCGCTACTCAGTGCGCTGCTGGTGTGGATCGCCTCGTACAACCGCGACTATTTGTTGCCCGCCGGTGGTTTGCAACGCTTGATGGCGTGGATCGGCAGTCGTTCCTATGGCATCTACCTGATCCACATACCGGCCTATCTGCTGGTGCGTGAACTGATCTTCCGCTTGCAGGCCGCCGGCCTGCCGAGCCCGGCCGGACATCCAATGGTCACCGTGATCATTGCTTTGGGCCTGATCGTTCTGCTCAGTGAACTCAATTACCGCTTGATTGAAATGCCCATGCGCAACCGGGGTGCCGATCTGGTAGCGCGCCTGGGCGCGTCCCGAGCCGCCGTCTCATCCTCTGGAGCCACCTCATGCTGAGCTTTTTGAAGAAACGCACAGTGGCGACGCCTGCGCCGGCCGTTGCACCGGCCAACGTTACAGCCGTCGACAAAACTGATCCCTACATGCTTGGCCTTTACGATGCGAAGCTCAGTGGCTGGTTCAACCAGGAAACCGGCGAATTGTTCAAAGGCTTCCCGGTGACGGCTGAAGACATACTGCTGGATGTCGGCTGCGGGGATGGCGGTAACGTACATTTTTGCGGGATGCGCGGGGCGAAGATCATCATTGCCGATATCGACGGCGCCAAGGTCGAAGCCACCCGCCAGCGATTGGGCGACACCCCGGCGCGGGACATCGAATGTCACGTGACGGACTGCAATCCGCTGCCGATTGCCGACGCTACCGCCACCCGGGTGGTCTCCACCGAGGTCATCGAACATGTCGACGACCCGGCACAATTCCTTGCCGAGCTGGTACGTGTCGGCCAGCCCGGGGCGTTGTATCTGTTGAGCGTGCCGCATCCGAGTTCCGAAGACCTGCAAAAAGACATCGCTGCGCCGGAGTATTTCCAGAAGCCCAATCACATCCGGGTCATCAGCGAAGAGCAGTTCAAGGCTATGGTCAGCGATGCGGGTCTGGAAATCATCAGTCACAGCCAGTACGGATTTTACTGGTCGATGTGGATGCTGCTGTTCTGGGAGGCCAAGGTGGATTTCAGCCAGCCGGATCATCCATTGCTCAATCATTGGGCCGACACCTGGCAAGCGGTGCTGGACTCACCGCGCGGGGCGCAGATCAAACAGGCGCTGGACGCGGTGGTTGCGAAGAGCCAAGTCATCATCGCCCGTAAACCCTGAACACTTTCCCCTGTGGGAGCGAGCCTGCTCGCGAGCAGGCTCGCTCCCACAGAGATTTGTGTAACCTTGCAGCCTTGTGGTGTCAGGGGGTTGGAAGGTATGCGGTTTCTCGTCGGTCTGGTTGCATTGATTGCGCTTTCTGCTTGCAAGCAGCAAGACGCGCCACCCCTCGACCAACAACTCTACATCTGGCAACGCCAATGGACGCCGGCCCACGAGGCGGCGCTGCATGACAGTCGCCAGGATTTCTCGACGTTACGCGTCCTCGCACTGCAAGCCTTTCCCAATGCCGGTTGGAACCGGTCGCGGATCGATGCGCACTTATTGAAAGCCGATGGCCGTCCGTTGATTGCGGTGATTCGTCTCGACGGCCAGCTCAGGTCGCTGGATCAGGATCAGGTCACCGCGCAGATTCTGCTGACGCTTGCCGATTGGCAGGCGCAAGGTCTGACGCTGAGCGGTGTCGAGATCGATCATGACGCGGGTAATGCGCGTTTGCCGGCCTACGCTGAATTCCTCAAACACTTGCGCTCGGCATTGCCGGCGTCCCTGCCGCTGAGCATCACGGCACTGCCAGCCTGGCTCGACAGCGCGCAATTGCCCGCGCTTCTGCAAACCGTCGACAGCAGCGTGCTGCAAGTCCACGCCGTCAGCGATCCACGCCGGGGTTTGTTCGATCCTGATCAAGCTTTGACGTGGGCCAAAGCCTGGGCGCGCATCACTGAAAAACCGTTCTATCTGGCGCTGCCGGCCTACGGTGTCGCGCTGTTGCCCGATGACGGCGGGGCGCCGGTGGTGGAGAGCGAGGTGCAACTTGAACGGGGTGGTGAGCGCCGCGAGTTGCTGGCTGATCCGTTGCAACTGAGCCAACTCGGCAAGGCCTTGCGCGAAGCCCCGCCGGCGCATCTGGCCGGCCTGATCTGGTTTCGCCTGCCGCTGGCCAATGACCGCCGTGCCTGGAGCCTGACCACCCTGCGCGCGGTCGCCCGTGGCGATCAACTTGATAGTCAGCTCGATGTGGCGTTCAGTGAACACAACGGTCTCTACGACATCAAACTCGACAATCCCGGCAACCTCGACAGTGCCTGGCCAGCGCGGATCACGCTGAAGGCACAAAGCTGCGAAGGCGCCGATGCGCTCGCCGGTTACTCGTTGCAACAAAGCCCGGATCTGCTTACCTTCACCCGCCTGCGCGACGGCCGCTTGCCGGCGGGTGGACAACGCGCCATCGGTTGGGCGCGCTGCGCCAATATTGATCAAGGAGGTTCGCATGTTGACCCGTAACTGGCCCCGCCATCTGCTCTGCCTGAGCTTCTGCCTGCCGCTGGGTTCGGCGTTGGCCTGTGGGCCGGATTTCCCCATGCGCCTGCTCGACAATCGTGGGCAGACCCTCGCGGATCTGCCTGAGGGCAACTTCAACTTCGAACTCAGTCGCCTCGGCAAAGCCATCGCCGGGCTGAAGAACGTCACCGCTGCAACGCACAATCCGAACGACCTGTACGGCGATGAAAACGCGGCCACCGAGGCTCGGGAGAAAGCCGAGCAGGCTGGTTTGAGCGCCGAGCAGCAAGCCTTGGTCAAACTACTGCGCGGCCTGACCGATGCGCGTCAGGTCGAGGTGCAAGGCGCCAGTCTGCCGGCGGAAATCCGTTTGTACGTGGCCGGCGCGGTGGCGTTTGCCACGGGCGATCATCAACTCGCCGTCGCCTATTTCGACAAGCTGCTGGCGTTGCCGGCGGAGCAGCGTCCGTTGCGCAGTACCTGGGCTGCCTACTCGCTGGGCCGCACATGGTTTGCCATGAGCAGCGAGGGTGGGGATGCGATCGAAGCGCTGGAGCAATCGCTGGCTGCGTTCCGTCAGGCCCGGCAGATGAGCATCGACGGTTTCAGCGATCCGCTGGAGCTGGGCGTTGCCAGCCTCGGTGAAGAGGCGCGGGCATTGCGCGCGGCGGGCGACTGGAGCGGCGCCATCGAATTGTATGAAGCGCAGAACCTGCACGGCTCGGCCGTGGGTTACACCTCGCTCAAGCAATTGATGAATGAACTGGCGGAGTTGCCGGAGGCCGAACTGGCCGAGTTGCTGCAGCACAAAGCGGTGCAGCAACTGGTCACGGCCTCGCTGGTGAGCCGTCAAGGCTGGTCGTTTGGCGATGAGCCGCCGAACGAGAAAAAACTGGTGAAGCTGCTGCAGAACAGTACCCGCGGCAGTCTCGACAATGCTGATCGTCTGGCGGCGATGAGTTACCAACAGGGCGATTACGCTGGCGCCAAAGCGTTTCTTGAAAATGCCGGCGACGGCGGCTTGGCGTGGTGGCTACGGGCGAAACTGGCGTTGCGTGACGGCGATAAAAATGCCGCGGCCGCCGCCTATTCGAAAGCCGCGCAGGCCTTCCCGCAGAGCGAAGACTGGGGTTATCGGCGTACGCCGGACTGGGCGTTTGAAACTGTTCAGCCGAAGTGCCGGGTCGAGGGTGAAAGCGCGATTCTCGCGTTGCAACGTGGCGAGTATCTTCAGGCTTTCGTGCAGTTGTATCGCAGCAACAGTGTCTATTGGTTCGATGCCGCGAGCGTGGCCGAGCGCGTGCTGACGGTCGATGAGCTGAAAAAATACATCGACGATAACGTCCCGGCTCCGCCCGCGCTGACTCAACAGCAGCGCGATAACTACGTGCCGCTGCCGGTCGCCGCCAGCCTGCGCAATCTGCTTGGTCGGCGCTTGCTGCGTGAAGGGCATTACGCCGACGCGGTCGCTTACTTCGACAATCCCGACCTGCAAAACAAGGCTCGCCTCTACGGCGAACAACGGCTTAAGGCCGATGCTGCGTGGTGGCCGACCAAACGTGCGAGTGCGCTGTACAACGCGGCGTGGACGGCTCGCGAGTGGGGCATGGATATTCTCGGTTACGAGATGGCGCCTGACTACGCCACGTTCGGTGGCAACTACAGCCTGGAAAGTGTTGAGTTGAAAGTCGGTCCGCTGGTGAGCGAGGCCGAAGTGCAACGGCAGGTCGCCAGTGAAGCGAAGCCGGATCAGCGCTATCACTACCGTTTCGTCGCCACCGAACTGGCCGGGCGCGCCGCTGACAACCTGCCGCACACCAGTCAGGCGTTTGCCGCTGTGCTGTGCAACGCCGCTGGCTGGAACAGCAGCCTGGAAGATCAGAGCGCGCTGTATCAGCGCTACATCAAGGAAGGCCCGTTCGTACCGTGGGCGGTGGACTTCGGCAATCAGTGCCCGTACCCGGATTTCGAAAACGCCGACAAGCGTTACGTCACTCAGGTAACCGATGCTGTGCGCTCGTCGCTGCGGCCGTACAAGTGGCCGGTGCAGATCGGCGCGGTTGTGCTGATCGCGAGCGCTGCGTTGCTGTTCATCAGCCGTCGCCAGCGCAAGGTCCGCAAAGGCTAAGCCTGCTGGACGAACGTCAGGCGCACGGCGAAACCGATCAGCAGGCTGCCGAACAGCCATTGTTGTACGCGTTGGGCCGTTGGACTGTGTTGCAGCCAACGACCCAGCGCGGCGCCGGTCAGCGCGTAAGCGCTGTCGAACAGCAGGCCGACGCCGACCAGCAGCATGCCGAGCACGGCGAATTGACTCAGCACTGGTGCGCCGTCATTGACGATGAATTGCGGTAGCAACACCGAACAGAACAGCAGCGCTTTGGGGTTGAGCAGGTTGGTCAGCAAACCGCGGCGGATCGCTGCGCGCCATTGCCCATGCGCCTCACCAGCCTCACCCGCATTCAGGTTCGGCAGCAGGGTGCTGCGCAGGCATTGAATGCCGATCCACAGCAGATACGCCGCCCCCGCCAATCGCACCACCTCGAACGTCCACGGCGCCGCTTTGAACAGTGCCGCCAGCCCCAACGCCGCCAGGGCGACGTGACAACCACGGGCGACGCCCAGACCGACAGCGGTGGCCAGTGCCGCGCCGCGTCCCTGCCGAGCGCCGGTTTGCAGCAGCAGGATCATGTCCGGGCCGGGCAATAGAAAGACTACCGCCAGTGCCAGGAAAAACAGCCAGAGACTCGCCATGTTGCAGCCCTTTCGTTGTCGATTCGTGCGCCAAGTCTAGGGCCAAAGGCCGGGGCAGGTGCTTGCGTAGTCAGCTTTAAAAACACCTTTAATTGGCATAACCTGCTGGTTTTTCATGTCATGACTATCGGAATCTGCCAAACATGAAACTCGATGCCTTCGATCGCAAGATTCTCGCGGCCCTGCAACGTAACGGGCGGCTGAGCAATGTCGAGCTGGCGGATGAAATCGGCTTGTCAGCCTCGCCGTGCCTGCGCCGGGTACGGATGCTCGAAGAGGCTGGGGTGATTCGCGGTTATCAGGCCAATCTCGATCGCGATGAAGTCGGGCTGGGGCTGACGGTGTTTGTCGGGGTCAAGGTCGAGCGCCACAACGATGCACAGGCCGAGGCGTTTTATGCTGCGGTGACGGCGCTGCCGGAAGTGATTTCCGCGTTTCTGGTGTCGGGAGAGTCGGACTTTTTGCTGCAAGTGGTAGTGCCGGATCTGCGTGCGTATGACCGTTTTCTCAGCGGCTGCCTGCTGAAGCTGCCGGGGGTGAGTGACATTCGCAGCAACTTTGCGATTCATACGGTGAAGACGCCGGGGGCGTTGCCTCTCGGACATCTTCCGCTATAGACCGAGTCGCATCCTTCGCGAGCAAGCTCGCTCCCACAGTGACCGCGCTCTTTCAGGCGTATCACGGTCGAATGTGGGAGCGAGCTTGCTCGCGAAAGCGGCAGTCCGGTCAATAAAGATTTCAGAAGCCTACATCTGCGTCGCCATCCCCTCGACATTCATCGCCGCCTGGCGCAACGCTTCCGACCGGGTCGGATGAGGGTGACACGTCAACGCAATGTCTTCCGCCGACGCACTGAACTCCATCGCCACACAAAACTCGCCAATCATTTCACTCACGCTCGGGCCGACCAGGTGCACGCCGAGGACTTCATCGGTGCGCTCATCAGCGAGGACTTTGGCGAACCCCTCGGTCTCATGGTTGATCTTCGCCCGGCTGTTGGCTGTGAACGGAAACTTGCCGACCTTGTAGGCACGGCCTTCAGCCTTGAGCTGTTCTTCAGTCTTGCCGACGCTGGCCAGTTCCGGTCGGGTGTAGATCACGTTGGGGATCAGGTCGTAATTGACCTCGCCAGCCTTGCCATGGATCTGCTCGACGCAGGCCATCGCTTCGTCTTCAGCCTTGTGCGCGAGCATCGGCCCGGACGTGACGTCGCCGATCACCCAGACCCCGGCGGCTTCGGTGCGGTGCTGTTTGTTGGCGAGCATGCCGCGTTTGTCGGTACTCAGGCCGACGTTTTCCAGACCGAGGCCCTGGGTGTACGGGCGACGACCGATAGCGACCAGCACGTAATCGGCTTCAAGCAACTCGGCAGTGCCGCCAGCGGCCGGCTCAACGCTGAGTTGCACACCGCTTGCGGAAGACGTGGCGCTGGTGACTTTCGAACTCAACTTGAACGCGATGCCTTGTTTGCTCAGTGAGCGTTGCAGGGTTTTGCCGGCCTCGCCATCGACGCCCGGGCAGATGCGGTCGAGGTATTCGACCACGGTGACCTGCGCGCCGAGCCGCCGCCACACTGAGCCCAGCTCCAGGCCGATAACCCCGGCGCCGATCACCACCAGATGCTTGGGCACTTCACTGAGCGACAGTGCACCGGTCGAGTCGAGGATGCGTTTGTTGTCGATCTCGACGCCGGGCAGGGGAGTGGGCTCGGAACCGGTGGCGATGATGATGTCCTTCGCGGTCAGTTCGACTTTGCCGACCTGATCGTCGGTCACCGTGACCTTGCCCGGGCCGTCGATGTGGCCCCAGCCCTTGATCCAGTCGACCTTGTTCTTGCGAAAGAGAAACTCGATGCCTTTGGTCAGGCCGGCCACGCTCTCGTCTTTCTGCTTCATCATTTGCGCGAGGTTCAGGGTCGGTTTGACCTCTATACCGAGGTTGGCGAATTCCGCGCCCATCGCCGCGTCGTACAGCTCCGAGGCATGCAACAGGGCTTTGGACGGCATGCAACCGACGTTCAGGCAGGTGCCGCCGAGCGTCGCGCGACCTTCCACGCAAGCGGCCTTGAGGCCCAGCTGCCCCGCGCGGATCGCCGCGTTATAACCGCCGGGGCCGCCGCCCAGAATCACTACGTCATAGTTGCTCATGCGCTTGCTCCTGTTGGATGGATGCGGATCGCTAAAAGTAGTTCTGAATAAAAATTACGAACGTAATATGTGCGTTTCGAGGCTTTTCGGTCAAGGCTTCAGGCAAGCGACAGGTTGGGCGTCTTTGAATGGGCGCAATTGTGTACGAATATTTCACGCTTTTCGTTATATCGTAACGATATGCGGTGTGGGCTAATGAATTTGGGGTGATATGCAAGTTGATCTGGAAGTGGATGGCACGCACGTGACCGGACTGCCGCGCTTTCAGCAGGCGGCCGCGCAGGGCCGGCGTCTGCGCCGCTGGGCATTCAGTTTCGGCGCATTGGCCGGGGCAGGGTGGGTGCTGGCGTTTTTTGTCGGGCTGTTTGCCCCGCAGTCATTGTGGCTGCCGCTGCTGGTTAATTTGAGCGCGGCGCTGCTGGTGTTGGTCGCCGGGCTGCAATCAGCGTGGTGGGTGACGCAATGGCGCGCGCGGGTGATGAATCCTGTTGTGCTGGCGCCGAACGCCGATGAGGAGTTCTCTGCGCCTGGAGGTTGGTACGAACGGTTGCTGGATCGCCTCAGTCAGCGTGGTTTGCATATGCTTGGCCAGATCGGTGCAGCGACGCTGTGGTTAGGCGGCTGGGCGTTGTTGGTGGCGCTGAGTATCGAACAGGTGTGGAACCTCGCATTGCCCGCCGCAGCCGTTGGATTGTCCGCCACGGTGGGCGCGGCGTTGGCATTGCTGCTCGCGTTCGGCTTGTTGGTGCTGGAGCGACAACTGGCTCAGGAGAATCCCGCGCAATGGCCGGAAGCAGGTTCATTGGCGCAATTGACGCGCGTGTCGATCATCAGCCTGGTGCTCGGCGCGCTGTGTTTGTTGTTCGCTGGCGAGAATGTCATTTGGCCAGTTCGCGTTTCTGTACTGATGGGTATCTTGCCGGGATTGGTCGCGATCGAGTGGCTATTGCGCGCCGTTCTTTCAGTCTTCAGCCCTCGTCACGAACAGCTTGAGCCAACGTTGCTGGCGCGCAGTTTTGTCGCCGATATGCTGCGTTGGCCACCCCAGCCTTTACTCGCGTTGCAGCACGAATTGCACAACCGCTTTGGCATCGATCTGCGTCAGATCTGGGCGTTCAGTTACATGCGCCGAGCGTTTCTGCCGGTGCTGGCGCTCGTCGCAGCGGTCGGCTGGTTGCTCACCGGTATCCATGAAATCCCACTACAGGGTCGCGGCATTTATGAGCGTTTCGGCGAACCGGTGCAGGTGTTCGGCCCGGGATTGCACACAGGTTTGCCGTGGCCATTGGGCCGAGTATTAATCGTCGAAAACGGCGTGGTGCACGAATTGGCCACCAGCGTTGGCGAAACCCCGGCACTGCTGCAGGCCGATCCCGCCGAAGGCCCGGCGCCGATCACAGCCAACCGTTTGTGGGACGCCAGCCACGTCAACGACAAGTCGCAAGTCATTGCCAGCAGCCGTGGCGCTCAGCAGAGCTTTCAGATCGTCAACATGGACGTGCGGTTCGTCTATCGCATTGGCTTGACCGATCAGGCCGCGCTGGCCGCAACCTATAACAGCGCCGATGTGTCGACGCTGATTCGCAGCACGGCGAGCCGGATTCTGGTGCACGACTTTGCCTCGCGCACGCTCGACGGTTTACTCGGTGAAGACCGGGTCGGGTTGGGCGAGGAGATCGGTCGCGCGGTGCAAAGTGATCTGCAACAACTCAACAGTGGCGTGGAAATTCTCGCCACGGTGGTCGAAGCCATCCACCCGCCGGCCGGTGCCGCCAATGCCTATCACAGCGTGCAAGCCGCGCAGATCGGCGCGCAAGCGTTGATTTCCCGTGAGCGTGGCGCGGCGGCCGAGGCGAGCAATCAGGCGCAATTGCAGGCCAGCCTTGCTCGCGATCAGGCCAGCGCCAATGCCCGCGAAACCGGCGCCACCGCGCAGGCGGCGGATCTGAAATTCACGGCTGAGCAAAAAGCCTACGCCAGTGCCGGTCAGGCTTTCGTGCTCGAGCAATATCTCGGTCAGCTCGGCCAAGGCCTGAGCAAAGCCAAATTGCTGGTACTCGACCATCGTCTCGGTGGCAGCAGCAATGCGCCGACCATCGATCTGCGGACCTTCACGCTGCCGGCTGACCCGACGCCCGCGCGCATCACCGCTCAACCAGGAGTCGCCCATTGAGCCAGTCGCATACTCACGAACCGCATGATCACAGCGGCCACGATCATGGCCACGGCGGGCATCACCATCATCATGGGCATCATCACCACGGTGCGCCGGAGGAGGGTGGCCCTTTCCCGTGGCGACGCATGGGTTGGGCAGTGTTGCTGGTGGCGTTCGCCGTCGCAGCAGCGAGCCTGGTGCAGGTACGATCGGGCGAAGCCACGGTCATCACGCGTTTTGGTAACCCGTCGCGGGTGTTGCTTGATCCGGGTTTGAGTTGGCGCTGGCCGGCGCCATTCGAGGCGGCGATTCCGGTGGATTTGCGTTTGCGCACCACCTCCAGCGGCTTGCAGGATGTCGGCACTCGCGACGGTTTACGCATCATCGTGCAGGCCTACGTGGCGTGGCAGGTGCAGGGTGATCCAGACAATGTGCAGCGTTTCATGCGCGCGGTACAGAACCAGCCGGACGAAGCCGCGCGGCAGATCCGCACTTTCGTCGGCTCGGCGCTGGAAACCACGGCCAGCAGCTTCGATCTGGCCAATTTGGTCAACACCGATGCCAGTCAGGTGCACATCGCTGAATTCGAAGCGCAGCTGCGTCAGCAGATTGATCAGCAATTGCTCGCGACGTATGGCGTGCGTGTCGTACAAGTCGGTATCGAGCGTTTGACCTTGCCGTCGGTGACGCTCACCGCCACGGTCGATCGTATGCGTGCCGAGCGTGAAACAATCGCTACCGAGCGTACGGCTATCGGCAAACGTGAAGCTGCGCAAATCCGTTCCGCTGCCGAGCGCGATGCGCGAATTGTGCAGGCTGATGCGACGGTAAAAGCGGCTGAAATCGAAGCGCAGTCCCGCGTCGAAGCGGCGCAGATTTATGGCCGCGCCTACGCCAGTTCACCGCAGCTCTACAACTTGCTGCGCTCGCTGGACACCCTTGGCACCATTGTTACCCCGGACACCAAACTGATCTTGCGCACTGACGCGGCGCCATTCCGCGTGCTGGTCGACGGCCCGCCAACACTCGACAGCAAATCCGGATCGCAGCCATGAGTGAAGAAGTTCCACGTGGAACACATTCGCTAAACAGTCCGTGGATTGAGGCCGGTCGTTTGGCATTTCTCGCCCTGTATGCGGTGACAGTGTTGGCCGCATTGGCTTGGGCATTTTCCAATGTGCGGCAGATAGACCCGCAGAATCGTGCTGTGGTTTTGCACTTTGGTGCTCTGGATCGCGTGCAGAACGCGGGGCTGTTGTTGGCTTGGCCACAGCCGTTCGAACAGGTGGTTTTGTTGCCAGCTGCGGATCGGGTGATCGAGCGGCGGGTGGAAAACCTGTTGCGCAGCGATGAGGCACTCAAGGCTGATCGCATCGCTTCCTTTGCCACACCACTCAGCGATGCCCTGGCGGGGTCTGGTTATTTATTGACCGGTGATGCCGGCGTCGTGCAGCTGGATGTGCGGGTCTTCTACAAAGTCACCGACCCCTATGACTTCGTGTTGCAGGCCGATCATGTGCTGCCGGCGCTCGATCGATTGGTCACTCGCAGCGCGGTGGCGCTGACGGCCGCCAGGGATCTGGACACCATTCTGGTCGCTCGCCCGGAATTGATCGGTGCTGACAATCAGGCTGCCGAGCGTCGTGAAAGGCTCCGTGGTGACTTGGTGCAGGGCATCAACAAACGCTTGGCCGAGTTGAAGGCGAGCGGGCAGGGCATCGGGATTGAAGTGGCGCGGGTCGATGTGCAATCGAGTCTGCCCGATCCTGCGGTCAGTGCTTTCAATGCGGTTTTGACGGCCAGTCAGCAAGCCGACAAAGCAGTGGCCAATGCGCGCACCGACGCCGAGAAACTCACCCAGACCGCCAATGAACAAGCCGACCGCACGCTGCAAGTCGCTCACGCACAGGCCGGTGAGCGCTTGGCTAAAGCCTCTGCCGATACTGCCACGGTGTCGAGCCTGGCCAAGAGCACTGACCCGCAAATGCTCCTGCGCCTTTACCGCGAACGCATGCCGAAGATTCTCGGTCAGGCCGGATCAGTGACCACGGTCGATCCGAAAGACGATTCCCGCCTGATCATTCAGGGAGCCAGTAAATGACTGCGACGACCGCTGCACCGAGCCTGTTGTCCTCGGCCGAACAACGCCGCGCTGCTCGCCAGCTAACTTTGGCTATGCTTGCGTTGGGTCTCCTGGGTCTGGGTTTGATCTGGCGTTGGCTGGTCCCGGAGCAAACCGGGGTCAGCCAGTTGCTGTTGGGTGTTGCTTCTTTGTTGGTCGCTGTGCCGGTGATGCGTTCGGCGTGGTACAGCCTGCGTTATCCGAGCCTGCACGGAATCACCGATCAGCTGATTGCCTTGGCCATGCTCGGTGCGTGGGCGACTGGCGATCTGCTGACGGCGGCATTGCTGCCGATCATCATGATCTTCGGTCATGTCCTGGAGGAGCGCAGCGTCATCGGCTCGCAGGAGGCGATCCATGCTCTTGGCCAACTGACGCGCAGCCATGCGCGTAAGGTTCAGGCTGACGGCTCGATCATCGAAGTGGACAACGGCAGGTTGAAAGCAGGCGACACTGTTGAAGTGCGCGCCGGTGATCGTATTCCCGCCGATGGTCGAGTGTTGTCCGGTCAGGCCAGTCTCGATACCGCTTCAATTACCGGTGAATCGGTGCCGGTCGAGGCAGGTGCCGGCATGACGGTCTTCGGCGGTGCGATCAACCTCGACGGTTTGTTGCGCATCGAAGTTACCCGTACCGGCGATGAGTCGACCCTCGGCAAAGTCATCGCACTGATGCAGAACGCCGAGCGTTCGAAGCCACCGATCACCCGGTTGCTCGAACGTTACGCCGGCAGCTACATGGTGCTGGTGTTGTTGCTGGCAGCGGTGACCTGGTTTATCACCAACGATGCGCAGGCCATGCTCGCGGTGTTGGTGGCGGCGTGTCCGTGCGCGCTGGTGTTGTCCGCTCCGGCGACGGCGATTGCCGGTGTCGCGGTGGCTGCGCGTCACGGGATTTTGATTCGCAGTTCGGCGTTCCTCGAAGAACTGGCGGACCTGACATCGCTGGTCGTCGACAAGACCGGGACGCTGACCTACGGCACCTTGCGTTTGCAGTCGATCAACAGCCCGCAGGCAGAGTCGTCTGCGGTCATGGTGCTTGCCGCCAGTCTCGGCGCGGCGAGTAGTCATCCAGTCAGTCGAGCACTCGCAGGGTTGCTCAGTCAGGATCAATACCTAACGCTGAGTGATATTCACGAGCGCCAGGGGCTCGGTGTCGTTGCCATGACCGGGCAGGGCGAAGCGGCGCTCGGTCGGCCAGAATTGTTCGCGCAACTGGGCATTGCCACGACCAAGGTTCCCGATCATGACGGCCCCATCGCCGGTCTGGCGCTGAACGGTGAATTCCTCGCCTGGCTGTTGCTCGCTGATAGCGTCAAACCGGAAGCCCGATTTGCCCTCAGTGAGTTGCGTGAGCTGGGTCTTGGACGGCAACTGTTGCTCACGGGCGATCGACAAAGCGTGGCTGAGTCGCTGGCCAAAGAGGTCGGTTTGCATGAGGTCGAAGCTCAGGCCTTGCCCGAGGACAAACTCAATCGCGTGCTCAAGGAAATCGACAATGGTTTCCGGCCGATGGTGGTCGGTGACGGCATTAATGATTCTCTCGCGCTCAAGGCCGGTGTGGTCGGTGTGGCAATGGGCGCCGGTGGTGCAGACATAGCGCTGGCCTCGGCCGACATCGTCTTGATCGGCAGCGACCTGCGCCGACTCGGCACCTGCGTGCGCCTCAGCCGCCAGTGCCGCCGAACATTGCAGGTCAACGTCATCATCGGTCTGGGCTGGACGCTGGCCATCGTCGTGTTCGCTGCATTCGGCTGGCTGGGTGCCGCCGGGGCGATGATCGCCGCGCTGCTGCATAACCTCAGCACCTTGCTGGTATTGGGCAACGCCGGGCGGTTACTGCGCTTTCAAGAGCCGCTACTGAAGCTCAAGGAAGACCTCTGAAATTATTTTTCGATCCGCTGTAACGCCGTCGGGGCGGCTCTCTCTAGTGCTATGTCGGGACTGAACAAACCTTCCAGCCGACACCCCTGACGATGACCGAGGATAAGAAAAATGACGATCAAATCCGCTGCTGCTGGTGCCGCTCTCGCTTTGGCTGCCGCCACGATGTTTGCCGGTGTTGCCACCAACGCGATGGCTGCCGATGCCAACGTTCACTGCTACGGCGTGAACGCCTGCAAAGGCCAGAACGACTGCAAGACCAAAGACCACGCCTGCAAAGGCATGGGCTCCTGCAAAGGCCAGGGCTTCAAAGCCATGACCCAGTCGGCTTGCGATAAAGCCGGTGGCAAGGTCGGCGAATAACTGACCGGCAAGTGTTGCCGCAGTGGTTGGCGCCACTGCGGCCACTTTTTATCAGGAGTCCGCGCATGTCTGCTTCCATTCCTTTCCTGGGCTACGGCCTGGGTTTGCGTAGCGCTTATTACCAGCAGATCCTTGAGCAGTCGCCAGATGTCGACTGGTTCGAAGTGGTCTCGGAAAATTTCATGGTGCCGGGCGGCAAGGCCCTGCATTACCTCGATGCCATCGCCGAGCGTTATCCGTTGGTGATGCACGGTGTATCTCTGTCTATCGGCGGGCCGCATGCCCTCGATCCGGACTATCTCAACCAGCTCAAACAACTGACCGAACGAGTAAAACCGGCATGGATCTCCGACCATTTGTGCTGGAGTCGTGGCAATGCCCATCAGTTACATGACCTGCTGCCGCTGCCTTACACCGAAGAAAGCCTGGATTACATCGCCGCTCGGGTAATGCAGGTTCAGGATATTTTGCAGCGTCCGTTGGTGCTGGAGAACGTCTCCAGTTATGTACGCGGCGCCTCGGATGATTTCACTGAGTGGGAATTTCTCGCTTTGCTTAGCCGCGTGAGTGGCTGCGAATTGCTACTCGACGTCAACAATGTCTACGTCAGCTCACGTAATCACGGCTTCGATCCATGGACGTTCATCAGCAGCCTGCCCGTCGACAAAGTCCGCCAATTGCATCTGGCGGGGCACAGTGATTACGGCGATTACGTGATCGACACCCACGACCATCCGGTGAGCGACCCGGTCTGGGCGCTCTATCAACGCACGCTTGAACATTTCGGTCCGGTGGCCACATTGCTGGAGCGTGACGATCATTTTCCACCTTTCGATGAATTGCTCGATGAACTGCAAAAGGCCCGTCAGCTGGGTAACAAGGTTCTGGCCGGGAGGCAGCAATGCGCCTGAAAGAGTGGCAACTGGCATTCGAATCGTTTCTGCTCGAAGAAGACCCCGGCGCAAATCCGACTCTGGGCAGGAGCCTGATCGGTGGTCCGACACTGGATGTCGATACGGGCCTGGCGATCTATCACAACGCTTACAAAGCGCGGTTGCTGGAAGTCTTGCGCAATGACTTCCCCACGGTCCTGTACTGGATGGGCGATGAAGAATTCGACGCCCTCGGCATGGCGTACATCCGTCAGTATCCGTCAGCGCATTACAGCCTGCGCTGGCTGGGCAAAGGCTTTGAAGGTTTTGTTCGCGAGCATCTGGTGCCGGAGCAGAGTGCGCCGCTGGCTGAGCTGATTGCGCTCGAATGGGCATTCACCCTGGCTTTCGATGCACCTTTTGGTGAGCCGCTGACGATTGAAGCCATGGCCGCTCTTGTTCCGGAGGAATGGCCGGAGCTGCGGGTCAGACCGGTGTCGTCCTTGCAGTGGCTGGAATGCCGCTTCAATAGTCTTTCAGTGTGGCGCGCGGTAAAGGAAGAATCAGAGTTCCCCGACAGCATGGCGCTCGACATCCCACAGATCTGCCTGATCTGGCGCAACCAGCTGATCTGCAGTTACCGCAGCCTCGATCCGGCGCAAGCCTTTGCCCTCGATGGCATGCTCAACGAAGGCTGGAGTTTCGCCGAACTGTGCGCCGAGTTAGCAGTCAATTATGGTGAGGGCGCGCCACTTCAAGCCGTTACCTGGCTGAAACAGTGGATTCAGGAAGGTTTGCTGGAGCGTCTGCAACGATAGATCAGGCTAATCAAATCGATAGCCTGCTATTTTTCCGGGATGGTCTACCCTCAGATCAGACGTCTGAAACAAGGGGGATTTTCCATGCTCGCGCAACTTCCACCGGCCTTACAGAATCTGCAGCTTCCGCTTCGCCTGCGACTCTGGGACGGCCATGAGTTCAATCTGGGGCCGACGCCCAGCGTCACCATCGTGGTCAAGGACCCGCAGATGGTCACCCAGTTCACCCACCCAAGCCTTGATGCGCTCGGAGCGGCATTCGTTGAAGGCAAACTGGAACTGGAGGGCTCGATCAGCGAGGTCATCCGGGTCTGCGACGAATTGAGCAACGCTTTGCTCGGCGAAGATGACGACAGTCAGCCAGTGCGCACCCTGCACGACAAGGAAACCGACGCCAAAGCCATTTCCTACCACTACGACTTGTCCAACGCGTTCTACCAGCTCTGGCTGGACAGCGACATGGCGTATTCCTGCGCGTATTTCGAAACGGGCAGCGAAACCCTTGAGCAGGCGCAACAAGCCAAATTCCGCCACTTATGCCGCAAGCTGCGTTTGCAGCCAGGCGACTACCTGCTGGATGTCGGTTGCGGCTGGGGTGGACTGGCGCGGTATGCCGCGCGGGAATTCGGCGCCAAGGTGTTTGGTATCACGTTGAGCAAGGAACAGCTTGAACTGGCACGCGAACGGGTCAAGGCCGAAGGTCTGGAAGACCAGATCGAACTGCAACTGCTCGACTATCGAGATCTGCCCCAGGACGGGCGTTTCGACAAGGTGGTCAGCGTCGGCATGTTCGAACACGTTGGCCACGCCAATCTGCCCGAGTACTGCAAAACCCTGTTCGGCGCGGTGAAGGAGGGCGGTCTGGTGATGAATCACGGCATCACCGCCAAACACACCGATGGCCGACCGGTGGGACGCGGTGCCGGGGACTTTATCGAGAAGTACGTGTTTCCCAACGGTGAGTTGCCGCACCTGGCGATGATCTCGGCCGAGATCAGCGAAGCCGGTCTGGAGATTGTCGACGTAGAAAGTCTGCGCCTGCACTACGCGCGTACGCTGGATCACTGGAGCGAGCGGCTGGAGGACAATCTGGAAGCTGCCGGCAAACTGGTGCCGGATCAGGCGCTGCGCATCTGGCGTCTGTACCTGGCTGGCTGCGCTTATGCGTTTGCGCGCGGCTGGATCAATTTGCACCAGATCCTCGCGGTGAAGGCGCATCCGGATGGCAGCCATGAACTGCCATGGACCCGTGACGACATCTACAACCCTTGAGCCTTTTCTCTCTTCCTTTGGGGGGAGGGTTTCAAAGAATCGGCGAAATCAGCCGGGCGATCCGCATGCCGACTTGTTGCAGGCGGTGGATCTCCCGGCTTTCTTCTTTGGCGATTTCGTAGGCTTGCTCGAAATCCGCGATGAGCATGTTTTCCACACTGGCGGCAAAGTCACTGTCGACGGTCAGCAGCATCACTTCGAAATTCAGCCGGAACGAACGGTTGTCCAGATTGGCACTGCCAATGGCGCTGATTTCGCTGTCGATCAACACCACTTTCTGATGCAGGAAACCGGGTTCGTAGCGGAACACCCGCACACCGGCGCGCACTGCTTCGAATGCATAGAGGCTGGAAGCGGCGTAAACGATGCGGTGATCGGGACGCGACGGCAGTAGCAGACGCACATCGACGCCGCGCAACACCGCCAATCTCAACGCTGCAAATACCGCTTCATCGGGGATGAAATACGGGCTGGTGATCCACACCCGTTCGGTCGCCGCGTGGATCGCTTCGACGAAGAACAGCGAGCAGGTTTCATAGGCATCCGCCGGGCCGCTGGCGAGCAATTGGCAGAGCACGCCGTCATCCGGGTATTCATCGGGCAGGATCAGCGGCGGCAGGGTACGCGCAGCCCAGAACCAGTCTTCGGCAAACGACTCCTGCATGCATGCGACCACCGGGCCACGTACTTTCACATGGGTATCGCGCCAAGGTGCCAGCGGTGGTTTTTCGCCCATGTATTCATCGCCAACGTTATGCCCGCCGACAAAGCCGACTACGCCGTCGACCACGACGATCTTGCGGTGGTTACGGAAGTTGACCTGAAAGCGATTGAGCCAGCCGCTGCGTGTGGCGAAGGCTTTCACCTCGACGCCAGCATCGCGCAGCAGCTGCACATAGCTGTGGGGCAGGGCGTGGCTGCCGATGCGGTCGTAAAGCAGATGAATCGCCACACCTTCGGCAGCTTTCTTCAGCAGCAGGTCGCGCAGACGCTGGCCGAGTCGATCATCGTGAATGATGAAAAACTGGATCAGCACCGCTTCTTTCGCCTGATCGATGGCCTGGAAAATCGCCTCGAAGGTGGCCGTGCCGTTTACCAGCAATTGCACTTCGTTGTTCGCCAGACAAGGCATACGTCCCAGTTTGGGCATCGCGCGTAACGAGGCGTAGGCATTCGAGGCGCGCGCGGTCAGTGCCTCTTCCACCCACGGGCGCCAGTTCAGTTCGGAGATCGCCTGACGCATCTGTTCGTTGGCCTGACGCCGCGCCTTGATGTAACCATCAAAAGTGCTGCGGCCAAACACCAGGTACGGAATAAGCGTGAGGTAGGGAATGAATATCAGCGACAATGCCCAAGCGATCGAGCCTTGAGCCGTGCGTACGGTGAGCACCGCGTGAATCGCGGCGATCAAGCCGAGGGTGTGTATCAGGGCGATCAGATAACCGAAAATGTGCGGTCCAAAATAATCCATGGGGCAGCCTTGCTCCGGAAGATTCAATGCTTAACAGACCATGTTCTGTCGCGAATGTCGCTATTTAATTGGTGCATGAACCGAAGCAATCGGCCGACGTCTAACGGCCACTACTGATCAGGAGTTTTTCGATGAACGTTCGTCTGCTGGGTTTGGCGCTGGGCCTGGGTTTGGCATTGCCGGTGGTTGCGCAGGCGCAGATGCTGCAGCCGGGGCTGTGGGAAATGACATCGAGCAACGTCAAGGTCGATGATCAGCCGATGGATGTGCAATCGATCCTCGGCCAGCTGCAAGGCCAGATGACCCCGCAACAGCGCGCGGCGCTGGAGAAGAACGGGATCAATATTGGCGGAAAAGGCATTCGTGCCTGCCTGACACCTGAACAGGTGGCGACCAACGATATTCCGTTGGCCGACCCGCAATCGGGCTGCAAACAGCAGATCACCGAGCGTACCGGCAACCAGTGGAAATTCCGTTTCAGTTGCCCGAAAGCGCAGGGCACCGGGGTGGCAACGTTCCTCAGTGATCGTGAGTTCACCACCGTGGCCAACGGCACGTTCAATGCGATCGGGATCAACCAGAAGGGCAGCCTGGAGACGCGCGCGGTTTGGCTCGGCCAGGATTGCGGCGCTGTGAAACCAAGAGCCTGAAAGCTTCGCGAGCAGGCTCGCTCCCACATTGAAATGCGTTCCAATTGTGGGAGCGACGGTGCGACGATTCGACTTGCTCGCGAAATCGTCCTCAAGCTCAGCGCATAAACCTCAGCGCCAACCCGCGACATCCTTCATTCACCCGACCACCTCTCCAAGCAATCTGCCCCGACACCATCGTCGCGTTCACCCGATGCCGAAAGCTGCGCCCGGCAAACGGCGTCCATCCGCACTGCGACAGAATCGGTTGCCGATCGACCTCCAGCGTCTGCGCCTCAACCAGCACCAGATCCGCCCAATACCCCTCACGCAAATAACCACGATCCGGAATCGCAAACAGATCCGCGACGCGATGGCTGGTCTTCGCCACCAAGGTTGTGATCGGCAAAACCCCATCTGCCACCAGCTCCATCAGCGCCGGCAACGCATGCTGCACCAGTGGCAACCCCGAAGGCGCCTGAGCATAAGGCTGCTGCTTTTCTTCCCAGGTATGCGGCGCGTGATCGCTACCAATAACGTCGAGCCGATTGCTGTTCAACGCTTCACGCAAAGTATCGCGGTCGCTCTGAGTCTTGATCGCCGGGTTGCATTTGATCAGGTTGCCGAGCTTTGAATAGTCGCGATCATCGAACAACAAATGATGCAGACACACCTCAGCGGTGATGCGTTTCTGCGCCAGCGGTTTGTCTTCGAACAATGCCAGTTCACGCGCCGTGGTCAGGTGCAAAACATGCAGGCGCGTACCGTGATTTTTAGCCAGTTCCACCGCGAGCGATGAGGATCGATAACACGCCTCGGCATTACGGATGAGTGGGTGAGCGGCGGCCGGAATACGATCGCCGAACAACTCACGCAGATTGGCCGCGTTGGCGTCGATGCTCGGCGTGTGTTCGCAGTGCGCCAACAGGATGGTCGGCACCTCGGCGAACAGTCGCTCAAGGATGCGCGGATCATCGACCAGCATGTTGCCGGTCGAGGCGCCCATGAACACTTTGACGCCGGCCACTTCACACGGATTGAGTGCGGCAACCGTATCTAGATTGTCCCGGCTCACGCCAAAGTGAAAGCCGTAGTTAGCCACCGAGTTGATCGCCGCCCGGCGCTTTTTATCCGCCAGGGCTTCGAGGGTGAGGGTGGCCGGATTTGTGTTGGGCATGTCCATGAAGCTGGTGATGCCACCGGCCACCGCTGCGCGTGACTCTGTGTGGATGCTGCCCTTGGCCGGCGCACCCGGTTCGCGGAAATGCACTTGGTCATCGATCATCCCCGGCAGTAACCATTGGCCGTTGGCGTCGATTTCTATCGTGGCGCTTTCACCTTCGATGCTGCGTGCAATCTTGACGATGCGTCCGTTGCTGACCAACAGATCGCCGTCGAACTCGCGTCCTTCGTTGACCAGCCTGGCGTTACGAATCAGCACGCTGCTCATGGTTTCAGAACTCGTTCTGCAAGGCTTTGTAGCCGCGCACCAGATCGACGTTGGTGCGCGCCACGTCCTCGGAAAACTCCGAAGCGCTGACACTCACAGGAGGGAACAACGACAGATCTGTACTCGGGCCAATGCGAGTAGTGGAGGGTACATAGAAGGCGTCCGGCAGATCCCGGCCGTCGACCACTGAGTTGTGTCGAACTACGCAACCATTGCCGACCACACAGTTGAACAACACGCTGTTGAAGCCGATGAACACGCGGTCGCCAACGACGCAGGGGCCGTGGACGATCGAGCGGTGGGCGATGGAGCTGAACTCGCCGATGGTCACCGCTGCACCGGATTTGGAGTGGATCACCACGCCGTCCTGGATATTCGAATTGGCGCCGATGATGATCGGCTCCATTTCGCCTGAGGCGTCCACTTCGTCGGCGCGGATCACCGCATAGGGGCCGACGAAGACGTTCTCGCCGATCACCACCTTGCCGCAGATGATCGCGGTTTTATCGACGTAGGCCGACTCGGCGATCTGTGGTAAATCACCTGAAGGATTCTTGCGGATCATGGTCGGCTCAGCGCGTTGTAGAGGGTGTTGAGGTTGTATTCGAACAGACCGGTGAAGGTGCTGGCGGGGCCGCTGGCGGCGAGTGCGTCGGAGTAGAGCGTGCCACCAATGTGCGCGCCGCTTTCGTCGGCGATCTGTTTGAGCAGGCGGGCGTCCTTGATGTTTTCCATGAATACCGCTTTGACTTTGGCCTGACGAATCTGCGTGATCAGTGCTGCGACTTCGGCGGCGGAGGGTTCACGTTCAGTGGACAAACCCTGTGGCGCCATGAAGTCGATGCCGTACGCCTGACCGAGATAACCGAAGGCATCATGGCTGGTGACGATCTTGCGATTGCCCGGCGGCAGCGAACCGAGTTTGCTTTTGGCTTCGGCGAGCAGCGCGTAAATCTGCTTCAGATAGGCTTGGCTGTTGCGTTCGTAGTCAGCCTTGTTCGCCGGGTCGGCAGAGATCAGCGCCTTGGTGATGTTGGCGACGTACAACTCGGCGTTCGCCAGATTGTGCCAGGCATGCGGGTCGGGAACGGTTTGGCCATCTTCATCCAGTGAGCGTGGAATCACGCCATGGCTGGCACTGATGACCGTGGCCTTGGTCTCGGTGCTGGTCACCATTCTATCCAGCCACGGTTCGAAACCGAGGCCGTTCTTGATGATCAGTTTCGCGCTGAGCAGCGCTTTGGCATCGTCCGGCGTCGGCTCGTAGGTGTGCGCATCGGCATCCGGGCCGACCATGTTGGTGATCTGGATATGCTCGCCGCCGACCTGATGGACCATGTCGGCGAGAATGCTGAAGCTGGTGACCACGGGCAGTTTTTCCGCGGCCGACAATGACATCGACAACATCAGGCTGAACAGCACGAGTAGAGCGCGCATCGGGAAACACCTCATTGGGATGTGAGCAACGGTGGGCGGCGCAACAGACCGTGTACCGGCCCGAACACCACGGACAACAGATAGCCAAGGCCTGCTACCAGCACGATGGCCGGGCCGCTGGGCAACGAGTAGTAGAACGAGAGCAACAAGCCGAACCACACCGAGAGGCAACCGATGACGGCTGCGATGGCAATCAGTATCGGCAGACGGCGGCTCCAGAATCGTGAGGCGGCGGCGGGGAGCATCATCAGTCCGACCACCATCAGCGCGCCGATGGCCTGGAAACCGATTACCAGATTCAGCACCACGAGGGTCAGAAAGACGCCATGGGCGAGTGGGCCGAGGCGGCTGACGGTTCTCAGGAACATTGGGTCGAGGGTGTCGAGCAGCAGAGGTTTGTAGATCAGTGCCATCGCGAGAAGGCTGAATCCCGAGACCCACAACATGCCGTTGAGGGTCGGACCGTCGACGGCCAGTGCCGAGCCGAACAGCAGATGAAGGAGATCGAGTCGTTTGCCGGCGATGCCGAGAATCAGCACGCCACTGGCGAGGGAGATCGGGTAGATCGCGGCGAGACTGGCGTCTTCGCGCAGACCGGTGCGGCGAGTGATCCAGGCGGCGAGACCGGCCATGCTCAGACCGGCGCCGAGGCCGCCGAGTGTGAGGGCGGGAAGGCTCAGGCCAGCGAACCAGAATCCCAGTGCGGCGCCGGGGAGGATGCCGTGGGCGACGGCGTCACCGATCAGGCTCATTCGTCGCAGGATCAAAAACACGCCGAGTGGTGCCGTGCTGCACGCCAAGACCAGTCCGCCAAGGAGGGCGCGGCGCATGAACACGAACTCGTTGAACGGTTGCCAGAAGTGGGCGACGGCGAGCATCAGGCCACCTGCGTGTGAGGGGTTTGCTGGATCAGTTCGACGCTGGCGCCGAACACGCATTCACGGTTTTTGATCAGCAAGGTTTGCGGGATGTGTTGGCGTACGGCGGCGAGGTCATGGCAGACCACGACGATTGTTCGGCCTTGGTTATGCCAGGCATGGATGTGCTGCCAGAGCAATTGTTGACCGAGTTCATCGAGGGCGGCATGGGGTTCGTCGAGGAGCAGAACCGGGGCGTCGGTCAGGCTCAAACGAGCGAGCAGGGCGCGCTGTAATTCGCCGCCGGAGAGGGCCATGAGCGGGCGGTGTTCGAGTCCGCTCAGGTGCCAGTTTTCCAGTGCGTCTTTCATGCGTTGTGCGCGCAATCGGGTTGAGAGTCGGCGTCCCCAGAAACCGGCGGCGATCAACTCTTCTAGGCTAATGGGGAATTGGCGGTCGAGGTGCTGTTGTTGGGGCAGGAAAGACAAGCCGCTTTGACGTGGAACACTCAGGCTAACTTTGCCTGCCAAGGGTTTTTGCAGCCCAGCGATGACTTTCAAAAGACTGCTTTTGCCGCAGCCGTTGGCACCGATGATTGCTGTGAGGCTGCCGCTTTCCAGCTCAAGATTCAGGGGCGTGGTCAGCGGTTGACCGGGAGCGCCCCAGCTCAGGGATTGGCAGCGGATCATGCTTGCTCACGCTGCCAGTGGCTTTCGGCGACAGCGTCGTGGGCGTGTAGGCTTTCGGCGTGGATCACGCGCAGGTGGAACTGGTTAACGCCGGGTGTGCGGCGAAGTGCGAGATTCAGCCGGCGTGCGGCGTCTTCGCAGAACATCAGGTTCTGTCCATTGGCGAGGGCGAAGGCTTGTTCATCGGCGCGTTTGACCGCTGTTTGTACGGCGGTGCCGAGGGCCGCTTCGGCGTCATTGATGATCACGCTCAGCGGTAATTCATCGATGAACTCGTCGAGGTGCAGATGAAGTTGTGCGGTGCTGCGTTGACTGTGAGGGGTGGCGATGATGCCTTGGGTCGAGCCGAGCCAGGCTAGAACCTCTGCATGCTGAAGGGCCTTATTGGCGAAGTCGTCGACGAATTGTTGCTGGATCAACTGTCGAGCCAAGGCAGCTGAACAAGGGCAAGTCGACGAGTAAGGCACTTCGATCTTGAGTTCCACGTGGAACATCTTGTTTTTCATGCTGGCTGAAATGGTCGCTGGATAGGATTTCCAACCGGCCAATGGACTGATCAACGCAGGGCGCTTCAGCAGTAAATCGGTGTGGATATTCAGGAAGGCACAGTTGGATAAACCTTCGTGGCTATCAAGAAAACGTTTCAGCACTTGGTACAGCAGAGCAGGGCTAAGGCTCTGTTGTTCTAGCGATTCCAGCGCCAGATAAAGCCGCGACATGTGAATCCCGCGAGCCTCGCCGTCATCCAGACTCACTCCCGCATCTGCCTTCGCGCTCAAGCGTTGGCCTTCCAATAAAACAGGTAACGCGATGCCATGCATGCCCACCCATTCGAGGGGCAAGGCTTGGCGAGCGGATTGCGCAGCGATATCCGGAAGTGTCAGCGAATTCATGTTCGGAACCGTCGTGTTGATTGAAATCAATGTTACATTATAACAATACAAATCACGACGCCTTTTTCATGAACAGGCTTTCATATGCACAGACGCCATCTGCTCAATCTGATTCTGGCCAGCACGGCCTTCGCCCTTCCTTTCAGTGCTTCGGCCACGCAGATTCGCAACGCGCGGCTATGGCGTTCTGATGAGAAACTGCGATTGGTCTTTGATTTGAGTGGGCCGGTGCGCTACAAAACCTTCACCCTCAGCGCTCCGGAGCGGCTGATCATTGATGTGTCCGGTGCGAGCGTTGGCGCAGATTTCAGCCAACTGGCGCTGAACGGTACAGTGATTCGTTCGATTCGCTCCGGGCCTTTTGGCCACGGTGATACGCGGATTGTCCTGGATCTGAGCAGCCCAACGCTGCTGAACAGCTTCCTTTTGGCGCCGCAGAACGGCCAGGGTCATCGCTTGGTTCTCGATTTGGTTCGCGCCAAGTCCGCGACAAATACGCCAATGGTTCCACGTGAAACACCTGCGCTGAAGGCACATCCAAGACGAGACATCATTGTTGTCGTCGACCCAGGTCATGGCGGAAAGGATCCCGGCGCAGTCGGCGCCAAGGGGGAACGAGAAAAGGATGTGGTGCTTTCCATTGCGCAGTTGCTCGCCAAACGCCTGAAAAAAGAGAAAGGCTTCGATGTGAAACTGGTGCGCAATGACGATTTTTTCGTTCCATTGCGCAAGCGCGTGGAGATCGCGCGCCAGCACAAGGCTGACATGTTTATCTCAGTGCACGCCGACGCGGCTCCGCGTCTGACCGCTTCCGGGGCATCGGTCTATTGTCTGTCGGAGGGCGGTGCAACGTCGGCAACGGCACGATTCATGGCGCAGCGGGAGAACGGTGCAGATCTGCTCGGCGCCAGCCTGCTCAATCTGAAAGATAAAGATCCGATGCTGGCCGGGGTGATTCTCGATATGTCGATGAACGCTACGATCGCCGCCAGTCTGCAATTGGGAGGCGCGGTTCTGGGGAGTCTGGCCGGCATCACCACACTCCATCAGAAGCGGGTGGAACAGGCAGGATTCGCAGTCCTGAAATCGCCAGATGTACCTTCGATTCTGGTGGAGACCGGCTTCATTTCCAATGCACGCGACAGTCGGCGACTGGTCACGGCGCGACACCAGCAGGCTGTGGCCAACGGCTTGTTTGACGGTTTAAAGCGTTACTTTGAAAAGAACCCGCCTGTCGACAGTTATCTTGCCTGGCAGAAAGCCCAACAAAACACGCCGGTTTAGCAGCCAGTAATGCGGCTGCAGGTGAATTTAGCACTGCCGCCGCCCGAGCTGGAGAAGCGATTGATGGTCGTCCAGCCGACACGTCGAGTGTAGCCAACCCAGGCTTCGCCATCAGAGGCGATCCCGGTGAAGAACGTCAATTGGCCGAAACGACTGTTGGTCTGCGCCCAATAACGCCGGCCGTTCTTTTCAAAACCCCGCAGATAAAGGGTGTTGCCGACGGTGTTGACGCTATAAGCGTTGCCGTCGGCGTCCACGCACGCCAGCAGATTGGCGCTCCGCGTACAGCTGGCGAGCGCTGGCAATTGAGCGCAGGCGTTGCCGGCCAGCAATAACCCAAGGCTCAACATTGAGCATTTCAGCGCATTTTTCATGGTGAGTTCCGGGCTCGGGATTGGCACAGCTTCCTGCTCTTTGTCGATCAGGACAAGAGAAGGCTGGTGTCTTCTTATTGTTATACTATAACATTGATTCGAATTAAGCCTGGGCAGGCCAATTTCAAAGCGTTTGTTTTCTACGTGATTCACCGTGGGAGGCGCGAAAACGCCACGCGCAGCAAAAGCGCCAATTGGCTGCCTTCTGAAGAGGATTATCCAATGTCAGCAGAGTTGCCTGTCACCGTACTTTCAGGATTTCTCGGTGCTGGAAAAAGTACACTTTTGAATTACGTACTACGTAACCGAGAGGGTTTGCGCGTAGCTGTTATCGTCAATGATATGAGCGAGATCAATATTGATGGCAGCGAAGTCCAGCGTGATGTCAGCCTGAATCGTGCAGAAGAAAAAATAGTCGAAATGAGTAACGGCTGTATCTGCTGTACGTTACGCGAAGATCTGCTGGAAGAGGTAAGCAAGCTGGCCCGTGAAGATCGCTTCGATTATCTGCTGATCGAATCCACCGGGATTTCCGAGCCATTGCCCGTGGCAGAGACGTTTACCTTCCGCGATGAATACGGCCAAAGCCTCTCCGACATCGCCCGGCTCGACACCATGGTCACTGTAGTCGACGGGGTGAATTTTCTGCCGGACTACCAAGCGGCGGAAAGCCTCGCCTCCCGTGGCGAGATCCTTGGCGAAGAAGACGAACGCTCCATCACCGATCTGTTGATCGAACAAATCGAGTTCGCCGACGTGTTGTTGATCAGCAAGATCGACTTGATCAGCCAGCGCGAGCGTGAGGAGTTGATCGCGATCCTCCAGCGTCTCAATGCCCAAGCGGAAATCATCCCGATGGTGATGGGTGAGGTACCGTTGGAAAAAGTCCTCAATACCGGACGTTTCGATTTCGAAAAAGCCGCGCAGGCCCCCGGTTGGCTGCAGGAGTTACGCGGTGAGCACGTGCCGGAAACCGATGAGTACGGCATTGCCTCCACAGCCTATCGCGCCCGCCGGCCCTTTCACCCGCAACGCTTCTTCAGCTTTATCGACCGTCCTTGGCTGAACGGTAAGTTGCTGCGCTCCAAAGGCTTCTTCTGGCTCGCGAGCAAACCCACTGACGCGGGTAGTTGGTCGCAGGCCGGTGGTTTGATGCGCCATGGTTTTGCCGGGCACTGGTGGCGTTTCGTGCCAAAGAAGCAGTGGCCACAAGAGAAGGAAAGCACCGCCGCCATCATGGAAAACTGGACGCCGAGCGTAGGAGACTGCCGCCAGGAACTGGTGTTCATCGGGCAGAACATCGATTTCCTGCAGCTCTCTGCCGAACTCGATGCCTGCCTGCTTACCGATGATGAAATGGCACTCGGTGTCGAAGGCTGGCGATTGTTGCCGGATCCGTTCGGCCCTTGGCACGAAGAGGCCGCCTGATGCTCGCGCTTGAATTGCTGCAAAACCGCACGCGCCACCAGCATCAAGGCCCGACACCGAAAGCGCTGACGCGAATTCTCGAAGACGACACCAACCTTGCCGTCTGGCAACGCCAACTACCGTTGCACATCAGCGAATTCGCTCACTTGCTGCTGTCGCTCAACGAGCCTTTGGCGGAGTCACTGTGTCTGGAGTTGCCGGATGAGGACGCGGAGCCTGATCTTGCCGGTCTGGCTCTGGGCTTCCGCGATATGGAGGGCTACGAAGGCTTTATCGCCGACCTGAAATGGTTAGTCAGCGCCTTCGCCTGCTTGCTCGGTGCGCGGCGTATCGGCCTGCGCCTGCGGGTGCTGGATAAAGCCATGTGCCCGCGCTTTCACGTTGATCATGTGCCGGTGCGGCTGATCACGACCTACGCCGGCGTCGGCAGCCAATGGCTCAAGGAAGGCGCGATGGATCGCAGTCAATTGGGGCAGGCCAACGCCGAGCCCCAAGCGCAAATACAGCAACTCAATTGCGGCGACGTCGCCTTACTGAAAGGCGAGAAATCGCGTGGCAATGAAGGCTTCGGCCTGATTCACCGCTCGCCGCAGCCGGCCGCAGGTGAGCGTCGTCTGATAATGACCCTCGACTGGCTCGGTTGACGCCTCAAGGCTTGAGCCAAGAACCCTGGCTCTGGCCTTCGCAGTACGGTTTCAGATACGCGGCATCCGTGGCGACGCCGTAATAGTGGATATCCTGGCGATAAGGCATATTGGCGACTTGCGCGTTGCTGCACACGCCAAACGCGCCGCTCGGGCATTGATCGACGTATTGCACCTCGACTTTTTGTCCGGCAAGGGTTGGCTGGCAGAAGCCGTCGTTGAACAGTTTTTCAGGAATATTGCGGTTCTGCTGACAGACTTTGACGTCAAGCCGCTCGCCCTGACTGTGCACCACGCAGGCCTGAGCCCACGCTTCGCTCGACAGCAGCGTCAACAGCAACGACCATCCCATCCAACGCATCTTTGCATCTCCCAAGAAAGCTTCCCGCCATGTTGCAGAACATTCCTACCCATGTCATTGCTGGCCCTTTGGGCGCTGGCAAGACCAGCCTGATTCGTCAACTGATGGCCCAACGGCCGGAAGGTGAGCGTTGGGCGGTGCTGATCAACGAGTTCGGCCAGATCGGCCTCGATGCCGCACTGCTGACGAGTGACGCCGATGGTATCGCACTGGGCGAGGTAGCCGGGGGCTGCCTGTGTTGCGTCAATGGCGCGCCTTTTCAGATTGGTCTTGGGCGGTTGTTGCGCAAGGCGAGGCCGGATCGGCTATTCATCGAACCCTCCGGGCTGGGGCATCCGGCGCAGTTGATTAAACAGTTGAATGAGGCGCCGTGGCGGGGTGTGCTGGCGGTGCAGCCGTGTGTGCTGGTGCTGGATGCTCAGGCGCTTGAAGCGGGGAAAGCCTTGCCGGCAGCGCAACAGGAAGCCTTGGAAACCGCTGGTCTGCTGTTGTTGAACAAGGCTGAAAACCTTGATGACAGGGCCAGGGAAAAAATCGCTAGCCAGTTGCCGGCAGTGCCGTTGGTTTGGACTCGAGAGGCGCTATTAAGCCTGAGCGAACTGCCGGGCCTGGCCGCAAAAGCGCTCAACGGTGTGGATAACCTGGCCGTACCCAAGGGATTAGGACAAATGCCGTCCGTCTGGACGGATCCGGCGCTGCCGATTTGCCTGAGTCAGGCGCAGGAGGGGGGCTGGAGCATTGGTTGGCGTTGGCATCCGGGGCAGACGTTCGACAAGCGGCGCATGGCTGACTGGCTAGCCAGCCTCAATTGGCAGCGGGCGAAACTGGTTATCCACAGCTCGGAGGGCTGGGTATCTGCGAATGCCTTGGATAACGGAGAGTTGATTTGGCAGGCTAGCGAATGGCGGAAAGATTCACGAATCGAGCTGATCTTCGTCGACCCGCACAATATCGCTGAGTTACAGAAGGGTTTGGCGCAATGCCGGATTCAGTGAATCAGCTCAAGGCTTCCACTTTGTATGTTCCTGGCGCCACTGGCTTAACTCGATGACTTCGGCGCGCGGCTTGTGTACTTCAACCACCGGTGGTGTGTCGTCGAACGGTGCCGGGTAGGGCGCCAGCTCGATTTGCGCACTGTGCGCGCCAAACTGGGTGATCGTGCCGTTATGCCGGGTTTCGCCGGTCACAGTGAATTCAAAGTTGTACACCCGCGCCAATCGTCGGCGACCGTTGGCATCCTTGATGAAGCCGATTTTCTTCAGGGCGACGTTGCCGTCAAGCAACTCGACCCGCACGTTCAGGCAATGCTGCTTGACCCGCTCCAGCGCCCGCTCGCGCAAGCCGTGGTTGTGCCATAGCCAGGCGCCGGCAGCGGCGAACAGTATCAGCACGAAGATGTTTTCCAGGGTCAGCATCAACATCGAACTCCAAAAGATAGCGTCAGCTTAACTGCGTCGCCGGTCTGTCGTACAGGCTGCGTTTCGTCGCATACTGCGCGGCTTGAATTTCAATCGTTTTACGGAATGACCCGAATGAAACGTACGCCTCATCTGCTCGCCATTCAGTCCCACGTGGTGTTCGGCCACGCCGGCAACAGCGCCGCGGTTTTTCCGATGCAGCGGGTTGGGGTCAATGTCTGGCCGCTCAACACCGTGCAGTTTTCCAACCACACCCAGTACGGCCAATGGGCTGGCGAAGTGCTGGCGCCGCAGCAGATTCCCGAGCTGGTTGAAGGTATCGCAGCGATTGGCGAGCTGGGCAACTGCGATGCGGTGCTGTCCGGATACCTTGGCAGCGCGGCGCAGGGTCGAGCGATCCTCAGCGGCGTCGAGCGCATCAAATCGGTCAACCCGAAAGCGCTGTATCTGTGTGATCCGGTGATGGGCCATCCGGAGAAGGGTTGCAGCGTGCCGACCGAAGTCAGCGATTTCCTCTTGGAGGAAGCAGCAGCCGTGGCGGACATCATGTGTCCGAACCAGTTGGAGCTGGACAGCTTCTCCGGGCGTAAGCCACAGTCGCTGTTCGATTGCCTGGCAATGGCGCGGGCCTTGCTGGCGCGTGGGCCGAAAGCAGTACTGGTCAAGCATCTGGACTATCCGGGCAAACCGGCCGATGGCTTCGAGATGTTGTTGGTGACGGCTGAAGGCAGCTGGCATCTGCGCCGTCCGCTGCTGGCGTTTCCGCGTCAGCCAGTGGGCGTGGGCGATCTGACGTCTGGCCTGTTTCTGGCGCGGGTGTTGTTGGGCGATAGCCTGGTGGCGGCGTTTGAATTCACGGCGGCGGCGGTGCATGAGGTGCTGTTGGAAACTCAAGCCTGCGCCAGCTATGAGCTGCAACTGGTGCGGGCGCAGGATCGCATTGCGCATCCGCGGGTGAAGTTCGAGGCGACGGCGATCAGTCTGTAAGACCGCGTTGCCCCCATTCGCGAGCAAGCTCGCTCCCACACTGGATCTGTGGCGTACACAAAACCAAATTTGGGAGCGAGCTTGCTCGCGAAAGCGGTCATCCGATCGCTATAAATCTCAGGCGTCGCCCTTGATTTCCTGATAGCGCTTCTCCAGCTCCTGGCGAATCTGCCGACGCTGCTGCGCCTGCATGTAGCGACGCTTGTCTTCACTGTTCTGCGGTTGCAGCGGCGGCACTGCGGCCGGCTTGCGCTGGTCATCCACCGCAACCATGGTGAAGAAGCAGCTGTTGGTGTGGCGCACCGAACGCTCGCGAATGTTTTCGGTGACGACTTTGATGCCGACCTCCATCGACGTGTTGCCAGTGTAGTTGACCGAGGCGAGGAAGGTCACCAGTTCGCCGACATGAATCGGCTCGCGGAAAATCACCTGATCCACCGACAGCGTTACCACGTAGCGGCCGGCATAACGGCTCGCGCAGGCGTAGGCCACTTCGTCGAGGTATTTGAGCAGGGTGCCGCCGTGGACATTGCCTGAGAAGTTGGCCATGTCGGGGGTCATCAGTACCGTCATCGACAGCTGGGCGTTTCCGGGTTCCATAACGTTCTCACGGATCAAGGCTGATTTCTGGAAGCACCTCTGCGGGTGCCTGGTCACTTTTCAAAAGCACCGTTATCGGGACGCCGGGCGACTGGCCGCCGTCACGCCGGAATCGATCTGTTTCCATATATTGCACCGCCTTTCAGGCGGAAGTCGCGGTGTTACCCTGCAAAAGCCCGCCTCAAGGGCAATTCCCACACGAAAAGCGGATTTTTACCTAGCTCGCTCAGACATTTCTGACGTCTGCTCGCGAGCCTCGTCATCCAAGGAGCCCACGCCATGCATGCCATCAGTTTTATTCAGGACCTGGCAGTGATCATGTTGGTCGCAGGTGTGGTGACCGTGTTGTTCCACCGCTTCAAGCAGCCGGTAGTGCTTGGCTATATCGTCGCTGGCTTCATCATCGGTCCGCACACACCGCCGTTCGGCCTGATCCACGACGAAGAAACCATCAAGACCCTCGCTGAACTCGGGGTGATATTCCTGATGTTCTGCCTCGGGCTGGAGTTCAGCCTGCGCAAGCTGTTCAAGGTCGGCGCCACGGCGTTTATCGCGGCGTTTCTCGAAATCGTGCTGATGATCTGGATCGGCTACGAGATCGGCCAATGGTTTGACTGGAACACCATGGACTCGCTGTTCCTAGGCGCGATTCTGGCGATTTCCTCGACCACCATCATCGTCAAGGCGCTCAATGACCTGAAGATGAAGAACGAGCGCTTTGCTCAGTTGATCTTCGGTGTGCTGATTGTTGAAGACATCCTTGGCATCGGCATCATTGCGCTGCTATCCAGCATCGCGGTCAGCGGTACGGTCAGCTCCGGCGAAGTGTTTTCCACTGTTGGCAAGCTGTCGTTGTTCATGATTGTCGCGTTGGTCATCGGCATTCTGTTGGTGCCGCGCCTGCTGGCTTACGTAGCAAAATTCGAAAGCAACGAGATGCTGTTGATCACCGTGCTCGGCCTGTGTTTCGGCTTCTGTCTGCTGGTGGTCAAACTCGAATACAGCATGGTGCTCGGCGCGTTCCTGATCGGCGCGATCATGGCTGAGTCGCGGCAATTGCTGAAGATCGAGCGCCTGATTGAACCGGTCCGCGACCTGTTCAGTGCGATTTTCTTCGTCGCCATCGGACTGATGCTTGATCCGCTGATTCTGCTGCAATACGCGTGGCCGATTGCGGTGATCACCGTAGCCGTGGTGCTCGGCAAGATGTTGTCCTGCGGCCTCGGGGCGTTTATCGCCGGCAATGACGGACGCACCTCGCTGCGTGTGGGAATGGGTCTGTCACAGATTGGCGAATTTTCCTTCATCATCGCCGCACTGGGCATGACACTGCAGGTGACCAGCAACTTCCTTTATCCGGTCGCTGTGGCGGTGTCGGTGATTACGACGTTGCTGACGCCTTATCTGATTCGCGCGGCTGATCCGCTGTCGATCAAGCTGTCGGCGGCGGTGCCCAAGCCTGTAGGCCGTGTACTGGGCATGTACGGTGAATGGCTGCGCAGCATCCAGCCGCAAGGCGAGGGCGCGATGCTGGCGTCGATCATCCGCAAGATCCTGCTACAGGTCGGGGTCAATCTGGCGTTGGTGATTGCGATCTTCTTTAGCGGGGCATTTTTCGCTGCGCGCCTCTCGGCTTGGCTACAGGACTGGATCAGCGATCCGAGCTGGCAGAAAGCGTTGATCTGGGGCGGGGCGCTGCTGCTGTCGTTGCCGTTCCTGATCGCCGCTTATCGCAAGCTCAAGGCGTTGTCGATGCTGCTGGCGGAGATGGGTGTCAAGCCAGAGATGGCCGGGCGTCACACGCAGCGAGTGCGGCGGGTGATCTCCGAGGTGATCCCGATTCTCTCGCTGCTGGTGATTTTCCTGCTGTTGGCAGCCTTGTCGGCCAGTATTCTGCCGACCAACAAGTTGCTGGTGCTGATCGCCGTGGTCGCGGCCGCCGTGGCGGCGTTGCTCTGGCGCTGGTTCATCCGCGTGCATACGCGGATGCAGGTGGCGCTGCTGGAAACCCTCGACAACCATAAAGAGTCGTCGGGGCATTGACCGCCGGGGGTATCTGGCTGATCAGCTTTCCAGCCAGACGTCCCGCGCCCAGTGCCACACCGATTCCCAGGACTCTTCGGTGATCAGCTCTTCTTCGCCGGACCACAGCACCACGGTGCCGTCTTCTTCGACGCAGTAGTAGTTCTCACCGTCCTGGCAGATCGGGATCAGGTCACGCGGTACGCCGATGTCCCACGCATTGGCCGCGACATCCGGCAAATAGGTGTGCGATTGCGGGTCGGTGACAGTCACCGGCTCGAGGCTGCCGTAAACCACATCGCTGACGGTCAGCAAAAACTCTTTGAAGACAAACGGGATGTTGATGAAGAGCTCTTCTTCGACTTCCACCAGTTGGTCTTCGTCAGGCAATTCCAAAGGAACCGGCACGGGTTCGTTGGCTTCACGCAGTTGTTCGATGATTTCTTCCACGTCCGGGATCCTCTTGCTTGAATGGCGCGGTTTATATGGGCCGGTTTATACAGTAGCTCGCTATAGATGCAACCGCGAAATAGAAAACCCCAGCCGAGGCTGGGGTTTTTTATTACGGCAGGTGACGCCTGGAAGTGATCAGCCGTTCTGGCGGATACCGGCAACCAGCCAAGGCTGGTTCTCGCCCTGCGGACGTTCCATGTTCCAGCTTTCGCTGAACACTTCGCCCTGGTCGAAGCGCGAGGACTTCGACACACCGTTGAAAGTCAGGGTGGCGATGGTCTTGTCGGCACGGTCATCGACGCCATCCAGTTGCACCTGGAGGTTGTCGATGTAGGTCGACTGGAACGCGTCGCCCAGATCCGCACGCTCACGCTTGAGGAACTCGAGCATTTGCGGGGTCACGAACTCGGCGATCTTGTCCATTTCGTTGGCATCCCAGTGCTGCTGCAGCGACTGGAAGTGGCTGCGTGCAGCTTCAAGGAAGCTCTGCTCGTTGAACCACGCCGGCGCGTTGATCACCGGACGGGCGGCAGCAGGTGCAGCCGAACCACCGAAGATCGAACCCATGGCAGCAGGCTTCTGCTCGAACACTTCACGCTGCATCGGCGCGCCGGCGGGAGCGAACTGCTCCTGTTGCTTGCGTCGACGTGCGGCGATGAAGCGGAAGATCACGAACGCGATCACGGCCATTATCAGGATGTCGAAGATCTGCATGCCCTGGAAGCCGCCGCCCATGAACATGGACGCGAGCAGGCCACCGGCGGCGATACCGGCCAGAGGGCCGAGCCATTTCGAAGCACCGCCGGCCTTGGCAGCAGCGCCTGCGGCACCGGCAGCACCTGCGGTCGCAGCAGCGCCGCCGACACCTGGAGAAGAAGGAGCCATCTGGCTGGTCTGGTGCGTCGGCGCAGCGCCGGCGCTTTTGCCACCACCAAAGCGCTTGGCGTTGGCGTCGAGGCTCATCGTCAGGCCGATGCACAACGCCATGGCGATGCTAAGAAAACGTTTCATAAAGGGAATTCCCGTTTGTGGAGACACGCGCGCCATGTTGCACAGCTGAAGTGTTACTGGCTAGCGAGAGAGTGTTTCGGGCTTTTGCCTGACAGGTTACGTTCAGCTCGGTCGGGGCAATAAGGCCATGTACTTTTGGCTGTAGGAAATCGGGACAGGTTCAGTGAGAAAGCGCGCTTAGCGACGAAACGCCAGCATCACTACACCGGCAGTGATCAGGCCGATGCCGCCCCATTGGCGCAGGTCGAGTTTCTCACCCAGCAGGATCACGCCGAGCACCGCCACCAGTACCACGCTGAGTTTGTCCACCGGAGCGACCAGTGAGGCCGGGCCGACTTTCAACGCGCGGAAGTAGCACAGCCACGATGCGCCCGTGCCCAGACCGGACAACAGCAGGAACAGGTAGCTCTTGGCGGAGATCGATCCCAATGACTGATATTGGCCCGTTGCGTACAAAATCAAGGCCAGGCTGACCAGTACCACGATCGTACGCAGCAGAGTGGCGAAGTCGGAATTGACGTTTTCGATGCCGACTTTGCCGAAGATCGCCGTCAATGCGGCGAAAGTGGCCGAGAGCAGGGCCCAGAATGTCCAGGAAGAAAAGAAGCCTGAGCCCATGGAAATGTCCTTGTTCGATTATCCACCGCCAAACCCTGTGGGAGCGAGCCTGCTCGCGAACGCCGCACCGCGGTCTATCAGATCAACTGCGGTGATTTCATTCGCGAGCAGGCTCGCTCCCACACAAAAGCGAAATCGGCCTCAGATCGCTTCCAGCTTGGCGTAACCGAGCATCAGCCACTTGCTGCCTTCGCTGAAGTTCACCTGCACCCGTGCCTGCGCGCCGGCACCTTCGAAGTTGAGGATTACACCGTCACCAAAAATCGAATGCCGTACCGCCTGACCGAGGCTGAAACCCGTTTCCGGAATCTCGCTGCCGCTGAAAAGGTTGCTGCCGCTCATCGACTGATTACCGCCGAATGGACGGCTGACACTGTTCGACAAACGCACTTCCTGAATCAGACCTTTCGGCACTTCACGTACGAAACGCGAGACCTTGTTGTAGGTCTCGCTGCCGTATAGGCGTCGGGTTTCAGCATAGGTCATGACCAGATTCTGCATCGCCCGGGTGATGCCGACGTAGGCCAGACGCCGCTCTTCTTCAAGGCGCCCGGGTTCTTCCAGGCTCATCTTGTGCGGGAACAGGCCTTCTTCCATGCCCACGAGGAACACGTACGGGAATTCCAGGCCTTTGGCGCTGTGCAGCGTCATCAGCTGAATGCTGTCTTCGTGTTCGTCGGCCTGGGTGTCACCGGCCTCCAGCGAAGCATGGCCGAGGAATGCCGCCAGTGGCGTCAGTTCTTCGTCTTCTTCGGTGTTCTCGAAGTTGCGCGCGGCGCTGACCAGTTCTTCAAGGTTTTCTACCCGTGCCTGGCCTTTTTCGCCTTTTTCCGCTTCGTGATAAGCGATCAGGCCGGATTGCTCGATGACGGTTTGCGTCATCAGGTGCAGCGGCATTTCCATGCACTTGGCGGCGAGATTCTCGATCAGTTCGATAAACGCACCCAACGCACCGGCGGCGCGACCGGTCAGGCCTTTGTTGGCGACCAGTTGGCGCATCGCTTCCCACATCGACACATCGCTGTGGCGCGCGTGATCACGGATGGCTTCGACGGTTTTTTCGCCGATGCCACGGGCGGGCACGTTGATCACCCGTTCCAGCGCCGCATCGTTGCCGCGACCTTCGAGCAAGCGCAGATACGCCATGGCGTTCTTGATTTCCGCGCGCTCGAAGAAGCGCTGACCACCGTAGATACGGTACGGAATGCGCTCGCGCAGCAAAGCTTCTTCGAGAACGCGCGATTGGGCGTTGGAGCGGTACAAAATCGCGATATCGCTGCGGGCCAAGCCGGTTTTCAGCGCGCTTTCGATGGTTTCGACAACGTAGCGTGCTTCATCGTGTTCGTTGAACGCGGCGTACAGATTGATTGCTTCGCCGTCGCCGCCGTCGGTCCACAGCTCTTTACCGAGGCGGCCGGTGTTGTTGGCAATCAGCGCGTTGGCGGCCTTGAGGATGCCGGCGGTGGAGCGGTAGTTCTGCTCCAGACGAATGGTCACCGAATCCGCGAAGTCGGAGGAGTACTGATGAATGTTTTCGATCTTCGCGCCGCGCCAGCCGTAAATCGACTGGTCGTCGTCGCCGACCACCATCAGGCTGTCGCCGCCCTTGCCGAGCAGGCGCAGCCAGGCGTACTGCACGGCGTTGGTGTCCTGGAATTCATCTACCAGAATATGGCGGAAGCGCTTCTGGTAGTGCGCCAACAGTCCCGGATGATCGCGCCACAGGTCGAGGGCGCGCAGCAGCAGTTCGGAGAAATCGATAACCCCGGCACGCTGGCACGCTGCCTCGTAGGCTTCGTAAATGCCGCGCATGGTCGCCAGGTACAAATCGCCGCTGGCCTGAATGTGTTGCGGGCGCAGGCCTTCGTCTTTTTGGCCGTTGATGAACCATTGTGCCTGACGGGCTGGCCAGCGTTGCTCGTCCAGGCCCAGTTCGCGGATCACCCGCTTGACCAGCCGTTGCTGGTCGTCGCTGTCGAGAATCTGGAAAGTCTGGCTCAGTCCGGCTTCCTGCCAGTGCGCCCGCAACAAGCGGTGCGCCAGGCCGTGGAAGGTGCCGACCCACATGCCCGCCGGGTTGATGCCCAGCAACTGCTCGATGCGGTGACGCATCTCGGCAGCGGCCTTGTTGGTGAAGGTCACCGACAGAATGGAGTGGGGCGAGGCGTTTTCGACCTGGATCAACCAGGCGATACGGTGCACCAGCACTCGGGTTTTACCGGAACCGGCGCCGGCCAGGACCAACTGACGGCCAACAGGGGCTGCTACGGCCTGGCGTTGGGCATCGTTGAGGGAATTCAGCAGAAGGGAGAGATCATCGCGCATCGGGGCATTCTAGGGTGCGCCGCAGGCCCGGGCAAACCGAGCTTTGCATTAGCCGATGAAACTCCTGCCGATGACGACCGGTCGGTCACTGGCTACAGGCATCGGCCCGCCGCGCTCCAAGGGTTTCGCGGGTGGCAAAGGGCGGAAAAGTTTCGCTGAAATTGTGATCTGGAGCAGTTTGGCAACCGGAGCTGCTTGTGTATGCTCCGTCCACGTTTCGGGCGCACGCCCTCCTTATAAGAACAAGAACGTTGCCCATGACCCTCAGCTCTGAACTGTCGGGCCCCTCCGTGGAACCCCGGGTTATCCGCAAGCACTATGCCGTCGAAATGGCGGTCGAGCGCACGCGTCTGCTGTATCAGGGCTCGTTGTTGCCCACGCTATTCATGTTGATCAATGGTCTGGTCTGCGCCGCTTTGCTCTGGAGCCCGCAGCGTTACTTTGTGGTAAGCGTCTGGCTGGTGTGGTTGTTGTCACTGGTGGCGTTGCGGGTGATTCAGGTCGCCGCGTTCGACTCGGCCATCCCGGATCGGCAGGCGCAACCGGTCTGGCGGCGGATGTTTCTGCTTGGCTCGACCATGACCGGTCTGACTTTGGCTGGCGCCGGCATCGCCCTGGTGCCCGCCGACAACTTCATGCAGCAGGCCTGGGTGTTCGGCCTGATCGGCGCCGCAACCTTGTCGGCCAGTGTCGCTTACGCGGTGAGCCTGCCGGCGTTTCTTTCCTTTACCTTGCCCTGTCTGTTGCCAGCGATCGGTTATCTGTTCTGGGGCGGTGATGAGCAGGCGCGCGGCTGGGGCTGGCTCGGGTTGATCCTGCTCGGCTCGCTGAGCGTGGTGGCGTGGCAGGTCAATCGCCTGATCGATCGCGGCTTGCTGCGGCGCTTCCAGAATCAGCACTTGATCGAACACCTGCAGCAGACGCAGTCGCGCAGCAAGCAGCTCAATCAGGAGTTGGCCAAGGAAATCGACCACCGGCGCTGTGCCGAGAGCAAGCTGCGTGAAGCTCAGGTCGAACTCGAAGACCGCGTTGCCCAGCGCAGCCGTGAGCTGGACGCGGCCAATCAGGCCTTGAGCAAAAGCGAAGCGCGGCTGGCGCTGGCGTTGAAAGCCAGTGAGTTGGGGCTGTGGGACTGGAATTTGCAAACCGACGAAGTCCACCACACGCAGATTCAGGAACTGTTCGGCCTCGCTCCGGAATACGTCACGGCGCTCCTGCGCGACCTCAAGCCTCGCCTACATCCCGACGATGTGCCGACGCTGAAATACGCGTTGATCGAGCATTTGAAGGGCCGCACCGAGGACTACCAGATCGAATACCGCGTGCGTCACAGCGATGGTCATTGGGTTTGGATCGAGGACCGGGGCCGCGCGGTAGAGCGCAGCGACAGCGGGCGGGTAATCCGCATGGTCGGCACCCGTCGCGACATCAGCGCCAGCAAAAGCCTCGAAGAACAGCAGCGCCTGGCGGCGACGGTGTTCGAAGCGGCCAGTGAAGGCATCGTGATTCTCGACCCAAACTACGCGCTGATCGCGATCAATCAGGCGTTCAGCCGGGTCACCGGTTACGACATCGAGGACATGCTCGGGCGCAACGTTGTCGAGTTGCCGTGCAGCCGCGACGCCCGCCGTCATTACGTGGCGATCCGTCATGCACTGGAGCAGCACGGCAGTTGGCAGGGCGAACTGGTGGAAACGCGCAAGAACGGCGAACTGTATCCGCAGTGGCTGCAACTCAATACGGTGCGTGATGGTCGGGGAAATGTCAGTCATATCGTCGGTTTCTTCGCCGATCTTTCGGCGCGGCGTGAATCCGAAGAGCGCATGCGTTACCTGACCCATTACGACGAACTGACCGGTCTGGCCAACCGCTCACTGTTCCGCGAACGCTTGCACGAAGCGCATCAGCGTTCGCGTCAGGGTCGACGCAGTCTGGCGTTGCTGCACATCAATCTGGATCGCTTCAAGCTGCTCAACGACAGCCTCGGCCATGAGATTGCCGACCAGTTGCTGCAGAAAATGGCGCGCCGTCTGGTCAACGCCTTGCCGGAAGCGGACACCATCGCGCGGTTGTCCGGCGACGAGTTCGCCGTGCTGTTCGATGCCTACGGCAATCTGTCGAGTCTGGCCCGGGTGGCCACGCGCTTGTCGACCAAACTGCGCTTGCCGCTGACCGTGGAAGGCCATGAACTGGTGGTCAGCGCGTCGATGGGCATCAGCATGTTGCCGGACAATGCGCGGGAGATTTCTGCGCTGGTCAGCCAGTCGAACATGGCCATGCAGCATGCCAAGCACCTCGGCGGCAATAACTTCCAGTTCTACACCGAAAGCCTGCAGGCCAGCACCCTTGAGCGCTTGCAGCTGGAAAACCAGTTACGCAAAGCCATCGAAGACAAGCAGCTGAAAGTGTTCTATCAGCCCAAGTTGTGCCTGGAAACCGGACGCTTGAATGCGGCGGAAGCGCTGGTGCGCTGGGATCATCCGACCATGGGCCGGGTGCCGCCGGGGGATTTCATCGGGCTGGCGGAGGAAACCGGTTTGATCGGGCCGATCGGCGAATTCGTCCTGCGTCAGGCGTGCTGGCAGGCCTGCGAGTGGCAGCGCCAGGGGTTGGAGCCGATCCGCGTTTCGGTGAACCTTTCGGTGCATCAATTGCGGCAGGGCAAGCTGGTCAGTCTGGTGCGGCAAGTGCTGGAGGAAACCGGGCTGGCGCCGCACTACCTCGAACTGGAGCTGACCGAAAGCCAGTTGCTCGACAGCGTCGAACACATCATCGCGACGTTCCAGCAACTGCGTGATCTAGGGGTGAAACTGGCCATCGACGACTTCGGCACCGGCTATTCATCGCTGAGTTACCTCAAGCGCATTCCGGTGGATTACGTGAAGATCGATCAGGCATTCATTCGCGGGTTGGGTGAGGGCAGTGAAGATGCGGCGATTACCCGCGCGATCATTGCCATGGCGCATGGGCTGTCGCTGAAGGTGGTGGCCGAAGGCGTCGAGCGCCAGGATCAGCTGGAATTTCTGCGCGCCGAACGTTGCGATGAAGTGCAGGGGTATCTGATCAGCCGTCCGGTGGAAGCTGCCAGTCTGGCCGGGCTTTTGCGCGATCAGGAAAAACCGCTTTAAGGGCTACATGCAGCTCATCGCGCCTGATATGGGGACATCGAGTTACGCATTGAGCAGGCAAAAAGCCAATTCATGTAGTATAACTACAAGCGTGCTACATCCTTGCCCATAAGAAGAGTCCAGCCCCTTGAATCTGCTGCAACACATCGCCCAGTCACGTCACCTGTTACGCAAGTCGGAGCTCAAGGTCGCCGACCACGTGCTGCTTGACCCTGCGGCGGTGATGCACAGCTCCATGGCCGACCTGGCCCACAGCGTCGGCATCAGTGAGCCGACCATCGTGCGCTTCTGTCGCGCCATCGGTTGTTCCGGTTTTCAGGATCTCAAACTCAAACTGGCGCAAAGTCTGGCTGCCGGTGCCAGCTTTGGCCAATTCGCGATCCATGAAGACGACTCGGTCGCCGACTACAGCCTGAAGATTTTCGACACCACGTTGCACACCTTGATGGAGGTTCGCGAGAAGCTCGACCCGATCGAGTTGCAGCGTGCGGTGACGCTGATGTCGCAGGCGCAGCGGGTCGAGTTCTACGGCTTTGGTGCGTCGGGTGCAGTGGCAGCAGATGCGCAGCACAAGTTCTTCCGTTTGCTGCTGACGGCGGCGGCGTATTCCGATCCGCACATGCAGGCGATGTCAGCGGTAACCTTGAAGCCGACCGATGTGGCGATCTGCATTTCGCAGTCCGGGCGTTCCAAGGATTTGCTGATCACTGCCAATCTGGTGCGCGAGAGCGGAGCGTCGCTGATTACCTTGTGCCCGAGCCAGACTCCGCTGGCCGAGTTGTCGACCGTCAATCTGGCGATCGATGTGCATGAAGACACCGAAATCTATACGCCGCTGACTTCGCGTATCGCGCACCTGGTGGTGATCGATGTGCTGGCGATGGGCGTTGCCATGGCGCGCGGGCCGAGCCTGGTCAACCACCTCAAGAGCGTGAAGCGCAGTCTGCGCAGCCTGCGCTTGTCGCCGAAAGCGGCAAAAGCCCTCGACGATTAAGAGCAAAAGATCGCAGCCTGCGGCAGCTCCTACACGGTCAATGTAGGAGCTGCCGAAGGCTGCGATCTTTTGCTTTCTTGCCGGCAACTTTCATCAAACCGTCATCCCCCACGCCTATCGTGAAACTCCCGTAATCGCCTTGGGAGACTCGAAATGGCTCAGCCTTACGAAGAACGCAACAGCGCCGCGAAAACCCGTCGTCAGCAGGAAGACCAGCGCCGCATGGAATTCCGTCGCGCTATCGAAGATCGCTTCGAACTCCGCCAGCTTCAGGCCGAAATCGGCGACTTTCCCGAGATCACTCACTGGCAGGCAGCACCCGCAGCTTCCCGTCGAAGCGCTCAACCAGCGCGCTGATCTGCACGCGTTCGCTGCGGATAAACGCCAGGAAGGCGTGCGCCACCGGTGACAAGCGTTTGGCCTTGGCCTGCACCAGGCACCAGCTACGCAATAGCGGCAATTCCTCAACCGGCAGCTCGACGAGTCCGCCGGTCGCCAGCTCCAGGTTCAGGGCGTGGCGCGTCAACAGCGCCAGGCCCAGACCCGCCTGCACACATTCACGTTGTGCTTCGGCCGAGGCCACTTCCTGGGTCTGGGTGAAGTGCACGCGTTTCTCTTTGAAATATTCCTCGCACGCCAACCGCGTCCCTGAACCGGGTTCGCGAATCAGCAGCGTGTAAGGCTCAAGATCTTGCAGACGCAGTGGCCCCATGTGCGCCAACGGGTGATCCGGGCGCGCCACGGCAACAATCGGGTTGTTCAGGAACGGCAGGAATTCCAGGCCCATGTCCTGCGGCACCATCGACATGATCACCAGATCGTCGCGGTTGTCCGAAAGCCTGCGAATCACCTGGCCACGGTTGACCACGGTCAGTTGCAGATTCACTTCCGGGTGCTGACGTTTGAACGCGGCGAACAGGTGCGGGACGAAGTATTTGGCGCTGGACTCCACTGCGAGTTTCAGCTGACCTTGCAGCGAGCCTTGCATGTCTGACAGCTGCATATCGAGGTTTTCCAAGCGGCCGAAAATGTCCCGGCTGGCGCGCTGAAGTGCTTCGGCAGCCTCGGTCATGTAGAGTTTTTTGCCGACATAATCGAATAATGGCTGCCCGATCAGCTCTTCGAGCTGACGAATCTGTAGGCTGACGGCTGGCTGTGTGAGTGACATTTCCTCGGCTGCGCGGCTGTAGGAGCGTAAATCACACACTTCGTTGAAAATCTGCAATTGGCGCAATGTCATACGCATCAAGGACTTACGCATTTTTACAGGCTCTGACGGCTGGCGGATGTTTCAACTATAAGTCTTTACTTATGCCTAACCCAATTTTTATTCATTTTTGTTAATCCCTCATGAGCGCTAGTGTGGACCTGCGACTAAATTGAAACATTTGGTCACGCGTCGACCTGGGTCTAGCAGGTCGTGGTGCCACCGGCTCAAGGGAACCTCCAAGTGATAACAAAGATCCTGATCGCCAACCGTGGTGAGATTGCCGTACGAATCGTGCGAGCCTGCGCCGAAATGGGCATTCGCTCGGTTGCGATTTTTTCCGACGCCGACCGTCATGCGTTGCATGTGAAGCGTGCGGATGAGGCCCACAGCATCGGTGCCGAGCCACTGGCCGGTTACCTGAACCCGCGCAAGCTGGTGAACCTCGCCGTCGAAACCGGTTGCGATGCACTGCATCCCGGTTACGGTTTCCTCTCGGAAAACGCCGAGCTGGCTGATATCTGCGCTGAACGCGGGATCAAATTCATTGGCCCGTCGGCAGAAGTCATCCGCCGCATGGGCGACAAGACCGAAGCGCGCCGCAGCATGATCAAGGCTGGCGTACCAGTCACGCCGGGCACCGAAGGCAACGTGGCCGACATCGAAGAAGCCTTGGCCGAGGGCGACCGCATCGGTTACCCGGTGATGCTCAAAGCCACCTCCGGTGGTGGCGGTCGCGGTATCCGTCGCTGCAACAGCCGCGAAGAACTCGAACAGAATTTCCCTCGGGTGATTTCCGAAGCGACCAAGGCCTTCGGTTCTGCCGAAGTGTTCCTCGAAAAATGCATCGTCAATCCCAAGCACATCGAAGCGCAGATTCTCGGCGACAGCTTCGGCAACGTCGTGCACCTGTTCGAGCGTGATTGCTCGATCCAGCGCCGCAACCAGAAACTCATCGAAATCGCCCCGAGCCCGCAATTGACCCCGGAACAGCGCGCCTACATCGGCGACCTGTCGGTACGTGCGGCGAAGGCTGTTGGTTACGAGAACGCCGGCACCGTGGAGTTCCTGCTCGCCGAGGGCGAGGTGTACTTCATGGAGATGAACACCCGGGTGCAGGTGGAACACACCATCACCGAAGAAATCACCGGGATCGACATCGTCCGCGAGCAGATTCGCATCGCCTCCGGTCTGCCGCTGTCGGTGAAACAGGAAGACATTCAGCACCGTGGTTTCGCGTTGCAGTTCCGCATCAACGCCGAAGACCCGAAGAACAACTTCCTGCCGAGCTTCGGCAAGATCACCCGTTACTACGCCCCAGGCGGTCCGGGCGTGCGCACCGACACAGCGATCTACACCGGCTACACCATCCCGCCGTTCTACGACTCGATGTGCCTGAAACTTGTTGTGTGGGCACTGACTTGGGAAGAGGCGATGGACCGTGGTCTGCGGGCGCTGGACGACATGCGTCTGCAAGGCGTGAAGACCACCGCCGCGTACTACCAGGAAATCCTGCGCAACCCGGAATTCCGTAGCGGCCAGTTCAATACCAGCTTCGTTGAAAGCCACCCTGAACTGACCAACTACTCGATCAAGCGCAAACCCGAAGAGCTGGCCCTGGCCATCGCCGCCGCCATCGCCGCCCACGCAGGCCTGTGAGGAATACAACAATGTCCAAGAAGATCTTTGTCACTGACACCATCCTGCGCGACGCTCACCAATCGCTGCTCGCCACCCGCATGCGCACCGAAGACATGCTGCCGATCTGCGACAAGCTCGACAAAGTCGGCTATTGGTCGCTGGAGTGCTGGGGCGGCGCGACGTTCGACGCCTGCGTACGCTTCCTGAAAGAAGACCCGTGGGAGCGTCTGCGCCAACTGCGCGCGGCACTGCCTAACACGCGTCTGCAAATGCTCCTGCGCGGCCAGAACCTGCTGGGCTACCGCCATTACAGCGACGACGTGGTCAAAGCCTTCGTCGCCAAAGCTGCGGTCAACGGCATCGACGTGTTCCGCATCTTCGACGCGATGAACGACGTGCGTAACCTGCGCGTGGCCATCGAAGCAGTGAAAGCCGCCGGCAAACATGCCCAGGGCACTATCGCTTACACCACCAGCCCGGTGCACACCATCGATGCGTTTGTGGCACAAGCCAAGCAAATGGAAGCCATGGGTTGCGACTCGGTGGCGATCAAGGACATGGCCGGTCTGCTGACCCCGTACGCCACCGGTGAACTGGTTCGCGCACTGAAAGCCGAGCAGTCGCTGCCAGTGTTTATCCACTCGCACGATACTGCCGGTCTGGCGACCATGTGCCAGCTCAAGGCAATCGAAAACGGTGCCGATCACATCGACACCGCGATCTCCAGCTTCGCGTCGGGCACCAGCCACCCGGGCACCGAGTCGATGGTCGCGGCGCTCAAGGGCACCGAGTACGACACCGGTCTGAACCTTGAGCTGCTGCAAGAGATCGGCTTGTACTTCTACGCCGTGCGCAAGAAGTACCACCAGTTCGAAAGCGAATTCACTGCCGTCGACACCCGTGTGCAAGTCAACCAGGTGCCGGGCGGGATGATCTCCAACCTCGCCAACCAGTTGAAAGAGCAGGGCGCGCTGAACCGCATGGCCGAAGTGCTGGCGGAAATCCCGCGTGTACGTGAAGACCTCGGCTTCCCGCCGCTGGTGACCCCGACTTCGCAGATCGTCGGCACTCAGGCGTTCTTCAACGTGCTGGCCGGCGAGCGCTACAAGACCATCACCAACGAAGTGAAGCTCTACCTGCAAGGCGGCTACGGCAAGGCGCCGGGCGTGGTCAACGAGAAACTGCGTCGTCAGGCGATCGGCAGTGAAGAAGTTATCGATGTACGTCCGGCCGACCTGCTCAAGCCGGAAATGACCAAGCTGCGTGCCGACATTGGCGCACTGGCCAAGTCCGAAGAAGACGTACTGACCTTCGCCATGTTCCCGGACATCGGTCGCAAGTTCCTCGAAGAGCGTGCCGCCGGTGCCCTGACCCCTGAAGTGCTGCTGCCGATTCCTGAAGCTGGCGGAGTGACAAAAGCGGGCGGCGAAGGCGTACCGACCGAGTTCGTCATCGATGTGCACGGTGAAACCTACCGCGTCGACATCACCGGTGTCGGCGTCAAGGCTGAAGGCAAGCGTCACTTCTACCTGTCCATCGACGGCATGCCGGAAGAAGTGGTGTTCGAACCGCTCAATGAATTCGTCAGCGGTGGCAGCAGCAAACGCAAGCAAGCCTCGGCACCGGGCCACGTCAGCACCACCATGCCGGGCAACATCGTCGATGTGCTGGTCAAGGAGGGCGACACCGTCAAGGCCGGCCAGGCTGTGCTGATCACCGAAGCAATGAAGATGGAAACCGAAGTCCAGGCAGCGATTGCCGGCAAGGTCAACGCGATTCATGTGGCCAAGGGGGATCGGGTCAACCCGGGCGAAATTCTGATCGAGATCGAAGGCTGAGATAACCGCCGCGATTCAACGCTTTAAACCTCGGGGGGGCATGTGCTCCCCTTTTTTTTCATGTGGAGTTTGTGTGCATCACATGAGGCCTATGTGGGAGCGAGCCTGCTCGCGAAGAGGAGTGTCAGTCGATATTTATTCAACTGACAGATCGCATTCGCGAGCAGGCTCGTTCCCGCAGTGACGATGTTCAATCCATCAGAACGCCATGCGCCATTGGCCCATCACGCCGTGAGTGCGGCTGTCAGTGGCCATCTCACCGGTGAGACCAACACCGACCGTGTGATTGGCAGACAGCCCGAGATCAATGCCTGCATCCAAGGCCAGGCTGTTGCGATCCAGCGCGGCACCGGCAACCTCAAACCGCTTGCCACCCTTGACCAGTTGCTGGCGGGTGTCGCTTTCGATCTCGCCAAAGGTGTGTTTCCAGCCGGCACTGAAGCGCGGCGTCAACGTCATGCCGTTATCCAGCCGATTGATTTTTGCCGTGCGCAGGCCGAAGGTGCTGCTGAGGTTGTCGCGGGTTTGTCCGAAGACTTTCAGCGCCGCATCCCCACCGTTTTCACGGTAGCTGTCGCGTTGATAGCGCTGATAGCCGACGCTGGCAAACGGTTCGAGCGTCGCGTTGTGCCGGCCAATGTTGACCGCCAGTTCGGCAAAGGCTTGTTGGGTGTTGGCGTCATAGTTGCCCTTGAGGCGATCGCTGAAGCCGTTGAAGGCCACGCGACGTTTGCTGGCGCCGTCATGACTGGCGTAGGTCGCCCCGAGACGCAATGAGAATGGTCCGTCCTGACGCACGGCGTAGGCACCGAGGTGCCAGCTGTCGAGGTCGCCATCGTATTGCCGAGCGTCCAGTCTGGTCTGCGATTTACCGCCGATCAGGCCGATATGCCATTGCTCACCGAGCCGCCAGTCGGCGCCCATGACCAGACCCTGGGTGGCGTGTTTCAGGGTGCTGTCGAAGTCGCGATCGACCTTGCCGCCATGGCCAAGCGCCTGAATCCACACGCGCCCTGAATCGGCAGCGCCGGCGGCCTGACGCGGTGAGTTGCCTGAGCTGTAGGCAGAGCCGTAACGGCTATTCAGTTGCTGCATCGCCGAGAGCATGCTCGCGCTTACGGGAGTGATGCTGCTCAACGTGGCTTTGGCGAGGTTGGCGTTGCTGCCGGCGGCGAGTTGTTCGAGGGCGACCGGTGCGGTGGTTTTGTCGCTGGTCAGAAGTGCGGCGACTGCTGCGTTTGCAGGTTTTATTGGCGCAGGTGCGGGCTGTTCGGCGGACTCGTTGACTTGCGCAGTAAGAGGTTCGTCCGGCATTGGCGATGGGACGGACTCTGCAATGGGAGTCGGCGCTGAAGTCGGAACAGGAACAGGAACAGGAACAGGAACAGGAACAGAAATTGGAGCTGGTGCAGACGCCGTCAATGGCGTTGGCGTCGCTGATGGCGCAGGTGCTGTTGGATCGACAATGCTTTCGGCAACTCCACGAGCGTTGTTTGTCGTGGCAGCGCTCGAAAGCGACTCACCGTTACGGGCGTAAGTCAGCCCGACGGACTTTTTGTTGTATTGCGGTGTGGCTGTCATGAAGGCGAGGTCGTTCACAATTGCGCCGAATTTACCTTCTACGCTGCCAGCTTCGATGATTTTGTACTGGCGACTTGATGGGTACTCCCCCGGAGTAGCGACAATTCTCAGGGTGGCATCGTCAAGCTTGGCTGCACCATCGACCTTGATCGTCTGACTGCCGACGGGACTGACTTCATAAGCCAGTTCGGCGTTTGGGGAAAAGCTCAGGTTGCCTTTCACCCTCGGACTGCCGTGCAACTCATTGACCGTGAGCAGGCCATTCACGTGCAGATTTCCTACCGTACCCTTGCCCGCAAAACTGCCGCCTTTCTCTACTTGTACGTTGCCCTTGATACTTCCCTTGTTGAAAAGCTTGCCGGCGCTAATCGCACCTCCCTCGATGGCGCCCAGGTTTGTCAGCGTACCGCTGGGCTCTACCAGCACACCTTCCTTGAAGTCTCCCTTGCTGCTGAGCGTCCAGTCTCCCTGGACGAGATACAATCCATTGAGATTACGGGTGTCTTTTAGCGTGCCGCCGTTAGAGGCATTCACTACCAATACGTTTTTCCCCTCGCCGCCATCTAACCGTCCGCTGACGGTGGCGCCGTCATTGAGAACGATCAAATCGTTGAGTGCTGCACCTTGGAAAATACTTTCGGGTGTATTGAGCACGATGGGCACAGTGTTTTTATCGCCAATGAAACGCTGAATCCTTTCGAGAGCCTCCTGATATGACCCGATTTCTGGCAGCTCCGGCACGTTTATGTCGGGGAGTGACTCGGCTACGTCAGGCTGCTGCTGAGCGTTGGCAAGCTGTAAGCCGCCAAGTGCCAGCGCAACGGCTAGAGCCAAGTATTTTGGTGCGAATTTGTGTTGTACAGACATTCAGTAGGATCTCTTTTAATAAGAGACCCAACTCTATTGATGCCCCGAAAAATCCGATGTCGGCTGCTTCCCGCAGGCTTGCAGGCGACATCGCATCGTTTTGTAGAAAATGACCCTCAGACCCGCAACCAAGCCTTTTACTCGGCTGCAGCGTTCCCTTTTCCTACAGCCAATCAAGACCCCGCCGGCTGTTCAACCCTCAAAAACTCATCTGCCACTGCCCGATCAAGCCGTGATTGCGACTGTTGCTGCCGATCTCACCGCTGTATCCCACACCCAATGTGTGCCGCGCCGAGATCCCTACATCCAGCCCGGCCTCCAACACCAGACTGTCGCGATCCAGCGAGCTGCCATCGACACTGAACGCCGTGCCGCCGGTCACAAACGCCTGACGGGTCGAGCTGCCGACATCGCCGTAAGTGTGTTTCCAGCCAGCGGCCATGCGCGGAGTCACGCTCATGCCATTGTCGAGGCTGCTCAGGTGCGCCAGGCGCAGGCCGAAGGTACTGCTGAAGTTGTCCTGGGTCTGGCTGTCGACTTGCAGCGCGGCGGCGCCACCTTTTTCCTGATAGCTATCGCGGTGGTAACGCTGATAACCGAGGCTGGCGAACGGTTCGGCGCTGAGGCGGCCGCTGCCCATGGCGTAGCCGAGTTCGGCGAAGGCTTGCTGACTGTTGGCGTCGTAGTCGCCTTTCGGGCGGTCGCTGAAACCATTGAAGGCGATGGTGCGTTTGCTTTCGCCCTGATGGCCGCTGTACGCCGCGCCGAGACGCAGCGAGATCGGGCCGTTTTGATGTAACGCGTAGACGCCGGCGTGCCAGCTCTCGACGTTGCCGTCGACGCCGGTCGCGTCCAGATCGGTTTTCGAATAGCCGCCCAGTACGCCCAGGCGCCACGCCGGACTCAGTGTCCAGTCGGCGCCCAGCACGCTGCCCTTGGTGCGTTGCTCCAGACCGCTGCTGCCGTGTTCACCATCGAGTTTGCCGTAGCCGCCAATGCCTTGCAGCCAGAGGCGGCCGCGCGCGTTCGGATCATTCAGATTGCGCGCTTCGGACGGCACGCCATTGGCTGCCAGCACGGGGGTGTCGCGTTGATCGAGACCGACCATCAAACCCAGGCTGCCGCCCATTTTCTGCATCGCCGAAAGCATGCTGCTGCCGACCTGACTGCTGGCGCCGAGTGTGGCGCTGGTCAGGTTGGCGTTGCTGGCGCCGGCCAGTTGTTCGATCGCCGCGCCGGCGCTGCTTTGGCTGGTATTGAGCAGGGCGTTGTACAGCGCGTTGTTTTTACCGATCGAGACCAGGCTGTTAGCGGCGTTGCTGCCGTTGCCGGTCATGGCGAACTCATTGAACGCCACGTCATTGCGGGTGTAGGTCAGGTCGACCTGAGTCGGCGTGTAGGCAAGGGTCGGCGTCAGGAACGCATAGTCGCTGCTGACCTTGCCGAAGATGCCGTTGACCTGTGCCGCTTGCAGCACGGTGTAGTGGCTCTGCCACGGATACGTGCCGCTGCCGGGATTCACCGCGAGGGTTGCGCCGTTGAGATTGGCGATGCCGCCGACCTGTACCGGCGCGCTGCTGCCATCGGCATTGACGCCATAGGCGAGGGTGGCGGCGCTGCCCATGTTCAAGTCGTGAACGATTGTGGCGCGCCCGAGTGCGGTGTCCGTGCGCAACGTGCCGTTGACGTTGAGATTGCCCACCGAACCGCCGCCGGCATACACACCACCAGCGTCGACGCTCAAGTTACCGGCGATGTTGCCTTGGTTGAGCAGTGTCGCGCCGTTGCGCACAGCGCCGCCATCACTGAAATCGTCATGGCCGGTCAGCGTCCAGGCACCTTGCTTGACCTCCAGCCATTCGAAGTTTCGACTGGCGCCGAAGCTGCCACCCGCAGCGTCATCCATCACCACCCGGTCATAACCGCTGCCGCCGTCGACCACGCCGACAAAGCGACTGCCGTTGCGCAAGGTCAGGCTGTCGTTGCCGCCACCCAGATCCAGCGCCAAGCCATTGCTGCCACTGATCGTGCCGCCGTTGATGACGCTGTCGGCGAACTCGCCGACGAGCTTCACGCCGAAACCGTTGAGGCCTTGAATGGTGCCGAAGTTCTCCAGAGTGGTCGCCGCCAGTCCCGAGCCGCCACTGCCATCGTCAACCAGAATGGCGCTGTCGGCACCGCTGATCAATGCGTTGCTGGCGTTGAGAATGTAGCCACCACCAAGGGCAATACCTTCGCTGCCGTTAGCGAAACCGCCCTTGTCCACACCGCCCGCACCGATGCCCTGAGTGGTCCCGTAGTTTTCGATGTGGGCGATCTTGTCGATGTCCACGCCATCGCCATCACCGTTCGCTTGCAAGCCTGAGTAAGCGCCAGTGATGGTGCCGTGGTTGATCACCGTGCCGTCGCCGTCGGAACCGAACCCGGAACCATTGCGGCCGGTGACCTGCCCGTAGTTGAGCAGCGTCGCGCCAAGGTCGGTAGTGATGCCATGCCGGCCGCCGGAAATCACTCCATAGTTGGTCACGCTGACACCGCTTGCGGAATCGATGTCGATGCCGTCGAACTTCTCGTCGGCATTGTGCGAATCGCCGGTGGAGATCTCGCCGTAGTTGGTGATGATCGCGTTGGCACCGGTCTTCATGCCATCGCTGGCGTCGCCGCGAATCAGCCCGCCGGCACGGTTGATGATGGTGGTTTTCACCCCGTCGCTGCGCAGCGCATCGAGGTCCAGTCCCTGGCCGGTGGTGGAGCGAATCACGCCGCTGTTGTCGATCAACAGGCTGCCGCTGACGAAGTTGCTGTCGATGCGCAAAGCATCGTTGGCGCCGAGAATCTGCCCGCCGCTGCGGTTATAGATTGTGTAGTTGCGCGGCTGGGTCAGGTCGCCACTGCTGTCGATGGCCCGGCCACCGCTGGAAACGATTTTGCCGGCGTTGTCGATCACCACACCGGCACCGCTGGTCTTGTCTTTCAGGCTCACGGCCTTGCCGCTGTTGGTGATGCTGCCCGGCGCCGAAATCGTCAACGTGTCGCTGCCACCGAGCGTTTGTGCTGCCGTGGTGGCGGTGTCGATCTGCACGGTTTTAGCGTTTGCAGATGTAGCAGCGATCAACAGGGCAATGGCGAGGGACAGACGCTGGGGCGGAAACGGCATGGTCGGACGGCCTTTTTGTTATAAGCGGGCCGTCCTGTATAGCGAAGGGTTTTTACAGAATGATGTCTTTTAGGTGATGAGATCACTGATCTCGACGCACGTAAGCCTTGCCGTAATGCCGCTCCATCCGCGCCTGAATCAACTCCAGCCCGATCGACATCAGCCAGTAGATGATCGCCGCCGTCGTCAGCATTTCGATGTAGCGGTAGCTTGAGCGCCCGTATGACTGCGCGAGAAACATCACTTCCCAGACGCCCATCACCGAGATCAGTGACGAGTCCTTGAGCATCGAGATGAACTGGTTGGTGGTGGGCGGGATGATTGTGCGCATGGCTTGCGGCAGGGTGATGCGCCAGAAAATCACGGTCTCGCGCATCCCCAAGGCCAGCGAAGCTTCGCGCTGGCCATGGTCGACCCCGAGGATGCCGGCGCGGAAGATTTCGCTGAGATAGGCGCCATAGTTCAACGACAGGGCAATGATGCCCGCGACGATGGCGCCAGGCACGATGCCCAGTTGCGGCAAGCCGAGGTAGATCAGCAGGATCTGGATGAGCAGTGGCGTGCCGCGAAAGAACGAGGTGTAAAAACTGGCGATGCCGAACGCCACGGCGCTTTTCGACAGGCGTGCCAATGCCGTGATGAAGCCCAGCAGGGACGAGGCGACAATCGAGCACACACAGAGGAAAAGCGTCAGCGCCGCACCCTGCAAGAAACCGTTGGGCGCCAGGTGCAGGCCGACCAGATTGGGCAGCTTGTCGAGGATGATCGAGAACTTCAGGTCGAAGCTCAGGAAGAACCCGGCAAACAGGCAGAACAGCGCTGCCCAGGTCAGATACAGCCGCGTACGAAAACCGAACAGCCGTTGCAGGCGTGATTCAGCCACCGGTTGTGGTGGCTGTGGCGGTGTCGGGAAAGAAGTCATTGGCTGATATCGGCGCCGATCCATTTTTGCGACAGCTTGCTCAGGGTGCCGTCCTGTTTCAGTTGCGCGAACACCTCGCGCACTTTGGCATCCCATTGCGCGTCACCCTTTTCGATGGCCACCGAGTTCGGTTCCGAATACAGCGGCGCACCGGCCAGTTTGAAGCGTTTGTCTTGGTTCAGGCGTGGCTGCGCGGTGACGAGGTTGGTGAGGATCGCATCCAGGCGCACGCCGGCGCCCAGGCCCAAGTCCTGGAAGGCGACGTTGTCGGTGTCGTACGGCGCGATCTGCACATCGTCGAACGGGTACTGCAGCTGCGTGTCTTCGGCGCCTTCAATGACCAGGTTCTTGTTCAGATAGCTTTCGTAACTGGAAGCGCTGGTGAGGCCGACTTTTTTGCCACTCAGATCCTTGGCGTCGTGGATCCGCTCATCCTTGGCGTTGACCACGATCACTGCCGGCGACGCGTAGTACTCGACCGGGAAATCGAACACTTCGGCGCGGGCCTTGCTCGGTGTCATCGAGCAGATGCAGATGTCGTAGCGCCCGCTCCAGCGGCCGGCGGCAATGACGTCCCAGGACGGCGTTTCCAGTCGTAGCTTGACGCCCAACTTGTCAGCCACGGCCTTGGCGACGTCCACGTCGAAGCCATCGAGCTGGTTCTGGTCATTGAGAAACGAGAACGGTGGATAGCTTTCCATCAGCACACCGACCAGTTCTTTCTTTTGCTCGATACGCTCCAGCGTCGTGCCAGCAAAGGCTTGCGTGGAGGCGGCCAGAATGGTCAGGCCCAGGGCCAGTAGCGGTTGAAATTTCACAGTCGATCCCTGGGTAAAAAAGAGGTTGTTTTTAACGGAATGGTGCGTATTAAATAGTTATAAGAACGACTCTGATAGTGAGTTATTTTCATAAGCATATGAGTGAAAAGCATATGGGCGCAGGCAGCACGATTATTCTCGATGGCGGCATGGGCCGTGAGTTGCAGCGCGCCGGGGCGCCATTTCGTCAGCCGGAGTGGTCGGCGCTGGCGTTGAGCGAGGCGCCGCAAGCGGTTGAGGGGGTGCATGCCGCTTATATCGCCAGTGGCGCCAATGTGATTACCACCAACAGTTATGCCGTGGTGCCGTTCCATATTGGTGAGGAGCGTTTCGCCGCCGAAGGGCAGGCGCTGGCCGCGTTGGCCGGTGAGCTGGCGCGGCGTGCGGTGCAGGCCTCGGGGAAATCCGTGCGGGTGGCCGGCTCATTGCCGCCGCTGTTTGGCTCCTATCGTCCGGATCTGTTCGAGGCCGACCGAGTGACCGAGTTGCTGGCGCCCTTGGTCAATGGCCTGGCACCGCACGTTGATCTGTGGCTGGCGGAAACCCAGAGTTCGATCGTCGAGGCGCGAGCCATTCACGCCGGATTGCCGAAGGATGGCAAACCGTTCTGGTTGTCGTTCACCTTGAAGGACGAAGACACCGACGAAGTGCCGCGCCTGCGCTCTGGAGAGCCTGTCGCCGAGGCCGCGGCGGTGGCGGCTGAGTTGGGCGTCGAGACGTTGTTGTTCAATTGCAGTCAGCCAGAAGTGATCGGTGCCGCGATTGATGCCGCGCGTGAAACCTTCGAGCGTCTGGGGGTGACGATAAACATTGGTGCTTACGCCAATGCGTTTCCGCCGCAGCCAAAAGAAGCCACGGCCAATGATGGACTCGATCCGCTACGCGAGGATCTGGATCCGCCGGGTTACTTGCACTGGGCGATTGATTGGCAGCAGCGCGGTGCCAGCCATTTGGGCGGTTGCTGCGGGATCGGGCCAGAGCACATTGCGGTGCTTGCGCAAAAGCTGGGGTGAACAACAGATCAGAAGATCGCAGCCTGCGGCAGCTCCATGGGATTGATGTTCACCTTGTAGCTGCCGAAGGCTGCGATCTTTTGCTTTTTACATAATCAGGAACGGCACTCGACCAACCCTTTCACCTGCCCGTCGGGCGTCTGATTTTCATCGGACAGCCACCGCTCGAAACCTGCCGCAATCGCCGGCCACTCGCCATCCAGTATCGAGTACCACGCGGTGTCGCGGTTCTGCCCCTTGACCACCATGTGCTGGCGAAACACACCCTCAAAACTGAAACCCAGACGCTCGGCGGCGTATTTGGAGCGGGCGTTGCCGTTGTTGCATTTCCATTCGAGGCGGCGGTAGCCGAGGTCGAAGGAGTGTTTGGCCAGCAGGTACACCGCTTCGGTGCTTCTCGGCGAGCGCTGCATCGGCGCGCCGAAGGTGACGTGGCCGATTTCGATACGGCCCTGGGCCGGGACGATCGACATCAGGCTGAGGATGCCTTGCACTTGATTGGTTGAGCGATCAACGATGCTGAAGAAATACGGGTCGCTGGCGGCCGCGTGGTTGTTCAGCCAAGCGTCGAACGCAGTGCGCTCCGGAAACGGGCCGTAAGGCAAATAGTCCCAGAGTTTAGGGTCGGCACCGGGGCCTTCGAGTGCGGCGAACAATTCGTCACCGTGACGTGCCGGATCGAGTCTTTCCAAGCGGATGAAGCGGCCTTCGAGCAGTGTGGCGGTAGGGGCGGGGACGCCTTTCCAGTCAGCGAGTGAAGCGGTCATGCGTGCGTCTCCTTAAATGGCTTTGCGAAACTGGATGAAGCCCGGGCGTTCGGCGATACGCTCGTAGAGCTGAATCGCGGTGGCGTTGGTTTCGTGGGTCAACCAATGGACTTTGCAGCAGCCGTCAGCCTTGGCGGTGGCATAGACATGTTCGATCAGCAGACGGCCGATGCCGGTGCCACGGGTTTGCGGCATCACCAGCAGATCTTGAAGGTAGCAGGAATTTTCGATGCTCCAGTTCGAGCGATGGTAGATGTAATGCACCATGCCCACTGCTTTGCCGTCGGCCCAGGCCAATGCCGCGTGGGTCGGTTCACTTGGGTCGAGAAAGCGCTGCCAGGTGCTGTCGGTTACAGCGTCAGGCAGTTCGGTGTTGTAGAACTGCAGGTAGGCCTGCCACAGCGGCAGCCAGGCGGCGTGGTCGTCGGCGCTGACCGGGCGAATATCGATCTGACTCATGGGAATTTCCTTAGCGCATCAAGCGGGCGAGGGTTTGATCATTGATTTCCGGGCTGGCTGCGAGGCCTTCGCGCACGCCGGCAATGTCTTCGGCGCTGCGGTTCTGGCTGAGCTTGCGCTTGCCTTCGAGGCGGTCGATGGGAATGGCAAAACCGACAATCGCCTTGAGCATGCCGTCGATGTAATCGGCGGGCGCATCGGCGACGGACCACGGTTGCGCGCGGCCGGCTTCATGACGGTCGGTGAGGGTGCTGACGATGTCGAGCAGGCGTCCGCCGTCGCTGAAAGTTTCGGCGTGGCCATAGGCATGCACGGCGATGTAGTTCCAGGTCGGCACGACTTTGCCGTGCTCGGCCTTGCTCGGATAAAAACCCGGGCTGACGTAGGCATCGGCGCCGGCGAAGATCAGCATGGCTTCGGCACCGTCGCGCAAGTCTTTCCACTGCGGGTTGGCGCGGGCCAGGTGCCCGTACAGCGTGCCGTACTCGCCTTGTTCGCAATGCAGCAGCACCGGCACATGGCTGGCCTGCAAGCCACTTTCGCCATGGGTCACCAGAATGGCGAGGCGGGTGGCGAGAATCAGTTCGTGCAGTTGGGACAGGTCTTCGATGGCAAAGGCGCGTGGCGTGTACATGGACAGATTTTCCTTGGCGAATGCCAGCATCGTAGGCAGGCTATTGGTCTGTTGTAAGAGCCATTGATGACCAATTTCATAGGTCCATTGCCATGTCCGATTCGCCAACGATGTCCATGCCATTCAACCCTGCCGGTATCGAGCTTGATCGCCGCCAGGGTTTGAGTCGTCAGCTCTATCAGGCGTTGCGCCTGCGGGTGCTGGACGGGCGGCTGGCGAGTGGCACGCGGTTGCCGGCCAGTCGCGATCTGGCGGCGGCGCTGGGGATCTCGCGTAACAGTGTTGTGCGTGCCTACGATCAACTGTATGCCGAAGGCTTTATCGAAGGGCGGGTAGGGGATGGCACCTACGTCGCACAATTGATGCCGGTAGCGAGTCCTGCGAAAAAATTATCCACAAAAGTATCCACAGGGTTTACAACAGGCTTACCCACAGCCTTATCCACAAATTGGCTAGATTTACCTGTAATTTCATCCAGTAAAGTTATCCACAGCGATAGTTTTTCGCGAATCGAAAAGAACCATTTGGCCCGGCCACCGAGTGGTCCGCCACGAGCATTCAGGGTGGGTGTTCCGGCGTTTGATCTGTTCCCGTTCGAGGTGTGGGCCAAGCTGAACGCGGCTTTTTGGCGTAAACCGGATCTGGAGCAGCTGTGTTACGGCGATCCGTCCGGCGATGCGCGCCTGCGTGCAATGATCGCCGCCTATTTGCGCAGTTCGCGCGGCATGCAGTGCTCACCTGAGCAAATTGTGATCACCAGCGGCGCACAACAGGGCATTAGCCTTTGTGCACAGTTGCTGGTGGAGCCGGGCGACGGTGTGGCGATCGAGAATCCGGGCTACCGCGCGGCCGGTCATGCGTTTGCTGTGGCGGGCGCTCGTTTGCACGGCATTGCCGTGGACGAAGAGGGCATGGATTGCTCGGCGCTGTCGGCCACCGGGGATTGTCGGGTGGCGTATGTCACGCCCTCGCATCAATATCCGACCGGCGTGGTGATGAGCTTGGCGCGACGTCTCGAACTGCTCGCCTGGGCCGAGCGCTGCCAAGGCTGGATCGTCGAGGACGACTACGATGGCGAATACCGCTACACCGGTGCGCCGCTGGCGCCTTTGGCGGCCCTCGATCGAGAGGGTCGCGTGCTGTATGTCGGCACTTTCGGCAAAGTCGCGTTTCCGGCATTGCGCCTCGGTTATCTGGTGCTGCCACCGGCGCTGGTCGATGCCTTCTCGCAACGCCGGGCGGTCGATGTCCGCCATTCCGAGGTCAGTACCCAAGCGGTGATGGCCGAGTTCATGGCGGCCGGGCATTTCCAACGGCATATCCGACGCATGCGCCGCGCCGCCCTGAGCCGTCGCAACACCTTGCTCGACGGTTGGCCGGCAGCCATTGCCGGTGTGGGCGATTTACCCGCGGTATCGGCGGGGTTGCATCTGACCGTGGCCGTTGACAACATCGAACGCGAGCAGCAGTTGATTGCGCAGGCTGCTCGCGTCGATGTAGAGATAAACGGCTTGAGCAGCTACTGGCTGCCTGATTCCACGACGCCTCTGGACCTGCGTGCCGGCCTGGTTCTGGGCTTTGCCGCTGTCCCTGAGCCGGCGATCAAAGCGGCGCTGACCCGCTTACATCTGGCTTGGCGGGCGTGAAGAAAACGCTTTCGGCGAGCTGGCTTGAAAGAATCTCGCTGCGATGAATTTCGATCACTTGCTGATTGTTCAGGCCGCGCAAGTCATATGCACCACCGAGGCGACGCTGTGCCACGGTTTTCATGTGTGCGGCGCCGATGGGTGTCAGCGGGGCGTCGACACTTTGATAGTGGAAGTGCGCATAGCACAGGACCTTGTCGGTTTTCGCATCGCGTACTTCGTATTCGTCGAGAAAGTCGTTGGCGTGTTTTTTCAGCCTGCGTCGAGTAACGGTTTTGGTGATTTTTACTTCACGTTGGCTTTTCAGCCACTCAACCCCTGCGGCCGTGGGCGGTTGCTGTTTGATCATGTTGATGCGCAGGCCGGTGCCTTTTTCGTAAAGACGGGTTGCGGCATCGTTGAGGGCGTGACCGAGGGGTTCCGTCCCGGGTGACGAGCCGGCAGTGAGATTGCTTGCCGTCAGCGCTTCATCGATCGCCGCGCTGGCCTTGCGCAGGCGGTCAGCATGATGATGAAAGGCCTCTTCAATCTCGACCGGAATTCGTCGCGCGCGGTTGATGCGGGCCTCGGTACGCTGTTCGAACGCAGGCAGGCCATCGATCAACGCCTGCCCCTCCTCAATGCTGTTTTTAAGATTCGGCCTGGCCTTGGGTCTGGCAGGAGGCGATGGCGTCGTGTCGTGTTCGACCCACTCCCCCGGCGTCTTCTCATGAAACGTAGCGATTACCCCGGTCAGTTCGCTGCGCACTTCAACGAGGTCGGTGTCTTGGCCATCAATACTCTTTTTTCGTTCGCCGACCAGGGTGCCTTTGAACCGGGTCTTGATGATTTTTCGGCTGGATGCCGAGGCCGAAGGGGGCCTCGATGGGCCGGGCTGGGGATCCAGCAAGTGTTTGTTACGCAGCAGATCCGCCAGTCGCACATCCGTTTGCGCCTTGAACTCGATCACTCGAGTGCGCACGTGCCCCAGTCGAGCCGACTGAATCTGCTCGGGAAACTCTACGGCGAAATCGGCAAAGCGTTGATCCACAGCGGCAAACTGTTCCGAGACATTGCTCAGGGCGTCGATTCTTTCGCGCAGATTGCTCAGGCTTTCATCGGCGGTCAGGTTCAGTGAACTCTGAATATTCAGCGCAGCATCTTCAATAAGCGTTTCCAGGGTCTGCTGCGCATCGGCGCGGATCGCTGTTTCGCCGGGCTTGATGCAAATCTCTTGGCCAAGGCTGATCTGCAACAGCTTGAGATCATTCAAATCGTAGGCCGGCAGCGCTTTTCGATAAATGGCCAGGGTTTCCACGGCGTCCCTGCCAAGCAGTTCGAGCTCGCGGAATCGGCTATGCGCCGACTCGATCTTGTCGATGATGCCTTGGGTCTGATCGGTCATTTGTTCACAGGCCTGGATAAAGGCCTGCCGCTCGACGCGGGTGTCGTCTGCAATCATCGCCATCGTCGTCATTACATTGGCTTGATAGTCGGTGGAATGCTGGCTGAGCCACTCCTGGCCAAGAAACAACTGCATCTCCAACCGCTGGATCATGGTCGTGCGATAGTTGGGGATGTCCTGCGCGAGGTTCAATGCCTTGATCTTCTCGATGTTCGCGCCGTAGTCCTTGCTCTGCGCATCGAGGGTGTCCAGATACTGCTGACGTGCCGCTGCGAGGGCTTGTGGCTGAGCCGAGAGCATTGCGCTGTGGGCTTGATCGAGTCGGTTCTGTTTGTCCTCCATCGTCAAGTCGAAAGCCTTGAGATCGATGGTCAGCTTTTTCGCTTGCCTGTCGCTTTTGCTCTTGGCGTCCTTGCGGCGATTGCGCAGCCCGCCCCCGCGCAGGCGCAAGCGCAGGTCAACCACCCATAGACCGCCGGTGCTGCGGGTGAGCAAGGGGCCGGATATCAGCGATTGCATACGCGTGTCGATGATCTGCACATCTTCGTTGTCATTGATCGCGACCTCAAACCAGCGTTTGCCGACGGGGGCATACCATTTGTTCTGATGTGCATAGAGGTGTTGATGTCGACCGGTACTGGCGGCATCACCAAGCCCTTCTGGTTTCTCGACGTTGAAACGGTCGAGCAGGGATTTCAGCGCGAGGGGCGAGCGCAGTAGCGCGGCCATGGCGTTGACCGAGGATTCATGGGCGGCGGGCAGCTCGGTACGGGTGACGTCGGGCAAGCGCAACGGTTTGATCGTCGCAGGGCGTGGGGTTGTTGCCTGCGCCTCTTCCTCGGGCTCCACATAGGCTGATTCGGCGGGGGGCGCGTCGCCGACCGCGGCGCGATGAGCAAGCACCATGCCCAGCGCGAGGAAGATATCGGCCAGCGCCGTCCAGGCAAACTTGCCGGACTCTTGATTGGCGACGTCGCTGATCTCCTGCAAGTCGTCCATGATCTGCCAGATCCATGCCGCCGTGCCGACACTGCGGCCCAGAAACGGCAGTGCCGCATTGAAAAGCATCCAGCCGCCGCTTTTGAGTGTGGCCCAACGTGCTTCCGCATTGGAGACAGACTGGCGGTCGGCTTGAGTGATGACAGCCTGAGCGTTGGTGGTGTGCAAGGTCGCCAGGATGTCACTTTCGATGATGGCAGTGCCCAGAGCAACGGGGCCGGACATATCGATTGAGGTGAGCGGGTTGACCAACAGTTGCGGGATCGTCCACACCGACGGCAATTTAGCGGTGAACACGAACTGGCTGTAATTGAATCGCACATCGTCCGGCAACCAGGCCAGTACCGACTCACGCAGGTGTCGTGAATGGCGGATCGAATACAGCAGGTTGGCGTGACTGGGGTACTGAATCAGTGCCATGTCGAACAGCGGCCGATAAAGCACGCAGGGGCCCTTGCTTGCGTCGCGCGGGCCGATGACGAACATGTTGGTCACGGTGTCGGCCGCTGAACTTGTGCGATGGGCTACGAACGCCAGTGGCCGGATGACGATCTCTTGCCCATCGACTTGACGCGCTTCGGCACGGTCGTCAAGGACGGCGACCACGTATCGGTAACCCTGCTCGTCGATACCTGCTGTTCCACGAATCTTGTTTTGCAGTGCCAGCAACGGTAGTTCAAGAGCCAACTGATCGGTGTAAAGCTTCTGCAAGGCAGCCGCTTGCACGGCATCGTCAATCAGCAGCTTCTTCAGGTGCGCGGGGTAGGTTTTGCCGATGTCGACGGTGCTCACCAGTCGCTCGACATAAGCCACGGTCATCCAGCCCGGCAGAGCACTGTCGTCCTTGTAGCGTACGGTTTTATTGCCCAGCGGCAGACCTGCCAGGTTTTGCAGGGCAAGCTCGGTCAGCGACAGGCTCCTGGTTTGAATCTGGCCCGGCAAGACGAATGTGCCCCAAACCTCAAGACTGGCGATGCTGATCTCGATGTCGTCGATTTTCACGTCGCCCGCGCTCGGGTGCTCCTTGAGAATCTGCCGCGTCAGGGCCTCGTGAGTAAAGGTCTGCAGACTGGCGACCTGTGCCTGAAACGATCGACCCTTGTGCGAATGCTGCAACACCGTCAGGTCCAACAGGTAACGACTGAAAGCGGCCTGGTCGGCGGGCGCGGCGTTGTCCAGCCAGGCAGGCAGCATCGGGCGCAGGCGGTCGACATGGGGCTTGATGCCTGGCGGTGGCCGCCGGGGGCGACCGGTGTGAGGGTAGAGCAGATTGAATGTCGGGCCTTCGAAAAAATTGATCTCGCCGAGCGCGTCGCCTTCCAGCGCGATCAGCGTGCAGGCCTGGTGGTCGAAGAAGTTGCCTTGCGGTTCCACCAGCCGCCACTTGAGCCCGCGGTCAGGGGTGCGTTGCCAGTACTTGCGCGGCAGCGCTTCACCGAGCTCATCCAGCGAATCGAAACTCTGGAAGCCATGGATCACTGAATACGTCAGGATCATCGTGCGCTGCCCGACGGTGCCGATCAGTACGGCGCTGTCCAGCAGGGTCAGGTGACTGCTGTCTTCGTCAGCGGCCTGGCTCTGATCAAGGTCAATCAGGCAGGCGCGGGTCTTGTAGGGGTCTGCGGGCAAACGCTGGTGCTTGTCCGGGACCTTGAAAACAGCCTGAGCCATGGCCAGTTGATCGGTGTCCCAGCCAGTACGGGCGCTGACATTCCAGACGTTGCGCAGAGCGTCCGACATTTGCTGCCAGCGTGGCTGATGCGCAGCGGTGAATGCGCCCCAATAAGCAATATGTTGTTCTTTGAAGGCCACGAACATCAGGGGCGCGAGTTCGTTGAGCAGGCGGCCGACGGCGTCGATCTTTACCGGTAACTGGATCGCCAGTCTGCCGGGCTGCAACGTCAGAAAGTGCTCTGCATCGAGGTAGGTCACGGTGGTTCCGTTCAGCGTGAGCCGTACCAGAGCATCGGTCAGCGATTCGATCTGTTCGCGGCCGGGGATGATGCGCCCGCCCTCGTAGAACCATGACGGTGTCACCACCATGGCCTGTTGCGGATCAATGCCCAGCGTCGGATACAGCGTCTTGAGTGCCGGTTGCAGGGTTTTCGAGGCGACCTCGCGCAACGAGGGGCCGGTCATCAGTTGGGTCACTACATCAATGGTATTGGGGAGGGGAAAATCGGGCATGAGCCATTCCTGATCTGACGAGAGAGATTCATATCAGGGCAAGGTAGAGGTCGCGTCGTGGCGGTGTGCGGTACATAAATCTTGCGGGCAAAAAAAGACCCGCGAGCGCGGGTCCTCAGCTGTTTTCGGGTTACTGCGCGCTTTCGAAACCTTCAAGTACGTTCACTGCGTTGATTCCGATTTCTTCCACCGCGTATCCGCCCTCCATTACAAACAGTACGGGTTTGCCGAGGGCGGCAATGCGCCTGCCCATTGCCAGATAGTCCGGGCTGTCGAGTTTGAATTGCGAGATCGGATCGTCTTTGAACGTGTCGACCCCCAACGAGACGACGATGATGTCGGCGCCGTAGCTGTCGATCTCATTGCAGGCCTGATCCAGTGCCGCGCTCCAGACATCCCAGGCAGAACCGGCCGGCAGCGGATAATTGAAGTTGAAGCCTTCACCGGCAGCTTCGCCACGTTCATCTTCGTACCCGAGGAAGAAGGGGAACTCGGCTTCCGGATGGCCGTGAATCGAGGTGAACAGCACGTCGCTGCGCTCGTAGAAAATCGACTGCGTGCCGTTGCCGTGGTGATAGTCGACATCGAGGATCGCGACCTTCTGGTGGCCCTGATCGAGGAAAGCCTGGGCCGCGATGGCCGCATTGTTGAGGTAGCAATAACCGCCCATCAAATCGCTGGCAGCATGGTGTCCCGGCGGACGACACAGGGCGAAGGCACTGCGCGCACCCTGCTGGATCGCCGCTTGTGCGGTCAGGGCAACCTGCGCTGCGCTGTAGGCGGCTTGCCAGGTGCCCGCGGTGATCGGCGCCCCGCCGTCGAAGCTGTAGTAACCGAGCTGGCCATGCAGGCTGGTCGGTTTGATCGCCCGCAGGGTGCGTGCCGGCCACGTGTAGGGCAGCAGATCGCCGTCGGTGTTGAATTCGGTCCAGCGCTCCCAGGCGCCTTTGAAGAAGTCGAGGTAGTCGCGGCTGTGGATACGGGCAATCGGTTCGAGGCCGAAATCCCTGGGCGCCTCGACCGGGCCGAGATTCTGCTGCTGCACCCTTTGCAGCACATGGTCGGCGCGCGATGGCATCTCGAAGCAGGGCTTGAGCTGGCCATCGATCAATTCGCAGCGGCCATGGTGCAGGTGGTGATCGTCCGAGTAGATCGTCAGCATTTGTTGTTCTCCGCAGGGCTGATTCGGTTGTTGTCAGTGTTGCGGCGCGCGGCGAATCGGAGAACGGCAGGAAAGGCCAAAAGGGGATGGATATGGCCAAAAACACTGACCGCAATTCGCCCCTGTCTCAGGCCCTGAACTGACTCGGCGCCACGCCACTCCAGCGCACAAACGCATGGCGGAAACTGGCTGTCTCGCTAAACCCGAGGGTTTCGGCAATGCGGTAGATCGGCAGTTGATCCTCACACAACATCTGCTTGGCTCGCTCGAAGCGCAGTTCATCGAGCAGTTCCTGATAGCTGCAGCCCATGTCCTTGAGATGCCGGCGCAAGGTGCGCGGCGAGCACTTCATCTGCTGCGCTAAACCCTCCAAACCCGGCGCGGCGTTCAATTGCGCGCTGAGCAGTTGCCGAATCCGCCCCAACCACGCCTGACGCCCAGTGAATTCAAGGTTCTGCTTGCGGCAACGTTCGGCCATGGCTTGGTGGGTGATGAGATCGGCCAGCGGCAGCGGTTGATCGAGCCAGTGACGGTCGAAGGCGAAGGCGTTGTCCTTGGCGGTGAAGTGCAGCTGACTGTCGAAGTGCTCGGCGTAGCTGTCGCGATAGTCCGGCGCGGCGTGTTCGAACCGCGTGGCGAGCAATGGCAACGGATGCCCAAGCAAGTCATCGCAAATGACTTTCAGCGACACCAGACAAAATTCGGCATTGAATACCGCCATCGCCGGGCTCTCGCGATAATCGGCGGCGACGAACCACACGCGCTCGCCGTCATCTTCCAGACTCAGCTCGAAAAGTGTTCCCAGTAGCGCCGGATAACGGATCGCCAGACGCAAAGCGTCACCGAAGGTGGCACAGGTAAGCAGCGCGTAACCGAGGATGCCGTAGCAGGAAACGTGCATGCGCCGGCCCAGTTCCAGGCCGATGTCATGCTTGAGCGCGACGGCATTAGCGCAAACCTGCATCTCCTGATTGGTGGTGATGCGGGTGTCGGCGCGCTGCAAATCTGCCGCACTGATACCGCTGCCGGCCAGCAATGCCTCGCTCGACAAGCCTTCGGCCTTGAAGGTGTTGAGCACCAGCGAGACGGCGTTGAGGGTGGTGAGGTGGGAGTGAAGCATAAGATCTTCCAGCCTTGAGATGGCTGTAACGCAGCAAGTTGCATGCCGCAGCAGTCCCTCACCCCAGCCCTCTCCCAAAGGGAGAGGGGGCCGATTGGGGGATATTGAAGAGATACGCCGACGTGAAAAAACTGTGCCGAATCCATAATCGACACTTTTTTTCAGGTCGGCGTATAGCGCAAGACACTAAGGTCAGTTCCCTCTCCCTCCGGGAGAGGGCTAGGGTGAGGGCCATTCCAGAGCCTTGCTCAGAGCAACTCACCACACAAATCCAGCTCCATCAGCCGGCGGACATCACCTGTAGCCAGCCCTGCCCCCAGCAACCCATGCAACTTGCCGAACGCCGCCTCGCGGGTCATGCCACCACCGGACAACACGCCCACACCGCGCAAGCGGCTGCCTGCTTCGTACACATCAAGCTCAACGCCACCTTCATGGCACTGCGTAACCGCAACCACGACGACGCTGTTATCCCGCGCACGGCCAAGGCTAGCCAGAAACTCAGGGTTGTCGCTCGGCCCTGTACCGCTGCCGTAGCACTCCAGCACCAGACCTTGAATACCGCTGGCGAGAAGTCCGTCGAGCACTTCGGCACTGATGCCGGGGAACAGTGGCAACACCGCAACCTTCGCCAGTTGCTTCGGCTGGTTGTAGTTCAACGACGCTGGAATCGAAGGGGCTTTGACACCGCCGCCCTGACGCTCCAGACGCTTGAACGGATGACGTCCGAAGCTGCGCACTTTCGCGCAACGGGTCGGAGCCAGCAGTTCGCCGTGAAAATACAGATGCACGCCAGGTGCCAGGCCCTGACCGAGGGCAACCAGTGCGCCGCCAAGGTTTTCCCAGGCATCGCTGTCGGTAACGCCGGCCGGCAGCATGGAGCCGGTGAAGCACACGCGAGCATTCAGCCCCAGTAACTGGAAGCTCATCGCCGCCGCACTGTAAGCCAGGGTGTCGGTGCCGTGCAGGATCAGCACGCTGTCGCAACCTTGCACATCCACGGCATCGACCACCGCTTCACGCAGTTGCTGCCAATAGGCCGGGGTCATGTTGGCGCTGTCGATCAGCGGCGACATTTCACGGAAGCGCCACTGCGGCACCACCAGCTCAGGCTGGCTGTGCAGGTAGTCGCGCATCCGCGCTTCGAAACCGGACGCCGGGGCCAGGCCATTGGCGCTGGCCTGCATGCCGATGGTGCCACCGGTGTAGAGCACCATGACGTGTTGGGCAGCGGGGTAGGTCGACGAATTCATGGGGATTCTCCGAAAGGATGAGGTCCTTGTGGGAGCGAGCCTGCTCGCGATGGCGGTTCATCATTCAACATTGATGTTGGTTGAAAGACCGCTATCGCGAGCAGGCTCGCTCCTACAAGTTATTGCACCACAATAACTGACGGGCGCAGGGGATGCGCCCGTCATTCACCTGTCAGCGTTGCGCTGCAGGCACGCCTTGCGGCTCGGCTTCGGTCTTGCCGGCAGCGACAGACGGGTTGGCTGGCCAGGCTTTCAGGTCGAGGTCCAGATCAGCAAATTTGCTGGAGTCGAACACCGGCTGTTTGACGCCGGCGCGGCGCTGCCCGTCGTAGTCGCGCATCACGCGCATACCGACCTTGAACAGCATGGCCAGGGCCACCAGGTTGACGAAGGCCAGGCAGGTCATGGTGATGTCGGCGAAGGCGAACACGGTCGACAGGTCCTGCATCGAACCCCATACCACCAGCGCCAGCACCAGACCGCGGAAAACCATCAGCGCGGCGCGGTTGCGGGTGAGGAACTGCAGGCTGTTTTCGCCCAGGTAGTAGTTGTAGAGGATGCAGGTGAAGACGAACAGCGACAGCGCGACGCTGACGAACATGCGACCCCAGTCACCGACCACCGCGGCCAGCGAGTTCTGGGTCAGGACGATGCCGTCACCTTCAAAGCCCGGGGTGTAGAAGCCCGACAGCAGGATCAGCAGCGCGGTGCAGGTGCAGATCACGAAGGTGTCGAGGAACACGCTGAAAGCCTGAACCACGCCCTGAGCGCCCGGGTGCTTCACGGCGGCCACGGCGGCGACGTTCGGCGCACTGCCCAGGCCCGCTTCGTTGGCGAACACGCCACGCTTCACGCCCATGACGATGGCGCTGCCGAGCAGACCACCAAAGGCCGGATCGAGGCCGAAGGCGCTCTTGAAGATGGTTTCCAGCATGGCTGGCACGTGTTCGATCTGAGTACCGATCACGTACAGGGTCACGCCGATATAGGCGAGGGTCTTGATCGGTACGAGCAGGTCGGACACCGAGGCGATGCGCTTGATGCCGCCGATGAAGGTGATGGCCAGCAGCACTGCCAGGACGATACCGGTGTGTTGTGGGTTGAATTCAAAGGCGTTCTGCAGCGAGTGGGTCACGGTGTAGGACTGCAGGCCAATGAAGGCGAAGCCGTAGGTAACCAACAGCAGGACGGAAAACACCACCGCCATGCCTTTCAACTTAAGGCCGTGCTGGATGTAATAGGCCGGGCCGCCACGGTACAGGCCGTCGCCATCGGCGCGCTTGTAGACTTGGGCCAGGGTACATTCAAAGAAGCTGCTGGACATGCCGACCAGTGCGGTCACCCACATCCAGAACACTGCACCCGGACCACCGAGGGTCACGGCGATGCCGACACCGGCGATGTTGCCTGCGCCGACACGGCCGGCAAGGCTGAGCATCAGGGCCTGGAACGAGCTGAGTTGCCCGGCGCTGCCTTTGAGGCTGTCGCGGAACACCGCGAACATGTGGAAGAAGTGGCGCAATTGAACGAAACGCGAGCGAATCGTGAAGTAGCTACCGAGCCCGACAATGAGCACGATCAGTACTTTCCCTGAGAGGAAGTCGTTAATGACTTCGAGCATGGATTTATCCTCGCTGTTTTTTGTGTGAGCAAATGCTGGATGGAAGAAATATCGTGTTACACCGGTGTGCGCGCGGCACGACAGGTGGGCGAAGGTTTCGTCCCGGATCCATTTCGCGGGTTTGTTATTAGTTCGGGTTTCGCATGGGTTGTGGCCTCGTTACCGACGACCGCTCACGCGAAGAGGGGCGGCACTATACCGATCAGTGACGCGCCCGTCTGCACGGTAGTGGTGCAAGCGACGAAACGAGGGTGCTGCAAGATCAAAAGATCGCAGCCTTCGGCAGCTCCTACAGGTGTACGTCAATCAATGTAGGAGCTGCCGAAGGCTGCGATCTTGGCGGTATCAAATACACAAAACATTTAACGTCCTGCCCGCAAAGAAGTTAAAAAAAAGGGCTTGGGGACTAAATCCCCAAGCCCTCAAAAGGTGAGAGGTGTCTAGTCCCTCGACCTGGTGAGCGGTGCTACGAGTAACGTGTCGGTTCAGGCTTTCAGCGGAACCAGACGCGGAGCAATCATGTTTTCCGGGCGCAGGATGTCGGCGAGCATGGCTTCGTCGAGCAGACCTTCTTCGCGCACCAGTTCCAGCACGCCGCGGCCGCTTTCAAGAGCGAGACCGGCGATGCGGGTGGCGTTTTTGTAGCCGATGTACGGGTTCAGTGCGGTGACCAGACCGATCGAGTGTTCGACCAGTTCACGGCAGCGCGCTTCGTTGGCGGTGATGCCGACGATGCAGTGCTCGCGCAGCATGTCCATGGCGCGTTGCAGCAGGCGGATCGAGTCGAAGATCTTGAACGCGATCAGCGGCTCCATCACGTTCAGCTGCAGTTGGCCGCCTTCGGCTGCCATGGTCAGCGCCAGGTCGTTACCGATGACCTGGAAAGCAACCTGGTTCACAGCTTCCGGGATTACCGGGTTGACCTTGCCGGGCATGATCGAGCTGCCTGGCTGACGCGCTGGCAGGTTGATTTCGTTGATGCCGGTGCGTGGGCCGCTGGACAGCAGGCGCAGGTCGTTGCAAATCTTCGACAGCTTCACCGCAGTGCGCTTGAGCATGCCGGAGAACAGCACGAAGGCGCCCATGTCGGAAGTCGCTTCGATCAGGTCGGCGGCTGGAACCAGCGGTTGACCGCTGATCAGGGCCAGACGCTGTACCGCCAGCGCTTGATAACGCGGGTCGGCGTTGATGCCGGTACCGATCGCGGTGCCGCCCAGGTTCACTTCAGTCAGCAGTTCCGGGGCCAGCGTCTTCAGACGGGCCAGGTCTTCGCCCATGGTGGTGGCGAAGGCACGGAATTCCTGGCCGAGGGTCATCGGCACGGCGTCTTGCAGTTGGGTACGACCCATTTTCAGGACGTGATCGAATTCTTTGCCCTTGGCCGCGAACGCCTGAATCAGGCTGTCGAGGCTGGCCAGCAGGGTGTCGTGACCGAGCAGCAGACCCAGGCGGATCGCCGTTGGGTAGGCGTCGTTGGTCGACTGCGCCATGTTGACGTCGTCGTTCGGGTGCAGGTACTGGTACTCGCCTTTCTCGTGACCCATTGCTTCGAGCGCAATGTTGGCGATCACTTCGTTGGCGTTCATGTTGGTGGAGGTACCGGCGCCACCTTGGATCATGTCGACCACGAACTCTTCGTGGTAATCACCGCGGATCAATCGGGCACAGGCTTCGCTGATGGCAGCGTGCTTGGCTTCGCTCAGATGACCCAACTCGCGGTTGGCGTCAGCAGCGGCCTGTTTGACCATTGCCAGACCGACAACCAGTTTCGGGTAATGCGAAATCGGAACGCCGGAGAGACGGAAGTTGTTCACCGCTCGCAGGGTCTGGATGCCGTAATACGCTTGAGCCGGTACTTCGAGGGCGCCAAGCAGGTCGTTTTCTGTGCGGAAAGATGCAGCGGAGGACATGATAGAAATCATCTCGATATGGACCCGGTCTGTGCCGGAACGCTGCGAATGCTAGGCTTGTGGGGAATTTTGGGCCAATGCTGTTCAGCACTGCCCTATGCACATTCGGCATAATGCCCATGTGACGCCGCGTGCGCGGCAGACGTGTGACCTGTTTTGGTGCGTGTCCGGGAGGACGTGATGAATCTGGAAAGCAAATGGCTCGAGGACTTCAGTGCTCTGGCCGCCACCCGCAGCTTCTCGCAAGCAGCCGAACGGCGCTTCGTGACCCAGCCGGCGTTCAGCCGACGGATTCGCAGTCTGGAGGCTGCACTGGGGCTGACTCTGGTCAACCGCTCGCGCACGCCGATCGAACTGACGGCGGCGGGGCAGCTGTTTCTGGTCACTGCGCGCACGGTCGTCGAACAGCTCGGTGAGGTGCTGCGCCACCTTCATCATCTGGAAGGCGGGCAGGGCGAGGTGATGCAAGTCGCTGCCGCTCACTCGCTGGCACTGGGCTTCTTTCCGCGCTGGATCGCGCAACTGCGTAATGAAGGCTTGAACATCGCCACGCGGTTGGTCGCGACCAACGTCGGCGACGCGGTGCATGCCTTGCGCGAAGGTGGCTGCGATCTGATGCTGGCGTTCTATGACCCGGACGCGGCGATGCAGATGGACCCGGAGATTTTCCCTTCGTTGCATTTGGGCCAGACCGAGATGCTGCCGGTGTGCGCAGCGGATGCTGATGGCAAGCCGCTGTTCGATCTCGAAGGAGAGGCGAGCGTGCCGTTGCTGGCTTATAGCGCCGGGGCGTTTCTTGGGCGTTCGGTGAATGGCTTGTTGCGTCAGCGTCAGTTGCGCTTCACCACTATTTACGAAACCGCGATGGCTGACAGCCTGAAAAGCATGGCGCTGGAAGGCCTTGGCATTGCCTGGGTGCCGCAGTTGAGCGTGCGCGCGGAGTTGGCTCGCGGTGAACTGGTGGTTTGCGGCGGCCCGCAATGGCATGTGCCGCTGGAAATCCGCCTGTACCGTTGCGCACTGGTGCGTAAAGCCAACGTCCGTCTGCTGTGGCGCAAGCTCGAAGGCGGCGCCGCACAAAACTCCTGAACCCACCCGCAGCCCCTGTGGGAGCGAGCCTGCTCGCGAATGCGGTGGGTCAGGCAGCATCAATGTTGACTGACCCTCCCTCTTCGCGAGCAGGCTCGCTCCCACAATGAAATTTGAGGTGTCTCTTCGCTGACCTTCAGGTCAATAAAACCGGGGCTTTCGCTCATTTGACAGATGGTCGTTTCGGGGGCTGTTTATTGCTTTCTTTGCGGTATACTGCGCGGCCTTCGGCCGGCACGTCCGGCCATTTTTCGTACAATCAAGCCACGCAACCTGCGTGGCTTGTTGTTTTATGACGCGCCTGCGGGCGCTCCAGAGAGAAGAGGCGCGACGATGAGTGCACTGGTTGGCGTGATCATGGGCTCCAAGTCCGATTGGTCCACCCTTAGCCACACCGCCGATATGCTGGAAAAGCTCGGCATCCCGTACGAGGTCAAAGTGGTCTCTGCCCACCGCACCCCGGATCTGCTGTTCCAGTACGCCGAAGAGGCTGAAAGCCGCGGCATCGAGGTGATTATCGCCGGTGCCGGTGGCGCAGCCCACTTGCCAGGCATGTGTGCGGCCAAGACCCACCTGCCGGTGCTGGGTGTGCCAGTGCAGTCGGCCATGCTCTCGGGCGTCGACTCGCTGCTGTCGATCGTGCAGATGCCAGCGGGCATTCCGGTCGCCACCCTGGCCATCGGCAAGGCCGGCGCGATCAACGCCGCGCTGCTCTCGGCGAGCATTCTCGGCGCCAAGCATCCACAGTTCCACGCGGTACTGAAAACCTTCCGTGCCGAGCAGACAGACAGCGTCCTGGACAATCCAGACCCACGTATTGCCTGAGGTTGTTGAGATGAAGATCGGTGTAATCGGTGGCGGCCAGTTGGGTCGCATGTTGGCTCTGGCGGGCACTCCGTTGGGCATGAACTTCGCTTTCCTCGACCCTGCGCCGGACGCTTGCGCCGCGGCGCTGGGCGAACACCTGCGGGCCGATTACGGCGATCAGGATCATCTGCGCCAGCTCGCCGATGAAGTCGATCTGGTGACCTTCGAGTTCGAAAGCGTCCCGGCCGAAACCGTGGCATTCCTGTCGCAATTCGTCCCGGTCTACCCGAGCGCCGAAGCCCTGCGCATCGCTCGCGACCGCTGGTTCGAAAAGAGCATGTTCAAGGACCTGGGCATTCCGACCCCAGCCTTCGCCGACATTCAATCGCAAGCCGATCTGGATGCCGCCGTGGCTTCGATCGGTCTGCCGGCCGTGCTGAAAACCCGCACTCTGGGTTATGACGGCAAGGGCCAGAAAGTCCTGCGCAAGCCGGAAGACGTGGTTGGCACCTTCGCCGAACTGGGCAGCGTGTCCTGCCTGCTGGAAGGCTTTGTGCCGTTCACCGGTGAAGTCTCGCTGATCGCCGTGCGTGCTCGCGATGGTGAAACGAAGTTCTATCCGCTGGTACACAACACCCACGACAGCGGCATCCTCAAGCTGTCGGTGGCCAGCACCGATCACCCGTTGCAGGCGCTGGCCGAAGACTACTCGAGCCGTGTGCTCAAGCAACTCGACTACGTCGGCGTGATGGCGTTCGAGTTCTTTGAAGTCGACGGTGGCCTGAAAGCCAACGAAATCGCCCCGCGCGTGCACAACTCCGGGCACTGGACCACCGAAGGCGCCGAGTGCAGCCAGTTCGAAAACCATCTGCGCGCCGTTGCCGGCCTGCCGCTGGGTTCGACCGCCAAGGTCGGCGAGAGCGCGATGCTCAACTTCATCGGCGTGGTACCGCCGGTTGAGAAGGTCATCGCCATCGAAGATTGCCACCTGCATCACTACGGCAAAGCCTTCAAGGCCGGGCGCAAGGTCGGTCACGCCAACCTGCGCTGCGCCGACATGGCCACGCTGCAAGCGCAGATCGTCAAGGTCGAAGCGCTGATCGCTGAGTAAAACAGTTTCATGTGGCAGCGGCGGAACCATTCAGGGGCCGCCGTTCTCTCATGGCAGGATGCCAAAGTCTGACTAGGCTTCGCATATCTACTATTCAGAGGGAAATGCCATGGGAATTATCGGAACCATCTTTATCGGCTTGATCGTCGGCCTGCTGGCGCGGTTCCTGAAACCGGGCGATGACAGCATGGGCTGGATCATGACCATCCTGCTCGGTATCGGCGGTTCGCTGGCAGCCACTTACGGCGGCCAGGCTCTGGGCATCTATCACGCGGGCGAGGGCGCAGGTTTCATCGGCGCACTGGTCGGCGCCATCGTGTTGCTGGTGATCTACGGCCTGATCAAAAAGAACTGATCCAATGCGACAAAGCCCTCTCTGCCAAAGTGGCCGGGAGGGCTAGAATGCTCGGCGATTCACTGTTCCTTCCTTTCCATACCGAGCACCTTCATGCGCTGTCTTCTGTTGACTCTCCTTTTTCTGGGCAGCGGTTTGGCCCACGCCGGCGAACTGCCGGAAACCGACTGGCTCGAACTGATGCCCAAGTCGGATCAAAAGGCCCTCGAGGCCATGCCTGAAATCGACCACAACTCCCCGGAAGCCACCGGCACCTTCACCGAGAAGGGCGGGATGAAACAGGCCAAAGGTCTGCCGGCGGTGATGTATTCGACCAAAACCGTGGCGTCAATGAACGACAAACACATCCGCATCGGTGGTTATCCGGTGCCGCTGGAGTCCGATGCCAAGGGCCGCAGCACGTTGTTCTTCCTCGTGCCGTACCCGGGCGCCTGCATCCATGTGCCGCCACCGCCGCCGAATCAACTGGTGCTGGTGCGTTATCCGAAAGGTTTGAAACTGGACGATATCTACACGCCGCTGTGGGTGACCGGCACGCTGAAAGTCGAGAAGGTCAGCAATGATCTGGCTGATGCGGCGTATGCGCTGGAAGCGGACAAAGTGCGGGTGGTGCAGGAATCCGATCTGTAGGACCTATACAAAACAATTGTGGGAGCGAGCTTGCTCGCGAATGCTGTCTCTCAGTCACATTGATGTTGACTGATACGACGCTTTCGCGAGCAAGCTCGCTCCCACAGTTTTATCGGGTGTGGCTTAAAGCGATTTGCTGGCGACGCTGACGCCCATTGTGTGGCTAGCCCCCGGCGCCAGCGTGACGATGTCATCCATCACATTCGCCGTCTCGATGCACAACATGCGCTGCCAACCATCGTTGTCCATATCGGCCAGTGCTGCCGCGCGATCAATCCACGGGTTCCAGATCACCGCCGTGCGTGAACCGGTAGCCGTCAGCACAATGCGTCGTTCCCACGCCGGGTCGACAATGCTCAGTTGTGGCGGCGCATCGAGGTAGATGCGGTCGGTCTCACCGGCAAAATGCAGGTCGCCTTGCTGGCTGTTGGTTTTCCAGTCGTCCAGCGTCTCGATGTAATTCAAGCCATCGACGCCGTCGACGTGCACATTGCGCACATCACTGACCGCGAAATACGTGTGCAGCGCCTGGCTCAGGCTGACGCTGTCACTGCCACGGTTGTGGCTGGTCAGGCTGAAACTCAGTTGCTCGGACAAATGCAGGGTCAGGGTCAGATCGACCTGATGCGGCCAGCCCGGCAGGCCACCTTCGGGGTAGGGCAGCTTGAATTCGACCTTGACGCCGTCAGCCTCTGATTCGATGCCGCCCAGCTCCCAATCCATCGCCCGCACCAGACCGTGCGCGGGTGCCGGTTGCTCACCGGTGTACATGGCCTGCACGCTCTGCGGGTTGCGCTCGAACTTGCCAAACCACGGCCAGCACACCGGCACACCCGCGCGAATGCTTTTGCCAGTCTTGAACTCGGCCTTGTCGTTGAGCCAGATGATCGGCGGCTGGCCATCGATCTGATAACTGAGGATGTGCGCGCCTTGCTGGGCCACCAGCACTTCGGCCTGACCGTGGCGGATGCGCCAGCAGTTCAGTTCATCCAGTTTCACCGCTTCAACGTTGGGCGTGTTCATGGGACAGCTCTCGATCAGACACTTGGGACGATTATCGACCGCAAAACGGCCGCGAGGTTTAACGCGCGCGTGGCGGAACCGAGCGCGTGCGACCGCTGCCGTCGATGGCAACGAAGACGAATACCGCTTCGGTGACTTTACGCCACTCGCTGGACAGTGGGTCGTCGCTCCACACTTCGACCATCATCTGGATCGAGCTACGGCCGATTTCCAGGGTCTGGGTATAAAAGGACAATTGCGCGCCGACAGCGACCGGGACGAGGAAAGCCATGCGATCGATGGCAACGGTTGCCACACGGCCACCGGCGACACGGCTGGCCATCGCAGTGCCGGCCAAATCCATCTGCGCCACCAGCCAGCCGCCGAAAATATCGCCAAAGCCGTTGGTTTCGCGCGGGAGTGCGGTGATTTGCAGGGCCAGGTCGCCTTGCGGGATCGGATCTTCTTGTTCGAGCTCTATCATGCCGGGGGTGCCTCTGACCCGTGACTCTTCGTTGGTATTGCTGGTGGTAGCCGTCTTCGGGAAAAACGATTCAGCACCGAACATACTACGTTCGTCACGTTTTCCATCAGGCGCCTAAGGAGAAACTCTGCGAAACCGGCTAATCCCGAGCAAAGGCCGGGCCAACGACGTTTTCGCACAGCAACCCCCTACAAACCGGAGCAGGTTGCGAGTATATCGGTCGGTAGACTCCACGACGACCATCCGGTTCTCATTTCGACCGTCAATTACGCGCCTCTATGTGCTTTTTCGAACAATTTGCTATGGTGCCGAACCTGCCCAAGCCACCGCCAGCGTTGTTGTGGCGGCAGATCCGACTATAAGAGAAGCCCTTGCCATGACCACAGCGCCTTCGAGCCTCGCGCAGCCCGAGCAACCCGCACGACCGTTGACCCGCAATGACTACAAGACTCTGTCGCTGTCCGCCCTTGGTGGCGCGCTGGAGTTTTACGATTTCATCATCTTCGTCTTCTTTGCCACCGTGGTCGGCAAGCTGTTCTTCCCGGCCGACATGCCCGAGTGGCTGCGCCTGATGCAGACCTTCGGCATCTTCGCCGCCGGCTACCTCGCGCGGCCGCTGGGCGGCATCGTCATGGCGCACTTCGGCGACCTGCTGGGGCGCAAGAAGATGTTCACCCTGAGCATTTTCATGATGGCCGTGCCGACCCTGATCATGGGCCTGCTGCCAACGTATGCACAGATCGGCATGTGGGCGCCGATCCTGCTTCTATTGATGCGCGTAATTCAGGGCGCGGCCATCGGCGGGGAAGTGCCGGGCGCGTGGGTCTTCGTTTCCGAACACGTCCCGCAAAAGCACATGGGTTACGCCTGTGGCACCCTCACCAGCGGCCTGACCGCCGGCATTCTGCTCGGCTCGCTGGTCGCTACGGCGATCAACAGCATTTATACGCCTGCCGAGGTTTCCGATTACGCCTGGCGGATCCCGTTCCTGCTCGGCGGTGTGTTCGGCCTGTTCTCGGTTTACCTGCGCCGCTGGCTGCACGAGACGCCGGTATTCGCCGAACTGCAATTGCGCAAGGCGCTGGCAGAAGAAGTGCCGCTGCGTGCCGTCCTGCGTGATCATCGTGGCGCGATTGCGATCTCGATGCTGCTGACCTGGTTGCTCTCCGCTGGCATCGTCGTGGTCATTCTGATGACCCCGACCGTGCTGCAAACGGTCTATCACTTCTCGCCGACCGAGTCGTTGCAATCGAACAGTCTGGCGATCGTGTTCCTGAGCATCGGCTGCATCATTTCTGGCGCACTGGCGGATCGCTTTGGTGCCGGCCGCGTATTCGTGTTCGGTTGCCTGGGCCTGCTGATCAGCTCGTGGACGTTCTATCACAGCCTCGCCGATCACCCGAACTGGCTGTTCCCGCTGTATGCGCTGACCGGTTTTCTGGTCGGCACCATTGGTGCGGTGCCGTATGTGATGGTTAAAGCGTTCCCGCCGGTGGTGCGCTTCAGCGGGTTGTCGTTCTCGTACAACGTGGCTTACGCGATCTTTGGTGGTTTGACGCCGATGGTGGTGAGTTTGCTGCTGAAGGAAAGCGCGATGGGGCCTGCTTATTATGTGGCGGTGCTGTGCGCGATGGGGATTCTGGTGGGGGCGTGGCTATGGAAGAAGGGGCGCTGATCCTGAGATTCTGCTTCTAGGGCTCTCGCCAGAGTGAGAGCCTTGTTTCACATTCTCCAGTCGGGAGTCGAGCGCCATGCTCAAGCATGTGGGTCAAGGCGTTTGCGGCATCCGACTTTTCAATTACTTGATGCTCAACCATCAGATCAAGTAACCAAAGAGCGCCGTGCACCTCCAGTCCATCTCGTTGTGCCTGGCGCCTTAACTTGCCATCTCCGGTCAGCAACGGACGTCCTGTTTCCTGTGCGAGCAGGTAACAAGACACGTCCGCCAGTGAGCTGTTGTTGTGCTCGACTTTCAGCTCAAAGAGTCTGATCACGCCAAATTCATCGAACGATTCGACACTCAGTCCTCGATCAAGCAATTCCTGGTGGGGAAAGTCTGCAAGCTCCTGCATGACAAAGTCGGTGCAGCAAAGTGTGAATGGCAATTGAAACATCTGCTCCAGTAATCCGGCGTTTCTGAAGTCAATCCAGATATTCGTATCACTGATGAAGATCAAACTCATGCATTCTCCAGTGAACCCAGGAAATTGGGGTCCAGTGCGCTAACTGGTTTGCGCAGGAGTTCGGCAGCCCGAGACTTGGTGATCAGCCCTTCTGCCAACGCCCAGAATGCTAGCGACTCAAATCTTTGTGGCGGTTTGCAAGGTAGCGGCTCAGGTTCTGATTTGCGCCAGCCGTTGGCGCTGAATTGGATAGTGAGGGATTTATAGCCACTCTCGCTGAGAAGCTTCAGATCTTTCAGGCGTCTCAGCGCGGCATGCATTGAGATCCCGTATTGACGCTTTGCAATCAGCAGTTCTCGTGGATGAACTCTGGAGCGAGGATGGCTACCGAAGTCGCCGGTGACACTTTTCGCCGGGTAAAGAAACGCGCCTGCGAATCGATGGCAACAATTTTCCTTGTCCCTCTCCGGCATATCCTCTGGTAATGCCATGACCCAGTGACCGAGTTCATGCGCGGCAGTGAACCTGATTCGTTCGCCTGGGCGATCGGCATTCAGTGCAATCAACACGTGTTCGCCGTTACCGGTGGCAGCGCAAGCGCCGTCGAAGTCGTCCGGGCCGTTTAGCATGGCGACTTTTATGCTGTGCTCCTCCAGCTGTTCGGTCAGATTGGCGATAGGGTCGCTACCAATTCCCCAGAACTGACGAAGTTGCTCTGCTGCGCGTTCGGCGTCATCGAGACAGGAAACCGGGATCATTTGTGCCGGGGTGGCCGGAGTGTGGATGTCGGCAGGATCGAAACATTCCTCAAGCGCGATGTAGCGCTCAAGGTGCTCGCGAATTTTTTCTTCCACCTGTGCCTGGCGATATTTGGGCATTCGGGCCAGCTTTCGAAACTCCAGAGGCGCCAGCGCAATGGCATCCGCACGGAAGAAGTACTCAGGACTGACCTGAAGCGCTTTGGCCAGTTGCAGCAGACGAGTTGAGTTCGGAGTGCTCAACCCCTTCTCATATTTGCTCAAGGCTTGTTTGGTTATGTCGCCAAGCTCCAGCGCCAAAGCCTCAAGAGTGAGGCCTTTTTGCAGGCGTGCGCGGCGAATACGGTCGTTTATCATGGGGTCCTCTCGTGGTTGACAAGACTATCTTTAGGTGCTGATTTGTCAACCCAAGAGGAGTTTCATTTTTTTAACACGGCTCCCATGCTGGCCTTTCATCCAATTGTCATATTTCAGCCATAGAGTGTTCACACGGCCTGCTGATACTTGGCCCCGACTTAACACACCCTATCTGCTAGGAGTAAGGCATGAAACTGAAGCGTTTGATGGCGGCAATGACTTTTGTCGCTGCTGGCGTTGCGACTGCCAACGCGGTTGCCGCTGTTGACCCTGCTATCCCGAGCTACACCAAGACCACTGGTGTGTCGGGCAACCTGTCCAGCGTCGGCTCCGATACCCTGGCCAACCTCATGACCCTCTGGGCTGAGAACTACAAAAAAGAATACCCGAACGTAAACATCCAGATTCAGGCCGCTGGCTCCGCCACTGCGCCACCTGCGCTGACTGAAGGCACCTCCAACCTGGGCCCGATGAGCCGCAAGATGAAGGACACCGAACTGGCGGCCTTCGAGCAGAAGTACGGCTACAAGCCAACCGCTATCCCGGTTGCCGTGGATGCCCTGGCTGTGTTCGTGCACAAGGACAACCCGATCCAGCACCTGACCATGGAACAGGTTGATGCGATCTTCTCGTCGACCCGTCTGTGCGGCGCCAAAGCCGACGTGAAAACCTGGGGCGACCTGGGCGTGACCGGCGACCTGGCCAACAAGCCAGTGCAACTGTTCGGCCGTAACTCGGTATCCGGCACCTACGGCTACTTCAAAGAAGAAGCCCTGTGCAAAGGCGACTACAAGCCAAACGTCAACGAACAACCAGGTTCGGCGTCGGTTGTGCAGTCGATCAGCTCCTCGCTGAACGGCATCGGTTACTCGGGCATCGGTTACAAGACCGCTAGCGTGAAAACCGTTGCGCTGTCGAAGAAGGGCAGCACTGAGTTCATCGAAGACAGCGAAGAAAACGCCCTGAACGGCAAATACCCGCTGTCGCGTTTCCTCTACGTTTACGTCAACAAAGCCCCGAACAAGCCTCTGGCTCCGCTGGAAGCTGAGTTCGTGAAGCTGGTGCTGTCGAAACAGGGCCAGGAAGTGGTAGTGAAAGACGGTTACATCCCGTTGCCAGCCAAAGTTGCTGCAAAAGCACTGGCTGACCTGGGTCTGCAGGAAGGCGGCGCTGAAGTCGCAAAAAAGTAACAAATTGAGTCCGGGGTGAACCCCACCGGACTCAGGTAAAAGGCCGGAACTGCTTGCAGACCGGCCTTTTCCACACCTCAAATTTTTGATCCTCTGCCAGTTCCGCTGGCGGTGGATTTGCTGCGTCACTGCATTGTCATCTTTCTGTCATACAGGATCGCTAGGGTGAGCGCATGAATGATCTGGCCAATTCCCACATGACTACTAATCCTCCCAAGCGCATTGATTTCAATACGCCTGAGCTGCAACGCAAGCGCCGCATTCGCGCGCTCAAGGATCGCTTCACCCGCTGGTACGTCCTCGTTGGCGGTCTCGCGGTGCTGGCAGCCATCACCCTGATCTTCTTCTTCCTCGCCTACGTGGTTGCGCCGCTGTTTCAGGGTGCCGACCTGACCGCGAAAGACTCGATCACCCCGGCCTGGATGCAGGACGCCGGCAAGCCGCTGATGATTTCGCTCGAAGAGCAGAATCAGGTGGCCATGCGCGTTTCCGACAAGGGCCAGGCATTGTTCTTTGACATCGACAGTGGCGCTGAACTGAAGCGCGTCGATCTGCCGGTGCCTGCCGGCGCCACCGTGACCTCGATTGGTGAAGACCAGCCGGGCCATCCGCTGGTGGCCGTGGGCCTGTCCAACGGTCAGGCGCTGGTGTTCCGTCACACCTACAAAGTCAGCTACCCCGATGGCAAGAAAACCATCAGCCCGGCCATCGAATATCCGTACGGCGAGACGCCGATCGCGTTGAACGAAGCCGGTGGTGCGCTTGAACATGTGAGTCTGAACGCCACCGACACGACACTGATGCTGGTCGGTTCGACCGGTTCGCAACTCAACGTCCTGTCGCTGACCAGCGAAGAAAACATGATGACCGGCGAAGTCACCAACGAGCAGAAGCGCATCGATCTGCCGCAGATGACTGAGCCGGTGAAAAACATCTTCGTCGACCCGCGCCAGCAATGGCTGTACGTGGTCAACGGTCGTGCTCAGGCCGACGTCTTCAGCCTGCGCGACAAGAGCCTCAACGGTCGCTACAAACTGCTGGAAAATGCTGACGCCGAAGTCACCGCGACCACGCAACTGGTCGGTGGCATCTCGCTGATCGTCGGCGACTCCAAGGGTGGTCTGGCCCAGTGGTTCATGGCTCGTGACACCGACGGCGAACTGCGTCTTAAGCAGATCCGTACCTTCCAAATGGGCACCACGCCGATCGTTGAAATCACCGCTGAAGAACGCCGCAAAGGCTTCCTCGCACTGGATGCCAGCGGCAAGCTCGGCGTGTTCCACAGCACTGCGCACCGCACGCTGCTGGTAGATCAAGTGGTCGATGGCCAAGGCGTATTCGGCCTGTCGCCACGCGCCAACCGCGTGATCGTCGAAGCGGGCGGCAAGCTGCAACCATTGCTGCTCGACAACCCGCACCCGGAAGTTTCCTGGAGCGCACTGTGGAGCAAGGTCTGGTACGAGAACTACGACGAGCCTAAATACGTCTGGCAATCGACCGCCGCCAACACCGATTTCGAACCGAAACTGAGCCTCTCGCCACTGACCTTCGGCACCCTGAAAGCCGCGTTCTACGCGATGCTGCTGGCTGCACCGCTGGCCGTTGCCGCTGCGATCTACACCGCGTACTTCATGGCCCCGGGCATGCGCCGCAAGGTCAAACCGGTGATCGAGCTGATGGAAGCGATGCCGACGGTGATCCTCGGTTTCTTCGCCGGTCTGTTCCTCGCTCCGTATGTGGAAGGGCATCTGCCGGGCATCTTCAGTCTTTTGATGTTGCTGCCGATCGGCATTTTGGTCGCCGGTTTCACCTTCAGCCGTCTGCCTGAATCGATCCGCCTGAAAGTCCCGGACGGTTGGGAAAGTGCGCTGCTGATTCCAGTGATCCTGTTTGTGGGCTGGCTGTCGCTGTACATGAGCCCGTTCATGGAGAACTGGTTCTTCGGCGGTGACATGCGCATGTGGATCTCTCACGACCTGGGCATCACCTACGACCAGCGCAACGCCTTGGTGGTGGGTCTGGCCATGGGCTTCGCGGTCATCCCGAACATCTACTCGATCGCTGAAGACGCTGTGTTCAGTGTGCCTCGCGGCCTGACCCTCGGCTCGCTGGCCCTCGGTGCCACGCCGTGGCAGACCATGACTCGCGTGGTGATCCTGACTGCCAGCCCGGGGATCTTCTCGGCGCTGATGATCGGCATGGGCCGTGCGGTCGGCGAAACCATGATCGTGCTGATGGCCACCGGTAACACCCCGGTCATGGAAATGAACCTGTTCGAAGGCCTGCGCACCCTGGCCGCCAACGTTGCGGTGGAAATGCCCGAGTCGGAAGTCGGCGGCAGCCACTACCGCGTGCTGTTCCTATCGGCGCTGGTGTTGCTGTTGTTCACCTTCGTCATGAACACCCTGGCAGAACTGATTCGTCAGCGTCTGCGCAAGAAATACTCGTCGCTTTAAGCAAAGGTAGAAGTCTGTGAAACAGAACTCCCTGAAAGGATGGTTCAAGAGCGGCGCCCCGGGCGTCTGGATCAGCGGTGGCGCGGTGTCCATCGCGGTCATCATGACCATTGGCCTGCTGGCAGTGATTGCCGTGCGCGGTCTGGGTCACTTCTGGCCGGCGGATCTGGTGCATGCCAGCTACGACGTGCCGGGCCAGGCCCAGCATCTGGTTGTTGGCGAAGTGGTACAGAAAGAAGAAGTGCCGCGTGCCCGTCTGAAGAGCGCCGGTTTGCCGGTGCCTGACGTCGGCCCGGAATTCATGACCCGCGAGCTGATCAAGGTCGGCAACCGTGACCTGAACGGCAACGACTTCACCTGGATCGTCGGCGAGTGGCTGACCAACCAGACCACGCCGCCGGAGCTGATGGCGATCGAACGTCGCGAGTGGGGCAACTTCTACGGCTACCTGGTCAACGTCAAACAGGACGGCAAAGTCATCGCCGAAGGCGAGGCTGCATGGCCTGAGCTGCAAGCGCGGATCAACCGTGTAAACGGTCTGGCGGCACAACTGAAGTCGCTGGAAAAAACCGACATCGGTGCGATCAACGCAGGCTTGGAACGCATCCGTCTGCACGGTCGCAAACTGGAACTGGAAGGCAAGCTCGACGCCACCGCGCAAGCGGACATGGAGTCCGAGCGTGCCGAGCTGAATGCGCGTTATCAGGACATCGAAGCGCGTCTGGCCGATCTGCATGCGCAGTTCAACCGTGATGCGCTGACCGCTCGTGATGCCAACGGCAAAGAGATTGAGATCGGTCTGGGCAAAGTGGTTCACGCCTACCAGCCGAATGCGATGAGTACGTTCACCAAGGTTGGTTTCTACTTCAGCAAGATCTGGGAATTCCTTTCGGACGACCCGCGTGAAGCGAACACCGAAGGCGGGATTTTCCCGGCGATCTTCGGCACCGTGATGATGACCCTGATCATGGCGATGATCGTCACCCCGTTCGGCGTATTGGCGGCGGTTTACCTGCGTGAATACGCCAAGCAGAACACCCTGACGCGGATCATCCGTATCGCGGTGAACAACCTCGCTGGCGTACCGGCGATCGTTTACGGCGTGTTCGGTCTGGGCTTCTTTGTTTACGTGCTGGGTGGTTCGGTCGACCGCTTGTTCTTCCCCGAAGCACTGCCGGCACCGACCTTTGGTACGCCGGGTTTGCTCTGGGCCTCGTTGACCCTGGCGCTGCTGGCGGTGCCGGTGGTGATCGTGGCGACCGAGGAAGGTCTGGCGCGTATTCCGCGGACCGTGCGTGAAGGCTCGTTGGCGCTCGGCGCGACCAAGGCTGAAACCTTGTGGAAGATCGTCATCCCGATGGCCAGCCCGGCGATGATGACCGGCATGATCCTCGCCGTGGCCCGCGCCGCCGGTGAAGTGGCGCCGCTGATGCTGGTGGGTGTGGTGAAACTGGCGCCGTCGCTGCCGGTGGACGGCAACTACCCGTACCTGCACCTGGACCAGAAGATCATGCACTTGGGCTTCCACATTTATGACGTCGGCTTCCAGAGTCCGAACGTCGAAGCGGCCCGACCGCTGGTGTACGCCACGGCGCTGTTGCTGGTGCTGGTGATCGCGACGTTGAACCTGTCGGCGGTGTATATCCGCAACCACCTGCGCGAAAAATACAAAGCACTGGATAGCTAAGGACGACGCGAACCCTGTGGGAGCGAGCTTGCTCGCGAAGCTTTTGGCGGCCGTGAGGGCCCCTTCGCGAGCAAGCTCGCTCCCACATTGAATCGCGACCGCCGCAATATTGATGGAAGCTGCACCGAGCAGTGTTCCGAACCGAATTTTGTTAGCACAGGGAGCCTCCCATGCAGCACGAAACACATACCCACGGCATCAACATGTCGGCCCTGGGTCGCGACAAGCAAAGCCTCAGCCTCGAGCAGGAAACCGTTGCCATCGAAGTACCGGGCCTGAGCCTGTACTACGGCGAGAAACAAGCGCTGTTCGACGTCAGCATGAACATCCCGAAGCAGCGCGTGACCGCGTTCATCGGCCCGTCCGGCTGCGGTAAATCGACGTTGCTGCGCACCTTCAACCGCATGAACGATCTGGTTGACGGCTGCCGCGTCGAAGGCGCGATCAACCTCTACGGCAACAATATCTATCGCAAAGGCGAAGACGTTGCCGAGCTGCGTCGTCGCGTCGGCATGGTGTTCCAGAAGCCCAACCCGTTCCCGAAAACCATCTACGAAAACGTGGTTTACGGCCTGCGCATCCAAGGCATCAACAAGAAGCGCGTCCTCGACGAAGCGGTCGAGTGGGCATTGAAAGGCGCAGCGCTGTGGGACGAAGTCAAAGACCGTCTGCACGAGTCAGCACTCGGCCTGTCCGGTGGTCAGCAACAGCGTCTGGTCATCGCCCGGACTATCGCGGTTGAGCCTGAAGTGCTGCTGCTCGACGAACCGTGCTCGGCCCTCGACCCGATCTCGACCCTGAAAGTCGAAGAGCTGATCTACGAGCTGAAATCCAAGTTCACCATCGTCATCGTTACGCACAACATGCAACAGGCTGCGCGGGTTTCGGACTACACGGCGTTCATGTACATGGGCAAACTGGTGGAATTCGGCGACACCGATACCTTGTTCACCAATCCGGCGAAGAAGCAGACCGAAGACTACATCACCGGTCGTTATGGCTGACAGTTGCGGTTTATTCACAGATTGACGCTGCGGCCCACCGCACCTTACCGGACGCTCCAAGGACGCCAACATGATTAGTAAAGAAGGCCTTACCCACCACATCTCCGCGCAGTTCAACGCCGAGCTCGAGGAAGTGCGCAGCCACCTCCTGGCCATGGGCGGGCTGGTCGAGAAGCAGGTCAACGACGCGGTGACCGCGCTGATCGAGGCCGACTCCGGTCTGGCTCAGCAGGTGCGCGAGATCGACGACCAGATCAACCAGATGGAACGCAACATCGACGAAGAATGCCTGCGCATTCTCGCCCGTCGTCAGCCGGCGGCGTCCGACCTGCGTTTGATCATCAGTATTTCCAAATCGGTGATCGACCTTGAGCGCATCGGTGACGAAGCGACCAAGATCGCCCGTCGCGCGATTCAACTGTGCGAAGAAGGCGAAGCGCCGCGCGGTTACGTCGAGGTTCGCCACATCGGCGATCAGGTACGCAACATGGTCCGTGATGCGCTGGACGCATTTGCCCGTTTCGACGCCGATCTGGCGTTGTCGGTGGCGCAGTACGACAAGATCATCGACCGCGAATACAAGACCGCCCTGCGTGAGCTGGCCACCTACATGATGGAAGACCCGCGCTCTATCTCGCGGGTCTTGAGCATCATTTGGGTGCTGCGTTCGCTGGAACGCATTGGCGACCACGCGCGCAACATCTCCGAATTGGTCATCTATCTGGTGCGCGGCACCGACGTGCGCCACATGGGCCTCAAGCGCATGAAAGAAGAAGTTGAAGGCACAAGCGGCGAAACCGCTAATGTTCCGGGCAATGCTGACGATAAGTAAGATTGCCTGAGAAAAGCGCCCGGCCCTTTGGCCGGGCGTTTTTGTTTGTGCTTTTCATAGACAGATTCGATTAAAAAGCAGCACCCGCGAACGAAAAGTCCCGGCGTGACTGAAGAGTTTTGGCAATGTGCCATCAGCCAGCGTTATGCTTGCCGGGATTTTAATAGGGGTGTTGGATGAGCAAGATCAGTGTGTTGGTCGTGGACGATGCTTCGTTCATTCGTGACCTGGTGAAAAAGTGTCTGCGTAATTACTTCCCGGGGATCCGCACCGAGGACGCCGTCAACGGTAAAAAGGCTCAGGCCATGCTGGCCAGGGAAGCCTTCGACCTGGTGCTGTGCGACTGGGAAATGCCGGAAATGTCCGGTCTCGAACTGCTGACCTGGTGCCGCGAGCAAGACAACCTCAAGACCATGCCGTTCGTCATGGTCACCAGCCGTGGCGACAAGGAAAACGTCGTGCAGGCGATTCAGGCCGGCGTTTCCGGCTACGTCAGCAAGCCGTTCACCAACGAGCAACTGCTGACCAAGGTCAAACAGGCACTGAACAAGGTCGGCAAGCTCGACACCTTGATGAACAGCGCGCCGACCAAGATGAACTCGGCATTCGGCAACGATTCCCTGAGTGCCTTGACCGGCGGCAAGCCTGCCGTGGTCGGCGGTGCTCCGGCAGCCGCTGCTGCGGTCAATCCGTTTGCCAAACCGGCTGCTGCCGCGCCAGCGACCGCCGCTGCGCCATCGCGTGGTTTGCTCAACAGTCCACCGCTCAAGGCGCCAGCCGCCGCGTCGGCTCCGGCCAGTGGTCGTGGTCAGGGTCAGTTGCGCCTGCCGAGTGGTACTCAGCAATGCGTGATCAAGGCCCTGAGCATCAAGGAAGCGTTGCTGGTGGTTAAGCGCACCGAGACCCTGCCGCAGATCCTCGACAGCGCTGTGCTCGATCTGGAGCAGGGCGAAAACGCCGAGATTGCCCGCCTCAACGGCTACCTGCACGCCGTCGTTGCCTTTGAACAAAAACCGGACAGCGACTGGTTGCAACTGACGTTTCGTTTCGTCGACCAGGATGCGCAGAAGCTCGACTACATCTCCCGGCTGATCGCTCGCGAAGGGGCCATCACTTGCACCACCAATCTCCCAGACTGGCCAATTTGAAACATCTGTCGACTAGCCTGGTCTGCTTCACCTGCTAGGCTCATTCCCAGGCCTCACTTCGACAGACTTTTGCCCATGCTCGCGCGCCTGCTGTTTTTCTGTGGTCTTTTCGTGGCCTCCACCTCGGCTGTGGCCATGACTATTTACAAATCCACCGATGCCAACGGCGTGGTCTCGTACAGTGACCGCCCGAGCAAAGGTGCGCAGGTGTTTGTCTTTCAGGATCGGATGGTCGAGCGCCTGGAGCGGCAGGTGTACCTCGATATCAAGAAGCAGAAGGGCGTCGATGTAGTGTTCGTCCGCAACGATCTGTATGCCCCGGTTGAGGTGGCGCTGGCGTTTACCGGGTTGAGCAATGTGCGTGGCGCGCCGGCGCAAACCATCCGCCGGGTGCTGCCGGCGCGTAGCAATACTCGGTTGGCGTTGCTGACGGCGGTGTCGGGCAAACAGCCGCTGGTGTATACGCCGCAATTTCACTATTCCCTCGGCGACCCTGGCGGCACCGCTCAGGGCTATCGCTATCCGCTGCCATGGCGCGGCGGACCGTTTCGTCTGAGTCAGGGCGCCAATGGCCAATACAGCCACTACGGGCCGAAGAATCGCTATGCGATGGACATCGCCATGCCGGTGGGCACGCCGATCATTGCGGCGCGGGCTGGGGTAGTGGTGAAGACCGAGAACTCACAAACCGGGCGTGGCTCGGATGCGTCCGGCAATTTTGTGCGGGTGCTGCACGACGACGGCACCATGGGCGTGTACCTGCACCTCAAGCAAGGCTCGGTAAGCGTGCGCGAAGGACAAAGGGTGACCGTGGGCAGTCCGCTGGCGTTGTCAGGCAACACCGGCAACAGCAGCGGTCCGCACCTGCACTTTGTGGTGCAGCGCAATACAGGTGAGGGGCTGGTGTCGATCCCGTATCAGTTCAACCAGCCGCTGGGGGCGTTGCCCAACTTTGCGTTGGGCAAGCAATGATGTGCTGCACCTGCGGGCCCCTTCGCGAGCAGGCTCGCTCCCACCCTGGAATGCATTTCAACTGTGGGAGCGAGCCTGCTCGCGAAGGGCGCGGCGCGGTGCCGGATCAGCCCATCAATCCAGCATCAACACCTTCGCCAGCACAATCTTCGGCCCTTTCATCTTCTTGATGATGATGCGCAGGCCTTCGACTTCCAGCACTTCTTCCTCTTCCGGCACCCGTTTCAGGGTTTCATAAATCAGTCCGGCAAGGGTTTCCGCTTCAATGTGGTCAAGGTCGATACCCAGCAGGCGTTCAACCTTGAACAGCGGTGTGTCGCCACGCACCAAGAGTTTGCCCGGCTGATAGGCGAGGATGCCGCGCTCAGCCTTGCGGTGTTCGTCCTGAATGTCGCCGACCAGCACCTCCAGCACGTCTTCCATGGTCAGGTAGCCGATGATGTTGCCGTCAGCCTCCTCGACCACGGCGAAGTGCGAGCCACCCTTGCGGAACTGCTCCAGCAACTGCGACAGCGGCATATGGCGCGACACGCGCTCCAGCGGACGGGTCAGTTCAGCGAGGTTGAACGACTCGGGAATGTGGTCCAGCGCCGCCAGTTCCAGCAGCAGATCCTTGATGTGCAGCAGGCCGACGAACTCCTGGCGCTCGCTGTCGTACACCGGATAACGGCTGAACTTGTGGCGACGGAACATCGCGAGGATTTCTTTCAGCGGCGCGTTGAACTCGAGGGTGATCAGGTCTTCGCGGGAGTTGGCCCAGTCGACCACCTCCAGCTCGCCCATTTCCACCGCCGAGGCCAGAACACGCATACCCTGATCGCTCGGATCCTGGCCACGGCTGGAGTGCAGAATCAGTTTCAGTTCTTCACGGCTGTAATGGTGCTCATGGTGCGGGCCGGGTTCACCCTGGCCGGCGATACGCAGAATCGCGTTGGCGCTGGCGTTGAGCAGGTAGATCGCCGGGTACATCGCCCAGTAGAACAGGTACAGCGGCACCGCTGTCCACAGCGACAGAAGCTCGGGTTTGCGGATTGCCCAGGATTTCGGGGCCAGTTCGCCGACCACGATGTGCAGGTACGAAATGATGAAGAACGCAGTGAAGAACGATACGCCCTTGACGATCTCTGGCGACTGCACGCCGACCGCGCTCAGCAGCGGTTCAAGAATATGCGCAAAGGCCGGCTCACCGACCCAGCCGAGGCCGAGGGAGGCGAGGGTGATACCGAGCTGACACGCCGAGAGGTACGCATCGAGCTGACTGTGTACGGTGCGCAGGATGTGTCCGCGCCAGCCGTTCTGATCAGCGATGGCCTCGACCCGAGTCGAGCGCAGTTTGACCATGGCGAATTCCGCCGCAACGAAAAAGCCGTTGAGCAAAACCAGGATCAGAGCAAAAAGGATCATGCCGAAATCGGCGAATATTGTTGCGAGGGACAAGCCAGGGGAAGGGTCCATGATGGAGTTTTGCGGGTTCCGTGTGATTCAAAAGAGGTAAAAGTCGCGCCTGAAAGGCAGGCACAAGTCAGCCAATGTAGCGGCTGACATGGCGATTGCCTAGTGCGACATTACTCAGCGGCGCTGATCGCCCGTGCGCTGGCCACTTGCGCCGGAGCAAAATGGCAGGTGAACGTGCTGCCGTGTCCGGGCACGCTGCTGATCTCCATGCGTGCGCGGTGGCGCAGCAACACGTGCTTGACGATGGCCAGGCCCAGGCCGGTGCCACCGGTGTTGGAGTTGCGGCTGGAGTCGACGCGGTAGAAACGTTCGGTCAGGCGTGGCAGGTGTTTGCTGTCGATGCCGATTCCGGAATCCTGCACGCTCAGATGCGCGCCCTGATCGTCACCCCACCAGCGAATGCGGATGTTGCCCTCGGCCGGGGTGTACTTCACCGCGTTGAACACCAGATTGGAAAACGCGCTGCGCAACTCCGCCTCGCTGCCCTTGAGCAGCAGGCTGGTGTCGGCTTCGAGGGTGATGCGCTGGTTCTTCGCGCCGGACAATTGCTGCGCATCGCTTTTGATCGATTGCAGCAGCGTGTCGACCTGCACCGGATGGTTGTCCGACGGGTAATCGGTGGCTTCGAGTTTCGCCAGCAACAACAAGTCGTTGAGCAGCGTCTGCATGCGCCCGCCCTGTTGTTGCATTTGCTGCAGGGCGCGGCTCCAGCGCGGATTTACTTCCTCGACGTTGTCGAGCAGGGTTTCCAGATAGCCGCAGATCACCGTCAGCGGCGTGCGCAACTCGTGGGAGACGTTGGCGATGAAGTCTTTGCGCATCTGTTCCAGCTGATGGATGCGCGTGACGTCGCGCACCAGCATCAAGTGTTCATTGTTACCGTAGCGGGTCAGGTACAGCTGAATGCGCACGCGATCGTTGGTTGGCGAGGGGATTTCCAGCGGCTCGGCGTAGCTGTCCTGCTCGAAATATTCCTTGAAGCGCGGATGGCGCACCAGGTTGGTCACCGGTTGGCCACTGTCTTGCGGGGTCTTGAGACCGAGCAGGGTTTCGGCGGCGCGGTTCCACCATTCCAGGTTGCCGTCGCTGTCGAGCATGATCACCGCGTCTTTCAGCGCGGCGGTGGATTCCTGCACCCGGTCGATCACCGCTTGCAGACGCCCGCGCACACGTTGGTCGCGGCGTTGCAGGTGATAGATGCTGTCGAACACTTCACCCCACAGGCCATAGCCATCGGGCGGTGCTTCGTCGGGTTGATGCTGGCGCAGCCACTCGTGCAGCCGAAGCAATTGCTTGAGCGTCCAGCCCAGATAAATCCCCAGACCTGCCGCGAGGCTCCAGCCGTAATAGCCGGTGATCAGGCCGATCACCAGGCAAGCGGTGACCAGCAGCAGCATGTGGCGAATCAGGGTGCCATGCCAGTTTTGATTCACGGGAAATACGGTCCTTGTCAGCGAGTCTGGCGGTCGGCTCAGGCCTTGGTGGAAAACCGGTAGCCGGTGCCGCGCACGGTTTGTACCAGATTTTCGTAGGCGTCGCCGAGGGCCTTGCGCAGGCGGCGGATGTGCACGTCGACGGTACGTTCTTCAACGTAGACGTTGCCGCCCCAGACCTGATCGAGCAACTGGCCACGGGTGTAGGCGCGCTCCTGGTGGGTCATGAAGAATTGCAGCAGACGGTATTCGGTCGGGCCCATTTCGGCGGGTTTGCCGTCGATGGTCACGCGGTGGCTGATCGGGTCGAGCAGCAGGCCACCGACTTCGATCGGCGCTTCGCCGTCGGTCGGGCCGGCGCGGCGCAGCACGGCTTTGAGACGGGCGACCAGTTCGCGCGGGGAAAACGGTTTGGTGATGTAGTCGTCGGCGCCGACTTCCAGGCCCTGGATCTTGTTGTCCTCTTCGCCCTTGGCGGTGAGCATGATGATCGGGATGTCCCCGGTCAGCTCGTCACGCTTGAGGCGGCGGGCCAGCTCGATGCCGGAGGTGCCCGGCAGCATCCAGTCGAGCAGGATCAGGTCCGGCTTGCGGTCGACGATGATGGCGTGCGCCTGCTGCGAGTTCTCTGCCTCGAGGCAGTCATAGCCGGCCATTTCCAACGCAACGGCGATCATTTCGCGAATGGGCGCTTCGTCGTCGACGATCAGAATGCTCCTGCCAACCATGCCTTAATCCTCTTGTCATTTAACTGTCTTGCGCCGCATTAGATAACGGAATTATTGCAGTCGTGTGACAGTATTTTAGTCCGGCAGCGATTGTGCAAATCCTGAACTAAGCTCTAAGTCCGAATCCTGACAACCACAAAAGAAGGTTTCCATGACTCAAATGACTGTTTCTTTCAAAGCACTGCTGATGGCTGCGGCTCTGACTCTGCCTGGATTTGCACTGGCTGCCGAGCCAGCCATGATGAAGGACGGCATGATGGTCGACCACAAAGGCATGACCGTTTACACGTTCGACAAGGACGCTGGCGGCAAGTCGATGTGCAACGGCGATTGCGCGAAAAACTGGCCGCCAATGATGGCGCCGGCGGGGGCCAAGGCAGAAGGTAAATGGACAGTCATCAAGCGTGATGACGGCATGATGCAGTACGCCTACGACGGCAAACCGCTGTACACCTTCATGAAGGATGAGAAGCCTGGAGAAATGAAGGGCGATGGTATGAAAGACGTCTGGCACGTCGTCCACGAATCGCAGAAATAATCTGGCCACCCTGTAGGAGTGAGCCTGCTCGCGATAGCGGTGTATCAGTCGGTATTTTCGCTAACTGATACACCGCTATCGCGAGCAGGCTCACTCCTGCATTGATTTGCGTTTAGCGCAATGCGTAATCCAGCACGATCCCGACGAAAATCGCCAACCCGGCCCAATGGTTATGCAAGAACGCCTTGAAACAACGCATGCGGTCGCGATCGCGGGTGTACCAGAACTCCCACGCATAACACCCGGCAGCCATCAGCAAGCCAAGATGGAACCATACCCCCAGCTCGAACTTCGACCCCGCCAGCAACAAGCAGCCCAGCGACAGTCCCTGCAAGCTCAGGATGATCACCCGGTCCGCTTCGCCGAACAGAATCGCCGTGGATTTCACGCCAATCTTCAGGTCGTCGTCACGGTCGGTCATCGCGTAATAGGTGTCGTAACCCACTGTCCACAGCAGATTGGCGATCCACAGCAGCCACGCCGCCGCCGGCAACTCGCCGGTCTCGGCAGTGAATGCCATCGGCATGCCCCACGAGAACGCTGCGCCCAGCACCACTTGCGGGTAATAGGTGTAACGCTTCATGAACGGATAAGTGAAGGCCAGCGCCAGACCGCCCAGCGACAGCCAGATTGTCGGCGCATTGGTGCACAGCACCAGCAGAAAACTCACGCCCATCAACAGGGCGAAGAACACCAGCGCCTCTTTCGAACTGATCCTGCCGGCCGCCAACGGTCGTTGTGCGGTGCGTTTGACGTGGCCGTCGACCTTGCGATCGGCCCAGTCGTTGATCACGCAGCCACCGGCGCGGGTCAGGATCACGCCGAGGACGAAAATCACCACGTTGGCCAGCGACGGCGAGCCTTTGCCGGCAATCCACAGCGCCCACAGCGTCGGCCATAGCAGCAGGTAAATGCCGATCGGCTTGTCCATCCGGGTCAACTGAATGAAATCCCAGGCACGCGGGTTCAAGCGATTCAGGGACTTGAGCAGGCTCTGATACATCAGCAGTTCTCCGGATGGGCGCGGGCGGCGCTCCACAGGCTCGGCAGGAAGATTTCCGCGACCAGTACGCTCAGCGCGCCACGGTCGAAGCGCGACCGGCGCCCCCACAATTCCGGCGCTTTGGCCGCTGGTGGCAGCCATTGTTCAGGGTAGTGGCACACTTCGAGGGCGCGACGCTGGAACGCTTGATCGCAAAACAGCAGTTCGCCGAGCGAGCGGCTGCCCAGTTCGTCCATGTGCAAACCGTCGCCCTGCAAAGCGGTGCGCGAAGCGACGCTGCGGGCAAACACCCAGGCCTCGCCGTGGCCGCGCAAATACACCTCGCGCACCCAGCCTTCGCTGCCCTCGGCCAGATCCAGCGCGGCGCATTCGTCAGCGCGCAGGGTGTCCCAGCCTTCAAACAGGGGCGTGACGCTGAAGCCGTCATTGGATAGCCGGGTCAGTCGGCGGGTGAGGGAGCCTTCGTCGAACAACCAGTCGAGGGTCAACGAATCGGGGAGGGGCGTCAGTTGGCTTTGGGTCAGCCAGAGCGGGGCCGGGCAGGCATTTGAATGTCGCACAATGAGTCATTATTGGCCGCAAATGAGGCGGCGAGCTTACCATGGCGAGCTGCGATATTGATTGATCCGGGTCGCCGTTGCGCCGAACAGGCTTGCATCTGCCCGGCTCCATCAGTACAAAACGCCCTGAGCCGGATGGCAGCGCAATAACCATCGACCGTCCGCGCCTGCAATGAGCCTGAACTCTGAGGAAGTACCTGTATGAAAAAGTGGCAATGCATCGTCTGTGGCCTGATCTACAACGAAGCCGACGGCTGGCCGGATGACGGCATTGCGCCGGGCACCCTGTGGCAGGACGTGCCGGAAGACTGGCTGTGCCCGGACTGCGGCGTCGGCAAGATGGACTTCGAAATGATCGAAATCAACTAAGCAAAACAAAGGAGTAAGGCATGAGCGCACCTGTCGTCATCATCGGCACCGGCCTTGCGGGCTATAACCTGGCCCGCGAGTTTCGCAAGCTCGACAGCGAAACCCCGCTGCTGCTGATCACGGCTGATGACGGCCGCTCTTACTCCAAACCGATGCTCTCCACCGGTTTTGGCAAGAACAAAGACGCCGATGGCCTGAGCATGGCCGAACCGGGCGCCATGGCCGAGCAGTTGAAAGCCGAGGTGCGCACCCACACGCGTATCAGCGGCATCGATGCCGGCCATAAACGCCTGTGGATCGGCGAAGAAACGGTTTATTACCGTGATCTGATCCTCGCCTGGGGCGCGGAAACCGTGCGTGTGCCAATCGAAGGCGACGGAGCGGATCTGGTGTTCCCGATCAATGATCTTGAAGACTACGCACGTTTCCGTGCGGCAGCGGCCGGTAAGCGCCGCGTCTTGCTGCTGGGTGCCGGTCTGATTGGCTGCGAATTCGCCAATGACCTGATCCTCGGCGGCTACGAAGTGCAACTGGTGGCGCCGTGCGAACAGGTCATGCCGATGTTGCTGCACCCGGCCGCAGCGGCAGCCGTGCAGGCCGGACTGGAAAGCCTCGGTGCGAAATTTCATCTCGGCCCGGTACTGACCCGATTGCAGAAAGTCGCCGACGGCCTCGAAGCGCATCTGTCCGACGGCCAGGTCATTCCTTGCGACGTGGTGGTGTCGGCCATCGGCTTGCGCCCACGCATCGATCTGGCGGCGGCTGCCGGCGTGCAGGTCAATCGCGGTGTGGTGGTGGATCGCCATCTGAAAACCTCCCACGCTAACATCTACGCCTTGGGCGACTGTGCCGAAGTCGATGGGCTGAATCTGCTGTACGTGATGCCCCTCATGAGTTGTGCGCGTGCGCTGGCACAAACCCTCGCCGGTAACCCCACTGCCGTGAGCTACGGGCCGATGCCGATCACTGTGAAAACCCCGGTGTGCCCGCTGGTGGTTTCGCCGCCGCCACGCGGTAGCGAGGGCGTTTGGACCGTTGAAGGGCAGGGCGCCGACATCAAGGCCCTGTGTCACAGCGCCGACGGCCAATTGCTCGGCTACGCGCTGACCGGCGCGGCGGTGATGGAAAAACTCGCCCTGAACAAACAGCTTCCGGCCCTGCTGGCGTAAATACCGGTCGTTCTGTCGGAATCACCCCGCTTTTGCCCCTACAAAGGTCGCGGGGAGACTGGCGCCGCCGGTATCCGCGTGCCATTCTCACTCCCGTCTGCCGCAGAGTAGAGCCTGCGGCGCCTTGGGCGCTGTTCCAACGAGAACAGCACGGACATAACAACAAAAAACCGTCAAAGGGGCTTCACTAATGCGTAAACCAGAACTCGCCGCTGCAATCGCTGAAAAAGCAGATCTGACCAAAGAACAGGCCAACCGCGTACTCAACGCCGTTCTCGAAGAAATCACCGGCGCTCTGCACCGCAAGGACAGCGTGACGCTGGTCGGCTTCGGCACCTTCCTGCAACGCCACCGCGGCGCCCGCACCGGCAAAAACCCGCAGACCGGCGAACCGGTCAAAATCAAGGCCAGCAACACCGTTGCGTTCAAGCCAGGCAAATCGTTGAAAGACAGCGTTAATCCTTAATTGCGGCGGAACCCCTGAATAGCGGGGGAACACCGTAATAAAAAATGGGTACACCGATTGCGGTCGGGTGCCCATTTTTTGTGGCTGGTGAATTCCGGCTCAGGCCGAGAAGAAATACCGCGTCAGGTGAAAGAAGATCGGTGCGGCGAAGCAGATCGAATCCATGCGGTCGAGCATGCCACCGTGGCCCTTGATCATCGTGCCCCAGTCTTTGGCGCTCAGGCTGCGTTTGATCGCCGACATGACCAGCCCACCGAGAAAGCCCATCACTACAATCACCAGTGACATCAGCAACGATTGCCAAAAACTGAACGGTGTCATCCAGAACATGCAGCCACCGATCAGCGTGGCCGACAGTCCGCCACCAATCAGCCCCTCAACGGTCTTCGACGGGCTCACCAGCGGCGCGACCTTGTGTTTGCCGAAGAGCTTGCCGAACACGTACTGCAGCACGTCGCTCATCTGCACCACGAACACCAGATAAAACAGCAGCAGGGCGTTCTGACCACTGAATCCCTGAAGATCGAGCAACAACAGGGCTGGTGCATGACTGATGCAGTAGATGCAGATCATCACGCCCCACTGGATTTTTGCCGTGCGCTCCAGAAAACCCTCGGTGTCCTGGCTCAACACGGCAATGGCCGGCAGCAAGAGGAAGGCATACACCGGCACCAGCAGTGTGAACATCGAATACCAATGGGTGCCGATCAGCAGGTATTGCAGCGGGATCAGTATGAAAAACGCCGAGAACAACGCGTTGTGGTCACCGCGCGCGGTGGGCGTCAGGGTGATGAACTCGCGCAGCGCAAATAACGAAATGAAGCCGAACAGCACCACCGTCGCATTCGGGCCGAGCAGCCAGGACACGAAGAAGATAATGACCATCCCCCACCACGCGTTGACACGCTGATTGAGGTTTTCGATAGTCGAGATCGAGCTTTCGCTCTTGGCCCGTTTGGCCAGTACTCGGCCAATAAGCGAAGCCACCGCCAGCAGTGCGGCGATGGCCGCAAAGAACCAGAGGAATTTGGTTTCCAGACTCATTTCGACAACCTCACGATGGCTTCACGCGCCCGTTCCAGAAAAACCTGCTTCTCTTCGCCGGCAATCCTTTGCAGTGGGTCGCCGATCCGGATCGTACAAATGATCGGCAGCGGCACATGCTTGCCTTTGGGCATCGAGCGATGCAGGTTTTCCAGGTAGATCGGTACCAGGTCGACATCGGGAAAGGTTTCGGCCAAGCGAAAAATCCCGGATTTGAACTCCCCCGGCAGCGCCTGAGTGGAGCGCGTACCCTCGGGGAATATGATGATCGAGTGACCGGCGCGCACCACATCGAAGATCGGCTCCAGCACGTTGGTGCCAGGCGCCGGATTACGCTCGATCAATACCGCATTCAGGCCCTTCTGCGAGATGTAAGAGAGAAAGCGGTTCTTGCCCCAGTAATCGGCAGCGGCGACCGGTTTGACGTTCCGGCGAGCTTCCGGCGGCAACGCGGCGATGATCGCCAGCGTGTCCATGTGGCTAGTGTGGTTGGCGTAGTAGATACGCTGGCGCGTGAGGTCTGGCGGGCTTTCCCAGCGAGCGGTCACACCGATCAAGAAGCGCAGTACCGAAATCAGCGCATTACTGATCCACATGAGCGTTCCCCTTCAATTGTCTGGCAATGGCGAGTGTTCGCGTACCGCAGGTAACAACCGAGCCAATGGCAATAATCACCAGAGCGATCAGCAAAGCGTAGTGGGTTGCGTAATGGCTGGCTTCTAACGCGTTCAACACCAGCGCGACCGTCATCACTGCCATCCGGTGCTGCTTGGCCATCGGCCCCATGAAGCTCTGCGTCAGACCGAGAGAGCCGCCGAATACCCGGACATACGCCGTCAGCGCGGCGGCCAGTGCAGCAAACCAGCCAAGATCGGATTGCCCAATGGCGTAACCCAGCCCAACGATCAGCAGACTGTCCGCAACACGATCGGGAAACTCGTTGTACAGGCTACCGATGGCGGATTGCTTACCGCCTTCGATGGCCACCATGCCGTCGAACAGGTTGCACAACAGGCGCAATTGAATGCCGATGATGCAGCAGATCGAACCCGCCACGCCGTTGTCGATGTTCAGCGTTATCGCGCCAAACAGCGCGAAGGGCATGCTGACGACAGAGATTTGATTAGGGGAAATATCGCGTTTGACCAACACATCCGTAATGCGCCTTGCCCAACCCGCCGAACGCGTCTTGATGGGCCTTCTGTTTTCTTCCATGTGCCAATGTCCGTATCAGTGCTGAATAGCGTTGTTTGTATTGTGACCGTCGACGGGGTTTAGCGCCTGACTATCTTTTGTTTGCCCACGGTTTTCAGATGATGCTCTGGCCTTGGGCAGGCGCAGCCCCAGGAAATAAGGCATGACAACGGAGGTCTGAGGCCTTTGACTGGTGAATTAGCAGTTGTCCAGCGTGCGGCAGTCATTGCTGCCGAAGTGCTGGGCAGACGTCGACTATTCGGTCATGCGAACTCTTAAACGCAACGTCTTATCCATGAGTTGTTCGAGTCCTAGCGTGCCCAAAACTTCGTCGTTTGTAGCCAGACCTTTGCATTCAAGTTCCTGTTTAAAGACTTTGCTTAATCGAGAGTCTGCGTACTTACAGTCGACTGACAGCAAGCTTTCGTCTGCTCCAACCTTTTCCATTTCTTCATCGGCCAAGTCATCAAGGTGTATCCATACTGAGCTCAGGCCAAGCTTTTCTGGATCCTCGGTCATATCCATGATCCAGAACTTAATTCCGCTCAGCAGCGAGAGACAGCCTCCAATGCTTGGGAGTAGTTTCACGTCGAATTTGGAGACCTGTGCAGTGGACTGTGAGGATTGGCTAAATTTCTTGACTCCAAGGTTGGGGTAGCGTGTGTAGTAGTCGGGTGCATAACAGTAATGCGGGGAAATTGGTTGGTAGTACGCCTCGGCGTTAACGCTAAAATTTGCAGGGACATCAATTTTCAGTACTGCAGATTTGGAAAACGAACTGCATGCAGTTGTTAATATTATGAAGCTGGTGAGTAACAAGGCACGAACCAGATGAGATGCAGTGGCGAAGTGCAGATTAGAAGTTAGCGAGAGCATCAGTGCTTCCTTGTTGACTAAACTGAGTCATACGAACGAATCAATATCCAGCTGAAACGGCGCGCCAACGGCATGCCCACCGGTCATTGCGGCGATAGTGGCATCGTGGTCCTCGGCGGCTGGCGGAATCACTGCCAGTTGTTCCTGAACGAGGTTTTCCGGGTGAGCGTTCCAGCGCAGCAGGTTTTCCTGCACCCACTCGGGCTGGTCGGCGTAGCTGCCGTAAACGTCGGCTTCGGTGACTCGCTGGCTGCGCAGGGCGACCAGGCGGTCATGGGTCATTTTGATTTTGTCTATTTCATTGTTGAGAACCGTGACCTTGTGGTTTCTTTCCTCGTGGCGGACATAGGCGCTGGGGTGAGCCTGGATCTCGCGCTCAACGGCACGCAGTTGCTTTCTGATATTTTCCAATGCGCCGCTGACCCATTCGAACTCCCGTGGCGTGACCAACGAGCGTTTGAGCTGCTGCGCCTCTTGCCAGCGGCGCAGGCTTGCCCAGCAGCCGGGGATGTAGCTGCCGACCATCGAGTGATCGCCTGCCGCGAAGAGCTGCTTTAGAAAAGAGCCGCGCTTGGGCAGGCCATTGATATTTCGCAAGGCTTCGGCACAGCCGTGATCGTTGATGATGCTGCAGCCCGGCTGCCAGAGAATGGAGGATTGGTGTTCCTTGCCAAACACCACTGGCATGAAATGGCGCAGCGCGCCGTGATGGCCATAATCGTCACCGAAGAAGTTGGTCATTCCCCAGACAAGCAAGGCAAAACCGGCGGCCGGAGTAATAACCAGCACTGCGCCGTTGGCGATATACATTGGCTTTGGATTGGCGAAAGTGTTCATCCATGTGGCGGGTACGCTCGGAACCGGGTCGTTCTGATTGACGATGCGGTGGTGGATCAGCGGTTGGGCGCTATCGATGAAAGCGGTGTCGCCGGCGCGAGGGGCGCCGTAGGTGTAGAGGACGATCTGCGGTAGGAACTGTGGATCGCGCCGTAGCATTTCGGACAAGATCAGTGCGATTGCCCCGCCCAGACTGTGCCCGGTGATCAGCAGCTTTTGTCCGCTGTAGAACTTTTCCAGATAAGTCACGATGAACGGATAAGCCGCTAAAGCACCACCGTAGAATCCGCGGTGCACCTTGCCTTCGCCTTCTTCGAAGGGAATCTGATAGGCATCACCATCACGCAGGCCGTCGGGCCATATTTCACTGGTGCCGCGAACGCTGATGAGGATCAGCTCGTCGTGGTGGCAGATGAATGCTTGTGTGTCCGTGCTTTGGACCTGCTGGCGATCATCAAAAAAGTGCAGCTTGGCCGGGTGTTCCTGCTCATCACCCAATGCCGAGTCGTTGACCTCGGGATAGAGGTGCGGGTCGAACGGCACCACTTCCAGGCGTTTCGAGTAGGGTACTTCCTCGTACAGCGGGTAATACTTTTTGCGCTGGGTGGCATCGACTTTCCACAGCTCATCAAACTGCGGGAGGGCATGGCCAAACCAGTTGCCGCTGCTGGGCTGCAAGGGGAAGCTCACACTGTCGGTCTCGACCGGTTGTGTGTTTGGCTCCTGTCCGAAGTCGGTGTAACTCAGTGTCGCCATCAGCGACAGTTGATAGAGGTTGAGTGCGCAGAACTCATTGCTCGTCGACAGCATCGGGCGCAACGCCCTCATGGGGCGCACCTCCAGCACATGATGTTTGTTAGGCAGCAAAGCAATGCCTTGGGGTTTGGGCGGCGGCGGGGAAAAGCCCAACTCGACCGTGGCCAGTTCTCCCTGAGTGAAGATCGCGCTCGCGCCACTATCCGGGGCGCTTGTATCAACCTGCGCGAAAGCTCTGGTTTTCGGTGCGGATCGCATGAGTTTGTGAACCACCATATTCGGCGGATCACTTCGCTTTGCCATGGGCGGCAAGTGCGCTACATGCTTGACCAGTTCGCTCACTTCAACCTGGTAATAGGCAGCGTTTGCGGCAAGGTCTTTTGCAGGATTGGCTTGGGTGCGTACACCTGATTTGTTGAAGAACCGGGTTTTTTCGGCGCGCACCTGGAGTTCGGTGATGGGGAGGGGGTAGTGCGGTCGTTCCTTCAGTCGCGCATATAATTCCTCTTTCCCCTGATAAAACTGACTGAGCTTCAAGGTCACGGGACCGCAGTAATGATCAAGAACTTTTCCAGAGCCCGTGGAGTCCAGTTTGCCGGTATAAACCGTGTCCTCGTAATCGACGGCTTCGTAGGTCAGACCAGCGTAGGGTTTGCCATCACCGAACTCGTCCACCAATTGAAAACTCGTGGCGTGACCGCGTTTTGGGCAGGCGTGGATGTTGCCTTGCATAAAGGCAACTATGCTGGGATCTATCGGATCTATGCTCATTGGGTCTCGTCCTTGTTTTCAGTGCAATCCGGGTAAATCGTGCAGATCCGCTCGTCTACCATCCTGAAGGTGCTGAAGTCTTTGTAATTGCCGAAACAGAACGCATCCTGATCCTCAAAGGCTTTCCCCATGCAGCGCTTCCATCCGCCTGGCACTTTTACCCAGGTGTCACCAAAAGCGGGCTTTTCCCGCTCAGACAATTGGATCTTCAGAATTACCTTTTTTCCAGAAAGCTGAGTCAGCGTGTACGCCGTTGAAGGACGGCTTCGCCCGACATTGCCCTGCGCATCCATTTTTTTGCACGTCAGCAGTTTGATCAGGTAACGCTTCGGCCCCACCGTTCGGAAGGACCACATACACTCACCGAAGAACTCAGCTGTCTCGTCATCTCTGAAAGTACCCATTTGTCGCTCCAGCAACTCAGGGCGTACGGCAAATGAGGCGTAGTCATAGCTGCTGTTACTTCGTCCGGGGCCAAAAACACCGATGACCTTGATCTCCACATGGTTCAGCGCCAGCGGGCAGTCGCTTACGGTTCTGTAAAGCGGGACTACGGAGGTGCCTTCGTATTTCATGTTGGTTTTGTTGAACCCAAGTTGAGTGTCTCTTCCACCCGGTACGGAACACGTTTGTCCCTTCGCGGGAACATAGGTGGCCGTCAGGTCGTACTTGAAGTTGGGTGGAAAGTCGGGGACAAAGGTAAACGTGTTCGGCGTACCAACCGTAGAGCAACCCAGGGTCAATGCAGTGCAACTGCCAAGTGCCAGATATTGAAATGCACGTCTCATAGGGGGCCGCTCTCCTGCCAATACAGTACCTGCTGATACACCCGCTCAAAGTGCACCGCCGAGTCTTCTCCGGGTTTGGGCAACCATGACTTGGGCGGCACATACCCCGGTAGCTGAAGACTTTGGGTCAGCAAAAAGTGCACTTGCTCCGGTTGCTGCCAGCCCCACAGGTGCGTCAGCTGAATCTCTCCCCACAGCCAGTCATCGATGTCGAGTTGCTCCGCTAGCTGGGCCATCGCTTCAGTGTGCTCACCCACCAGATAGCGTCGGGCGTTGTCGAACAGCACGTTTGCGTAAATCAGCTCCGGTATGGGCGTCTGCAGCCATGGCGGGTCGATGGGCAGCGGGTGTTCGCCGGGGGCCGGGTTGTCGGCGACGTTCCATTGCCCGGCATGCCAGTAACAGATGCTGCTGACCGGCCCGAGCAACGCTGCGTATTGCTCGGGTTGCAGATGCGCCAGCGCGCGTCCGAGCACGCGGTTGTCATGCACGCGATACACCGCCAGGTTGGGGCGTTCACCGGTCACCACGCGCTCGCGCCAATGGCTTGCCAGATCATCCAGAGCGACATGCTCGGCGCTGGCCAGCCAACCCCAATGGCGATCGGGTGTGTCGAGCAATGACAGGATGACGGGGTGGCGCGCCGTGTCGATCTGCAAAAGCAGCGGGCCGGTTTGCGCCAATGACTCAGCCGCCGTGCCCGCGTACAAATGACGAAATCGCTCAGTGCCGAGGTCGGCGGCCAGCGCCGTGCGTGCTTCGCTCTGACCGTCGGTATCGAGCATCAGAAACAGATCACGTCCGGCCCGGGACTGTTCGTGCAGCCATTGTTCGACCCGGTTCATGCGACTTCTCCCAAGCCGCACTGCCCAGCCGCACAGGCTTCGCACAGCGGGCAATAATCCGCCGCTTGCTGGCGAGCACTGTTGACGATCGACAGCGGTGTGGTACTGACAGGAGGGGCGATGCCGCCCACTGCCTGCAGCGGCTGCAGTGGCTCGATGCCCGCCAACGGCGCACCGCCCTCGACGATGGGCACGCTGCTGAAAATCCCGCCGGCGTTGATGACGATGTGGTGTCCGCCCGCCGACAGCGTCAGGCTCATGCCAGCGTCGATCACCACGTTGCTTGCGGTGACATGCGCCTGCTGACCGGCCTGAATTACCAGCGCTCCCACCGACTGACTGCTGATGCCGCTAACCGTGAGCAGGTCATCGGCGTTGACCTGCGTGCTGCGCACACCTTGGTGGGTGTGCGACGTCTTGCCCTCGATCAGGCTGGTACTGTCATTGCCAATTTGCTCGAAGCGGTCGCGGGTAATCAGGCTGTAGCTGTCGTTAAGGATCAGTTGTTCCAGATCGCGCTGAGCCCGCAGGTAGATTTTCTCCTGGCCAGCACGGTCTTCGATCGACAGTTCGTTGTATCCGCCATTGCGCGGAGAGCTCTGGCTGCGCAACACCGTTCGGGTCTCGTTGGCCGGCAGTGGGTGGGCGGGGGATTTGACCTTGTTGGGTACGCAACCGGTGATCAGTGGTTGGTCGGGATCTCCCTCCTGAAAGGTCACGACCACTTCCATGCCGATGCGCGGAATGGTCATCGCCCCGAAACCTTCCCCGGCCCAGCTGGAGGCAACGCGTATCCAGCAACTGCTTTTCTCGCTATTGAGTTCTGCCCGGTCCCATGGAAACTCGACGCGAACCCTGCCGTATTCGTCGCAGAACGTCTCTCTTCCGGGAGGCCCGGTGACTCGCGCGGTCTGGCAAACCAGCACAGGTCTTGGCGCTGGCAGCGGCGGGCGATAGAGCACGTCGGCCGGGATTGCCTTGAAGGTGTTGCGATAACCTTGAGTGAAACCATCAGCCGTTTTGTCATCGCTGCTGAAAGCCTCTTCCAGCACTTGGGGCTGCTTGCCTTCATGAGTGATGTTCAGCAGCAACCACATCTCGTTGCAGTCCGGTCGCGGATGTTCGGTCAGGTCGAAAAGGTGACCGCTGCGCAATATCGCTTGATTGCTCTTGCCCTCAATCCATTGATAGTCGCTGCGGTGCCGCTCCAGTGCTTGGCGCGCCTGCTGTTTGCCGTGTTTCTCGGACGTCATGAGCAGCGGATAACGGTAGTCTTCAAGTTCGGGCGTGAATTCGGCGGTGAAGCGACTCTCCAGCAACAGGCTCGGGCGTTTCAGGTCATAGTCGCGGCGGGTGACCGTGCTGGTGCGAGTGTTGAAGCCCATGGTGAGGTGATTGACCACCGGATGTTCTGCAACCATGCCGCTGTCAGGCTGAAAAGCGGTCGCTCCCAATTTTGGGAAAAACACCTGACTGTCGCTGAACACCAGCAAATGCCTGTCGACCGAGTGCTGGTGATGCCACGCGATGCCGTCCTCGGCGCACAGGCGCTGGATAAAACGGAAGTCGTCCTCGCCGTATTGCGTACAGTACTCACGCACCGGACTGGTGGTGACATTGAAGGTGAAGTCATCGGGCTGAATGCCCTGCCGTTGCAGAACCTGCGCAACAATTTGTGGCACCGTCAGGTTCTGAAAAATCCGTTGGTCGCGACTGAATCGCAGATAGTGCAGCGCGGGCACCAGTGTGAGCTCATAGCGAGTCAGGCGTTTGCCGGACTCCGCCAGCATTACGTTTTCGATGCGCCCGTGAATGCCTTCCTGATTGGCGCCGAATTGCAGGAATGCAGGTCGGCTTAGCAACGCTTCGAGATCGACATCAGTCCGCTCGCTCACCAGTGCGACACGGATGGCATACAGCTGACTGATGGCTTCAGCGCCGTTAAACGAAAGCACCTTGAAGTCGTGACGAAAAGCAGGAATTTTCAGGGTAAACAGTGCGCAATTGCCCGTACCGAACATAGGCTTGTCCTTAAGCAAAGTGAGTCATTGCGCGGTGTCCGATCCTCCCTGATCGCCACGCATAAAAAATTTGCCAAGGCACGCTAGCTGCGGGGGAAATAAATTGATGTAAGAAGTGTCTCTGTCATCTGTCAGAGACTTCTGGGTTGTAAAATGTTGTATGAATTGAAGGAAAGGGCTGTAGGAGACTACTTCGGTATTTATTGAGTTAGCACGAATGTGCAGTGTTTACGGGCTGTGAAAGTTTCACAAAAGTACTTTGCCATCAAATTGATGGCACTTTTTCTGTTCGTCATTGTCCTCGCTGAATTATTCAAAGAGGCTGATGCATTTTCGGAAGTGTCCTACTTCTATTTTTTTCAAGAGTTGTCATGCTTGCCACCCTGTAATGGGACGAGCGTCCGGCAAGATGTCGTCTCGCCGCCCGGAAGCGCTCTGGCTCAGGGCTTTGGCTGGGGAGAGAGAAATGTGGCGAATATAAATGACTATCAGGGATTCCCTTGCGACATATAGGGCGATCTCCTACACACCCCAATGAACACTTCGTCTTGTTGTTTAATCAGATGCTTGCTAGTGGCCATCATAGTGATTACGATGCGCCCACTTGAAAGAGCACATCTCAATTGGATGAGTCGCACCACCGCTCTTCGATACTGTCCCGCGCCACGGTTACTCCAACAGGCGCCTGACTGTAATCCTTAATAAAGGCCATGGATGTCCTACTCAAGCAAACTTTCCGCCCATTACCTCGAACTCGCTAAAGTCTCTGTTTCCAAAGAGAATTTCGCGGGCGAAGACGTTCGTTTTTCGAGCGAATTCGAGGCGCTGGAAAGCGAGCTGGCCAAAGCGTCGTCGATGCACGAAAGCGGGCAGATCGACTGGCTGAAAATCCGCGAAAACAGCGAAAATCTGCTGCGTACCCAATCCAAGGATTTGCGTGTCGGCGCCTGGCTGACCTGGTCGCTGTACCAGCGCGAATCCTTCCCCGGCCTCCTTGCCGGTCTCGGCTTGCTGCACCATTTGTCGGAAAACAACTGGGCCGACGTTCACCCGCTCAAACCCCGCACCCGTGCCGCCGCGATCGGCTGGCTGGTGCCGCGTCTCGAGCAGGTCATCACCGAAAACATTGCGATCAAAGAGCAGTTGCCGATGTTCCGGCAGCTCTCCGAGCACCTGTCCGGTCTCGAAGCGGCGTGTGCTGAGCACCTGGGCGATGACTCGCCGCTGCTGCTGCCGATCTCCCGTCGCCTGAAAACCATGATCCAGCGCGCCGCTGACAACCAGCCGGCTCCCGGTGTGGTCGGTGCGGCGGTGGCGCAGGTCAAGCAGGCTGCCAGCCAGTTGCTCACACCCGGCGCTCCGATCGATAACGAACGAGACGCGCACAAAGCTCTGCGCGCCCAGCAGGAAAGTGCCCGCCCGTTGTGCGCCTGGTGGCTCAAGCAGAAAGCCACCGACCTGCGTGCCCTGCGCCTGAACCGCACGTTGTTGTGGATGACCATCGACGCGGTGCCCGAGCGCAACGCCGAGCAGATCACCGTGCTGCGCGGTTTGCCGCTGGAAAAGCTCAAGCTCTATCAGGACCGTTTCGATCAGGGTAAATACGCTGACCTGCTGGTGGAGCTGGAGGCAAGCCTGGCGAAGGCGCCGTTCTGGTTCGATGGCCAGAGGATGGTCTGGGAATGTCTCCAGAACCTCAACGCCGAGTTGGCAATGCGCGAAGTGGAAATCCACTTCGCGCTTTTGGTTCAACGGCTGCCCGGCATTGTCGAGTTGCGCTTCCATGACGGCGCGCCGTTTGCCGATCCGTCCACCCGGGCGTGGATCGCCGCCAACGTCATGCCGCACCTGCAAAGCGCCAGTGCGCCGCGCAAGGTCGAAAGCGAAAACGTCGAAACCCAGCCGGCCTGGGAAAAGGCCCTCGAAGAAGTCCTGCCGCTGCTGCGCAAGGAAGGCCTGAAGCCGGCCGTGCAGACGCTCAAGCAAGGTTTGCAGTCGGCCCACGGCGGACGCGAACGTTTCTTCTGGCAGTTCGCCCTCGCGCGCCTGTGCTTCATGGCCAAGAAATACGAACTGGCCAAGAACCAGCTGGAAACCCTCGATCAGACATTACAGGACTCAGGCCTGCACGCCTGGGAGCCCGATCTTGCATTGGAAGTGCTGCATTTACTGCATAGCTGCTGCGAGTTGTTGCCGCAGAACCATGCCGTACGTGAACGCAAGGAAGAGATTTATCGCAGGCTGTGCCACCTCGACCTCGAAGTGGTACTCGAATAGGCCCCAGGGCCACAACCGCAAGGAGAAAAGCCATGGCCAAAGAAGGCTCGGTAGCCCCCAAGGAACGCATCAACGTCACCTTCAAACCCGCCACCGGCGGTGCTCAGGAAGAGATTGAACTGCCGCTGAAGCTGCTGGCAATCGGTGACTACACCCACCGCAAGGACGATCGCAAAATCGAAGATCGCAAGCCGATCAGCATCGACAAGATGACCTTCGACGAAGTGTTGGCCAAGCAAGAACTGGGTCTGACGCTGAGCGTGCCGAACCGTCTGCAGGAAGATGGCGAGGCCGACGAGCTGGCTGTGCAACTGCGCGTCAATTCGATGAAGGACTTCAACCCGGCCAGCCTGGTCGAGCAAGTGCCTGAGCTGAAAAAACTGATGGAACTGCGCGATGCGCTGGTGGCCCTCAAAGGCCCGCTGGGTAACGCACCTGCGTTCCGTAAAGCGATCGAAGGCGTGCTCGCCGACGACGAATCCCGCGGTCGCGTACTCGGTGAGCTGGGCCTGAACGCCGCAGCCCCGGACGCCTGAGACTCCAGCCAAGGAAGCCAACACAATGAGCACTAGCGCAGCACAAGAGAAGAGCGCCGGCAACGGCGAGTACAGCATTCTCGACAGCATCATCGCCGAAACCCGTCTGACTCCGGACGACGAAGCCTACGACATCGCCAAGCGCGGTGTGTCGGCGTTCATCGAAGAACTGCTCAAGCCGCAGAACAACGGTGAGCCGGTCAAGAAGGCCATGGTTGATCGCATGATCGCCGAGATCGATGCCAAGCTCAGCCGTCAGATGGACGAAATCCTGCACCACCCGGACTTCCAGGCTCTGGAATCGTCGTGGCGTGGTCTGCAGTTGCTGGTCGACCGCACCAACTTCCGCGAAAACATCAAGATCGAAATCCTCAACGTCTCGAAAGAAGACCTGCTGGACGATTTCGAAGATTCGCCGGAAGTCATGCAGTCGGGCCTGTACAAGCACATCTACACCGCTGAATACGGCCAGTTCGGTGGTCAGCCTGTGGGCGCGATCATCGCTAACTACTACATGTCGCCAAGCTCGCCAGACGTGAAGCTGATGCAGTACGTGGCCAGCGTTTCGTGCATGTCGCACGCGCCGTTCATCGCTGCTGCCGGCCCGAAATTCTTCGGTCTGGAAAGCTTCACCGGCCTGCCGGATCTGAAAGATCTGAAAGACCACTTCGAAGGCCCGCAATTCGCCAAATGGCAGAGCTTCCGTACTTCGGAAGACTCCCGTTATGTTGGCCTGACCGTGCCGCGCTTCCTGCTGCGTAACCCGTACGATCCGGAAGAAAACCCGGTCAAATCGTTCGTGTACAAGGAAACCGTGGCCAACAGCCACGAGCACTACCTGTGGGGCAACACCGCTTACGCATTCGGCACCAAGCTGACCGACAGCTTCGCCAAATTCCGCTGGTGCCCGAACATCATCGGCCCGCAGAGCGGTGGCGCGGTTGAAGACCTGCCGTTGCACCACTTCGAAAGCATGGGCGAAATCGAAACCAAGATTCCTACTGAAGTTCTGGTTTCCGACCGTCGTGAATACGAACTGGCCGAGGAAGGCTTCATCTCCCTGACCATGCGTAAAGGCTCCGACAACGCGGCGTTCTTCTCCGCCAGCTCGGTGCAGAAGCCGAAGTTCTTCGGCATCAGCGCAGAAGGCAAGGCTGCAGAGCTGAACTACAAGCTCGGCACCCAACTGCCGTACATGATGATCGTCAATCGCCTGGCTCACTACTTGAAAGTGTTGCAGCGCGAGCAACTCGGTTCGTGGAAAGAGCGTACCGACCTCGAGCTGGAACTGAACAAGTGGATCCGTCAGTACGTTGCCGACCAGGAAAACCCGAGCGCCGAAGTCCGTGGCCGTCGTCCGCTGCGCGCTGCGCAAGTGATCGTCAGCGACGTTGAAGGCGAGCCGGGCTGGTACCGCGTGAGCTTGAACGTGCGTCCGCACTTCAAGTACATGGGTGCCGATTTCACCCTGTCGCTGGTTGGCAAGCTGGACAAAGAGTAAGAGCGACTCATGGACGGATACGGCAGCCTGTTCGAACGCCTCAACGGCGACGCGCAACTACGCAAGGGCAACAGCCTTGAGGCTTGTGCCATGGCGTCAGTGGCTGCCCATCTGGCCAAAATGCTCAGCACCCGGGCCGGCAGCGTGCAAACGCTGGCCGACTACGGGTTGCCCGATCTCAATGACATGCGTCTGAGCCTGCACGACTCCCTGAGTCAGGCCCGTCTGGCCATCGAAAACTTCATCGAAGCCTACGAGCCGCGCCTGAGCAATGTGCGTGTCATTTCCCTGCCGCGTGACCACGATCAGCTTCGCCTCGCCTTCAGCATCGAAGGCCTGCTGGAAGTTGAAGGGTTCAAGCGTCAGGTCAGTTTTTCCGCGCGCCTGGATGGCAGCGGACAAGTGAAGGTCACCTAAGGAGATCCCCGATGTCTGGCAAACCAGCAGCACGCGTATCCGACCCCACCGCTTGCCCACTTCCAGGCCACGGTACCAACCCGATCGCCGCCGGTTCCGGCGACGTGTTCTTCGACGGCCTCGCGGCCGCCCGCCAAGGCGATGCCTCGGCGTGTGGTGGTGCGATGGTCGGCGGTTTGGCGACGACGGTAAAAATCAACGGCAAGTCTGCTGTCACTGTTGATTCCGTGGGCTCCCACGGCAACAAGGTTACGGCTGGGTCTTCGACGGTGATTATCGGGAATTCGCATTCGCCGGCGCCGTTTGTGCCGCCGTTGCCGCTGATGCTGTTTTCACATACACAACAGGTGGTGATGGAAGATCAGGATGGAAATCCGCTGTCGGATATTCCTTATCAAATTACAACCTCCAAAGGGAAAGTCATCACCGGTCAAAGTGATGCAATGGGCAGAACCGAGTTAGTCGGAGGAAAAGAGGGTGAAACTTTCGACTTCCACGCAGCGATTGATGGAACGGCACTATGAGTGCAGAAGTTCTGTCGACGTTAATGGCTCGCTCGGTTGCTTTGACTCCGAAAGCGGACAAGACTCCAAAAAAAGTGACCTATAAGGTTTTTTGGAAAACAACGGCTTTTTGGACTGATGCAGACGTCGCCGACTTTCACAGTGATGCGCCATTGATTGCAGAAAAATTGATCAATGAACAGTATTGGAACAGAGAAGGCGCAGTCACTAACAATAAATTTACGTGCGAAGATTTTGCACTTAGGGTGTTGTGTGAGTTCGCGTCGAAGCGTGGGCTACCCGTCAAGTTGAAAACGGGTGTCCGAACATACCGTAACATGGAGAACTACGCGGCAGCGAACCATGACAGATATGCGTCCAATATGTTTGGATTCAGTGAAATGGTTATGTTGACTTACGGTGCTCCCGACATGCAGCGAGTCGGTGAAAACACCTTGGCAGTGGAGTCCGTAGAGGGATTGTTACCTGGCGATATCCTAGCGCAGGCGAAGGATCGTCCAGGTGATCTCGCGCACCACATTCAGATGGTTGTCCGTATTACTGAAACGGAAATTGAGATCCGGCAAGGAAATACCTCTGGTGCCAGCTTTCGTCCAATCACAACGATACAGAAGTGGATGGGTGCAAACATGGCTGACCCGCAGAACTCTGGGTACGCGGGCATGCTGATCGAGACCGGGCTTTATCGAAAGGCTGAAGCAGGTTGGAATTATAAAAATCTCAGCACCGGCTCAATGGCCGAAGATTTTTTGAGTATTTTTTTGTTTTATCGATGGAATTTCATGGAGTTCAATAAGTGACTATTCAAGGTTACTTGGCCGGAGTGGCTGATAGCGATTTGTTTGGCACTTTGGCAATTATTTGCTTGGTAGTTGCTTTGTCCGGGATTTCTGCGCGAGTCAGGGAAAAGAAGACGCATAAAATCATGATGTTCGTGTGCGTGATGATGATTCCGATTATGCACGTGGTTGGAAGTATTTATTTGAACCAGTCACCTGCCTGAGATGATTTTTCGGCTGTCGAAGACTGGCGATTTCTCTCGAACTCTCGAGTATGCCAGTCGCACGAACAGCGCAGAATTGCACCAGCCATCAGATTTCCCCGATTCCAACCACAGGCAGGTAACCCGTGTCCTTTAACCACTACTACCAAAGCGAACTCACCGCACTGCGCCAACTCGGTCGCCGTTTCGCCGAGCGTAGTCCGGCGTTGGCGCCGTATCTGGGGCAGGCCGGGCGGGATCCGGATGTGGAGCGGTTGCTCGAAGGCTTTGCGTTTCTGACTGGGCGTCTGCGCCAGAAGCTCGATGACGAGCTGCCGGAACTCAGCCATTCGCTGATGCAGTTGCTGTGGCCGAACTACATGCGCCCGCTGCCGGCGTTCAGCATTTTGCAGTTCGATCCGCTCAAGCGTTCCGGGCCTGCGTTGCGCGTCGAGCGTGATACACCGATTGAAAGCAAACCGATCGAAGACGTGCGTTGCCGCTTCCGTACTTGCTACCCGACCGAAGTCTTGCCGCTGGATCTGGCCGCGCTGAATTACTCGGTGAAGGGCGACGGCTCGCTGCTCAGCCTGCGTCTGGAAATGAGTGCCGACGGCCACCTCGGTGAGCTGGAACTGAGCAAGCTGCGTTTGCACTTTGCCGGTGAGCGCTACATCAGCCAGATGCTCTACCTGAGCCTGCTGCGCAACCTCGAAGGCATCGAGTTGATCCCGCTCGACGGTGCCGGCAAGCCAATCGATGGTGTCAGTGGCAAGCCGATGGCGTTCAAGATTCCCGGTGATCGGGTCAAACCGGTGGGCTTTGCCGAAGAAGAAGCGCTGATCCCGTATCCGCTGAACACCTTCCGCGGCTATCGCTACCTGCAGGAATATTTCGCCTTCCAGGACAAATTCCTGTTCGTCGACGTCAACGGTCTGGACATCATCAACGCGCTGCCGGAAGACACCCTCAAGCAGATGCGTGGCCTCGAACTGCGCTTCGATATCCGCAAGAGCGGCATCATGCGCATGCGGCCGACCCTGGATAACGTCAAGCTGTTCTGCACGCCGATTGCCAACCTGTTCGCCCACGACGCGCTGCCGATCCGCCTCGACGGCAAGCAGGACGAATACCTGTTGCTGCCGGCGGAATACGATCTGGAAAACTGCGGCGTGTTCTCGGTGGAAACCGTGACTGGCTGGAAGCCTGGTGGCCTTGGTTATCAGGAGTATGTGCCGTTCGAATCCTTCGAGCACGACCCGAGTTTCGACGTGCCCAACAGCCGTCCGCACTACAGCATCCGCCAGCGTTCGTCCTTGCTGCACGACGGCCTCGACACCTACCTGAGCTTCGGTATTCGCCATACCGAAGCCCACGAAACCCTGTCGATCGAGCTGATGTGCACCAACCAGAACCTGCCGCGCAAGCTCAAGCTCGGCGACATCTGCATGGCCAGTGAAGAGACGCCGGAGTTCTTGAGCTTCCGCAACATTACCCCGGCCACTTCCAGCTTCGCGCCGCCGCTGAACCGAGACTTCCTGTGGAAGCTGATCAGCAACATGTCGCTTAACTATCTGTCGCTGGCCGACGTCAATGCGTTGAAGGTGATTCTCGAAACCTACGACCTGCCGCGCTACTACGACCAGCACGCGGAGAAGGTCAGCAAACGCCTGCTTGGCGGCCTCAAGCACATCAAGCATCACCACGTTGACCGCTTGCACCGTGGGTTGCCGGTGCGCGGTTTGCGCACCGAACTGACCATCGACCCGGAAGGGTACATCGGCGAAGGCGACCTGTTCGTTTTCGCTTCGGTTCTTAACGAGTTTTTCGCGCTTTACGCCAGTCTCAATTCATTCCATGAGCTGCGCGTAAAAAGCACACAGGGAGAGGTGTACCAATGGACACCACGTATGGGCCTGCAGCCCCTGCTTTAAGCGGGCTGACCAAGGTAATACGCGAGTACTCGCTGTTTCAGGCCGTGCTGCTGGTGATCGACCGGCTGCGCGAAGCACACCCGCACCTGAGCGAAGACGATCTGTACGACCACGTGGAGTTCCAGGCCAACCCGAGCCTCGGTTTTCCGCGCAGCGACGTCGATCGCGTCGAGTTTTTCGAAGAACACGGGCAGATGCGCGCGCGCATGCGTTTCAACCTGATCGGCCTGGTCGGTTCCGGCTCGCCGCTGCCGGCGTTCTATGGCGAACAAGCCTTGGGCGACAGCGAGGACGGCAACCCGACACGTAACTTCCTCGACCTGTTCCACCATCGCCTGCAACGGCTGATGCTGCCGATCTGGCGCAAGTACCGCTACCGCGCGAGCTTCCAGAGCGGGGCGATTGACCCGTTCTCCTCGCAGCTGTTTGCCCTGATCGGCCTCGGTGGCGAAGAGATCCGCAAGGCCAAGGAACTCAACTGGAAACGCCTGCTGCCGTATCTCGGTTTGCTCAGCCTGCGCGCGCACTCGGCGGCGCTGATCGAAGCCGTGCTGCGTTACTACTTCAAGCACGAAGACCTGGTCATCGAGCAGTGCATCGAGCGCCGCGTAGAAATTCTCGAAGAGCAGCGCAATCGTTTGGGCCGCGCCAACAGCCTGCTCGGTGAAGACCTGGTGCTCGGGGAACACGTGCGCGACCGCAGCGGCAAATTCCGCATTCACATCACCGAACTCGACTGGCAGCGATTCCATGAATTCCTGCCGATCGGTTTCGGTTACCAGCCGCTCTGCGCGCTGGTGCGGTTCACCTTGCGTGACCCGCTCGATTACGACATCCGCCTGGTTCTGCGCCAGGAAGAAATCCGCGAACTGCGCATCGGTGAGCAGAACGCCTGTCGCCTCGGTTGGACCAGTTGGCTGGGCCGCGAAAAAGCGGACGGCGTGGTGACCCTGGGCAGCAAAATTCATTAAGGACGTGAGCCATGATCAACGTAGACCTGCAACAACTCATCCAGGCGCTGGACGCCGAAACCCGTCGTGATCTGGAACGTTCTGCCGAGCGTTGCGTGGCCCGTGGTGGCAGCAAGATCCTCGTCGAAGATTTGATGCTCGGCCTGCTCGAGCGTCCGAACGGCTTGCTGTCGCGCGCACTGCAGGATGCCGACGTCGACGCCGGCGAACTGAGCGCCGCGCTGCAATCGCGCGTCGAACACAGTGCTTCGCGCAACCCGGTGTTCGCCCCGGAACTGGTGCAGTGGCTGCAAGATGCGCTGCTGGTGGCCAACCTCGAATTGGGCCAGACCCAGGTTGAAGATGCGGCGCTGATCCTCGCGCTGCTGCGCAACCCGATGCGCTACGCCGGCAGCCGTTATCAGCCGCTGCTCGCCAAGCTGAACATCGATCGCCTGAAAGAATTTGCCCTGTCGCAAAAGGAACAACCGGCGGCCAGTGGTAAACCGGCCGCGCAGGGCGAATCGCTGTTGCAGCGCTTCACCCACAACCTGACCCAACAGGCCCGTGACGGCAAACTCGACCCGGTGCTGTGCCGTGACGGCGCCATTCGCCAAATGGTCGACATCCTCGCCCGTCGCCGCAAGAACAACCCGATCGTCGTTGGTGAGGCCGGTGTCGGCAAGACCGCCATCGTCGAAGGCCTGGCTTCGCGCATCGCCGCCGGTGAAGTGCCGCAAGTGCTCAAAGGCGTTGAACTGCTGTCGCTGGACATGGGCCTGTTGCAGGCCGGCGCCAGCGTCAAAGGTGAGTTCGAACGTCGCCTCAAAGGCGTGATCGACGAAGTCAAAGCTTCGCCAAAACCGATCATTCTGTTCATCGACGAAGCCCATACCCTGATCGGCGCGGGCGGCAATGCCGGCGGTTCCGACGCGGCCAACCTGCTGAAGCCAGCGCTGGCCCGTGGCGAATTGCGCACCATCGCCGCCACCACTTGGGCCGAGTACAAGAAATACTTCGAGAAAGACCCGGCGCTGGCCCGTCGTTTCCAACCGGTGCAACTGCACGAACCGACCGTCAGCGAAGCGGTGACCATCCTCCGTGGTCTGGCCCAGGTCTACGAGAAAAGCCACGGCATCTACCTGCGTGATGACGCGGTGGTCTCGGCCGCTGAACTGTCCGCACGTTACCTGGCCGGTCGGCAACTGCCGGACAAAGCCGTCGACGTCCTCGACACCGCGTGTGCCCGCGTACGCATCAGCCTCGCCGCTGCCCCGGAAAGTCTGGAGCGCCTGCGTGGCGAACTGGCTGAAGGTGGCCGTCAGCGTCAGGCCCTGCGCCGCGATGCCGAAGCTGGCTTGCTGATCGACCACGAAGCGCTGGACGCACTGGAAGCTCGTCTCGACGAAGCCGAAGACGAAATGGTCGCGCTGGAAACCCTGTGGACTGAGCAGAAACAACTGGCCGAGCGCCTGCTGGAACTGCGTCAGCAACTGGCCAAGGCCCGCGAAGCGGCAGCCGTTGAGCCAGTGGTGACCGTTGAAGAAGACGCTGAAGGCACCGTGATCGAAACCGTTGCCGCCGAAGTCGAAGAAGGCCAAAGCGTCGAAGCGCTGGAAGCCCAACTCAACGAAACCCACAGCGCCCTGACCGCCGCCCAAGTCAAAGAGCGTCTGGTCAGCTTCGAAGTGTGCCCGCGTCTGGTCGCCGAAGTGATCAGTGCCTGGACCGGCGTGCCATTGGCGCAACTGGCTCGCGAACACAACGCCAAAGTCGCCAGTTTCGCCACCGACCTGCGCACGCGCATCCGTGGTCAGGAACAAGCCGTGCACGCACTGGACCGCTCGATGCGCGCCACCGCTGCCGGCCTGAACAAACCGGACGCACCGGTCGGCGTGTTCCTGCTGGTTGGCCCGAGCGGCGTCGGTAAAACCGAAACTGCACTGGCCCTCGCTGACTTGCTGTATGGCGGTGATCGTTTCATCACCACCATCAACATGTCCGAGTTCCAGGAGAAACACACCGTTTCCCGCCTGATCGGCGCGCCACCGGGCTACGTCGGTTACGGCGAAGGCGGCATGCTCACCGAAGCCGTGCGGCAGAAACCGTACTCGGTGGTGCTGCTCGATGAAGTCGAGAAGGCTGATCCGGACGTGCTCAACCTGTTCTACCAAATCTTCGACAAAGGCGTGGCCAACGACGGCGAAGGTCGCGAGATCGACTTCCGCAATACGTTGATCCTGATGACCTCGAACCTCGGTAGCGACAAGATCAGCGACCTCTGCGAAAACGGCGCACGGCCGACTGCTGAAGTCCTCGAAGAAACCATTCGCCCGGTGCTCAGCAAACACTTCAAACCGGCGCTGCTGGCGCGGATGAAAGTGGTGCCGTACTACCCGGTCGGCGGCCCGGTGCTGCGCGAGCTGATCGAGATCAAACTCGGTCGTCTCGGCGAGCGCCTCAACCGTCGTCAGCTGGATTTCAGCTGGTGCCAGAACCTCGTCGATCACCTGTCCGAGCGCTGCACGCAAAGCGACAGCGGCGCGCGTCTGATCGACCATCTGCTCGACCAGCACGTTTTGCCGCTGGTTGCGGATCGTCTGCTCGACGCCATGGCCACCGGCGAAAGCCTCAAGCGCGTGCATGCCACGCTCGACGGTGAAGCCAGCGTGACGTGCGAGTTCGCCTGAGGTGGGCGTGATGTTCACTCAGGTGCCGCAGCCACTGGTCTATGCCGAAGCGTTGCTGGCGCAGTTCGCCAGTCTGTCGCGGGCGGCGGACGGTGCTGCGTTGCTGGGTGACTTCGTGCGTGGTCTGGCCGAGTTGAGCGGTTGCGAATTGACGCAGCTGTATCTGCTCGACGCCACCCACACGTGCCTGGGGATGAACGCCGAATGCCTCGACGGCGCCCTGCAACCACGCGAAGCGGCGAGCCTGCCGGCGGATTACAACGGTGAGCAACTGCTGCAATTTGCCCTGTGCCAGAACCGCGTGGTGTGCCTCGACGACTTGAGCGGCAGCCTGCACGAAACCAGTTTTCTGCCGGCGGCGGCTTCGCCGTGGCAGTCGCTGCTGTGCGTGCCGCTGGTCAATCAGCACAAGGCGGTCGAAGGTCTGCTGCTGTGCGCCAGCCGTCGTCGTACCCACCTGCAAGGCTTCGCCGATTCCCTCGGCCAGCTCGGCTCGTTCGTGCTTGGCCAATTGCATTTGTTGCAACGCCTGCGTCAGCCGCTGGCGGAATCGGCAACAGTCGCGCGTAGCGTGCCGAGCATCAGTGGCTATGGCTTGATCGGCAAAAGCGCGGCGATGCGCCAGACCCATTCGCTGATCAGCAAAGTCCTGCACAGCCCGTACACCGTCTTGCTGCGTGGTGAAACCGGCACCGGCAAGGAAGTCGTCGCTCGGGCAATTCACGATTGCGGCCCGCGTCGTTCTCAGGCGTTCATCGTGCAGAACTGCGCGGCGGTCCCGGAAAATCTGCTGGAAAGCGAGCTGTTCGGCTATCGCAAAGGCGCCTTCACCGGTGCCGACCGCGACCGTGCGGGGCTGTTCGATGCGGCCAATGGCGGCACGCTGTTGCTCGACGAGATCGGCGACATGCCGCTGTCGTTGCAAGCGAAGATCTTGCGCGTGTTGCAGGAAGGCGAGATCCGTCCGCTAGGTTCCAACGATACGCACAAGATTGACGTGCGCATCATCGCCGCGACCCACCGCGATCTGTCGACGCTGGTCAGCGAAGGCAAATTCCGTGAGGACTTGTACTACCGCCTCGCGCAATTCCCGATCGAGCTGCCGGCACTGCGTCAGCGTGAAGGCGACATCCTCGAACTGGCTCAGCACTTCGCCGAGAAGACCTGCACGTATTTGCAGCGCGATCCGGTGCGCTGGTCGAGCGCGGCGCTGGAACACCTGTCCGGCTACAACTTCCCCGGCAACGTGCGCGAACTCAAGGCACTCGTTGAGCGCGCGGTGCTGTTGTGCGAAGGCGGCGAATTGCTCGCCGAGCATTTCTCCCTGCGCATGGAGCCGATGCCGGAAGACAACAGCCACTTGAATCTGCGCGAACGTCTGGAGCAGGTCGAACGTACTTTGTTGCTCGATTGCCTGCGCAAAAACGACGGCAACCAGACCCTCGCCGCCCGCGAACTGGGTCTGCCACGGCGCACGCTGCTGTATCGGCTCGGCCGTTTGAACATCAATCTGGGAGATTTCGATGGGTAGGCAAAACGTCATCGAAATCCTCGCAAAAACCAATTTCAGCGCCGCCCGCAAGGGTCGGCGCTTTGTACTTTGTCTACCCCTGGAGACCCTCTGATGTCTGTTCGTCACTGGCAAGCTGTCCTGCTGACCCTCGTCGTTCTATGCGGCCTGGGCGGCTGTAGCGGCAACTACAAATTCAACGACAACGACTATCGCCCGTTGGGTGATCCGCAAGCGGTCAATCGCGGCAAGTGACCGCAAGGAGCATCAAACATGGAATTGGTTTTCGAAATGCTGAACACCAAGCAGTTCGTGCCCACCGAGTTGTGCCAGAAGACCTTTAAACAGGCCGGTGGCGTGATCGGGCGGGGCGAGGACTGCGACTGGATCATCCCTGACCGCAAGCGTCACCTGTCCAATCACCACGCGATTGTCAGCTACCGCGAAGGCACGTTCTTCCTCACCGACACCAGCAGCAACGGTGTCCAGGATGGCGAGAGCGGTGCACGCCTGCACAAAGGCGAACCGGTGCGCATCGAGCACGGCAGCACCTACGTGCTGGGCGACTTCGAGATTCGCGCGCGCCTGGTACGCGACCCGGCGACCTTCGACGGTGAAGTCGGCCGTCCGCGCGCTGCTGGCAGCATCATTCCTGACGATGCGTTCCTCGATCTCGACCCACTCAATGCCCTCGAACAGCAAGAGCGCGTGTACTCGGAAATCGACGAACTGCTGGCGCCGAACACCAAGCCTGAGGATTCCCGTCAGCGTGCCGACTACGCGCGTATCGACATGGAAAGCCTGATGGTGCCGGAGCTGATTGCCGCCCCTGTCGAACCTGAGCCTGCTCCGGCGCCGAAAGCCGTTGAGCGCCAGAGCGAAGGTTTCTGGGAGCACTTCGGTGCTGCACTGGGTGTCGACGTCAAAGGCCTCAGCCACGACGAGCGCGAAACCTTGGCGCTGAACGCCGCGCGCTTGCTGCGGCAGAGCATCGGCGGTTTGCAGCAGAGCCTGCGCACCCGTTCCGAGCTGAAAAACGAGCTGCGTCTGGCCCAGACCACCGTGCAAGGCACCAACAAGAACCCGCTGAAATTCGCTGTCGATCCGAGCGAAGCCCTGCAGATTCTGTTGCAGCCAAGCAAGCCCGGTCATCTGCCGGCCGAGCAAGCCATCTCCCGCGCGTTCCGCGATCTGCAGGCGCATCAAGTGGCCCTGCTGACCGCCAGCCGCGCCGCCGTACGCGGCACGCTGGAGCATTTCTCGCCGGAGCAACTGACCCTGCGTTTCGAGCGTGACAACAAGCCGTTGATCGCGACATCGGGCGGGCGCTGGAGAGCGTTCGGTCGTTATCACCAGGCGCTGCGTCAGGACGATGACTGGAGCGAGCGTCTGCTGGCCCGCGACTTTGCCCAGGCTTACGAAGAACAGATCCGCCTGATCTCCACCCTCCACACCGACCACCAAGGATGATGCGCATGTCTCGCCGCTCGACCGCTTTTTTCAAGACGCTGACTGCGCTCACCGTGCTGGTGCTGCTCGCCGGTTGCTCGTCGCTGTCGCCGTACTCGAAAGTGACCAAGATCAACCTGAAGCTGACCGGCAGCGATCAGCTCAACCCGGACCTCAATGGTCGGCCGTCGCCGATCGTCGTGCGCCTGTTCGAACTCAAGCACCCGGTGACCTTCGAGAACGCTGACTTCTTCAGCCTCTACGAGCGCGCCAAGGAATCCCTCAACCCGGACCTGGTGGCCAGCGAAGAACTCGAACTGCGCCCGGGTGAAACCGTGGAGATGAAGCTCAAAGTGGAAGAGGGCAGCCTTTATGTTGGCGTTCTCGCCGCTTACCGCGACTTGCCCGACACCCAATGGCGCCACACCGTTCAGATCACTCCGCTGGAAGTTACCGAAGTCGATCTGACTCTGGACCAGACCGGCATCCGCAACACCAATCAAGTGCTCGCCAAGGCGGATGACTGATCATGAATACCCATAAAGTCATTTGGCAGGAAGGCATGCTGCTGCGCCCGCAGCACTTCCAGCACAACGATCGTTATTACGATCACCAGATGAAAACCCGCACCCAGTTGCTGGGTGGCTACACCTGGGGTTTCCTCAATCTGGAGATCGACTTGCAGTTCCTCAACATGGGCAAACTGGTGATCAGTGAAGCCTCGGGGATTCTGCCGGACGGCAGCCTGTTCGAACTCGGTGGCAACACCGAGCCGCTGGCGCTGGACGTGCCGCCGAACACCGGCAACACACCGATCTACCTGGCGCTGCCGCTGGTCACCGGTAACCACATCGAGTCGCGCCGTCCGGAGCAGTCCGACGTGCTCGCGCGTTACACCGCGTACGACGCCGAAGTCGCTGATTCCAACGCCGGCGACGATTCCGCCAGCCAGGTCAGCTGCGGTCGCCCGGACTTCAAACTGTTGCTCGGCGAGCAGCAGAGCGATCAGGCCTACGTGAAGCTAAAGATCTGCGACGTGCTCGACACCACGCCGGACGGCGTGATCAGCCTCGATCCGGATTTCGTGCCGACCTACATTCAGGCCCACGCCTCCAGCTATCTGCTGTCGTGTCTGAAAGAAGTCATCAGCATGCTCAACCACCGTGGTGACACGATTGCCGAGCGCATCCGCTCCAACGGCAAGGTCGGCGGTGCCGAAGTCGGCGACTTCATGATGCTGCAACTGATCAACCGTACCGAACTGCTGCTGCGCCACTACCTCGGTCTGGAGCAGGTGCACCCGGAAGAGTTGTACCGCACGCTGCTGACCATGCTCGGCGATCTGGCGACCTTCTCCGGCGAAAGCAAACGTCCGCGTCTGGACAGCCGCTACTCCCACGCTGACCAGGGCGGCAGCTTCCGCAAACTGATGGAAGCGATTCGTCAGGTGCTGTCGATGGTGCTCGAACAGCACGCCATCGAACTGATCCTGCAAGCGCGTCAGTACGGCATCATCGTCTCGCCGTTGCACGACCACAAACTGCTCGGCTCGGCATCGTTCGTGCTGGCAGCCAGTGCCAACTGCGACTCCGAAGAACTGCGCCACCGCTTGCCGGCGCACCTCAAGGTCGGCCCGGTGGAGCGTATCCGCCAACTGGTCAACCTGCACTTGCCGGGGATCAAGGTCAAACCGTTGCCGGTGGCCCCACGGCAGATCGCGTTCCACTCGAACAAAACCTATTTCATCCTCGAACTCAGTTCCGAAGACCTGGCACAACTCGAGCGCTCCGGCGGTTTCGCGTTCCACGTGTCCGGCGAATTCGCCGAGCTTGAACTGAAATTCTGGGCCATCAGGAACTGACCGACATGATCAAGGAAACGGATTACAACCAGGACGACAAAACCGTCCTGCTCGATCGTCAGGGCCACGGACCGGCATCGAGTCCGCTGACCGACTTCGCCGCGCCGCCGCGTTTCGAGCAACTGGAAGAACGCATGATCTACGCCGCGCGCCTGCGCCCGGCAGAAGCGTTCAACATCAGCCTCAATTCGCTGGTCGCTGCTTCGTCCGAGCTGCTCTCGGAAGTGGTGCGCCTCAAGCACAGCGAAACCCGCGAAGACTTGTACGCACTCAACGAGCGTCTGACTGCCGGGCTGAAACTGTTTGAAGTACGCGCCCTGCACAACGGCGCCGAAAGCAGCCAGGTGATGGCCGCGCGTTACGTGCTTTGCACCGTGGTCGACGAAGCTGTCGTGACCACGCCGTGGGGCAACGAAAGCGAATGGTCGCAGATGAGCCTGCTGAGCAGCTTCCACAACGAGACCTTCGGTGGCGAGAAGTTCTTCCAGTTGCTCGATCGGTTGTCGAAAAACCCGGTCAAGCACTTGCCGATGCTCGAACTGATGTACCTGTGCCTGTCCCTCGGTTTCGAGGGCAAGTACCGCGTGCAAGCGCGCGGCATGCTCGAACTTGAAGGCATCCGCGATGCTCTGTATCGGCAGATCCGTCAGTTGCGTGGCGACGTGCCGCGCGAGCTGTCGCCGCACTGGGAAGGCTTGAACGATCAGCGCCGTAACCTGGTGCGCATCGTGCCGGCGTGGATGGTGGTGTTGTTCACTTTCGTCTGTCTGGTGGTGATGTATTCGGGCTTCGCCTGGGTCTTGGGCGAGCAGCGCGACACCGTTCTGCAACCATATCAGCCGCTTGATCCGGCCGCGGTGCAACCGCAGTCGCAGCCGTAAACAGGGACGTGTGATGAAAAAGTTTTTCAAGAAAGTCGGCGCCTTCCTGCGCCAGACCTGGGTCTGGACCTTGTTGCTGGTGCTGTTCGTGGCGCTGCTGGTGTGGTTCGTCGGCCCGTTGTTGGCGGTTGATGACTACAAGTTCTGGGAGAGCTCGACCTCGCGCTTGCTGACCATCGCTGTGCTGTTCCTGATCTGGGGCCTGACCATGGTCTTCGTCAGCTGGCGCAGCGGTATCCGCAAGAAAGCCGAGGAAGAAAGCGAGGATGGCCAGGACCGCATTCGCCGCGAAGAGCTGATCGACGAAGAACAGAAGGAGTTGAAGGCGCGCTTCAAAGACGCGCTGAAAACCCTGAAGACGTCGAGCCTGTATCGCGGCCGCAGCGAGCGCTGGCGCAGCGACTTGCCGTGGTACCTGCTGATCGGTCCGCAGGCCTCGGGCAAAACCAGTCTGCTGGACTTCTCCGGTCTGGAATTCCCGATCAACAAGATCGACCGCAAGCTGACCCGCGACACCCTCGGCACCCGTCATTGCGACTGGTACTTCGCCGACCACGGTGTGCTGATCGACACCGCCGGTCGTTACACCACGCAACCGGATGTGGAAGTCGACGGCGGTGCCTGGACGACATTGCTGGAGCTGCTGCGCAAGCGTCGTCGCGGGCGTCCGTTGAACGGCGTGCTGGTGACCATTCCGGTGGAAACCCTGCTCGGCGGCAGTGAGCAGGACATCGACACCCTCGCGCGCCAGATTCGCGGCCGTCTGCAAGACGTGCATCAGAAACTGCATGTCGACGTACCGGTCTATCTGGTCCTGAGCAAGGCTGACAAGCTGCTCGGCTTCGACGAGTTCTTCGATCAACTGACCCGCGAAGAAAGCGATCAAGTGCTCGGCACCAGTTTTCGCAAGGATCAGGTCGGCACCGACGTCGCTGTGTTGCGCAATGAGTTCGAAGAACTGCTGCGTCGCCTCAACAGCCAAGTGATCATGCGCATGCACTCCGAGCGCGACACTCAGCGCCGTGGCCGCATCCTCGACTTCCCGCATCAACTCGGGCAGATCGGCGAGCGCCTGTGCCTGTTCGTCGACATGGCGTTCACTGGCAACCGTTATCAGCGTGCCACGCAACTGCGTGGTTTCTACCTGACCAGCGCGCCGCACCTGACCCAAGAGATGGATGCGACCACCGCCGGCATCGGCGCCAGCCTCGGCATGAGCGCCGGCGTGCTGCCGACCCTGCGCAGCGGTCGCTCGCGGTTCATCCATCATTTGTTCAGCCAGGTGATTTTCCCCGAATCCGACTTGGCCGGTCTGGACAAGCGCGAACGCAGCCGTATTCATTGGGGCCAACGTGCGTTGTACGTCGGCGCACTGGCGGCACTGGCACTGTTCGGCATGCTTTGGGCGGGCGGTTTCTCGGCCAACTATGAGCGTCTGGAAAACCTGCGCAATCTGGCGCAGAACTGGACGCAACAGCGCACAGCATTGTCGCCGCGTGATGACGCCATGGGCGTGCTGAAAACCCTCGACAGCAGCTACGCCGCAACCCAGGTGTTCCCGAAGAAGGGCGACGTTTCGTATCACGAACGTGGTGGTCTGTATCAGGGCGAAGACGTCAATCCAGTGGTCAAAGAGGCTTACGAGCGCGAGCTTGAAAAGCAACTGCTGCCACGGGTAGCGACCATGCTCGAAGGGCAGATCCGCGCCAACATGAAGGACCGCGACCGCCTGCTCAACAGCCTGCGCGCGTACCTGATGTTGAACATGAAGGACCGTCGCGATGCCGCATGGCTCAAGGACTGGGTCGCCACTGACTGGTCGACGCGCTACACCGGCAACACCGCGGTGCAGAACGGTTTGAGCGCGCATCTGGAGCGTCTGCTGAAGCAGCCGTTTATCTACCCGCTGAACGACCAACTGGTCACTCAGGCGCGTCAGGTCTTGCGCAGCGAATCGTTGGCCACGGTGGTTTACCGCATGCTCCGCGAGCAGGCGCGCAACCTGCCGGACTATCGCTTCAGCCAACACCTCGGCCCACAAGGTTCGCTGTTTATCGGCACCGAATACGTGATCCCGGGCTTCTACACGCAAACCGGTTATCAGCAGTATTTCTCGGTACAGGGTTCGGCGCTGGTCACCGACATCCTGCGTGACAACTGGGTGCTGGGCGAAGGCGCAGGCATCAGCGACATGGACTTGCGTCGTCTGATGGTCGAGCTGGAGCAGTTGTATTTCCGCGACTACGCCAACTACTGGAGCGAAGCCGTTGGCCAGGTTGCACTGCCGCCAATCAGCGATGCGGGTGAAGGCGCCGAGCAATTGGCGGGCCTGACCTCGGCCAACTCGCCGGTACTGGCCTTGCTCACCGAAGTGCGCGAGAACACGCGCTTCCAGGCGGCTGCAGACCCTGTCGAAGAAGCTGGCGACGCTGCTGATGCGCTGGCCGGGCAGAAGGGCAAACTGGGTAAAGTCGGCAAACTTGCCGCCGCCGCAGCGGACAAGGCTTCGGCCCTGAACGTGGCGAAGACCCTGCCGGACACCGCGAAGAAGTCGCTGCAACGCCGCTTCGAACCGCTGCATCGCTTGCTCGATGACAACAACGGCCCGGCGGCGGACCTCACGCCTGCGCTGAGCGCGCTCAACGACCTGCAACTGCAACTGGCCGGCCTGGCCCGTTCCAGCACGCCGGAACAAGCCGCGTTCGAAATGGCGAAAACCCGCATGAGCGGCCAGCGTGATGCGCTGACCAACCTGCGCAATGCGTCCAGCCGTCTGCCGCGTCCGCTCAGCGTGTGGTTCAACGTGCTGGCCGAAGACTCGTGGCGTTTGGTGCTCAACGATGCTTACCAATACCTGAACGGCCGTTATCAGAACGAGCTGTACAGCGTGTATGGCAAAACCATCAGCAAGCGTTATCCGTTCAGCGCCAGCAGCACCAGCGACGTGGCGATCAGCGATTTCCGCGAGTTCTTCCGCGCGCAAGGCACCGTCGACCGCTTCTTCGACAGCTACCTGCGTCCGTTCGTCAGCGGCGATCCTGGCAACTACCGCATGCGCAGTGTCGATGGTCACAGCCTGCCGGTATCGAAGATGTATCTCGACCAGATGGCGGCGGCACTGACGATTCGTCAGAGCTTCTTCTCGATCAACCCGGCCGAGCCGACCGTGCAGTTCAAACTGGAGCCGTACACCCTCGATCCGGCGGTCAGCCGTTCCGAGTTCAAGTTCGGCGACAAGACCATGGAATACCGCCACGGTCCGATCCTGCCAATGTCGTTCAAATGGCCGACCGACGCTGAAGACGGTCGCACCAGTCTGGTCATGGACAAAATGGCCGGTCGCCCGATCGGCATCGAGAAGAACTCCGGCCCTTGGTCGCTGTTCCGCCTGTTCGACCTGATGCAGACCGAGTACCTGAGCGGTCGCGACGTGCTGGTGCTGAAAGCCGACGTAGGTGGCCTGCGCGCCAACTACCTGCTGACCAGCCAGCGCACGCCGAACCCGTTCGACATGGGCGTACTGCGCACCTTCCGTATGCCGGTGCAGCTCTGATGCTGGTGGCCAGTGCCTGGCGCAGCGCGGCGCGTACCGACCCGGGCAAGGTGCGGGCGCGCAACGAAGATGCTTTCCTCGACTCGCCACAGCAGGGGCTGTGGGTGGTCGCGGACGGCATGGGCGGTCATCAGGGTGGCGACATTGCCAGCCAGTTGATCGTCGCCAGCCTGGCTGAACTGCCGCAACACGAGGACTTCGACGAACGCCTCAAAGCCATTCGCCAGTGCCTGCACTGGCTGAACCGGCGTTTGGGGCAGGAGTTGACGGTCACCGCCGGACGTCACGACAGCATCATGGGCAGCACCGTCGTGGCGCTGCTGGTGGAAGGCAATCGCGCGGCCTGCATCTGGGCCGGCGACAGCCGTTGTTACATGTGGCGTGGGCAGCGGCTGTATCAGCTGTCCAAGGACCATTCGCTGCAACAGCAATTGATCGACGAACAGCAAATGAGCGTCGAACAAGCGGCAGCGCACCCGGCGGCTCAGGCGTTGACCCGAGCTGTTGGTGCGGCCGAAACACTGACCCTGGACGTCCTCGAACTCGAGGTCTATCCGGGCGATGCGTTTTTGCTCTGCAGCGATGGTTTGTATCAGGGCCTGAGCAGCGATGCCCTCGGCAACGCCCTCAGCCTCAGCGCGCCGCACGTGGCGCTGGAACGTTTGTTCGACGGCGCCCTGCGTGGCGCCGCGCGCGACAACCTGACAGCCGTGGTGATCCGCCAATGACTGAAATCGAATCCTCAGTCGACGACTTGCTGATGAGCGAAGAACAGGCCAACAACCTGACCTACTTCGCCTTCGCCAAGGAGAACAAGGCAGAACCTTTGCTGGCGCCGACCAAGGCCAGCATCGGTGCACTGCCGGACGTACTCGCCGGTCGCTACCACCTCGAGCGTCTGCTCGGGGCGGGTGGCATGGGCGCCGTTTACCGGGCGCGGGATCTGCTGCACGAACAGTTCGGTGATCCCGATCCTTACATCGCGCTGAAAATCCTCAGCGAAGAATTTGCCGAATCGCCGGACGCCAGTGCCTTGCTCTACAGCGAGTTCGCCCTGACCCGACGCCTGCGCCACGACAACGTCGTGCGTGCGCACACCTTTGAAGTCGACACCGACTGCCAGCGGGCCTTCATCACCATGGAATACATGCGTGGCCTGACCCTGGACAAATTGCTCTGCGAGCGGCCCCTCGGCCTGCCGTGGCAAGAACTGCGCGACATCGTCCTGCCGCTGCTCGACACGCTGGCCTACGCCCACGGTCGCGGCGTGCTGCACGGTGACATGAAACCGAGCAACGTCATGCTCAGCGAAGACGGCTTGCGCCTCTTTGACTTCGGCCTCGGTCAGGCAGAGGAGGGCGTGATGCCCGGCCTGCCGCACCTGAGCCGCGAGCGCTTCAACGCCTGGACCCCGGGCTACGCCGCCCCCGAACTGCTTGAGGGCCAACAGTTGTCGGCCAGCGCGGACGTGTACGGCGTGGCCTGCGTGATCTACGAACTGGCGGGCGGTAAACACCCGTTCCGCCGCTTGCCCTCGACTCAGGCCCGCGACGAGCACCTGGAGCGCGAACTGCAAGCACCGGCGAACTTACCGAAACACGGCTGGCCAGCGCTGCGAACCGCGCTGAGCTTCAACCCGGCAGAACGCGGCATCACTGCCCAACAATTGCGTGACGCCTTGGGCGCCACTTCGTCCTGGCTGCAACGGTTGCGACTTCGGGCCTAACGGATGACATTCGAACAGGGAGCACTTTATGTTCAACCCAGCTAACGAAACCCACTTCAGCCTCAAAGTGGAAGACTACGTCGGCGACCTGCAAGTGCTGTCGTTCACCGGCACCGAAGGTATCAGCCAGCCGTATCGTTTCGACTTGGAATTGGTCAGCGAAAACCCGGATCTGGACCTCGAACAACTGCTGCACAAGCAAGCGTTTCTCGCGTTCGATCCACAAGGCTCGGGCATCCACGGCCAGATCTACCGTGTTGCCCAAGGCGATGCCGGCAAGCGCCTGACCCGCTACAAAGTGTCGATGGTGCCGCAACTGCAATACCTGCATCACCGCACCAACCAGCGCATCTACCAGCAGATGTCAGCGCCGAAAATCATCGCGCTGATCCTCGAAGAGCACGGCATCAAGGGCAACGCCTACAGCTTCCAGCTCAGCCAGCCGTGCCCGGATCGCGACTACTGCGTGCAGTACGACGAAACCGACCTGCATTTCGTCCAGCGCCTGTGCGAAGAGGAAGGCATTCACTACCACTTCCAGCACAGCGACAAAGGCCACCTGCTGGTGTTCGGCGACGACCAGACCGTGTTCCCCGATCTCGGCCAGCCAACTGCGTACGTGCAAGGCAGCGGCATGGTCGCCGAAGAACCGGTAATCAAAGGCTTCAAACTGCGCCTGGAAACCCGCACCAGCCGCACCACGCGCCGCGACTACGACTTCGAAAAACCGCGCCTGCAAATGGAAGCCGCCTACAAACCCGAAGGCGCTCTCGATAGCAAAGACGCCGAGCCGGATCTCGAAGACTACGACTACCCGGGCCGCTTCATCGATCGCGCCCGTGGCAAGTTCCTCAGCCAGCGCGCCCTCGAACGCCACCGCGCCGACTACCGCCAGGCCGAAGGTCGCGGCGACCAGACCAAACTGGTCAGCGGCCACTTCATGGCCATGTCCGACCACCCGCGCAGCGAGTGGAACGACCTGTGGCTGCTCACCGAAATTTTCCATGAAGGCAAACAGCCGCAAGTCCTCGAAGAAGGCGTGACCAGCGACACCACCGACAACAAGGACGACTTCCACCAAGGCTACCGCAACACCTTCCTCGCCACCCCGTGGGACGTGTTCTACCGCCCGGCCCTCGAACACCCGAAACCGCGCGTCCTCGGCAGCCAAACCGCCATGGTCACCGGCCCCAAAGGCGAAGAAATCCACTGCGACCAGTACGGCCGCATTAAAGTCCAGTTCCACTGGGACCGCGAAGGCCTCGCCGACGACAAAACCAGCTGCTGGCTGCGCGTCTCCAGCTCCTGGGCCGGCGACCGCTACGGCGCCATCAGCATCCCGCGCATCGGCATGGAAGTCCTCGTCACCTTCCTCGAAGGCGACCCCGACCAGCCCCTCGTCACCGGCTGCCTGTACCACAAGGAAAACCCTGTGCCGTACGCCTTACCGGCGAACAAGACTCGCAGCGTGTTCAAAACCCTCAGCTCACCGGGTGGCGGTGGGTACAACGAACTGCGCATCGAAGACAAGAAAGGTGCGGAGCAGATCTACATTCATGCCCAGCGTGATTGGGATGAAAACGTTGAGCATGACCAGAAGATTCGGGTCGGCAATGAACGTCACGACACGGTGGTGAAGAACACTTACACCGAGCTGAAGGCTGAAGAACACCGCACCACGATCTCTGATCGCAAGATTGAAGCGAAGCTGGATGATCACCTGACGATTGGGCAGAACCAACACGTCAAACTCGGCACGGCGCAGCTGACCAGTGTGGGGAAAGAGATTCACCTCAAGGCTGGGGACAAGATTGTTATTGAGGCGGGGACAGAGCTGACCATCCTTGGGGGTGGGAGCTTTATCAAGCTTGATGGCGGTGGGGTGACGGTGGTTGGGCCGGTGATCAAGATCAATGCCGGGGGCTCGGCTGGCTCCGGCACGGGGATCGGGATTAAACCGCCGGTGCTGCCGGGGGCGGCGGATAAGGATAAGGCGGGGAGTTTGATGGATCAGGCGTTGGGGAATGCGGTGTCTGAGAAGGTTAAGCCGAAGGCTTTTTTTGTGTTTTCCGAGTGATCGACATGAATGGTGTTTTGAAGAAGAGCAATGGCATCGCGATAGCGGTTTTCACCGCGTCGCTGTTGAGCCTGTTTCATGGCAGCGCTTATGCGGATGAATGTCCGTCCGAGGACTTTTCCCAGTTTCTGCCGGCGTTTTCTGCGAATGCCGAAACTCAGCAGCGGTTGACTGCGATGACGGTGAAGTCGCTGGTGTTGAAACCCGAAGGAGAGGGGCGGACTCTTGAGCCGCAAACGACGGAGATCAACAGTTCCACATTGGTGTTTCCGCTGATGGCACCTTTAGCCACAGACAAGACAGACGGGGTTGAAGTCGAAACAATCGACGACAGTCACGTCAACGTTGTGGACAAGCGAGCGGGTAACAGCAACATCAAGATTTTCAATTTTTCTCGTCAGGCATGCTGGGTACTCGAGGGCGTCGAGAACTGGTCGATCAATGATAAAGACCTTGTTGAAGCGACCACGCCGACCCTGAGTACCGCCGAGAACTTTTGCTATCAGCGTGCGCGAACTTACGGGCGCCTTGGTGGCCTGGACAAATACTCCCTGACCGGAGAACTCTTTGAAGCAGCATTGGAAAACTACCTGTGTGCAGCAGCTTCCGGCGATCCTCAGGCAAGTCTCAGTGCTGCCAGTCTGAGTCTTTCCGGAATGGCTTCTCAATTGGAAACAGAGAAGGTCGAAGCCCTGTTCAAGGCCGCCGCTACTACTCTGGCAAGCGGAGCTTCTGCATTGTCCACATTCTATTGCTATGGCAATGACACAGACCCCGAGGGCCCTTGTCAGCATCCTGAAGAAGCAGAAAGGGAATTGATTCGCGCCGCATCGATGGGCTCTTCCGATGCTCAAAATAAACTGGGTGATACGTTCGAGACCGGAAGATTGGTAACCAAGGATGCCTCCAGAGCACTGGATTGCTATCGCTTGGCCGCCAGTAAAGGAAATGCCATCGCCCTGAGTAATTTAACCAGATTGAAATCGCAAACCGCTGACGCCACAGAAACCAGCCATTGCTATTGATTTGCAGGATGCAGAAATGACAGAACCATTAGATTTAACGGGTAATTACGAAAACCGTGGCTACGTGTACAAGATGGGTGGCGATGGCATAAAAACAAATGCGGCCGGTAATAAATTAATCGACTGCTCGCACATGGTTAATTTGTTGCTGACGGGGGCTGGCTACAAAATCCCGTATCAAGATACCCGTGTAATGGTGGATTCCACTTACTACACAACCGTGGTGCCACCCGACGTCAAGAAAGGTGATATCGCTCTTTGGATTAATGAAGATCCGCTGGGTGGTGGGGATAAGTTATTTCATACCGGTATTGTTGTTGACGTTAATCCCACCGGTACTGCAGGCAAGTTCTTCGGCGCGCAGACGAGGAAAGGGCCATCATTTACTTATTTTGGCACTAAAGATCCGGCCTTCTACTGGCCGATTCCTACAAAGTTTCTCAGGGCTAAAGAAGAGTATAGAACCGGCGCAGCGGAACAACCTACCCCTGCCCCCGCTCCTGCACCGACGCCTGCTGGACCGGAGCCTGTTCTAAACTTTCAATTCCCCATAAGAAAGGCTGATGGGAAACAGTTCGACAGTGCCAATGAACTGTATACCGCCATCGAAAATGAGACCTCAGGTCAATACCTTTTGGGTAGCTATAACTTTTGGCACGGTGGCATTCATATTAGCAATGCCAGTGCATCCTACTGTGTGAAAGACGAGCCCGTACGATGCATGGCGGATGGTGTGGTTGTAGCCTATCGCCTCAACGAAGATTATTTACAGTCGGAGTACGCTGGAGATAAACCGGCCAAGCTTAAATACTCTAATTCTTTCTGCCTGGTTCGGCATGACTACAAGTCGCCCGCTAACCCGGAAGAGGGCCCGAACAAAGGGAAACAAAATAAGCTGGTATTTTTCAGTCTTTATATGCACTTGATGCCCTATAAAGGCTATTTGCCTACAGAGGAGGAGTTGGGTAAGCCGAAGATAAAGTTCACGGTGGGAGATTTTACTGCCCGCAGTGATTCTGAGGAAGGTCCGGAATGCGTGAAGTATGGGCTGATTTCTGCGGGCTCTGTCTTTGAAGTTCTAGAAGAAAAGCTTGCCAGCAACGGTATCACTTATGCCCGAGGTAAGTTGTTAAGTGGCAAGGTGCCTAACAGGAAGTTAGGGGAAGAATCTTGGTTTGCTTATAAGAAAGACGGTGTGGCAGTCAAGAATAAAAAAGACACCGCGATCTGGAGCGCAATATTACCGCCGGAACGAACCCGGCCAGGCTATTGGAAAGGGCTGGTTAAGGCTCGTGTCAGCGCCCCGAACGGATTGCCGTTGTTCGCAGCGCCCAAAGCTGTTGCTAACGGTGAAAGTGCTGGTGAACCGCTGGGAGAAATGGCCCTCTGTTTGAACAGTGAAATTAAATTCGACGGTACCAAAGTATTTAATCTGAAGGTTGGAAGTTCTCTGGTTCGGATGGCTGAGTGCACCTGCCTGTCTGGCGGTTTGAGAGGCGCAGGGACGGCTCCGTCAACATTCTGGGCGAGCGTCGAAGATATCGGTAACGCTCGGATGGTCACGTGGGCCGAAGTCACACCTGCCGAATTCGATAAGGTAATTGCTTGCGAAGCAGCGATAAAAGCAGGCCATCCAATAGGGTTTTTAGGCTTGCAGGAGAACCTCGGGAAAGTTGAGGGTTCAATCTCTAGCAAATATCACGCTCATATTGAGATATTCACCAGTGATACGGGTCTCGATAAATTCTTGCAGAATGAAGCAGCCCTGAAAATTGGCATGAGTTACCTGAATCTGCCGGCGGGCACGGTATTTGCCAGTAAGGCGTCCACGGGACAGCCCGCGACCCTTGAGTCCAAACATATAGTTCCTATGGGATCGGTTTCTGTGTTCAAAGACTCAAAAGGGGTTGAGTGGTATGAGCCGACCGTTACAGAGAAAGATAAAAAGCTGACGGGCCTGATAAAAAAGGCAGATGTTACCTTTACGTCTTCAGGTGCTCAGTTGATATCTCAACATGATTGGGCAAAGTTGGGATATGCAGTTGTCAAAGAGGGCGATGAGAATTCAGATGGTTTTCTTGATCCGGACTCGATGCCGCCTTTTTTCAAGGAGCTCCATGCGAAACTCGACGCTTTGGGTGACAAAGATGGTGAAGTTACCTCCGCGGACTTGAACTCGGCATTGAAGAATGTGGAGTTCCGGGATAAATGGACAAAGTTGATTGCTTACCACCCCACCGAGTGGCAGGCGAAGTCTTCCGAGCCCAAGTGGAGTCGTCTTGATCAACTGCTCGCTGAGTCGCCAAAGTTACTGGAACATGAAAAAGAGCGGATTGACAAGCTTGTTTTTTGGGATGAGCTGGCGGGTGCGTTACAGATGCCTCTTCCGAAACAGGTCTATCATTTTCACCCGATTGCGTTCGTCAATAATTTCATGAAGTTTGCGGTGCCTGGAAAAGGTTGGGCGCACAGTGCGTTTGCCAATTTGCTCGCGAGCGTTGAGTCGAATAATGATTACACGGCTTACAACAGGACCAAGGGTGGACTGAAAGCGTTTTATAAAACTGATTTGACTACGTTGACCATCGCTGAACTACAGCAGAAACAGAAGGATCGGGATATTTTTGCGGCGGGTCGCTATCAAATGGTTCCTGATACGATCAATGGTGCTGTGAAAAAGCTCGAACTTGCTTCCACGCTTAAGTTTGACGAAGAGACTCAGGACAAGATTTTTGAGGAATACTTGATAAAAGTTAAGCGCAAGGCATTCATCCAGTATCTGGAAGGCGATGGCGACGTCGAAAAAGCTGCCTATGCCTGGGCCTTGGAATTCGCCTCGGCAGGTGTAAGAAAGGGCAAGACCATTAGCCCGGTGCCGAAGAAAGATGAGCACGGAAACATCGAAATGAAAGACGGCAAACCGGTGATGCTCGCGAGGGTCGCCAGCTTTGAGGGACAGTCGTATTATGCGGGCGACGGTCTCAATACCGCTCACATTTTGCCGGCTGACATGGTTCGTGTTCTCGAGGAGTCAAAAAACAATGGCAAGTAAGTTATCAGCGTCCCGCTTGTTTTGGCTGGGCGCGCTTTTTCTCTTCTCGTGTTTTGCCAAGGCCGATGTGCCTCGGTTCGAAAACTATAAAGTCGACGAGGTTTTTAAGGGTCAACAGCACGATGCTGTTGCCAGTGATGAAAATAAAAGCTGGGCTGAGGGGCGTAAAAAAGCCATCAAGCAACCGGTAAGTTTTGCAGGCCATTATGTTGTTTACGCAAACGGCTGTGGCGGCGGGTCTATCTGTGGCGAAATTCTTGACGTGAAAACGGGGCAGGTTGTTACGTCCTTTCCTAATGCCTACTACATCATCGGAAATGACGGTACCGCACCCTACGCGGCCGTCTACAAGCCAGACAGCAAATTGCTCGAGATTATGGGTGTAGCGGCCGATCCGGAAGTGGATGTAGAGGGTAACGACCTCGAGGAGGGTAACCGGCAGCGCTTCTACGAGTTCGATGGCAAGAAGCTCACTCTGATCGAACTTGTCGATCAGTAAATTTGGTTTATTCCAAGGGGAAAGGTGACGGATGTGCCTCTGGCTAAGTCCGCACCTCCCCTTTCTCCAGCGTGTTCATTTCCTGCCTTGTCGCCATCGACTATCCCTGATGTTGCAACGACCCGTTTGCACTCCTGGGATTCCGGGCGCAGGTGGGAGTAGGGCGGGTAAATTCAGTTCAACCCTTTAGCGGCATCACTAATCGGTCTGACTTGGACGATGCCTGCCTTAGCTGAAACCACCACATTGAGTCCCGTCAACGGTGTCGACACGAAATCAGCCCCAAATCCGGCACGTTTGAAGAGTTGCAGCCGGACTGCGGCGATGGCTTCGTTAACCTGCGCGTCGACAAAAAACGTAAGACGTTGCTCAGCACTTACTGGGGCATGAACGGACCAGATCAATGCATCACCCGATTCACCAAACGCAAAACCTGAATGACTCAAGGAAGAACAACGTGAAACGTTTTGTTTTTACTCTGCTGGCCGTGCTACTGCCGGCTTCAGCCGCCTACGCGCAGGACGACTGCCGCAATGTCACCTCAAGCCTGGAAATGGTGCCCTGCTCGGAGGCGTCGAAGAAGGCTGCCGATGCGCAGTTGAATGTCAGCTACAAGCAGTTAATGACGCGGCTTGAATCTGACTATCGAGCAGATCCGGCATTGGGCGCGGAGTACGCAGCGAACGTCAAAGAGTCGCAACGTGCGTGGTTGAAATTGCGCGATGCGAACTGCCCTTTGGAGGCATTCGAAATCGAGACGGGGATGCCGGCGCATGTGTTCGCTGTCAACTCGTGCATCGCCAGAATGAGTCATGAGCGTTCGGCGTATCTGGACAAGATCGTCCCTGCTCTTGCTTCCGATAAGAGCACTTCAACGGCGCCAGCCAGCGGCGCTTGTCCTTCGGAGGAGTTCCCTGTTTTCCTGACTGCGTTTTCCGCCAACAGCGAATCACAACGCCGTCTCACTGCAATGACGGTCAAGTCGCTGGTGTTGAAACCGGTGGCGGGAAAGGAACGTAGTACCTTTGAGCCTTCGACCTCGGGTGTCAGTGGAACAACGTTCACCTACCCGCTGATGGCCGCTATCACGCCCGGCAAAACACCTGGAGTTGAAATCGAAGAGGTCGATGATAGTCACGTCAACGTGGTGGATAAGCGAGCGGGCAACAGCAATGTGAAAATCTTCAACTTCTCTCGTCAGGCGTGCTGGGTGCTTGAGGGGATTGAGGATTGGTCGATCAGCGAGAAGGATCTTGTCGCAACAGATAACCCGGGAATGAGCCGCGCCGAGAACTTCTGTTATCAGCGTGCCGAAGCGCTAGGTGGGCTGGGGTTTCTTGAGCAATACCCGCTGACTGTGGAGTTGATTGAAGCGTCGCTGGAAAATTTTGTCTGTGCTGCGGAGTCGGGTGACGCACAGGCGAGCCTGTCGGCGGCAAGCCTGAGCCTTTCGCAAATGGCGTCTCAGTTGGAAACCCCGAAGGTTGAGGCGCTATTCAAAGCGGCCTCGAAAATACCGAGTGGCGCGTTGGCCTATGCCACGTTTCTTTGTTCAGGAAACTCCACTGACTATAACGGCCCTTGCCTCCATCCCGAGCAGGCAAAAGAGCAGGTTATTCGTGCTATTTCCATGGGCTCCGCTGATGCGATGAATTATCTGGCCTCGACCTTTGAAGGTGGCGAGTTTGGAACGAAGGATATGTCCCGGGCGTTAGCCTGTTATCAGATGGCGGCTGACAAAGGTAATCAGTTGGGCATCTTCAACGTGGGGCGATTGGGATCGACAGGCGCAGCACCGATCAAGGCCAGCCACTGCATCTGAAATGCCGGGTCATGTCTGATGCGTTTTCGCAGTCGTTGGGTCTGAATCCGTCCGGTAAAACGTTTAGTTTTTGAGCATCTGACGACCGCGATTTTCCTTTAAACTCCCCACCCCCAAGGAATGCGCTCAGGACACGGAATGCCAGCCCCCTCGATCTCCCTTCGCCCCGCGTTAGTGCTCTGGTTATACGCCGCTGCGATCGTGCACATACTCGCCGGTCTCACCCTGACCTGGGCCGGGCATTCCGGATTACTCGACGGCTACCTGCACAATCTCGAACTCGCATTCTGGGGCGCTGATGCGGTACCTGCGGCCGGCCACGAACAACAAGTCTGGTGGCTCGCGCTGTTCGGCGCGACGTTGCAAAGTTATTCGCTGTACATGCTCGCGCTGGTGCACTTGGGCAATCGCTTGAAAGCCCCGGCAGTCTGGGGCTGGTTGAGCGCCGGCATCCTGTTATGGGCGCCGCAGGACATGTGGCTCTCAGCGCAACAACAGGTCTGGTCGCACCTGTGGCTCGATGGTTTTGCGTTGCTGGTTTTACTGCCACCGTTGTTTTGGCTGTATCGGCATGACCGCCGAAAATCCCCTTCAGTAAAGACTCCGAGCCAATCCAACCCGTTTGCCGGCGGCGCTTTCAAGCGTGTGCTGATCACTGGCGGCACCGGGTTTATCGGTGAAGCCTTGGTCAACCAACTGCTAGACGCCGGCCATTCGGTCAGCGTACTGACGCGCGATCCGTTGAGCGCGGCCAATCTATTCAACGGCCGCGTCCGCTGTGTGCATTCACTCAGCGAACTCAGCCACGACGACACCTTCGACGTAGTGATAAATCTCGCCGGCGCCCCCGTCGCCGGCCCGCGCTGGACTCCCAAGCGTCAGGCGCAACTGCTCGCCAGCCGAGTCGGCACCACCGAAGCGTTGATGACCTGGCTGAAGAACACCAAGCACAAACCAGCGCTATGGATTCAAGCCTCGGCCATCGGCTTCTACGGCGTACGCGATGCCAGCGAAAACCTCGACGAACACGCCAGCAAGGGCGAAGGTTTCATGGCCGAACTCTGCGCGCGCTGGGAAGCCGCCGCGCAACCGGCCGCTGAGTTTGGCGTGCGTCAGGTAGTGCTGCGTCTCGGCGTAGTGTTCGGCCCCGGCGGTGCGTTGACACCGTTGCTGCTGCCGTTTCGCTTGGGTTTCGGCGGGCGCATGGGCGATGGTCGGCAGATCATGAGTTGGGTGCATCGCGATGATGTGCTTCAGGTGATCGCGCGGGCTTTCAACGACGAAAATCTGCGTGGCACCTACAACATGGTCGCGCCGGAAACGGTCAGTCAGGCCGCGTTCGCCGAGCAGGCCGGCAAGGTCCTCAAGCGTCCGGTGTGGTTGCACATTCCCGCTGCGCCGGTGCGCGCTATGGCGGGGGAGATGGCGCAGTTGTTTTTCGACGGTCAGCGCGTGGTGCCGCAGCGTTTGACCGCGGCCGGCTACACATTCCGTTATCCAACTCTCGACGCCGCTCTGCGCGATCTGACCTGAGGATCGCTCATGAGCAAGCCGTTGATGTACCTGCTGGCCGGCAACGGCAGCGCTGCCGATTGGTGGGACGACGCACTGCCGCACTTCCAGCACTACGACGTGGTGCCGCTGGAGTTGCCGGGCTTCGGCGCCAATCCGCAACCGCCTTGCGAGGATCTGGCGGACTACGCGCAGACCTTGCTGGCGATGACGCAGCAGGGCAGCGCGATCATGGCAGTCGGGGTCAATGCGTTGCTGGTGTTGCATGCGTTGCAACGTCGTCCCGGGCACTTTTCCCGCAGCGTTTTGTTGGCGCCGGTGGGGGCGTTTCTCTGGCAGCGGCGGTTGCCGGCACTGATGTCGCCGCTGCCGATTCGCAAGACCATTCACTGGCTGCTGTCGAACAAACCCACGCTGTTCGCGCGCAAGTTCTCCAACCAGACCTGGACACCCGCGCAGTACCAGCGCATGGGCGCCGGTTATGCGCGCTGCCGTGCGTTCGTACCGCACTGGGATCTGGTTCGCGCCGACACTGCGCTGCCGCTGCTGGAGTGGATCACCGATCCGGTCGAGCTGGTCTGGGGCGATCAGGACGCGGTGCTCGGCATCGAGCAAGCGGCGGCATGGTCGGCGATTCTCGCCCGCGCTGATCTGACCATTAGCCTGAAACCCGGTTGGGGTCATTACCCGTGGATCGACTCGCCCGCCGAATTCGCGCAGTGGCTGGAGTCGGGCCAGCGCGGGTTTGTCGCGCACACCAAGGGTGGGCGTTTGCGCCTGGCTGAACTGGCGCGGCAAGCGGTACCGGCAGCGCTGACGCTCAACGATTGCAGCGATCCGCGCCTGCCGGCATTTCTCGCCGCCCAACCTGATGTGACCTGGGCGGTGCGCTCCTCCAGTTATGGCGAGGATCAGGCCGACTCGGCGAATGCCGGTTTGAGCGCCACCTATCTGCGCGAGCCGACCGCCAATGTGCCAACACGCATTGCCGAACTGACGGCCGAAGGCGTCGAGGAAGTGGTGGTGCAGCGCTTCATCACCCCGGTAGTGTCCGGGATCGCTTTTGTGCGCCATCTCTCGGTAGAGCTGGAGTGGGTTGAAGGCCATCTCGAATCGCTGGCCGACGGTCACGTCAGCCCTTCGCGAGCAACGCTTTCGCGGGTTGGCGATGCGTGGCGAAGCGGCACGTTCACGCCATCCCACGGTTTGACCGAAGACCTGCTCTGGCACTTTCTGCAAGACGTGTTGCGCGTGTTCCACTACGTGCCCGGCGATGTTGAATGGGCCTGGGACGGCGCGCAACTGTGGCTGCTGCAATACCGGCCGATCAGCGATTACGGCTGGCGCAGACACCTGACCGCCGCGAATATCGCCGAGATCCTGCCGCCGCAACCGAGCGTACTGGTGGAGTACGCCCAGCGCCGCGCCGCCGTAAGTATCCCGGCGATCATGGCGCGTTGGGATGCGCGGGTGTTGCAGGACAACGAGCCGTTCACCGCAGTGTTCGGCGGCGCGTCCTACATCAACAATGACCTTTTTCTCGCCCGACTCGCCGACTGGGGCATCAGCGCCAGCAACTACGCCGGTGAAGTTGGCGGGGCGACTCCGCACTTGCCGTGGCAATCGCTGAAGATGCTGTGTTCGTTGCCGCTGTTTTTGCGTATGCAACGCAAGGCTCGCGGGCATTTGCTGAACCTTGAAAATGGTTTGCAGCGTTTCGATCGAGAGCTGGCCGAACTCGTCGCCCAAGCTGCCGATGGCCAACAACTCGCGGACTGGTTCACCCGGTTTTACGTGTTCGTGGTGCAAGGCAATCTGTGCATCGCCACGGCGCTGGCCAGCAGCGGCGGTGATTGGCTGGGCCGCCCGCCGACCGCTTACGACAACCTTGAAAACAGTCCGCATCGATTGCCGTGGGAAACCGATCCGGCTACACCTCGACCCGCGTCGAGCGAACTGCCGCTACAGCCATTCCCTCAATGGTCAGGGCTGATCCGCTTCGCGCATTCGAGCGGCCTGCCGGGCCTGCGCGGCTACTACCTGCAAGTGCGCGAGTGGTACCGCGACAACCTGATGCGCGTCTTCTTCCGTCTGCACCACGCCATGCCGCTGGCGGATCGCGAACATTGGTTTGCACCGCACCCCGATGTGCGCACCCGCGATGGCAGCTTCTGGCAGGACGGTCGCGAAGGTGCGGAGCTGGCCACCGGGTTCATGATTTATCCGGGGCAGGTGCGGGGCATCCTCGGCGAGGATATTTTGCTCGAAGACACCCTCGATCCGGGGCGACACGCGCACTATCAAACAGCGCGGGCAGTAATTGCGCGGATGGGTGGGCGCTTGTCGCATGGCTCGACGTTGCTGCGGGAGCTGCGCAAGCCATCGGCGGTGATGCCGCAGGTGGATCCGGCGTGGGTGGGGTGTGAGGTGTTGTATCGGGATGGTGAGTTGGAACTGATGAATTCGAAGGATAGGAAGTGAAAACACTGTTGTTGCGTATGAACTGGCTGTCACTGGTAGCGGGCAGTCTCTTGGCAATTTCAACCGCCATGGCCTTCGCTGCCGATCCAGCCTTCAAGGATTACACCGTCACGCCAGTTTTCACCGGCCCCAACCATAAGCTGGTGCCGCAAGAAAACAGCAGCCCAATGATGGATCAGGCACGGGTGCAAGCCCTGAAAGGCAAGGTCAACTTCGCCGGTCATTACATCCTGCACAGGCTCGGCTGTGGCGGCAGCGCCATTTGTGGCGAAGTGCTGGACGCCCAGACCGGTGAGGTTGTTGGTGGTCTGCCGAATGCTTACGACGGCAGCACGTTCGGCATGGTTTACCAGCCCGACAGCCGCTTGATCATCGTGTCCGGCATCACGCTCGACGGCGAAGAAGATGCGCATGGGAATGCTTTGGAAAGTGGTAACCGGGATCGTTACTACGAGTTTGTGAACAATGAGTTTCGGCTGCTAAGCATGACCGATGTGGAATCGTCGCCGATGGATGAGGAGTGAGTGGATGAACCGGTTTTTCATTCGGTCGGTGCTGATTGCGCTTTCGCTTTTACCTCATTCACTGCCCGCGACTGCCAGCGAAGGGAGTTGCTACGGCTACCTTACTGAGCTTGTCAGGAGCAGCGATTTTCCGTTTCGTTATGTCGGCAAGGACAAGGTCAATTTGCTGATCGACGAGGACGACGGTGAAGTAGTGCGCGCTCAGCTGTTTTTCGACACCGACGGCACCGGCACGATTGGCTGGATCAAATACACCTCGGCTACCCACGAATTGCTCAACACCTCGGCCGAGCTGGATGAACCGGTGGCGTTGTCATTCGACGCCAAGTTTGCGGACGGCTATGCAAAGTGCCTGACAAAACAAAAGGCCGGCTAACGGCGAAAAGGATTTCTCAATGAATCAGCTTTTGTTTTCCGGGGGCCTGGCATGGTTGTTCTCTTTCCCAGCCTTCGCCGCGCCGACGGATGCTTACACCCAACGCGATGTCATGCAGTGCGGCGGTGTTGAAGTGGTGTTGGTGTCGTCCCGCCGATCGGTGACGGTGGATGGTGCGCAAACCCACGTCATCCCGGTCTGCTCCGACCAGACCATCAAAATCGGCGGCAAAGTGCTTCGACGCGATATCAGCAAAGTTTCACAACTCACTTCCGACGGTGCGAAGACGAAGATGTTGAGCAATGTCGTTGTGGCGATGGATTGCGTGGAAGGCACCAAGGGCAGTCTTGTTTCGATAGGCGGCTATGGCGGTTGTGGTGCCTGCGGGGAGTGGCATGGGTATTACTCGACAGCAGGGCGATTGGAGCAATACAGCTTCGATAATAACCAGCGCTCGTTTGGCTCGAAGGGATCTCGGGACGAGCTGATCAAGGCCTATGGCGTTACGAAGAGACAGTTAATGTCAGAAAGCCCGGTGGTGAAGAGGATCGTCTATGGCCAGCCTTAAGTGTGACGCACCTGAGTCATCGTGAAACCATCAGCATTAACATTCGAAGATTGATCAACAGGGAAGTGAGTGGAATTGGCCAGGCTCTTAAGTTGTATGAGTGCGCTCGGATTCGTGGTTGCCTTGTTGGCTCAGCAGGCAATAGCGAGTGACCCACAAACCATCGGTGAGCTGCATCCGCCTGTGGTTGCCTCGCTCGGTGATCAAAAGATCACAGTGTTCTTTTTGAAGAACAACCTCAAAGGTCAAGTTAGGGAAGGACATGTTCCTTATGCCGAGATCTTCTACACCACCATGAATGCGGTGAAGCCTTCGCTGAATTATGTGTGGAAAGTCGAAGGTGAGCAGATTGCCTCGGTGTTCTTCTTCGAGCGCAAATTCCCGGAGCAAGCGGGGAAGTCCATGTTTGTTCTGACAAAACAAAAAGTCTCGCACAGTCAATTCGAAGGTGATTCCTATTCGGTGCTGGAATTGCCACTGGTGAAGGATGGCGAACAATTGGCTTTGCGGTTTTTTAGCGGCGGCCCACCAGATCCCGAGCTTGAGAACTGTCTCGACGGTCGAAATCTGGCGGATGATGTAAAGGTCGAATGTGCTTACAAGGATGCGACCAGCATTAAAAAGCGCTTGGCAGACTTGGATGCAAAGATAATTGCGGATTCAAAACTGCATCAGGACAACGGCCAGAATCCACTCAAAGCCGAGGTTGATACGTCCAATGTTGCTTGCCCTTCGACCGACTTTTCAGCGTTCCTCTCAGCTTTCTCCGAACGCGCAGATGTGCAAAAAGCCTTCGTACAACAACCGCTGAGAATGGCCACGACCGTGGCCGGCGATCCCGAGCCCGAGATGGAAAAGCGCAGTCTCAGCGGCGATCAACTTAAGTTTCCTGTCATTCCGGATCAAGCAAAGCGAGAGGCCCAGGGCCTGACGTTGACCGTCAAGGAAGAGCGGGGCGACAAGGCAATTGCGATCCTGCAGAAGCCAGATACCGACTACGTCTTCGAGTATCGGTTTGTCCGTGGGCAATGCTGGCAGTTGGAAGAAGTGATGGATTACTCGCTTTAAAACGCAGAGAACTGGGTTGAAGAAAGAAGTCTGTTCAATCAGATCCGTAAATCATGAGCAGGGAAGCAAGTTGAAAAAAATAGTCTTGATCGCGTTATTGTTGTGTTCTTTCTCTGTGGCTGCGGGGCCGATGTTCCCGTCCCTCAAGTCATGCATGAAGGCCGACAGCGGCTGCGCGTTGGCGCTGAAAGATAACGTTCTTGTGGACGCAATCTCCGGACAACGTTTCTCCGAGGAAGCAGAGTCGGCCGGGGCAATGAGTGGTTTCTGGTTGTATCGAGATGGCAAGCGTTACATCCTGGAGAATGAAAACTACTCCCAAGCAAAGTCCCGACGTTGGCTGGTTTTTACCTATGACAGCGGAAAAGTAGTTCTCCACGGCGCCTATATTTTCTCGATAGACATTGACCCGAACACCGGACCCTACTGGCACGGCTACGACTGCCGAGGTGATGCCAAGCCGTTCGCAGTGCCAACGAAAGAACCCTTCAGCGACGTTGCCTTGGAGGCGTTGTGCGGTGGTGCTGAGGGCTGGGTGGTCTCAGGAAAAGACAAGGCAGTGCCCGTATCAGCCAAGGGGCTGGCCGTCAGTGTTCCCGTTTACCACGCCCGCAACCGTGACGGTTCAGCGACGTACCTGTTTACTGAAAGTGATGTTCCGGAGCTTTCGAAGCTGGTGTGTTTGTCCAATTGCGCCGATGTCACTCAAATACCAGAACGCGTCTCGCAAGAAACAGCGCCTTTGAAGGGCGGGCAGGATGGAACGTTGTGCTCCGCCGAAGAAGACATCTACTTCAGCTGTCCTTTGTCGGGGGGTAAAACGGTTTCTGTTTGCGCGCAAGGGAACAACAAGCCCACTGCCGGATATGTTCAATACCGTTACGGTGTTCCGGGAAAGATAGAAATGCTCTATCCGCAGAAAAACGTGCCTCCCAAGGGCAAGTTCTTCGTAGTGGATGCGTCGGAAGGCAGCGTTAACCTGAACAACATCAAATTCAAAAAGGGCCCGTATACCTACCTCGTTAATCAGGCGTTTGGGAGTTTTCTGACGGTGCTCAAGGATGACAAGGTGGTGTTCCGGCAGTCTTGCAGCGCGGGTGGTTATTCATTTGTTAGTCGGGTTGCCCGTCAGGGTATAGAGGCACTGCCTAAAAGCGCTGAAGACTTTAGATAGCGAAGACGACTGCAGAAAGGGGACTTAACGTCCCCTTTTTTCATCCGCAAATCTCGCTACGGCTTGGCCGCCACGCTTCGCACTTCAATCTGGTCGAGCGTCCCTTCCACCATCAATCTCACCCCGTCCGCCATCCTGCTCAGGGCCAGCGCCACCGAGCGGCGAGAGCCGTGGAGGTCGTCGGCGAGGTCGCAGGCGATGACGCTGATGGACAGGAGGTCTTCGGAGGCGTTGGCCATGAGGGCTTCGGCGTCGGTGCCGGGGGAGAGTTTGAAGAGGCCGTTCTCACGTTTGGGATGTGGATCGACGGCTGGTTTGAAATGGTGGTCGAGGGCGCGTTCGGCGGCTTCGTGGAATTTCTTTGATTCCAGAGATTCGTAGGGCGAAATATCCGGGTTTTCTGGGGGATTGGGTGTTGGTTTGATCATTCGGTCTTACTCCAGTTTAAGGAGCCGACACCGTTTCGCTCGCACTTCGAAAGTGGTGGCAGCTGTGCATAGGTGTGCAAGACCGGTGGAGTAACCCGGCAGACCCGAAGGCCTCCCATACACAGCCGCCATAACGATCCGCGAGCATAGGAAAACGCTCGGCGAATTGCCATAACCAATGTGTACTCCAACCGGACTTGCACGTCCGTATCGCCAATCTGCGGCGACACACAGAGCCTATCGATAGCCAGCCAACTCGCCTAGTTCATGGACAGCACCGCACTTTGCAGGAAATTTCCCATAGATTCGCGGGCCGGAAGATCAAAAGATCGCAGGCTTCGCCGGCTCCTACAGGGATGTGTTTCAACAGGTGTAGGAAAGGTGAGTGGTGAGACGCGGAGCGTCTCGGGATGCATTCCCACGCGGAGCGAGGGAACGATCAGGGGGAAACGTTGAATCGTGACTTGGCGGTCATCGTGCGGGAATTGGACTACATCCTCTTCCAACAGAGTCAGATACTGGCGTTATCGTCCGAATCCCTTACACTGCCCCGGCCGTTCATTTTCCTTTTGAGGCTGTGCGCATGAAATTTCGTTTTCTTCTGTGGATGATGGGTTTGTTGATGGGTAAGGCCAGCCGGACAAATCCTGCGTTCCAGCAGCAGTTGGGTGACAAGGATCTGGTGTTTCAGCTGCAGACGCTGGACGGGAAAGTGGCGCGGCATTTTGTGGTCAAGGATCAGCGCATCACCAGCAAGTCTGGCGTGGTGGCAGAGCCGGCGTTTGCGATTGCGTTTAAAGATGCCGGTTATGGCTTTGCGACGATGCAGGCGAAGAACAAGCAGCTGGCGTTTATGCAGGGGATTCAGGACAAGTCGATCCAGCTCAAGGGCAATCCGGCGCTGGTGATGTGGTTTCAGGGGTTGATGAAGTATTTGGTGCCGAGGAAGGCTAAGCCTAAGGCTTGAGCCTTTGGTGACGCGGAGCGTCACGGGATGCATTCCCACGCGGAGCGTGGGAACGATCAGGGGCGGTCTGGTAGACCGAGTTGGATTCTTCGCGAGCAAGCTTTTAGGCCTGGCTGAACTGCGAGGCCAGTTCGCGTAGCAGGACTTCGGCTTCAAGCACTTTGCTGACGACGTCGTTGGCTTTGTCGCGGGTCAGGCCCACACGTTCAAGCAACGCATCCGGAATATCTTCATCCGGGCCGGAGCCGATGCCGCGACTGCGCAGCAGGCGCACGGCCAGGCAGACGAGGTTCGGGTATTCGGCGTAGGCACCGTCGTAGCTTGGGTCGTGCTGGAAGCGCAGGGCGGTGGCCAGTTCGTCGGGCATGTCCCAGTAGCGCATCAGCCACGAGCCGATCTGTTCGCGGCTGATACCGAGCAGGTGTTGCTCGATGTAGCTGTGGCACAGGTGCGGGTTGACCTCCAGGTGGCGGCAGATCAGTGAGAAGTGCGGCGGGAACACGTGGGCCAGCAGCAGGTAACCGAAGTTGTGCAGCAGACCGGCCAGATAGGTCAGGCCGGCTTCCGGGCGCTGGGCGCGCGGCATGGCGCGGGTCAGGCCTTCGATGACGGCGGCGGTGTAGATCGATTGCTGCCAGTACGGCGTGGTGTGTTGCGGGTGGTCTTTCGGCAGGCTCAGGGTCTTGCCGAGGGCCAGGCCCAGCGCAAGGTTGATCACCAGATCGAAGCCGAGTACGCGGACGATCGCATCTTCCACCGAGCGAATTTTGCCCGGCGAGGCGTAGTACGGCGACGCCGCCCAGCTTACTACTTGCGCGGCCAGCGCCGGGTCGGTTTCAACCACGCCGGTGATGTCGTCGATGGTGGCGTTGGGGTCAACGCGCAGCTTGATGATTTTTTGCGCGGTTTCGGCCAGCGGCGGAATTTCGATGGTCGCTTCCAGACGCTGCTGAATGCGCCGCGCGGTGAACGCTTGCACGGCCTGGGTGATTTCCTCGCGGTCATCGTCCGGGCGGTCGAGGTTCGGGCGGATGCTGCTCAGGGCTTCGCCGAAGTTGGCGGCGCTGGCCTTGGTCAGCATGGTCTTGAAGTCTTCGCTGGCGATTTCCAGCAGCAGGCCCGGCTCGCCGGAGTTGATCAGCAACTTCGGTTCGCGCAGCAGGCTTTCTTCGTAAAGACATGGCGAGCTGGTCAGCGCCGGCAAGCCCGGCAGCAGGCTCAGGCTGTGTTTGCCGAGCATCTTTTCCAGGCGCTCGGTGGACACGGCGGTCAGGCGACGGCCAGTCAGTTCGGCGAGGCGGTTGAGGTCGAGCAATTGGCTCTGCGGAAACAGCACCATCAGCGCGCCGACGGCATCGTCCAGCAACACGGCTTGTACCTTGCGCGATGCATTGAGGCCGTGGTGGTCGAGCACTTCTTCGTAGGCGATGCCCAGCTTGCCTAGCAGCAGCCGAATGACAGACGGCGCGTGCGGGGATTCGGGGGCGAGAGCGGCTTCGGTCATGGTCTGTATCCGTTTTTGAAACAATGGCAGGAGTATAACCAGCTTGGTCGGAACGATCTGTCAGAAACTGCGACGGTGCTCACACTTGGCCGTATTGCTGCCCGTGACGCAACCAGCGATCGAGTAATGGGCTGACGTGGGTTGGCCAGCGTTCCAGCAAGGCTTGCGCGGCGTCGCGGACGGCGGGTAACAAGTCGGCGTCGCGCATCAGGTCGGCGACTTTGAATTGCAGCAGGCCGGTCTGGCGAGTGCCGAGCATTTCCCCGGGGCCGCGCAGTTCGAGGTCTTTTTCGGCGATGACGAAACCGTCGTTGGTCTCGCGCATGATGCCGAGGCGCTGGCGGCCGATCTGCGACAGCGGCGGATGGTAAAGCAGCACGCAATGGCTGGCTGCGCTGCCCCGACCGACACGGCCGCGTAACTGGTGCAGTTGCGCAAGGCCGAGGCGTTCGGGGTTTTCGATGATCATCAGGCTGGCGTTGGGCACGTCGACGCCGACTTCGATCACCGTGGTGGCGACCAGCAGTTGCAGGTTGCCGGCCTTGAATTCGGCCATCACGGCGGCCTTCTCGGCGGGTTTCATACGCCCGTGGATCAGCCCGACTTTCAGTTCGCCGAGGGCAAGAGTGAGGTCTTCGAAGGTGGTTTCGGCGGCCTGGCAGGTCAGCTCTTCGGATTCTTCAATCAGCGTGCACACCCAATAGGCCTGACGGCCCTCTGCGCAGGCACCGCGCACGCGTTCGATGACCTCGACGCGGCGGGTGTCGGTGACCAGCACGGTGTTGACCGGGGTTCGACCGGGCGGCAGTTCGTCGAGGATCGAGGTGTCGAGGTCGGCGTAGGCGCTCATCGCCAATGTCCGTGGAATCGGCGTGGCGGTCATGATCAGCTGGTGCGGGCACATGCGTCCGCCGACGCCTTTCTGCCGCAGCGCCAGACGCTGCTGCACACCGAAACGATGCTGTTCGTCGATGATCACCAGCGCGAGGTTCTTGAACTGCACTTCGTCCTGGAACAGCGCGTGGGTGCCGACCACCATCGGCGCGCCGCTGGCGATCTGTTCCAGCGCGGTAACGCGGTTCTTGCCCTTGAGCTTGCCGGCCAGCCACGCGACTTCGATGCCCAGCGGTTCGAGCCAGCGCTTGAAGGTGATGAAGTGTTGCTCGGCGAGAATCTCGGTTGGCGCCATCAGCGCGACTTGATAGCCAGCCTCTAATGCTTGCAGCGCAGCGAGGGCGGCGACCACGGTTTTGCCCGCGCCCACGTCGCCTTGAATCAGGCGCAGCATCGGTTCGTGCTGACTGAGGTCGTAGGCGATTTCATTGCCGACGCGCTGTTGCGCACCGGTCGGGTTGAAGCCGAGGTTGGCCAGGTATTTCGGTGGCAGCTTTTTCGCCTTCGGCATGGCTGGTGCGCGCAACGAACGCATGCTTTCGCGCAGACGCTGTTGCGACAGCTGATGGGTCAGCAGTTCTTCGAAAGCCAGACGATGCTGCGCCCAGTGATGACCAAGGGCGAGTTCATCGACATCGGCATCGGCGGGCGGGTTGTGCAGGTAGCGGATCGCATCGGCGAGCGGCGCCAGTTGATAGTCGCGGGCCAGTTCGGTCGGCAGCCAGTCGGGCAGGGTGTCTGACTTGAGCAGGGTCAACGTTTGCATGCACAACTGGCGCAGACGCGCCTGAGTCAGGCCTTCGGTGAGCGGGTAGACCGGGGTCAGGGTTTCATCCACTGGCGGCGGTTCGTCACCAGTAATGGCACGGTATTCCGGGTGGTAGATTTCCAGTCCTGACGCGCCGGGCCGGGCTTCGCCGTAGCAGCGAACCCGCGTGCCGCGCTTGAGGCCTTCTTTCTGCGCGTTGCTGAAATGGTAGAAGCGCAGGCTGAGACCGCCGGTGCCATCCTGCAAGCGCACGACGAGGCTGCGCCGGCGGCCCATGACCACGTCGGCGCCGCTGACGGTGCCTTCGACCACGGCGTCCTGTCCCGGCCGCAACGCGCCGATCGGCACCACACGAGTGCGATCCTGATAGCGCAGCGGCAGGTGGAACAGCACGTCCTGCAGGTTCTCAAGACCGACCTTGGCCAGTTTCTCGGCCATGGCTTCGCCGACACCCTTGAGTGCCGTCACCGTCACTTGCGACAGCTCCGTCATGACGCTCGCTTAACCGGCCGTAACCGGTGCCGCTGGCTTGGCCACCGAACACAGGCGAATGGAGTCGGCGAGGATCTCGATGGCTTTTGGCCGTGGAAAGCTCGCGCGCCAGGCAATGGCCACGGTGCGGAACGGCACCGGTGGCGACAGCGGACGCACTTCGATCACGCCGGGGGCGTAGTGATGGCTGTCGACGGCCGACAACGGCAGGATCGAGATGCCCAGACCGGACGCGACCATGTGGCGGATGGTTTCCAGCGAGCTGGATTCAACCGTGGTGTGCTTGGCGCCGTCGTTGCCCTTGGTCAGCGTCGGGCAGGCTTCGAGAACCTGATCGCGGAAGCAGTGGCCTTCACCGAGCAGCAGCAGGCTCTTGTCGTTGAGCAGGCCGGCGTCGATGGTTTCTTTTTGCGTCCACGGGTGCTGGGCCGGCATCAAGACGTAGAAGGGCTCGTCGTAGAGCGGCAGGGTCAGCACGTCGGCTTCGTTGAACGGCAGGGCGATGATGATCGCGTCGAGTTCGCCGTTGCGCAGTTTGTCGCGCAGCACGTGGGTGAAGTTTTCTTCGATGTACAACGGCATCTGCGGGGCGACCCGGTGCAGTTGTGGAATCAGGTGCGGGAACAGGTACGGGCCGACGGTGTAGATCGCACCGACTTTCAGCGGCGCGGTCAGCTGGTTCTTGCCGGCCTGGGCCAGTTCGCGGATGCCTTGCGCTTGCTCGAGGACTTTCTGCGCCTGGGCGACGATGCCTTCGCCGACCGGGGTCAGGCGCACGGCGCTTTTGCTGCGCTCGAAAATCAGCACACCGAGTTCGTCTTCAAGCTTTTTCACGCCCACCGACAGGGTCGGCTGGCTGACGTGGCAACGTTCGGCGGCGTGGCCGAAATGCTGCTCTTGGGCGAGGGTTACGATGTAGCGTAATTCTGTGAGGGTCATAGCAAGCGTCCATGAAGATGCGGGCCAAGCATACCGGCTGCAATCGATAGACGCACGTTATCAGACTGAGCGCTCAATGCGACTACTGCAAAAAGCAAAAGATCGCAGCCTTCGGCAGCTCCTACAGGGAAATGCATTCCAATGTAGGAGCTGCCGAAGGCTGCGATCTTTTGATCTTGCTACTTAACGGCGGCGTTCGAGGGAGTAAACAAACGGCGCAACAATTTCGATCGAGCCGTTGGTCAACATGTCGGCCGGTGGCTTGGGCAACGGTTGTGCGCGGCGGATCATTTCTAGGGTGGCCCGGTCCAGATCAGCGTTGCCAGAGCGGCCCACCAGTTCGAACGACAGCACATTACCTTCGCCATCCACCACAAAACGCAGGCGGTTCAAGCCTTCCTTGCCCCGTGCCTGTGCACTTTGCGGGTACTTCTTGTACTTGGCCAAATGCGCGAGCAGGGTGCCCTGCCAACTGGCCTTGGCGGCCAACTGTGCCGGCGACGGGCCGGGCGCCGGTGCAGCGGATTTCTCCGTCGGTGCCGGGGTCGGTGGTGTATCGGCCGGTTTCTCCTCGGAAGGTTTTTCCTTCGGTGGATCAGGCAGCTTCTTCTCGACCGGCTTCGGCGGTTTAGGCTTTGGCTTCGGCTTGGGCTTCTGCACCGCGATTTCAGCTTTCGGTGCTTCGGCCAGCTTCGGAATCGGCAACTCTTCAACCGGAGCCGGTGGCTGCGGCGGTGTGACGACTTTCGGCGGAGCAGGCGGTGGCGGGGCCGGAACCGGGGCCAGCTCGACCATCATTGCCTGCGGCGGCAATTCGATGGGCGGGCGGGCGGTCCAGTTCAGCGCCAGCGCGATGGCCAGCGCATGAACGCCCAGCACCACGGCCAGGCTACCGCTGTAACGCGTCAGCTTATGGCGCGTCGTGATCATTTCTTGGCTGCCGTCTCAAGTCCGACCAGACCGACCTTCAGGTAACCGGCGCCGCGCAGCTTGTCCATCACGCTCATGAGGTCGCCGTAATCCACGCCTTTGTCGGCCTGGAAGAAGATGGTGGTGTCTTTCTTGCCCTGAGTCTTGGCGTCGAGCACGGCGCCAAGGGTTTCGGCTTTGACTTCATCATCGCCGATGTACAGGCGCTGGTCAGCCTTGACGCTGAGGAACACCGGTTTCTCTGGCCGCGGCGCCGGTTTGGCGGTCGAGGCAGGCAGGTCGACTTTGATGTCCACGGTGGCCAACGGAGCGGCCACCATGAAGATGATCAACAGCACCAGCATCACGTCGATGAACGGCGTGACGTTGATTTCGTGGTTCTCGGCCAGATCGTCGTCTGCGCCTTCTTTCAAATGCAGGCCCATGGCCGATTACCCCACTTTGACCATGTGCGGCTGCGAGCTGCGCTCAGGCTGGTGGTCGAGGTCGCGGCTGACCAGCAGCAGCACTTCTGCCGACGCATCGGAAACCTGCGCCTTATAACCGGCGATGGAGCGGGCGAAGACGTTGTAGATCACTACCGCAGGAATCGCCGCAACCAGGCCCAAGGCAGTGGCCAGCAGTGCTTCAGCAATACCGGGCGCTACGACAGCAAGGTTGGTGGTCTGGGTTTTGGCGATGCCGATAAAGGAGTTCATGATGCCCCACACGGTACCGAACAGGCCGACGAACGGCGCGGTGGAACCGATGGTGGCGAGGACGCCGGTGCCGCTGCTCATGTTGCGACCGCAGGCTGCTACCAGACGCTCGAGGCGGAAGCTGACGCGTTCCTTGATGCCTTCCTTCTCGCGGCTGTTGACCGACAGGCGCATCTCTTCGAGGGCGTCGTGCACCAGCAGGTTGGCGAGGGTGCCTTCCTTGCCGGCAGTGGTGCTGGCTTCTTTAAGGGTGGTGGCTTTCTTCAGGGCGGCGATCTCGCCACGCAGGCGACGCTTGGCGCCCATCAGCTCGAAGCCTTTGGCGATCCAGATTGTCCAGGTGATGATCGAAGCGATGGCCAGACCGATCATCACGATTTTCACGATGATGTCGGCGTTCTGGTACATGCCCCACGGCGACAGGTCGTGAGCCATGCCCAGGCTGTTGTCGGCTTCAAGAACTTCAGGGACGTCGGCAGCGTCAACCGCTTGCACCGGATCGGTAGCGGCCGGGGCAGCCGTAGCAGCGGCTGGTGCGCTTTGCTCGGTGGTGGCTGGCGTTGCAGGTGCCTGGGCGTCGGCGAAAGCGGCAGTCGGCGCCAGCATCAGGCTGAGCAGCAGAGCCGCCACTGCGCTCCAGGCGCGAGGTCGATTGGTTGGCGAAGCGGGGATTTGATTACGTGTCATGCTGGCCGGACCTGAGATAGAAAAACGTTGATGCTCTTCCAGGCCTCGTGAGGCCGAGAACAAAAGTGACGTGCATTATTGCAAGTAATTCTTGTTAACAAAAGTAATAGAGTATCTTTTTTTCCTGCATTGCTAGCCGCTCGTCCTGTCCCGAGGCTAGTCTGTGTCTTTCCGATAGGAGTTTTTTGATGTCCGCGCCTTCTGTTTTGATTGCCGGTTGTGGTGATGTCGGCAGTCGTCTGGCCAAGCAATTGCTGGCGGCTGGCTGGGAAGTTCATGGCCTGCGCCGGGACGTTTCGAAGCTGCCTGACGGCGTGATCGGCGTCGCCGGTGACCTGTTCAATGAGGACTGCCCGGCCACTTGGCCGGTTGGGGCGGTGGACTATCTGGTGTATTGCGCTGCGGCCACCGATCACGACGAAGCCGGTTATCGCGCGGCTTATGTGCAGGGTTTGCAGAATGTGCTGAGTTGGCTGGATGACTATGGGCAGGTGCCTGAGCGACTGATCTTCGTTTCCAGCAGCAGTGTGTATGGACAGCAGGAGGGTGAGTGGGTCGATGAGAACTCAGAGACCATCGCTGCCGGTTATTCCGGGCGATTGATGCTTGAGGCTGAGCAGGTCGCGCTTAAGAGTGGTATTCCTGCGAGCATCCTGCGTTTGACCGGGATCTACGGGCCGGGCCGTGAATGGCTGCTGACCCAAGTGCGTCGCGGTTATCGCGTGGCGGTCGAACCTCCGTTGTACGGCAACCGGATTCATGCCGATGACGCAGCAGGGTTGTTGGCGTTTCTGTTGGAGAAGGCTCGGCAGGGTGTGAAGCTGGAGGATTTCTACATCGGTGTCGACGATGCGCCAGCGCCGTTAGCTGAAGTCGTAGGCTGGTTGCGGGAGTATCTGGGCGTTACCGAATGGTCTGAAGATGCCAGCGTGCGGCGCACCGGCAGCAAGCGCTGCAGCAATGCCCGGGCGAAAGCGTTGGGCTGGACGCCAACCTACCCGAGCTACCGCGAAGGTTATGCCGCCATTTTAGAAGGACGCTGCTGACTTCCAAACACCACAAAACGAATGTGGGAGCGAGCTTGCTCGCGAAGAGGGCTTAACATCCAACATCTCTGTTGGCTGTTGCACCGCATTCGCGAGCAAGCTCGCTCCCACATTTGATCTTCAGCGGTTTCAGAAGCGGGTTACTGTTTTTCCAGCAACCACTTGCGCTCACCTGCGGTGAACTGCGGTTGTTCGTCCGCTTGAGCGGAGTTCACTGCTTGCAGGATTTCCAGCTCTTTGCCCTTGCGCACAAAGATCCAGTTATTGCCCTGGCCGTTCTGCTGCAACCACATGCTGTCGTTACCGTTGCTCATCGACGCGCAATCGCCCGCCAGGCACAGGGCATAACGGTCGGCCCCCGGCAAACCGGAAACCTGGCCATCAGCCTGGAACTGCACGGTGCTGCCTTCGCCCTGACCGCTGGCGATTGTCCAGCTACCGCCCATGTAGGCGGAATACAGCGCGCGTTCGAAACTGGCGCCGATCGGCGCGCCTTCCGGCACCGGAATCTGTGCGCGGTCGAACACCTGCTCGGGTTCGTTGTCGCTGGCGGCTTGCTGCAGTTGCCCGCCGTCGCGTTTCAGCTCACTGGCGGAGCTGCCATAGAAGTCGACTTTCCAGGCGCCGGATTTTTCACCCAGCAGCCGCCCTTCGACGTTCTCAAAACCGTTGGTGTAGCGGGCCTGGCTGGCCTTGGTGTTGACGTCCCACTCAAGGTTCGGGCCGTAAGCCTGAAGCGCTTCGCGCAGGGGGCCGCCCTTGGCTGCGGCATCGATCGCCACCTGGTTGATCCAGGTGCCGCTGATGTCACGGTCGGCAGGGTTGCTGGCGCAGCCGCCGAGGAAAATGGCGAGCAGCGGGAGAGCTAGCGCTTTGCGCATGGTGGAATCCTTTCAAAACCTTTTCTTGCAGCAGTCGGCGCGGCGTTTGAAGGCCGCGCCGTGCGCATCACTCGATGACCAGAATGGCATCCATTTCAACCTGCGAGCCCTTCGGCAGGGCAGCTACGCCGATGGCGGCGCGGGCCGGGTATGGCTGGTCGAAGTACTTGCCCATGATCTCGTTGACCTTGGCGAAGTGGCTCAGGTCGGTGAGGAAGATGTTCAGTTTGACGATGTCCTTGAACGAACCGCCAGCGGCTTCGGCCACGGCTTTGAGGTTCTCGAACACCTGGACGGTCTGGGCTTCGAAGCCTTCAACCAGTTCCATGGTTTTTGGGTCCAGAGGAATCTGGCCCGACATGTAAACGGTGTTGCCGGCCTTGATCGCCTGGGAGTAAGTACCGATGGCGGCCGGGGCCTTGTCGCTGGTGATAACAGTCTTGGTCATGTATGACTCCTTGTAATGGTTGAGTTATGCACGCATGCGGGTGATGCGGATCACCCCGGTCAGGGCGCGCAGCTTCTTGATCACGCGGGCCAGGTGCACACGATCGTGGACGCTGACCACCAACTGGACCACGCTGATGCGACCATCGCGTTCGTCCATGCTGATTTTTTCGATATTGCCGTCGGCTGCGTTGACGCTGCTGGCCAGCAGGGCGATCAGGCCGCGCTGGTGTTCCAGCTCGACGCGCAGTTCGACGTTGAATTCGCCGGTGACATCCTTGGCCCACGAGAGCTGGATGCATTTTTCCGGGTTGTGCCGGATTTCGCTGATGTTGCGGCAGTTGTCGAGGTGCACGACCATGCCTTTGCCCGCCGACAGGTGCCCGACGATCGGGTCGCCCGGGATCGGCGTGCAGCATTTGGCGTAGCTCAGCACCAGACCTTCGGTGCCGCGAATCGCCAGCGGGCCTTCCGGGCTTGGCAGCTGTTCGCCTTCGCCGAGCAGGCGGCGGGCAACGACGTAAGCCATGCGGTTGCCGAGGCCAATGTCTTCGAGCAAATCTTCGATCAGTTCGAGGCGGTACTCGGTGAGCATTGCTTTGACGCGTTCAGCCGGGATCTTCTCCAGCGAGCTGTCGAAACCGTTGAGGACTTTGTTCAGCAGGCGTTCGCCGAGGCTGATGGATTCGGAGCGGCGTTGCAGTTTCAGCGCGTGGCGGATGTGCGTGCGCGCCTTGCCGGTGACCACGAAATTAAGCCATGCCGGATTCGGTCGTGCGCCCGGAGCGCTGACGATTTCGACCGTGGAGCCGCTTTGCAGCGGTTCGGACAGCGGCGCGAGACGACGGTTGATCCGGCAGGCGATGCAGCTGTTGCCGACGTCGGTGTGCACCGCGTAGGCAAAGTCGACCGCCGTAGAGCCTTTCGGCAGCTCCATGATCCGGCCTTTGGGCGTGAACACGTAGACCTCGTCCGGGAACAGGTCGATCTTCACGCTTTCGATGAATTCCAGCGAGTTGCCGGCACGCTGCTGCATTTCCAGCACGCCTTTGACCCACTGGCGGGCGCGGGCGTGAGTGCCTTTCGGCTGCTCGTCACCGCTGGATTTGTACAGCCAATGGGCGGCGATGCCGTTGTTGGCCATCTCTTCCATTTCGCGGGTGCGGATCTGGATCTCGATCGGTACGCCGTGCATGCCGAACAGTGTGGTGTGCAGCGACTGATAGCCGTTGGCCTTGGGAATCGCGATGTAATCCTTGAAGCGCCCCGGCAACGGTTTGTACAAATTATGTACAGCACCCAGTACGCGGTAGCAGGTATCGACCTTGTCGACGATGATCCGGAACGCATAGACGTCCATGATCTCGTTGAAGGCCCGACGCTTGCCGCGCATTTTCTTGTAGATGCCGTAGAGGTGTTTCTGGCGACCGCTGACTTCGCCCTGGATGCCGTCGATAGCGAGGCAATGGCCAAGGGATTCTTCGATCTTGTTGACGATTTCCTTGCGGTTGCCCCGGGCGCGCTTGACCGCCTGGTAGATCCGCGCGGAACGCATCGGGTGCATGGCCTTGAAGCCGAGGTCTTCGAATTCGATGCGGATCGCATGCATGCCCAGCCGGTTGGCGATGGGCGCGTAGATTTCGAGGGTTTCCTTGGCGATCCGGCGGCGTTTTTCGCCGGACAGCACTTCCAGCGTGCGCATGTTGTGCAGGCGGTCGGCAAGCTTGACCAGGATCACACGAATGTCGCGCGCCATGGCCATGGCCATTTTCTGGAAGTTTTCAGCCTGGGCTTCGGCCTTGGTCTCGAAATTCATCTGGGTCAGTTTGCTGACCCCGTCGACCAGTTCGGCCACGGTTTCACCGAACTGCGCTTGCAGCGCTTCTTTGGCGATACCGGTGTCTTCGATCACGTCATGCAGCATCGCGGCCATCAGGCTCTGATGGTCCATGTGCATGTCGGCAAGAATATTGGCCACGGCAAGAGGATGCGTGACGTACGCCTCGCCACTGCGACGGCGTTGACCGTCATGGGCTTGTTCGGCGTAGAAATACGCTCGGCGGACCAGGTTGACCTGGTCATTGCCGAGGTAGGTCGATAAGCGATCGGCGAGGGCGTCTATGCTCGGCATGATGACTCCTGCCGTAAGCTGTGATCCCGCGCCGTGCTACGTCGACCAGGCATAGGCTTAGACGGCCTCGTTGGACTCGTCCTCGAACGCTGCGAACAGCGGCTCATCCTGGACGATTTCCTGCTCGGCGATGAACTCGTAGCTCATCAGGCCTTCAGCGATTTCACGCAGGGCGACAACAGTCGGCTTGTCGTTTTCCCACTGGACCAGTGGCTCTTTGCCGCCGGTGGCCAGTTGACGGGCACGCTTGGTGGACAGCATGACCAGTTCAAAACGGTTTTCCACGTGGTTCAGGCAGTCTTCAACGGTTACGCGGGCCATGGTATTCCTCGGAGCGAATGCAATATGCGCGCTGCCCGGGTGGGCGAGCGGACTGAGCAGTTTAAAAAATCACCAGCGATTAGGGAAGCGCTGATTTTTTGACCAGACCCTTCGACGCGCTGCAAGTACCAATGTAAAGCGCTTGCAGCGGTTTTGGGAAGTGCTGATTAACCGAGCAATTCGGCCAGCAATTTGCCGAAACATACCTGCTGGCGTTTCTGCTGGAGTTGATTGGCGCGGAAAATCGCCTTCAGATCGTCCAGTGCGTGAGCAAAATCGTCGTTGATGATCAGGTAGTCGTACTCGACATAGTGACTCATCTCGCTGACCGCTTCGCGCATCCGGCCGTCGATGATCTCATCGCTGTCCTGGCCGCGGTTGGTCAGGCGCTGGTGCAGGGCCTGAAGCGACGGCGGCAGGATAAAGATCGAGCGTGCTTGCGGCATCAGCTTGCGTACTTGCTCGGCGCCTTGCCAGTCGATTTCCAGAATCAGGTCGTGACCTTCGTCCAGCGTCTGCTGCAGGCGGCTTTGCGAGGTGCCGTAGAAGTTGCCGAAGACTTCGGCGCGTTCGAGGAAGTCGCCATGCTCGCCCATCTTCACGAACTCTTCGCGGGTCACGAAGTGATAGTTCACGCCGTCCACTTCACCCGGGCGCATGGCGCGAGTAGTGTGGGAAACCGAAACGCGAATTTCCGGTATGGCGTCGGTCAAGGCCTTGACCAGGCTGCTCTTGCCCGCGCCCGATGGCGCGGAAATGATGTACAGGGTGCCGGTGCTGTGGGTCATGTCGGGGTAGCCTTACTCAATATTCTGCACTTGTTCGCGCATCTGCTCGATCAACACCTTGAGGTTGACGGCGGCTTGGGTGCTGCGCGGGTCGAAGGCCTTGGAGCCCAGTGTGTTGGCTTCGCGGTTGAGTTCCTGCATCAGGAAGTCCAGGCGCCGACCGGCGGCACCACCGGATTTGAGCACCCGGCGCACTTCGATGATGTGGGTGCTCAAGCGATCCAGTTCTTCGGCCACGTCGCTCTTTTGCGCGAGGATGACCATTTCCTGTTCGAGACGCTGCGGATCCAGTTCGGCCTTCATGTCGGCGAAGCGATCGAGGACTTTCTGGCGCTGGGTCGCAAGCATTTGCGGCACCAGTTCACGCAGGGTCACCACGTCTTCTTCAATGGAGGTCAGGCGTTCGTTGATCAGGCGTGCCAGCTCCGCGCCTTCGCGCTCGCGGCCAGCCTTCAGCTCTTTCAGGCCTTGATTGAACAGGGCCAGCGCGTCGGCGTTCAATGCCTGCGGGTCGGTCGCATCGCCTACCAGCACGCCGGGCCAGGCCAGCACTTCCAGCGGACTCAATGCGGCAGGATTCTTGATCAGACCAGCGACCGTCTCAGCGGCGGCGACCAACTGCGCGGCGCGCTCGCGATCGATTTGCAGTGTTTTGCCGGTGCTTTCTTCGGTGAAACGCAGGGTGCATTCGAGTTTGCCTCGCGACAGGCCCTGACGCAGCGCTTCACGTACCGCGCCTTCGAGGTCGCGAAACGACTCCGGCAGGCGCAGGTGGGGCTCCAGATAGCGGCTGTTGACCGAGCGCAGCTCCCAGCTCAGGGTGCCCTGTGCGCCGGCTTTTTCGACGCGGGCGAAGGCGGTCATGCTGTGCACCATGGCGGTGACCTCGCAATGCAGATCGGCGCGAAACGTGAATTTCGCGAGCGCGATATGAATGAATTTAAGCCGACTGGCAACAAAGGCGCAGGATTGTAGCGCAGTGCGGCGAATGCGCCCAAACACACGGTGTGACAAAGGGCTGCAGCCCGTCGGTAATGGGTGTTTCAGGGCCTTCGGTCGTCGCCCGGGTTTTTAACGAGTGCCCAGTCGCGGTGCAGGGCTCTATAATGCTCGGCAGTTTTCCGTCCCCAGTACAGGTATTCCCTATGAAACGTCCAAGTGGTCGCGCTGCCGATCAGCTCCGCTCGATCCGCATTACCCGCAACTACACCAAACACGCCGAGGGATCCGTACTGGTCGAATTCGGTGATACCAAAGTCATCTGCACCGTCAGCGTCGAAAACGGCGTGCCGCGTTTCCTCAAGGGCCAGGGGCAGGGTTGGTTGACTGCCGAATACGGCATGCTGCCGCGCGCCACTGGCGAGCGTAACCAGCGTGAAGCGAGCCGTGGCAAGCAGGGCGGTCGCACCCTGGAAATCCAGCGTCTGATCGGCCGTTCCCTGCGCGCGGCGCTGGACATGTCCAAGCTGGGCGACGTGACCCTGTACGTCGACTGCGACGTGATCCAGGCCGACGGTGGTACTCGCACGGCTTCGATCACCGGTGCCATGGTTGCGCTGGTTGATGCGCTGAAAGTGATCAAGAAGCGTGGTGGCCTGAAGGGCGGCGATCCGCTCAAGCAGATGATTGGTGCCGTGTCGGTCGGTATGTATCAGGGCGAGGCCGTGCTGGATCTGGACTATCTTGAAGATTCCGCTGCCGAGACCGACCTCAACGTCGTGATGACCAGCACCGGTGGCTTCATCGAAGTACAGGGCACCGCTGAAGGCGCGCCGTTCCAGCCTGAAGACTTGAACGCCATGCTGGAGCTGGCCAAGCAGGGCATGAACGAAATCTTCGAACTGCAAAAGGCTGCACTGGCCGACTGAGCAGGTTGATAACCGCAAGGAGGACGCGATGAGTGACGAGCAAGAGCTGCTGCCCAAACCGAGCCAGGAGGTTCGCCAATGGGCGATGTTTTGTCACTTGTCCGCCTTGCTGGGGATCTGGATTCCGTTCGGCAATCTGATCGGACCGTTGATCCTCTGGCAGATGAAGCGCGAAACGGACCCGTTCATCGATGCTCAAGGTAAAGAGGCGCTGAATTTTCAGATCACCGTCGCCATCGCATCGTTGATCTGCTTCCTGCTGATGGTGCTGATCATCGGGTTCTTTCTGCTGGGAATACTGGCTATCGGCGCACTGGTTTTGACGATCATTGCGGGGGTGAAGGCTAATGAAGGCTTCCCGTACCGATATCCGTTTACCTGGCGGTTGATCAAATAAAAGCTCGCCCAGTTTAAAAATGCCCTGACATGTCAGGGCATTTTTATTTGCGCAACTAAAGTAATCTCTTTGGTGTGTAGGAATAATCTTGTTGCGATGAGTGGCAAGTAATATTTTATATCAATGGCGTAATTACACTTTTGGTCACAACTGTAGTGCCTTGGTTCTGGTTCATATCCTTGGAATCACAGATGGCGATTGTTAAAGTTGCCGGGCTAATATTTCTCCTGAAATATTAAGATATATTCAAGCCATCGAAGGCTCTTGAATTCCACAGTAATCAGTGTTGAGACAATCAGCCGGTTCATGAGGCGAGCACAGGTAAAAAGTTCGCCTCTGAATATATAATCAAGAATAATTCCAATGATTCAGCTCGATTTTTACGGAACACTTGTGGCCGCTTCTCTAGTGCTTCTACTAGGGCGCGGGCTAGTCAGGCGTGTTGGTTTCATGCGCAGTTATAATATTCCTGAGCCTGTAGCGGGCGGCCTGGTAGTTGCCCTGACTTTATTGCTGCTGCGAACATTCGATATTGAAGTTCGTTTTGATACTTCTCTGCAGACACCGCTGATGCTGGCCTTTTTTGCCACCATCGGTCTGAGCGCAGACTTTGCCAGTCTGAAGAAAGGTGGCCGGATCGTCGGGATATTTCTGCTGGCGGTCACTGGGCTGTTGGTGGTGCAGAATGCGATGGGGATCGGGCTGGCAAAAATACTCGGGCTCGACCCGTTGATGGGGCTGCTGACAGGATCCATTACCTTGGCGGGCGGCCATGGCACGGGTGCTGCGTGGGGTACGGTATTTAGCGAGAAGTACGGTCTGGCCTCCGCTTCCGAGCTGGCAATAGCCTCCGCGACGTTTGGTCTGGTGCTGGGCGGCCTGATTGGTGGACCGGTTGCGCGCCTGCTCATCAAGCGTGTGGAGGTCCCTGGCTGCAATCAGCAGGAAGCGCCGCGACTGCCAAAGGGTTTTGAACAGCCGAACAAGGAGCGCTCAATCACGCCCTTCTCGTTTATCGAGACCCTGGCACTGATCGCCATCAGCCTGTTGGCCGGTAACCTGATCAATGGTTGGCTGCAAGGGACTGCGCTCGAATTGCCGACGTTCGTTTGTGTGCTGTTTGTAGGCGTGGTGCTGCGCAATGGTCTTTCAGCGCTGGGCTTGTATCAGGTGTTTGAGCGTGAAGTCTCGGTACTGGGCAATGTCAGCCTGTCGCTGTTTCTGGCGATCGCCCTGATGTCGCTCAAGTTGTGGGATCTGGCTGCACTGGCGTTGCCGATTTTCATCATCCTGGCGGTGCAGGCGCTGGTCATGGCGCTGTTCGCGATCTTCGTGACGTTCCGGGTGATGGGCCGCAATTACGATGCGGCAGTGTTGGCGGCGGGGCATTGCGGTTTTGGCCTGGGCGCCACGCCGACCGCGATTGCCAATATGCAAGCGGTCACGCAGCGCTACGGTCCCTCGCAGATCGCGTTTCTGGTGGTGCCGATGGTTGGCGCGTTCTTCATCGACATTATTAATGTCATCGTGATCAAGCTCTACCTGGCCTTGCCGTTCTTCGCCGCTGTTTGAACCTGACTCGAACGGATGCGCAAAAAAATGCCCGTATCTTGCGATACGGGCATTTTTTCAACTTCGAACCAACGCTTAGATGGTCAGCGTCCAATCGTAGTCGACGATCAGCGGCGCGTGTTGCGAGAACCGTGGCTGACGCGGCAGGCGTGCGCTGCGCACGAAGCGCCGCAGCCCTGGGGTCAGGATCTGATAGTCGAAGCGCCAGCCCAGATTGAGCATCTCGGCCTGTTCGTTATCCGGCCACCAGCTGTACTGGTCGCCTTCACGGCTGACTTCGCGCAGGGCATCGACATAGCCCATGTTGCCGACAATCTCGTCCATCCAGGCGCGTTCTGGCGCCAGGAAGCCCGGGGATTGCTGGCTGTCGCGCCAGTTCTTGATGTCGAGCTTCTGCTGCGCCACGTACAGCGAGCCACAATAAATGTACTCGCGACGTTTGCGTCGCTGTTTGTCCAGGTACTTGCCGAAGTCGTCCATGAGCTTGAACTTCTGGTTCAAGTCCTCATCGCCGTTCATCCCCGAAGGGAGCAGCAAGGTGGCAATACTGACTTTGTCGAAATCTGCTTGCAGGTAGCGCCCGTAGCGGTCGGCCGTCTCGAAACCGAGACCGCTGATGACAGCCTTCGGTTGCAACCGCGAATACAAAGCCACGCCGCCTTGGGCAGGGACTTCAGCATCGCAGGCATAAAGGAAGTAGCCATCCAGTTGGAAGGCTGGGTCATCCAGTTCAAAGGCGGAGGCACGGGTGTCCTGCAGGCAGATGACGTCGGCATTCTGTGCTTGCAGCCAACTGAGCAAACCACGCTCGACTGCCGCCTGAATACCATTGACGTTCACACTGATGATCCGCATAAATGGCCCCAAAAATCGCGTGCGTGTATGATACACGGCGTCAAGCTAATTAGCTAAATCCGTGGTATTTGGGGTTTTTTTCATGCAAGCGTATCAGCGCGATTTCATTCGTTTTGCCATCGATCGCGGCGTTTTGCGCTTCGGTGAGTTCACCCTGAAGTCCGGGCGCACCAGTCCTTACTTCTTCAACGCCGGCCTGTTCAACTCGGGTTCGGCCCTGGCGCAGTTGGGGCGTTTCTACGCTGCAGCCATTGCCGAGAGCGGCATTCCCTTCGACGTTCTGTTTGGCCCGGCCTACAAAGGCATTCCGTTGGCGGCGACTACTGCTGTCGCGCTGGCCGAACATCACGACCGCGATCTGCCGTGGTGCTTCAACCGCAAGGAAGCCAAGGCCCACGGCGAGGGCGGTAGTCTGGTCGGTGCTCCGTTGACTGGCGACGTGTTGATCATCGACGACGTGATCACCGCTGGTACGGCAATCCGCGAAGTGATGCAGATCATCGCTTCCCAGGACGGCGCCAAAGCTGCGGGCGTGCTGATCGCGCTGAACCGTCAGGAGCGTGGCAACGGCGAGTTGTCGGCGATCCAGGAAGTCGAGCGCGACTTTGGCATCCCGGTGATCAGCATTGTGTCGCTGAATCAGGTGCTGGAATTCCTCGCCGATGATCCGCAGCTCAAGCAACACCTGCCAGCCGTGGAAGCTTATCGCGCGCAGTTCGGCGTCTAGCGGCGGAGCACTGTGGGAGCGAGCCTGCTCGCGAAGAGGCCTTCACATTCAATATTGATGTGATGCAGAGACCGCTTTCGCGAGCAAGCTCGCTCCCACAGGGATTGCAGTGCAAAAAAAAGACCCCGCTCAGCCAGGCTGAGCGGGGTCTTTTTGTTTGCGCTAAAGCTTACGGACGCTTGCGATTGCTGATCAACGTGCCCACACCGGTGTCGGTGAAGATTTCCAGCAGGATCGCATTCGGTACGCGACCATCGATGATCAACGAGCTACCTACGCCGCCCTGAACCGCTTCCAGTGCGCAACGGATCTTCGGCAGCATGCCGCCGTAAATAGTGCCGTCGGCGATCAGATCATCGACCTGCTGCGTGCTCAGGCCAGTCAACACGGTGCCCGACTTGTCCATCAGGCCAGCAATGTTGGTCAGCAGCATCAGCTTCTCGGCTTTCAGCGCCTCGGCGACTTTACCGGCCACCAGATCGGCGTTGATGTTGTACGACTCGCCGTTCTCACCCACGCCGATCGGTGCAATCACCGGGATGAAGTTGCCTTTGACCAGCAGGTTCAGCAACTCGGTGTTGATGCCGACCACTTCGCCGACATGACCGATGTCGATGATTTCCGGCTGAGTCATCTCCGGGGTCTGACGGGTGACGGTGAGCTTCTTCGCGCGAATCAGCCCGGCATCTTTACCGGTCAGGCCGATGGCACTGCCACCGTGACGGTTGATCAGGTTGACAATGCTTTTGTTGACCTGACCGCCCAAGACCATTTCCACCACGTCCATGGTCGCCGCGTCCGTGACGCGCATGCCATCGACGAAGTGGCTTTCGATCGACAGGCGCTTGAGCAGATCACCGATCTGCGGGCCGCCGCCGTGCACGACCACCGGGTTGATGCCCACGGCTTTCATCAGCACGATGTCGCGGGCGAAGCCGGTTTTCAGCTCCTCGCTTTCCATCGCGTTGCCGCCGTATTTGATCACCAGAGTCTTGCCGACATAGCGTCGGATGTAAGGCAGCGCTTCGGACAGGACCTTGGCAGTGTTGGCGGCGGCATCGCGTTCGAGGGTCATTCAGGGCTCCGGGTGGATCAGAACGGTAGTTGGAGATCAGGGGCAACGCGTTTCAATTGGGCGTGGAACACGTCCTTGATGCGCTGTAGTTCAGCCTCGTCATCGGCCTCGAAGCGCAGCACCAGCACCGGAGTGGTGTTGGACGCGCGCACCAGGCCCCAGCCTTTGGCGTAATCGACTCGCACGCCGTCGATGGTGGTCAGGTCAGCGCCTGCGCCCCACTGTGCGTCGTGCAGTGCATCAATGATGCTGAATTTGCTCTCTTCGGTCACATGGATATTGATTTCCGGCGTAGAAATATCGTTCGGGAAGGTCGCAAACAGCTCTTCCGCGGTGGATTTTTCCTTGCTGAGGATCTCCAGCAGACGTGCGGCGCTGTAGATGCCGTCGTCGAAACCGAACCAGCGCTCCTTGAAGAAGATGTGCCCGCTCATTTCACCGGCCAACAGCGCGCCGGATTGTTTCATTTTCTTTTTGATCAACGAATGGCCCGTCTTCCACATTAGCGGCCGACCACCGTATTCCTTGATCAGCGGCACCAGACGACGGGTGCATTTGACGTCGAAGATGATTTCCGCGTCCGGGTTGCGTGCGACTACGTCACGGGCAAACAGCATCAGCAGACGATCCGGGTAGACGATGCTGCCGGTGTTGGTCACCACACCGACGCGGTCGCCGTCGCCATCGAAGGCCAAACCGATGTCGGCGTTGGTTTCCTTGACCTTGGCGATCAGGTCAACGAGGTTTTCAGGCTTGCCCGGATCCGGGTGGTGGTTCGGGAAGTTACCGTCGACTTCGCAGAACAGCGGGATGACTTCGCAGTTCAGCGCCTCGATCAATTGCGGGGCGATCACGCCGGCCGCGCCATTGCCGCAGTCAACCACGACTTTCATGCGTCGGGCCAGTTTGATGTCCTGGACGATTTCGGTGTTGTAGCGGTCGAGGATTTCGACCTGGGTGACACTGCCCGTGCCGCTGCTCAAGTTGTTGGTCTTGAGGCGTTCATGCAGGGCCTGAATCTGTTCGTTGGCGAGGGTGTCGCCGGCGATGACGATCTTGAAACCGTTGTAGTTCGACGGGTTGTGGCTACCGGTGAGCATTACGCCGGATTTACCGGCCAGCACGTTGGCGGCGTAGTACAGCGCCGGCGTCGGCACCAGGCCGACATCGCTGACGTGGCAGCCGCTCTCGGCGATACCGCGAATCAGTTCTGCAACCAGCTCCGGGCCGGACAGGCGACCGTCGCGACCGACGGACACATTCGGCTCGCCTTGGGCCAGGCTCTGCGAACCGATGGCACGGCCGATCCAGTAAGCGGTCTCGGCATTGAGGAATTCCGGCACGGTGCCGCGAATGTCATAGGCGCGGAAAATGCTGTCGGGCAGCTTCGGGGCAATCTTGGCTGGGGTGCTCATCTGCACAAATGCTCCATCTAGAAAGGGGCGGGACAGACCGACGAATCGTTCGACGGCAGGCTCAAACTGAAGGGTATGACGGCGTTTTTCACAGAGAGTTCGTGGTGTGAAAGGGCCATGACACCTCGGCTGGCGTGGCTCTGGGCCGGCAAAACCTTGATTTACGGTGTTAAACCTTTCAGCTGATCTGTCTGAAATTTTCCCCTGTAGAAGCAGCCTGCGGCAGCTCCTGCAGGAGATGACAGCGGTTACTTGGTGCCGGTGTGGCCAAAGCCGCCGGTGCCGCGTTCGGTTTCGACGAACTCTTCAACCATTTCGAAGTGCGCCTGCACCACCGGTACCAGCACCAGTTGCGCCAGGCGTTCGCCGACGGTCATGGTGAAATCGGTCTGGCCACGGTTCCAGCACGACACCATCAGTGGGCCCTGGTAATCGGAGTCGATCAAACCGACGAGATTGCCCAGCACGATGCCGTGCTTATGGCCCATGCCCGAGCGTGGCAGGATCAGCGCGGCAAGGTTCGGGTCGCCGATGTAGACCGACAGACCGGTGGGGATCAGCACGGTTTCACCCGGTTTGATCACGATGTCCTGTTCCAGCATGGCGCGCAGGTCGAGGCCGGCGGAGCCCGGGGTGGCGTATTGCGGCAGCGGGAATTCGGTACCGATGCGTGGGTCGAGGATCTTGGCTTGCAAAGCGTGCATGTAAATTAAACCTGGTTCAGACGTTCGGCGATAAAAGTGACCAGTTGGCGAGCGATCTTGCTCTTGCTGGTCTGGGCGAAAACCGTGGCGTGCAGCGCACGGTCAATCACGCTGCAGGCGTTTTCTTCGCTGTTGAAACCGATGCTCGGATTGGCGACGTCGTTGGCGACGATCAAATCGAGATTCTTGTCCTTCAGCTTGCGTGCAGCGTAGTCGAGCAGATGTTCGGTCTCGGCGGCGAAGCCGACACTGAACGGACGGTCGGGACGGGTCGCGATGGTGGCCAGGATGTCCGGGTTGCGCACCATTTGCAGGACGAAGCCGTCGCCGCTCGTAGGGTCTTTCTTCAATTTCTGCGGGGCAACGACTTCCGGGCGGTAGTCCGCTACGGCTGCCGAGGCGATGAACACGTCGCACGGGATCGCCGATTCGCAAGCCGCGAGCATGTCGCGGGCACTGACTACGTCGATGCGCGTGACGCGATCTGGCGTTGGCAGGTGCACCGGGCCGCTGATCAGGGTCACGCGGGCGCCGGCCTCAACCGCAGCTTCAGCGAGGGCAAAGCCCATTTTGCCGGAGCTGTGGTTGGTGATGTAGCGCACCGGGTCGATGTTTTCCTGGGTCGGACCGGCGGTGATCACCACGTGCTTGCCGGTCAATGCTTGACGCTGAAAGCAGTCCGCCGCGCATTGTGCGAGGTCGGTGGCTTCCATCATCCGGCCCATGCCAACGTCGCCGCAGGCCTGACTGCCAGACGCCGGGCCGAAGGTCTTCAGGCCACGGCTTTCCAGGAGTTGCAGGTTGGCCTGGGTCGCCGGATCGCGCCACATCGCCTGATTCATCGCCGGCGCGACAGCGACAACAGCGTCGGTGGCCAGCACCAGCGTGGTCAGCAAATCGTTGGCAATGCCTTGCGCCAGACGCGCGATCAGGTCGGCGGTGGCCGGGGCGATCAGCACCAGATCTGCCCATTTCGCCAGCTCGATGTGGCCCATCGCGGCTTCTGCGGCCGGGTCGAGCAAGTCGAGGTGCACCGGGTGCCCGGACAAGGCCTGCATGGTCAGCGGGGTGATGAACTCGGCGCCGCCATGGGTCATGACCACGCGCACTTCGGCGCCCTGGTCGATCAGGCGACGAACCAGATCGGCGCTCTTGTAGGCAGCGATACCGCCGCCGACGCCCAGAACGATGCGTTTCCGATACAGCCGCTGCATAGGTCTGCCTTTCATTTCGTGGGTGGCATACGTGGCGAAACCCCCTCCCCAGGGTGAATTCGCCCGCAAAAAAGATGGGCTACGATATCACAGCGACCGCTACGGAACAGCGGCGCCCACAGACAGGGAATGTGTATGAGTATTCGCGATTGGCCTGCGGCGGAACGCCCGCGGGAAAGGTTATTGGAGCACGGGGCAGCGAGCCTTTCGGACGCTGAGTTATTGGCCATTTTTCTGCGCACCGGATTGCCCGGAATCAGCGCCGTGGACCTGGCGCGCAATCTGTTGACTCAATTCGGCAGCCTGCGTTTGCTGCTTGAGGCCGATCAGGACGCATTCAGCAAACAATTGGGGCTCGGGCCGGCGAAGTTTGCGCAACTGCAAGCCGCTCAAGAAATGAACAGGCGGCATCTGGCTGAGAAATCACGGCAGAAACCAGCCCTGGAAAACCCTCAGGTTGTTCGCGATTATCTGAAAGCGATGCTGCGTCACGAGCCGCATGAGGTGTTTGGTTGCCTGTTTCTCGACTCCAAACATCAGGTATTGACCTTCGAGATACTGTTTCGCGGCTCCATCGACAACACCAGCGTGCATCCCCGCGAGGTGGTTAAGCGATGTTTGGCCAATAACGCGGCGGCGTTGATCCTGTGCCACAACCATCCATCGGGGAATACCGACCCCAGTCAGGCAGATCGGCTGCTGACCAAGCGCCTGCAGAAGGCGCTGGAGCTGATTGATGTGCGGGTTCTGGATCACTTCATCGTCGGCGATGGTGAACCGCTGTCGATGGCTGAGTGTGGCTGGATGTAAAGCTTAGGGGGAAACGCTAAACCCCTGTAGGAGTGAGCCTGCTCGCGATAGCAATTTTCCAGTCACCGAATGGGTTGACTGAAATGACGCCATCGCGAGCAGGCTCACTCCTACAGGTGACGTGCCGGGCAGGTTATTTCAGGTTGACCTTGGAATAGTCCTGCCGGCCAAACGGGCTCACGGAGTAACCCTGCACATCCTTACGCGTAAGCGCATACGCCGTCGGGTGCGCCAGCGGCAGCCACAACGCCTGCTGCTGAATCTGCGCTTGCGCCTGCTCGTACAACTTGGTGCGCACACCTTGTTCGCTGGTGGTCTTGCCGGCGCTGATCAGCTTGTCCAGATCGGCATTGCAGTAACGGGCGAAGTTGGTGCCCGACTTGACCGCGGCGCAGGAAAACTGCGGCGTGAGGAAGTTGTCCGGGTCGCCGTTATCACCGGCCCAGCCCATGAACAGCAGATCATGCTCGCCGGCCTTGGCGCGGCGAATCAATTCACCCCACTCGATCACGCGGATTTCCGCCTGAATACCGATTTCCGCCAGATCCGACTGAAGCATCTGCGCACCGAGGCTTGGATTCGGGTTGAGCAGGCTGCCCGACGGACGCGTCCAGATGGTGGTCTGGAAGCCGTCCTTCAGTCCGGCCTTGGCCAACAGCGCCTTGGCTTTGGCGACATCGTGAGGATACCCCGGCAGATTTTTCGCGTAGCTCCAGGTGTTCGGTGGGTAAGGGCCATTGGCCGCTTCGGCGGTGCCTTCAAACACTGCTTTGATGTAGTTGGCCTTGTCGAAGGCGAGGTTGATCGCCTGACGCACTTCCGGCTTGTCCAGCGGCGGATGCTGGCTGTTGATGCCAACGAAAGCGGTCATGAACGCGTCAGTTTTTTCGACTTTTAGCGTCGGCTCCTTCAGCGCGGCCTGTACGTCGAGTGGTTTCGGCGAGAGGGCGATCTGGCATTCGTTGCGCCGTAGCTTTTGCAGGCGCACGTTGGCGTCCGGCGTGATGGCGAAGATCAACGGATCGACCGCAGGCTTGCCGCCGAAGTAGTCCGGGTTGGCCTTGTAGCGGATCGCCGCGTCTTTCTGGAAACGGTTGAACACGAACGGGCCGGTGCCGATCGGCTGGCTGTTGAGCTTGTCCGTCGCCCCGGCCTTCATCAGTTTGTCGGCGTATTCGGCGGAGTAGATCGAGGCGAAGCCCATGCTCAAGGTCGCCAGGAACGTAGAGTCCGGGTGATCGAGGGTGAAGCGCACGGTCAGCGGATCGAGTGCGTCAATCTTCTTGATCAGCGCGGGCAACTGCATCGACTGGGCATGGGGGAAGCCGCTCTGCGCGACCTTGTGCCACGGGTTGGCCGGGTCGAGCATGCGGTCGAAGCTGAATTTGACGTCTTCGGCAGTCAGCTCGCGGCTCGGCTTGAAGTAGTCGGTCGTATGAAACTTCACTTGCGGATGAAGCTTGAACACATACGTCAGGCCATCGGTACTGACTTCCCAACTGTCGGCCAGGCTCGGCACGACCTTGCCACTGGCGGTGTCGAAATCCACCAGGCGATTCATCAGCACATCGGCCGAGGCGTTGGTGGTGGTCAGCGAGTTGTATTGCACCACGTCGAACCCTTCCGGGCTGGCCTCGGTACAGACGCTCAGCGCGGCGGCCTGGGCCAGAGGGCTCAGCAGGAGCGGGGCGAGCAACAGGGGTAGGGCAGCGAGGCGCATGGTCGGTTTCCTTTTACAGATCGAAGGCCCATCTGCAAGTGCAGTCTGGAAAAGGCCTACCCTAGAGGGCTGGATTACAAATGACTATCCCCTTTTTGTATTTTCGGGGCACAGTGATGGCGGTTTTTCAGACCACGTGGCGCAGCTTGAAGTCTGAATCGCACGCAAGGATGGTTTTCTGCGACGAGTGGTAAAATCCGCTGCCAGCCTTTATCCAAGGCGTCCGCAGGCCAAAAAAGCGCCTTTTTGTGGATTGATTGCACACCGAATGTTGTTGCACCCCAGTCTTTCTGGTATAAAGCAGCGCTCTTTTCTAGGGGCCCGGTTCCTTCACTGTAGGTGTAGCCGGTAAGACCTCTAAAGAAACGCGGCGCCTGGCGCCAAATGACTGAGAGATTAAGCGGCCAACCCATGCCGGGTTGGGCATGTGGTTTTAGAGGGCTGAGGCATGTCGAGAGTATGTCAAGTTACCGGTAAGGGTCCGGTGACTGGGAATAACATTTCCCACGCAAACAACAAAACCCGTCGTCGTTTCCTGCCGAACCTGCAGCATCACCGCTTCTGGGTTGAAGAAGAGAAACGTTTTGTGCGTCTGCGCGTATCTGCCAAAGGCATGCGTATCATCGACAAGCGTGGCATCACTGTCGTGCTCGCCGAACTTCGCCGCGATGGCAAGATTTAAGGGAGCTAATCATGCGTGAATTGATTCGTTTGATCTCGAGCGCCGGTACTGGTCACTTCTACACTACCGACAAGAACAAGCGTACTACCCCGGACAAAATCGAGATCAAGAAATTTGATCCGGTTGTTCGCAAGCACGTGATCTACAAGGAAGGCAAAATCAAGTAATTGATTTTTCCCGACTTACGAAAAAGGCCCGTATCTCACGATACGGGCCTTTTTTGTTGCCTTGAAGCCTGATCGATCAACCACAGATCAGTTCAATGATCTCGTTTTTCTCGTTGACCAGGACTCTGATGCGGTCCGCATCAGTGCGCAGGTTGTACATGCCGTCCGGCACTTCGAGGCGATGCTTTGTTACTCCGGCTGCGTTGCGCACAGCGAGCAGATTGTCAGTAGTAGCAACATCACCGAGGAAAAATTGCGCGTTGTAGAGATTGCATTGGCTGGACATTGTGCCTCCTTGCTTTGGTTTGAGTTGAGGCCCCTATTCATCGAATCAGACTAACCTCCTGGTTTGACTGATCTTTTCTCGATTCCTAAGCGCCCAGCCGAAGTTTCACTCAAATCTGCTGGATATGCCTTACCCTGCTCGTCACCGTGTGTGTAGGATCAGCTTTTCTGTTCAAAGATCACATAGACCTTGCGGCAAGCCTCCAGCACTTCCCAAGTGCCACGAAACCCCGCCGGAATCACAAACCGGTCACCAACGCGCAACGTCTTGGCATTGCCCTCACCATCACGCAGCACCGAAACGCCCTGCAAAATCTCGCAGTACTCATGCTCGGTGTAATTCACTGTCCATTGCCCAACCGCACCTTCCCACACGCCAACGCCCATTTGCCCACACGGACTGTCGTATTGATGGAACACGGCTTGCTCCGGGTCACCCTTGAGCACTTTCGCTGGATCCGGACGATAGCGTTCGGCTTCGCTGCTGGTCAGGCTGATGTCGACGACGTTCTGGATGTTCATTGTTGTTATCCCCCGTGAATACGGCGCGATTGGCTGGAAAGGGCAAAAGTCTATGTTGATTAAAATCAACACCGCAAGGCCGTATGGCCGCCTTATGTCAAATATATTGAAACAACCCCGGCCGCTGGTTTAGGGTGGCGGGTGCCTCTGGCCGAAAAAACGGCCGGCCGGGCAGAATTCTTGAGGACGCTGGCGAAGATCGCGCGGCGCTCGTATTCAACAAGCGGAGGACACTCGAAATGACCACCCTGACTCGTGCCGACTGGGAACAACGCGCCCGCGACCTGAAAATCGAAGGCCGCGCTTACCTTAATGGCGAATACACCGACGCCGTCTCCGGCGAAACCTTCGAGTGCATCAGCCCGGTCGATGGCCGTCTGCTCGGCAAGATTGCCAGCTGTGACGCCGCCGATGCCCAGCGCGCTGTGGAAAACGCCCGCGCTACTTTCAATTCCGGCGTCTGGTCGCGCCTGGTACCGACCAAGCGCAAAGCCACCATGATCCGTTTCGCCGGCCTGCTGAAACAGCACGCCGAAGAGTTGGCCCTGCTCGAAACCCTCGACATGGGCAAGCCGATCAGCGATTCGCTGTACATCGACGTTCCGGGCGCGGCGCAAGCGCTGAGCTGGAGCGGTGAAGCGATCGACAAGATTTACGACGAAGTGGCGGCGACTCCGCACGACCAGCTCGGTCTGGTGACCCGCGAGCCGGTAGGCGTGGTCGGCGCCATCGTGCCGTGGAATTTCCCGCTGATGATGGCCTGCTGGAAACTCGGCCCGGCGCTGTCGACCGGTAACTCGGTGATCCTCAAACCATCGGAAAAATCCCCGCTGACCGCCATCCGCATCGCCGCGCTGGCGGTTGAAGCCGGGATCCCGAAAGGCGTGCTCAACGTGCTGCCCGGCTACGGTCACACCGTCGGCAAGGCGTTGGCCCTGCACAACGATGTCGACACGCTGGTGTTCACCGGTTCGACCAAGATCGCCAAGCAACTGATGATCTACTCCGGCGAATCGAACATGAAGCGCGTCTGGCTGGAAGCCGGCGGCAAGAGCCCGAACATCGTCTTTGCCGATGCGCCGGACCTGCAAGCGGCTGCCGAATCCGCCGCCAGCGCTATCGCCTTCAATCAGGGCGAAGTCTGCACCGCCGGTTCGCGTCTGCTGGTCGAGCGTTCGATCAAGGACACATTCCTGCCGATGGTGATCGAGGCGCTGAAAACCTGGAAACCGGGCAATCCGCTGGACCCGGCGACCAACGTCGGTGCGCTGGTCGATACCCAGCAGATGAACACCGTGCTGTCGTACATCGAATCCGGTCATACCGATGGCGCCAAACTGGTCGCTGGCGGGAAGCGCATTCTGCAGGAAACCGGTGGCACTTATGTTGAGCCAACGATTTTCGACGGCGTGAGCAACGCGATGAAGATCGCTCAGGAAGAGATCTTCGGCCCGGTGCTGTCGGTCATCGCTTTCGATACCGCTGAAGAAGCGATCCAGATTGCAAACGACACGCCTTACGGTTTGGCCGCTGCGGTCTGGACCCAGGACATCTCCAAGGCGCACCTGACCGCCAAGGCTCTGCGTGCCGGTAGCGTGTGGGTCAACCAGTACGATGGTGGTGACATGACCGCACCGTTCGGCGGCTTCAAGCAGTCGGGCAACGGCCGCGACAAGTCGCTGCACGCGTTCGACAAGTACACCGAGCTGAAGGCGACGTGGATCAAGCTGTAAGCCGCTGAGGGGAGCCTGATTCAATCAGGCTCCCAAACCAGACAGAGATCCCCTGTGGGAGCGAGCTTGCTCGCGAATGCGGTGTATCAGTCAGCAAATCTGCTGAATGTGAAACCGTATTCGCGAGCAAGCTCGCTCCCACAGTGGTTTTGTGGTGCACATAAAAATAATCCACAGGAGCGTGGAACATGCGGTGGGCGACGTATTTCGCCGTGTTGGCGTCTGTCTTGAGTGTCGGCCTGGCCCTGGGGGTCAGCATGCCGTTGGTGTCGTTGCGCCTGGAGGGTTGGGGTTACGGCTCTTTCGCCATCGGTGTGATGGCGGCGATGCCGGCGATAGGCGTGTTGTTGGGCGCGAAGATTTCCAGTCATCTGGCGGCACGCTTCGGCACCGCTAATCTGATGCGTCTGTGCCTGTGGGCCGGGGCGCTGTCGATCGGCTTGCTGGCGCTGTTGCCGAGTTACCCGATCTGGTTGGTGCTGCGCCTGATGATCGGGGTGATCCTGACCATCGTGTTCATCCTCGGTGAGAGCTGGATCAATCAACTGGTGGTAGAACACTGGCGCGGTCGCCTGGTGGCGCTGTATGGCAGCAGCTATGCGTTGAGCCAGCTGTCGGGGCCGTTGCTGTTGGGCGCGCTGGGCACCGAGCATGATTACGGCTTTTGGGTCGGTGTCGGTTTGCTGCTGGTTTCACCGTTGCTGTTACTCGGTCGCAGCGGCGCGCCGAGCAGTGAGGCCAGCAGCGTGACGTTCCGCGATCTTTGGGGATTCGCGCGCGAGCTGCCGGCAATTGCCTGGGCGGTGTCGTTGTTTGCCGCGTTCGAGGCAATGATCCTGACGTTGCTGCCGGTGTATTGCCTGCAACAGGGCTTCACCGCTGAGATCGCCCTAGCGATGGTCAGCACCGTGGTGGTCGGCGATGCGTTGCTGCAGTTGCCGATTGGCGCGTTGGCCGATTACTTGTCGCGGCGTACGTTGTTTGCCGGCTGTGCGGTGGTGTTGATGGTGTCGAGTCTGGCGATTCCGCTGTTGCTCGATACGCTGCTGATCTGGCCGCTTTGGGTATTGTTCGGGGCGAGTGCTGGCGGACTGTTCACCCTGTCGCTGATTCTGATTGGCGAGCGTTATCGTGACGATGCGCTTGTGCGGGCGAACGCGCACATTGCGCAGTTGTGGGGTGTAGGTTGTCTGGTCGGGCCGCTTGCGGCCGGGGCGGGCAGCCAGTGGATCAGCGGCCATGCGTTGCCTTTGTTGATGGCGATTGGGGCCTTTGGTTTGGTGATTCTGCTCTTGCGCCAAGGGGCGTTTGGCACAGCTCAGACGGCTTGAAGTCAAAAGATCGCAGCCTTCGGCAGCTCCTACAGGAGGAATGCATTTCAACTGTAGGAGCTGCCGAAGGCTGCGATCTTTTGCTTTTTAAAGCATGCGTTCCAGGCCGACAGTGGTGCTGAACCACGCATTGAAGCGTCGCCACCAACTCCCCGGTTCCTTGGTCAGGGTATGCATCTGGCCGTTGTCTTCGGTGACCCAGACAATCTGGCCATCCTGCAATTTCGCCTCATAGCTCAGTGCTGGCGCCATGCCCTGCAAGGCCAGTTCGCGAACATGTTCGGCCAGTTCGGGGCTGTCGACCAACACCCCGACTTCGGTATTCCACAGCACCGAGCGCGGGTCGAAGTTGAATGAGCCGATAAACGATTTCTGCCGATCAAAGATCATTGCTTTGCTGTGCAGGCTTGAGTCCGAACCACGAAACGACTTGCTGTAAAACACATGCGGGCCGCTGCCATAGTTATCCCCAGGCTGACGGCGCAGTTCATACAACTTCACGCCATGCTCCAGCAACGCCTTGCGATACGGTGCATAGCCGCCATGCACCGCCGGTACATCGGTGGCCTCCAGCGCGTTGGTCAGCAGGCTCACCGAGACGCCGGCATCGGCGCGACCGGTCAGGTACACCAGCCCTGGCTGGCCCGGCACGAAGTATGCCGAAATCATGATCAGCTCTTTGCTCACGCCTCTGAGCTCGGGTGCCAGTTGCGTGGTCAGCAGCAATTGTGGATCCGGCTCACCCTTGGACAAGACCTTGCTCGGCGCGTCCCACAATGCCTGATTCCACGCCCAGATCAGCTCTTTGCGCCAGATGTCCATGCGCGGCTCGGTCTTGAACGTCATCAGCTGCTGATACAGCGCGTGATTCTGTTTGCGCGTTTCTTCCAGCGATTCTTCCAGGCGTGTGCGGGTGTTCTCCAGGTCCTTGGCGGTCGGTTGGCTGGTAAGGAATTCGTCGATCGGTTTGCTCAGCGCGCTGTTCCAGTATTGGTCGAAACTGTGCCCGAGCTGCTCGGCCACCGGCCCGACACTGAGCATGTCGATGTCGGTGAAATTCAGGTTTGGCTCGGCGTCGAAATATTCATCGCCCAGATTTCGTCCGCCGACGATGGCCGCACTGTTGTCCGCCAGCCAGAGCTTGTTATGCATGCGTCGATGCTGCAGCGACAGGTTGAACAGGCGTCCGGCTGCGCGCGTTACGCCGGTGCTGCGCCCCAGATGCAGCGGGTTGAACAGGCGAATCTGAATCTGCGGATGCGCTGCGAGTGTGGCGATGATCTGGTCGAGGCCATCGCTGGTGGTGTCGTCGAGCAGGATGCGCACGCGCACGCCGCGGTCGGCAGCCTTGAGCAGTTCCTCCACCAGCATTCGCGTGCTGATACCGTCATGGACGATGTAGTACTGCAGATCGAGACTGGTCTGGGCGTTACGGATCAGCTCGGCGCGGGCGGTGAACGCCTCGCTGCTGTTGGACAGCAGGCGAAACCCCGAGCGGCCTTGATAGGGCGCCGCTTGCGCCTGAATCGAACGGCCGAAGCTGGAATCGGCCGCTGGCAAGGCCTGACTTGGCTCGCGCGGCACATCGAAACTGGCACAACCGCTCAGGAACGAGGCGAGTAACAGCAAAGCGAGTAGGGGCTGTCTGAAGCTCACGTAGGATCGTTCCGGTTGGCGGCAGGGGTCGGCATATGGACGCTGGTCTCTGGAAAAAGGTCAGTCGGCTTCGGCGAGCAGTTTGATGGCCGTGGCACCGACCTTGCGCACCGCCTCTTCGATCTGCGGTGTCGGTTTGGCAGCGTAGTTCATTCGCAGGCAATTGCGGTACTTGCCCGAGGCGGAAAAGATGCTGCCGACGGCAATCTGTACGCCTTGCTCGTGCAGCTCACGATTGAGTTTCAGGGTATCGAAACCCTCCGGCAGTTCGACCCACAGCAGGAAACTGCCCTGCGGACGGCTGGCACGAGTTCCGGCCGGAAAATAGCGTGCAACCCAGTCGATCATCATGTCGCGATTGCGCTGGTATTGCGTGCGCATCCGTCGCAAATGCGGTTCGAAATGGCCGGCCTTGAGAAATTCGGCGATGGCAATCTGCGGCTGCGGTGCTGTGGATCCGGTGCTGATGTATTTCATGTGCAGCAGCCGCTCCAGATATCGACCCGGCGCGACCCAGCCAATGCGCAGTCCCGGCGCCAGGGTCTTGGAAAACGAACTGCAGAGCAACACGCGGCCATCTTCGTCGAAGGATTTGATCGTGCGTGGGCGCGGGTAGGTGTAGGCCAGCTCGCCATACACATCGTCCTCGATGATCGCCACGTCGAAGCGCTGCGCAAGGTTGAGCAGGGCGCGTTTTCGTGCCTCCGGCATGATGTAACCGAGCGGGTTATTGCAGTTGGGCGTGAGCTGGATGACCTTGATCGGCCATTGTTCCAGTGCCAGTTCCAGCGCTTCAAGGCTGATGCCGGTAAGTGGGTCTGTGGGAATTTCCAGGGCTTTCATGCCGAGGCCTTTGAGCGTTTGCATGGCGCCGTGGAAGCTCGGCGAATCCACCGCGACGATGTCGCCCGGCTCGCAGATTGCGTGAATGCTGGTGGACAGCGCTTCGTGGCAGCCGGTGGTGATCACCAGATCGCTGGCGCTCAACTGGCAGCCGGAGTCGAGCATCAACCGGGCGATCTGCTCGCGCAGTTCGAGGGTACCGTGGATGTTGTCGTAATAGAGGCCGGGCATATCCTGGCGGCGGCTGATCTGCGCCAATCCACGCAGCAGTGGTTTCATCGTCGGCGAGCTGATGTCCGGCATCCCGCGACCCAGTTGCACGACATCCTTGCGCGGCACCGCGCGAATCAACTCCAGCACCTGATCCCACTGCGAAATTTCCACCGGCCGTTGCGCCGGACGGCCGACGGCGGGCAGCTCCGGCAACTCGCGGCCGACCGGCACGAAGTAGCCGGACTTGGGTTTCGGCGTGGCCAGGCCGCTGTCTTCGAGCATGCGATAGGCCTGCTGCACTGTGCTCAGGCTGACCCCGTGCTCGACGCTCAAGGCGCGCACCGACGGCAGCCGATCGCCGGGGCGATAGAAGCCTTGCTCTATGCGCGTGCCGAGCAGTTCGGCGAGGTTTACGTAAAGGGTCATGGCGCTGCCTCGGTGCAAATGATTCGATAAACCAGTACAGATACGGCGGAAATCGACAATTCAGTCCTCAAAGCGGCAAATCTGTATGGAGTTAATACAGATACTTTGAATCTGTAATGGTTTTGCTCACCCGCGCATCATGGAATCTCTGGCTACCCAAGTAAACAGGAGCAATGAAAATGAACGGCTTGAGCGATGTGCGGCTGACGTTACACAGTCAGGAACTGGAGGCAGGGCAGAAGGATCGTGCGCGCAATGAAACCCTGCGTAATGCGCCGTCCGGCCTGAGCCGCTGGGACCTGTTCTGGCATCGTCTGCACACGCGCAGGGCGTTGCTGGCACTGACGGCGGATCAGCTCAAGGACATCGGGTTGACGCTTGAGCAGGCGCAGGAGGAGGGGTTGAAGCCGTTCTGGCGGATCTGAGATCTGTATTGTTTTTTCGATCCATTCGCGAGCAGGCTCGCTCCCACATTGATCTCCAGTGGATACAAGATTCCCATCCACCGCAGATCTCCAGTGGGAGCGAGCCTGCTCGCGAAAGCGGCCTCATGAGCGCCGCAAAACCATCAGACCAGCTCTTTCATCCGATGCCACAACATGCCGAGTGCCAACAACGGCGAACGCAAATGCTTGCCGCCCGGGAAGGTGATGTGCGGCACCTTGGCAAACAGATCAAAGCCACCGCTGTGCTGCCCACTGATCGCTTCGGCGAGCAGCCTGCCCGCCAGGTGCGTGGCGTTCACCCCGTGGCCTGAATAGGCCTGGGCGTAATACACATTCGGCTGATCATTGAGCCGGCCGATCTGCGGCAAACGGTTGGCGCCGATGCCGATCATACCGCCCCACTGATAATCGACCTTCACCCCGGCCAGTTGCGGGAAGACCTCGAGCATCTTTGGCTGCATATACGCGGCAATGTCTTTCGGGTCGCGTCCCGAGTAATGGCAGGCGCCGCCGAACAACAAACGCCGATCCGCCGAGAGTCGGTAGTAGTCCAGCGCCACCCGTTGATCACAGACCGCCATGTTCTGCGGCAGCAGGTTGTGCGCCTGTTCTTCGCTCAAGGGTTCGGTGGCAATGATGTAGCTGCCGGCGGGCAGAACCTTGCCGCTGAGTTGCGGATTCAGATCATTCAGATAAGCGTTGCAGCCAAGCACCAGCGTTTTGGCGCGCACCGAACCTTGGGCTGTATGGACTTTGACTTCGGGGCCGTAATCGATACGCGTCACTGCGGAGTGTTCAAACAGTTTGACGCCCAACTGCTGCGCCGCTTCGGCTTCACCCAGCGCGAGATTCAGCGGATGCAGATGTCCTGAACCCATGTCGATCAAACCGCCGACATAGCGCTTGGAGCCGACCACCGTGTGCATTTCGTTGGCTTGCAGCAGACGGGTTTCGTAGCGATAGCCGAGGCTGCGCAGTTCTTCAGAGTCTTCGGCAAAACCTTCGAGGTCGGCGGGCTTGTTGGCGAGATCGCAGTAGCCCCAGGTCAGGTCGCAGGCAATCTGAAAGCGCTCGACCCGCTGGCGAACGATTTCCACCGCTTCCAGGCCCATGAGTTTCATCTCGTGCACGCCGTCGCTGCCGATGACATTGGCGAACTGATCGAGACCGTGACCGACGCCGCGAATCAACTGCCCGCCGTTGCGGCCGCTGGCGCCCCAGCCGATCTTGTGCGCCTCGAGCAACACCACACTGAGGCCGCGTTCAGCCAGTTCCAGTGCCGTGTTCAACCCGGAAAAACCGCCACCAACCACGCAGACATCGGCCACGACTTCACCTTGCAGAGCAGGATGGTCGGGTTGCGGCAGGCTGCTGGCGGCGTAGTAAGAGGCAACGTGGGGTTGGCTCGCGGAGGTGAAGGCGCGGGCAGTCATGGGCGTCATCCAACGGCTAAGTGTCGAGAAAATTTGACGGAGCATAAGCCGCACGCCTGAACGTGGGCAACACTGGTCGGCCTGCGGTGTCTGGATCACGGCTTTTGCGGCACAATTGCCGTCTATTCCACCTTGGTTACCGTTTCGATGAGCTGCAACAGCCAGACAGTCCGCACCTTGCGTCAGCAGATCCCCTCGTTCGAGTGCGTGCCCGGCTGCCACGACTGCTGCGGGCCGGTGACCACTTCGCCGGAAGAAATGTCCCGCCTGCCGCGCAAGACCCGCGCCGAGCAGGATGCGGCAATGGAAGAACTGAACTGTGTGCATCTAGGGCCGAATGGCTGCACGGTGTATGAAGAGCGGCCGCTGATTTGCCGGCTGTTCGGCACGACCAAAACCTTGCCTTGCCCGAATGAGCGGCGGCCGGTGGAGCTGATTCATCCGCGTGTCGAGAAGCAGATTTTCGAGTACATGGCGGCGAATCGGCAGGTGTTGGTTTAAAAAATCGCAGCCTTCGGCAGCTCCTACAGAGACATGCATTCCCATGTAGGAGCTGCCGAAGGCTGCGATCTTTTGATCTTCAAAAACTCAATCCGGAATAGGTAAGCTCAAGCTCTCCTTCACCTCTTCCATCACGATATAACTCTTCGACTCCCGCACATGTGGCAGTTTCAGCAGAATGTCGCCCAGCAGCTTGCGGTACGAGGCCATCTCGGAAATCCGCGCCTTCACCAGATAGTCGAAATCCCCTGACACCAGATGACACTCCAGCACATGCGGCAACTTCAGCACCGCGCGTCGGAACTCTTCGAAAGTATCGCCGGATTTGTAGTCGAGGCTGATCTCGACAAACACCAGCAAGCTACCCTTCAAGTGCTGCGGATTGAGCCGGGCGTTGTAGCCCATGATGATCCCTTCGCGCTCCAGACGCCGCACGCGCTCGGTGCACGGCGTGGTCGAGAGCCCAACCTTTTCGCCGAGTTCGGTAAAGGAAATCCGCCCGTCCGCCTGGAGGATCCGCAAGATGTTGCGGTCGATCTTGTCCAGCTCACGTTTGGTCTGAGTGTTGGTACGCATAGGGGATGCGCCTCCGTGAAAAGGGTTTTTGCCGAGAATTGTCGCCAAATATAGGCGCTTATATAGTGAAAAGCACTGGCATTTCTTTTTTACACTGCGCGCATCATTGCTCTAACAACAGACGTACGCGGCCCTGCCGCGATGAGGGATACAAAAATGCGCGTAATGGTCTTGGGTAGCGGCGTCATCGGTACCGCCAGTGCTTACTATCTGGCCCGTGCCGGGTTTGAAGTGGTGGTGGTCGACCGGCAGCCGGCTGCGGCCATGGAGACCAGTTTCGCCAACGCCGGCCAGGTCTCGCCGGGCTACGCCTCGCCGTGGGCCGCGCCGGGCGTGCCGCTCAAAGCGATCAAGTGGCTGTTGCAGCGCCACGCCCCTCTCGCGATCAAAGCCACCGCCGACATCGACCAGTACCTGTGGATGGCGCAGATGCTGCGCAACTGCACCGCCAACCGTTACGCGGTGAACAAGGAGCGCATGGTGCGTCTGTCCGAGTACAGCCGCGACTGCCTCGATGAATTGCGCGCCGAAACCGGCATCGCCTACGAAGGCCGCAGCCTCGGTACGACTCAACTGTTCCGCACTCAGGCGCAGCTTGATGGCGCCGCCAAAGACATCGCCGTGCTGAAAGAGTCCGGTGTGCCGTTTGAAGTCCTCGACCGCGCCGGCATTGCCCGCGTTGAACCGGCGCTGGCGGGCGTGACTGACATCCTCGCCGGTGCCCTGCGCCTGCCGAACGACCAGACTGGCGACTGTCAGATGTTCACCACGCGTCTCGCCGAAATGGCCGTGAAGCTCGGTGTCGAATTCCGCTTCGGCCAGGACATCCAGAAACTCGACTACGCCGGTGATCGCATCAACGGTGTGTGGATCGACGGCAAGCTGGAAACTGCTGACCGCTACGTACTGGCGCTCGGCAGCTACTCGCCGCAACTGCTCAAACCGCTGGGCATCAAGGCCCCGGTGTATCCGCTCAAGGGTTACTCGCTGACCGTGCCGATCACCAACCCGGCAATGGCCCCGACCTCGACCATTCTCGACGAGACCTACAAGGTCGCGATCACCCGTTTCGACAACCGCATCCGCGTCGGCGGCATGGCCGAGATCGCCGGTTTTGACTTGTCGCTGAACCCGCGCCGCCGCGAAACCCTGGAGATGATCGTCAACGACCTTTATCCTCAGGGCGGCAATCTGGCCGAGGCGAGTTTCTGGACCGGTCTGCGTCCGACCACCCCGGACGGCACGCCAATCGTAGGCGCCACGCCGTTCAAGAACCTGTTCCTCAACACCGGTCACGGCACGCTCGGTTGGACCATGGCGTGCGGTTCCGGTCGTTTGCTGGCCGACCTGATGGCGAAGAAAAAGCCACAGATCAGCGCCGAAGGCCTCGATATTTCCCGTTACGGCAACAAAACCCAGGAGTCCGCAAAACATGTCAATCCAGCGCCAGCTCACCAATGAGCGCATGAGTCAGATCGTCAGCCACAACGGCACCGTGTATCTGGCCGGGCAGGTCGGCGACGACTTCGACGCCGGAATTGAACAGCAGACCCGCGACGTACTGGCCAATATCGAGCGTTTGCTTGATCTGGCCGGGACTGACAAACAGCACCTGTTGTCGGCGACGATTTACCTGAACGACATCGAGGCGCATTTTGCCGGAATGAACTCGGTGTGGGACCAGTGGCTGCCAAAAGGTGCTGCCCCGGCCCGCGCCACCGTCGAGGCGAAGATGGCCAAGCCGAGCATTCTGGTGGAGATCTCCATCGTCGCCGCGCTGCCGTAAGCCGTTGTAAAGATCCCTCTCCCGGCGCTGTTGGCGGTTCACGTCGTCAGTCGGCGCCGGTTTTTATTCCCATGACCGCCTAGAAGTCTGCCGCCATGCGTCCTGCCCGTGCCCTGATCGACCTAGAAGCCCTGCGCCACAACTACCGAATTGCCCGCGAGGTCACCGGCGCCAAGGCGCTTGCGGTGATCAAGGCCGATGCCTATGGGCATGGCGCGGTGCGTTGCGCCCAAGCGCTGGAGGCCGAGGCTGACGGTTTTGCCGTGGCCTGCATCGAGGAGGCGCTGGAGCTGCGCGCCGCTGGCATTCGTGCGCCGGTGTTGTTGCTGGAAGGGATTTTCGAGGCCGATGAGCTGGCGCTGATCGTCGAGCATGATTTCTGGACGGTGGTGCATTCGCTGTGGCAGCTCGAAGCGATCGAGCAGGCAACACTGAGCAAACCGATTACCGTGTGGCTAAAGCTTGATTCCGGTATGCACCGCGTCGGTTTGCATCCAAAGGATTATCCGGCGGCTTACCAGCGTCTGCTGGCCAGCGGCAAAGTGGCAAAGATCGTCTTGATGAGCCATTTCGCCCGCGCCGATGAGTTGCACGCGCAGAGCAGCACCGAGCAGGTCGCGGTGTTTGAAGCGGCGCGTCAGGGCTTGGCGGCGGAAGTCAGCCTGCGTAACTCGCCGGCGGTGCTCGGTTGGCCGCAGATTCACAGCGACTGGGTGCGTCCGGGCATCATGCTCTACGGCGCCACGCCGTTCGAAGAAGCCAACGCCGTGGCTGATCGCCTGCAACCGGTGATGACCCTGGAATCGAAAGTCATCTGCGTCCGTGAGCTGCCCGCTGGCGAGCCGATCGGCTACGGCGCCAAATTCATCACCGACAAGCCTATGCGCATCGGCGTGGTCGCCATGGGTTACGCCGACGGCTACCCGCGTCAGGCGCCGACCGGTACGCCGGTTTTGGTGGCGGGTAAACGCAGTCGCATTCTCGGTCGCGTGTCGATGGACATGCTCTGCATCGATCTCACCGATGTGCCGGAATCAGGCCTCGGTTCGAGCGTCGAACTGTGGGGCAAAAACATCCTCGCCAGCGAGGTGGCGCAGTGGGCGGACACCATTCCGTACCAGATCTTCTGCAACCTGCGTCGAGTGCCAAGGCTCTATTCCGAGGGTTGACGCCACTGCGGGGGCCAAGTGTTGTAAATACTGAACGCTGTCGCCATGATAACGCTCAATATTCTTACAACATCAGGAGGCTCGCGCCTTGGACGTCGGTGAACGACTGCAATCGATCCGCAAGCTCAAAGGGCTTTCCCAGCGTGAACTCGCCAAACGCGCGGGTGTCACCAACAGCACCATTTCGATGATCGAAAAGAACAGCGTCAGCCCTTCGATCAGTTCGCTGAGAAAGGTGTTGGGCGGCATTCCCATGTCGATGGTCGAGTTCTTTTCCGAAGAAATCCTGCAGGAAGTCCCGACCCAGATTGTCTACAAGGCCAACGAGCTGATCGACATTTCCGACGGCGCCGTGACCATGAAACTGGTCGGCCGCGCGCATCCCAGCCGCGCCATCGCCTTCCTCAATGAAATCTACCCGCCGGGCGCCGATACCGGCGAAGAAATGCTCACCCATGAAGGCGAGGAAACCGGGATTCTGGTGGAAGGTCGTCTGGAACTGGTGGTGGGTCTGGAAACTTTTATTCTCGAAGCCGGCGACAGCTACTACTTTGAAAGTACCAAGCCGCATCGTTTCCGTAATCCGTTCGACTTGCCTGCGCGACTAATCAGCGCAGCCACGCCGGCGAATTTTTAACAAAGAGGTGCCAAGCCATGATGGCAAAGGCATCCGGAGAGTTTTTCTACCGTGCGGTATAACCCCTTCGACTATGGGGTTGTTTCAGTGTGACGGGCTACCCGCTATACTTCCGCCCGCCTGCGAACCGTGGCCGCAGGCGTGAATAGCCACCATTGAGGGTGAACGCGTGAATCTAATTATGAAAATGCTGGCTGCACCAGCAACTGTATTGGCCCTCTGGGCTGTCAGCGCTCAAGCTGCGACGAATGACGACATTGCCAAGCGCCTCGAGCCAGTCGGCCAGGTGTGTGTTCAAGGGCAGGAATGCAAGGGGATGGAAGTTGCCGCTTCCGCAGGCGGCGGTGGCGGGGCGAAAACCCCGGATGAAGTGATTGCCAAGCACTGCAACGCTTGCCACGGTACCGGGTTGTTGGGCGCGCCGAAGATCGGTGACACCGCAGCGTGGAAAGAGCGTGCTGATCATCAGGGTGGTCTTGATGGCATCCTCGCCAAAGCCATCACCGGTATCAATTCGATGCCGCCGAAAGGCACCTGCGCCGATTGCTCGGATGATGAGTTGAAGGGCGCGATCCAGAAGATGTCCGGCCTGAAATAAGGCGCGCTTCTGATGAAAAAAACCGTCTTCGGACGGTTTTTTTGTGCCTGTGATTCAAGAGCCCTCACCCCAGCCCTCTCCCAGGGGGAGAGGGAGCCGACCGAGGTGTCTTTCGCTATCCATCGACCTGAAAGACCTTAGCGATTATGGATTCAGCAAAGCTATTTCAAGTCGGCGTATCTCCCCAATATCCCCCAATCTGTCCCCTCTACCTCTGGGAGAGGGCTAGGGTGAGGGCAAGCGATCTCCAGCCATAAAAAACTCCTGTGGCCGACAATCGTCCAGGACTTTGGGCTGTCCTTTGCAGCAAACTCAAGGCAAGCTCGGTCTACCCCTATTCACGGAACGGGCAGGAGGCTTCAGATGGTGCAGTTGTGTTCGATCGAACAGGCAGTGGACGACGTGCTGGCGCGCTTGCCGGCGCATATCCACATGGGCATGCCGCTGGGCCTGGGCAAACCCAATCACTTCGTCAACGCGCTGTACCGACGGATCAAAGACCTGCCCGAGCGGCAACTGACGATCTACACCGCCCTGTGCCTCGGCCGCCCGGCGTTGGGCGATGGTTTGCAGAAGCGCTTTATCGAACCCTTCGTCGAGCGCGTCTTCGGTGACTACCCGGAATTCGATTTCCTCGCCGACCTGCACCGCGACAGCCTGCCCGCCAACATCCGCATCGAACAGTTCTTCATGCAACCCGGCAGCCTGCTCAACAGCGCGCCGGCCCAGCAGGATTACGTCAGCAGCAACTACAGCCACGCCGCCCGCGACATCAACGCTGCCGGGCTCAATCTTGTGGCGCAGTTATTGGCCAGCAGCAGCGAACACCCGGATCGCCTGAGCCTGAGTTGCAATCCCGACATCACCCTCGACCTGTTGCCGATGATCGCCAAACGTCGCGAAGCCGGGGAGACTATTTTGCTGGTCGGCCAGGTGCACACCGATCTGCCGTACATGCCCGGCGATGCAGAAGTCGATATCGACACCTTCGACCTGCTGATCGACGCGAAGGACAGCAGCACGCTGTTCTCCACGCCGAACATGCCGGTGGGATTTCAGGACCATTTCATTGGTTTGCATGCCAGTACGCTGGTGCGCGACGGCGGCACATTGCAGATCGGCATCGGTTCGATGGGCGACGCGTTGACCGCCGCATTGCTGGCGCGTCAGGCGGATAACACCGGTTATAGGGCATTGCTCGACGACATCAACCTCAGCCAGTGGGCGCAATTGATCGAGCGCGAGGGCGGCACGGGGCCATTCGCCAAAGGTCTTTACGGCTGCAGCGAAATGTTCGTCAACGGTCTGCTGGTGCTGGCAGATGCCGGGATAATCCGGCGCAAGGTCTATCCAGACATACAGACTCAGGAACAGGCCAACGCCGGCACTCTCGACGAGGCGGCGCAAACCGATGGCATCTCGGTGCACGGCGGATTCTTCCTCGGCCCGCGCAGTTTCTACGAGCGCCTGCGTGAGTTACCGCAGAGCAAACGCCTCGAATTCAACATGACCCGCATCAGCTACATCAACGAGTTGTATGGGCAGGAAGAGCTCAAGCGTCTGCAGCGCCTTCATGCGCGGTTCATCAACACCGTGTTCACCATGACCTTGCTCGGCGCCGGCGTGGCGGATCAACTGGAAGACGGACGGGTGCTCAGCGGTGTCGGCGGGCAGTACAACTTCGTGGCGCAGGGTCACGCATTGCACGATGCGCGCTCGATTCTGATCCTGCGCAGCTGGCGTGAATCCGGTGGCGACGTCAGTTCCAACATCGTCTGGGAGTACGGCCACTGCACGATCCCACGGCACCTGCGCGACATCGTCGTGACCGAATACGGCATCGCCGATCTGCGCGGTAAATCCGACGCGGTGGTGATCGAGTCGCTGCTGAACATCAGTGACTCGCGCTTCCAGCAGGGGCTGATCGAGCAAGCGCAAAAGGTCGGCAAACTGCCAAAGGATTTCCGCCTCGATCCACGCTTCGCCGACAACACACCACAGCGTTTGCAAGCGATCGCCGCACGGCATCCGAACCTGTTTCCGGAGTACCCGCTGGGCTGTGATTTCACCGCGATCGAACGGGATCTATTGCGTGCGCTGAACTGGTTAAAAAGCAAATTCAAACTCACCGAAATCCTTGAACTCGGCAAAGCAGCCCTCGACGCCCCCGAAGCATCGCTATATCCCGAACACCTCGAACGCATGCAACTCACAAACCCGGAAGGCCTGAAAGAAGACCTCTTCCAACGCCTGCTCCTCACCGGCCTGAAAGCCACCATCCAAACCCCGTAGGAGCTGCGGCACGCTGCGATCTTTTGATCCTGATCTTTGAGCAGATCAAAAGATCGCAACCTCGTTGCACTCGACAGCTCCTACACGGGGTATGCCCGAGATCTGAATGGATACGGAATGACTTCTGTAGTCCCGTTCTGAAAATCATCAATCAATGAGTATTTGGATTGTCGTCGGCGTTCGCCTATCGATAGGTTTGTTTGTGGGCGTTTTTTAAGAGGACTTCTAGCCAGCCGAAATCCAGAGGGCACACAGTGCATATATCAAAGAAATACCTGACAGATGTAGCTGTCCACCAAGCCTTACTCCTCACTGACTTAACCGAAAAGAGCCACCCTGATCACGCTGTCCGACTATTACTGAATGAGGTCCTTCAGGGACTCGAAGAAAAGGGCTGGCCCCGAGCACAGTTGCAGATTGGCCCAAGGATTGTGTCCGCAGAAGAAAACTACGGTTTGCTTGGTTACGACCCGACAGAAATTACCCTCGGCAGTGAGCACACACGTTGGGTCGATGAGCATTCGCTTTTGCGAACACAGACCACGAGCCAGATCCCTGCGGCGCTTCAGCAGGCCGCCGAGGTTCGTCAGCCGGGACAAACCATTTTGCTGGCAGCGCCGGGCATTACCTTCAGGCGTGATAGCCGAGATCGTTGGCATTGCGCCGAGCCGCATCAAATGGACATTTGGGTGTTGGGCGACCCGGAGTTGGCATCCCATGAGCATTTGCTGCGGCTTGTTAGCGATATTTTGCAGTTGGTCGTTCCTGAAAAATCCTGGGTTTATAGCGATAGTCCACATCACTACACCGAGGGCGGGATTGAAGTGAATGTGTTGAATGATGGCGTGCCGGTCGAGGTTCTTGAGTGCGGGCGTATCGCGAAGTCGCTATTGCAGCGTTTGCAGATTGATCCTCTGCGCCATGGCGGGCTCGCTCTTGGGATGGGGCTGGATCGCCTGACGATGTTGCGCAAAGGCATTCCTGATATTCGTTTGTTGCGTGATCAGAATGTGCGCGTGCAGGCGCAGATGCATGATCTGGATCCGTGGACTGCGGTATCTCGTTTGCCGTCGATTGCCCGCGATATCTCGTTGGCGGTAACGCCGGGATTGAGTGAAGAGGTATTGACCGAGAGGATGTTGCAGGCGGCAGGGGATTGTTCTGGATGGATTGAGGAGATGCGAATCAAGGGGCGTTGGCAGCGTTCGGATTTACCGGCGCAAGCCATTGAGCGACTCGGAATGCTGCCGGGTCAGGAGAACGTGCTTTTGCATGTGGTGTTGCGCGATTGTTCGCGCTCGATTACTACCGGCGAGGCGAATGCCTTGTATGCGGATATTCAAGCTGCGATGCATGAGGGAGTGCCGGGGGCGGGGTACAGAATGGATTTGTCGAAGGCTTGAGACTTTATCTGTGAGAGCGGGCTTGCTCGCGAAAGCGGTGTGCCAGTCAAAGAATGTATCGATTGACACGACGCCTTCGCGAGCAAGCTCGGCTCCTACAGGGGCGCTGCGGTGTGGCTTTATTCGATGAAGGTGACCACGCCACCTGTCAGCGATTTCACGCGGGCCAGCGATTCAACGCGATAGCCCTGCGAATCCAGCTCGGCGCGGCCGCCCTGGAACGACTTCTCGATGACGATGCCGAGACCGGCAACGGTGGCGCCGGCCTGTTTGATGATCGAGATCAGCGCTTGCGACGCCTTACCGTTGGCCAGGAAGTCGTCGATGATCAGCACGCGGTCGCTGCTGGTCAGGTGACGCGGGGAGATGGCCACGGTGCTTTCGGTCTTTTTGGTGAACGAGTAAACGGTCGCCGACAGCAGGTTTTCGGTCAGGGTCAGGGACTGTTGCTTGCGGGCGAAGATCACCGGCACGCCGAGGTTCAGACCGGTCATGATCGCCGGGGCGATGCCCGAGGCTTCGATGGTGACGATCTTGGTGATGCCCGAATCCTTGAACAGCGCGGCGAATTCGTCGCCGATCAGCTTCATCAGGGCCGGGTCGATCTGGTGGTTCAGGAAGGCGTCGACCTTCAGGACCTGGTCGGAAAGCACAATGCCTTGTTCGCGGATTTTCTGGTGCAATGCTTCCATGAAGCTGTCCTCTTTTGGCGCTTGGTGCGCCGAAGGTCTAGTAAAAAAGTGGTCAATTCTAGCGCTTTAACATCGCGCGTATATCAGCCAATGCGCTGTTGCCGCGCACGACTTTGACTTCGGTCGGGGTGTCGTCGTTGCCTTCCCAGGCCAGATCGTCCGGCGGCAGCTCATCGAGGAAGCGACTCGGCGCGCAGTCGATGATCTCGCCGTACTGCTTGCGCTTGGCGGCGAAGGTGAACGCCAGGGTCTGACGGGCGCGGGTGATGCCCACGTAGGCCAGGCGGCGTTCTTCTTCGATGGTGTCGGCTTCGATGCTGGAGCGGTGCGGGAGGATTTCCTCTTCCATGCCCATGATGAACACGTAGGGGAATTCCAGACCTTTGGAGGCGTGCAAGGTCATCATCTGCACGCCTTCGGCGCCGTCCTCTTCTTCCTGCTGACGTTCGAGCATGTCGCGCAGGACCAGTTTGCCGATGGCGTCCTCGACGGTCATTTCGCCTTCTTCGTCCTTCTCGAGGGTGTTTTTCAACGCCTCGATCAGGAACCAGACGTTGCTCATCCGGTAGTCGGCAGCCTTGTCGCTGGAGCTGTTGGTGCGCAGCCAGTTCTCGTAGTCGATGTCCATGACCATGCTGCGCAGCGCCGAGATCGGGTCTTCCCCGGCGCACTGCTCGCGGACTTTGTCCATGAAACGCTTGAAGCGCGACAGGCGATCGGTGAAGCGGCTGTCCAGATGTTCGCCCAGACCGATTTCGTCGGTGGCGGCGTACATCGAGATCTTGCGCTCGGTGGCGTAGTTGCCGAGTTTTTCCAGGGTGGTCGAGCCGATTTCACGGCGCGGCACGTTGATCACGCGCAGGAAGGCGTTGTCATCATCCGGGTTCACGATCAGGCGGAAGTAGGCCATCAGGTCTTTCACTTCCTGACGTCCGAAGAAGCTGTTGCCGCCGCTCAGACGGTACGGCACCTGGTGGTGCTGCAACTTCAGCTCGATCAGTTTGGCCTGATAGTTACCGCGATAGAGGATCGCGAAATCGCTGTACGGGCGGTCGGTGCGCAAGTGCAGGCTGAGGATTTCCATGGCCACGCGCTCGGCTTCGGCGTCTTCGTTACGGCAACGGATCACGCGGATCTCGTCGCCGTGGCCCATCTCACTCCACAACTGCTTTTCGAATTCGTGCGGGTTGTTCGAAATCAGCACGTTGGCGCAGCGCAGGATGCGACTCGTCGAGCGGTAGTTCTGCTCGAGCATAACCACTTTCAGCGATGGATAGTCGTCCTTGAGCAGCATCAGGTTTTCCGGCCGCGCGCCGCGCCAGGCATAGATCGACTGGTCGTCGTCGCCCACCACGGTGAACTGGTTGCGCTTGCCGATAAGCATTTTTACCAGCAGGTATTGGCTGGCGTTGGTGTCCTGGTATTCGTCAACGAGCAGGTAACGGACCTTGTTCTGCCACTTTTCGAGAATGTCGGCGTGTTCTTCGAAGAGTTTTACCGGCAGCAGGATCAGGTCGTCGAAGTCCACTGCGTTGAACGCTTTCAGCGTGCGCTGATAGTGGGTGTAGACGATGGCGGCGGTCTGTTCCTTGGGATTACGCGCATTCTCCAGCGCCTGAGGCGGCAGGATCAGGTCGTTTTTCCAGGCGCCGATCATGTTCTTGATCTCGTCGACGCCGTCTTCGCCCGCGTATTCCTTCTGCATGATGTCGGTCATCAGGGACTTGACGTCGGTCTCGTCGAAGATCGAGAAACCGGGTTTGTAGCCCAGCCGCACGTGTTCCTTGCGGATGATGTTCAGACCGAGGTTGTGGAAGGTGCAGACGGTCAGGCCGCGGCCTTCGCCGGCGCGCAGCAGGGTGCCGACCCGCTCTTTCATCTCGCGCGCGGCCTTGTTGGTAAAGGTCATGGCGACGATGTACTGGGCGCGGATGCCGCAGTTCTGGATCAGGTGCGCAATTTTGCGCGTGATCACGCTGGTCTTGCCGGAGCCAGCACCGGCGAGCACCAATAGAGGGCCGCCGACGTAGTTCACGGCTTCTTGCTGCCGGGGATTGAGTCGGGACATACGAAAATTCGGGAGTCGTTGACGAAATGGGCCGGCATTTTAACAGGCTCAGCGATTTGTGCTGCTCTGTCCGACTTGTGACGTACCACGCGATTCAAATTTGCCGGTTTTGTTACTTTCGCGGAGGATGCGCGGTGATTTTGCGGCTAATGTTCTCATTCGTGACACAAAATAACGTTTTGATAACCGTTGTCATTTGGTCATTGAACATCGCGACGGCATAATGCCCCGCCCACATCATTGCAGAGTCTAGGGAGCTAGCTTGTCTACGCCTGTCGAACCCTTGCGTTTGCTGCTACTGGCCGAAGAGCCAGCGTGGACAGCGTTATTGCGCGAGTGTCTGGCTCCGATGGGGAGCGCGGCGGTGCTGATCAGCGCGCCGAGCTGGGACTCGGTCAGCAGTTTGTTCGAAGACAACCGCAATGCGGTGTTGTTGACCCTTCCGGCGTTGCAACCGGCACCGGGCCGTTGCAGCCTGCCGACGGTCTTGCTGCTGGAGCATGAACCGGACACCGCGCCGGTTGGCGTCAGCGACTGGCTGGTGTTCGACGCCCTTGACGCCGGCATGCTGCGCCGTTGCCTGCGCCATGTGCGCGAACGTGGCGTTCTCGAAAACACCCTGCAACGCCTCGCCGAACAGGATCCGTTGACCGGCATCGCCAATCGCCAGGGCTTCCAGACCTTGCTCGCCGCGCGCCTCGCGGAAAACGACGGCCGCGGCCTGGCCCTCGGGCATCTCGATCTCGACAACTTTCGTCACGCCAACGATGCGCTTGGCCATCAGGCCGGCGACCGCTTGATCCTGCAAGTCGTCGCACGGCTGAAAAGTCAGCTGGAGGCCGGCGATCAGCTGGCGCGGCTGGGCAGCGACGAGTTTGCCCTGCTGATCGACACTCGCCGTGCACCGCAGCGCGCCGAGTGGATGGCCGAACGCATCACCGAAGCGCTCGCCGAACCGTATTGGGTCGATGGCGAAAGCTTGCTGATCGGCTCCAGCCTCGGCATCGCCCATGCCCGCGCGCAGGGCGGCGCCGATCCGCTGATGTGGCACGCGCACATCGCCATGCAGCAGGCCAAGAGCACCCAGGGCTGCACTTTTCATATCTTCAACGAACGCATCAACCGCAACGCGCGGAGCATGGCTGATCTGGAAAGCGAGCTGCGCCGGGCCTTGCGCCGCGATGAGCTGGAGCTGCATTACCAGCCCCGTCTGAATATGCAGGATGGCCAGATTGTCGGCCTCGAAGCGTTGGTACGTTGGCGTCACAGCGAGCGCGGCCTGCTGCCGCCGAGTGAATTCGTGCCGCTGGCCGAGCAGAGTGGTTTGATCGTGCCGTTGGGTTACTGGGTGATTTCCAGGGCGCTGCGCGATATGCAGGCCTTGCGTGAACGCGGGTTGCCGGCACTGCACATGGCGATCAACTTGTCGTTCCGCCAGTTTCAGGACAGCCAGTTGTTGCCGACGCTCAGCCGCTTGATTGCCGAGCGCGGTGTCGAAGCGCAGTGGCTGGAATTCGAACTGACTGAAACGGCGGTAATGCGTCGTAGCGATCTGGTCAAGCAGACCATGGACGCCCTCGGCCGTCTCGGTGTGCGTTTCTCGCTGGATGACTTCGGCACCGGGTTTTCCTCGTTCGTGCACCTCAACAGCCTGCCGATCACCTTGCTGAAGATCGACAAGAGCTTCGTTGGCGGCATGGAACAGCGTGAGGAGAACCGCAAACTGGTGCACGCGATGATCAATCTCGCGCATAACCTGCATCTGGAAGTGGTTGCCGAAGGTGTCGAGACGCCGGAGCAACTGGAACTGCTGCGCGGGTTTGGTTGCGATCAGGTGCAGGGTTATCTGATCAGTCGGCCGTTGCCGCTGGCGGAACTGGTTGAGTACCTGACCTTCGGCTCAAGCCAACAGCCAGCCCTCGAAATCGTAAGCTGAACGCATAACCAATGTAGGAGTGAGCCTGCTCGCGATAGCAATCTACCAGTCAACATTTGCTTCGACTGACACACCGCTATCGCGAGCAGGCTCACTCCTACAAGGGATCTCAGTCGGCCTGCGGGACCGTAAACTGACTTGATGACGCAGGCTCCAGCCGAATCATCCGCTTCATCTTCCATTCAAACGCCAGCGTCAAACTCACCGCCGCACACGCCAGGCCCAGCGCCAATCCCCACCAGACACCCGTCGGCCCCCAGTTCAAATGGAACGCCATCCACCACGCCGCCGGCGCACCAATCAGCCAATAGCAAGCGAGCCCGACCAGAAATGTGGTCTTGGCATCCTTGAGCCCACGAATGCAGCCCATGGCAATCGTCTGCGTGCCGTCGAACAGCTCGAACCACGCTGCCACCGCCAACAGGCTCACCGCGAGGCGAATCACCTCGGCAAACGCCGGATCGTTGTGATCGAGAAACAACCCGACCAACTGATTTGGCAGCAGCCAGAACACCATGGCGAAACCCAGCATCACCACGGCGCCGAAGACGATCCCGACCCGCCCGGACATCCGCGCATCGCTCAATTGCCCCGCGCCGTAATGCTGGCCGACACGCATGGTGATCGCATATGACATGCCCGCCGGCACCATGAACGCCACCGAAACAATCTGCAGGGCAATCTGGTGCGCGCCCAATTGCGTGCTGCCCATGGTGCCCATGCACAGCGCCGCGAAGGCGAACAAACCGACTTCGACGGCGTAGGTGCCACCGATGGGCAGGCCGAGGCGCCACAGCTCTTTCAGGTACTGCCGGTTCGGCCGTGACAGGCCCGCGCGCAGCGGATACGCGTCATACGCCGGATGCCGACGGATGTGCCAGGCCAGCGCCAACGCCATGCAGTTGGCGACGATCGCCGTGACCAGTCCGATGCCCGTCAAGCCCATTTTCGGCAGACCGAACATCCCGGTGATCAGCGCGTAATTGAGCAGGAAGTTGGCCACCGTGCCAGCGAGGCTGATGACCATCACCGGCGTCGCCCGGCCAATCGCACTGGTGAAGCCGCGCAAAGCCATGAAGCTCAGGTAGCCGGGCAGGGCGAAGGGCAGGGCGATCAGAAATTGCCCCGCGGCATTGACGTTGGTTTCGGTCTGGCCGAACAGCAGCAACACCGGTTTCAGGTTCCACAGCAGCAACCCGGCGCCCAGCGCCATCAGCCACGCCAGCCATAAACCGGCCTGGGTCAGACGCGCAGCACCGATGATATCGCCGGCACCTTTGCGAATGGCCACCAGCGTGCCGACCGCCGCAATCACGCCAATGCAGAAAATAGACACGAATGAATAGCTCGCCGCACCGAGACCGCCACCGGCCAACGCTTCAGGACTCAATCGCGCCATCATCAGGGTGTCAGTCAGCACCATCAACATGTGCGCCAACTGTGAAGCGATCAACGGCCCTGCCAGCCGCAGAATGGCCCAGAGTTCGGTACGCACAGGATGCTGCATGGTCATCACCACTCGATTTCAGAGGGAACAGGAAACCGTCGATTCTCGGCGCTTGGCAGGCTTTGCACAAAGGGATAAAAAGGATGGGTGGCATGATTAAAACTCATGCTGATCAGATTCTGTCAGTCCGGCTGCATCCCGCTATAGGAGCTTTCTGTATGTCTCGTCGTCTTCCTCCCTTGTATGCCCTGCGCGCATTTGAAGCGGCGGCGCGACATAGCTCGTTCACCCGTGCGGCGGAAGAGTTGTCGATCACCCAGAGTGCGGTCAGTCGGCATATTCGAACCCTGGAAGATCATTTCGCTTGTCGGCTGTTCCATCGCAGCGGGCGCAATCTGCAACTGACCGAAGCGGCTCGCCTGCTGTTGCCCGGTATCCGCGAAGGTTTCAGTGCGCTGGAGCGGGCCTGTAATACCTTGCGCGCCGAAGACGACATTCTGCGCATGAAGGCGCCGTCGACCTTGACCATGCGCTGGCTGTTGGCGCGGCTCAGTCGTTTCCGTCACTTGCAGCCGGGCAACGAAGTGCAACTGACCAGTGCCTGGATGGATGTCGATTCGGTGGACTTCAACGATGAGCCGTTCGATTGCGCTGTGCTGCTGAGTGACGGGCATTTTCCGCCGGACTGGGAAGCGAGCCTGTTATTTCCCGAAGAACTGATTCCGGTGGGGGCGCCAAACCTGCTGAATGATCAGCCGTGGGATTTGACCCGGCTGGCGTCCACCGAATTGCTCCATCCGACCCCGGATCGTCGTGACTGGCGCAGTTGGCTGGAGCACATGGGGCTGTCTGATCAGGTTTCACTCAAGGGCGGACAGGTGTTCGATACCCTCGAGCTGGGCATGATCGCAGCGGCGCGCGGCTACGGTGTGTCGATGGGCGATCTGTTGATGGTCGCCGAGGACGTCGCGCAAGGACGCCTGAGCCTGCCGTGGCCAACGGCGGTCGCCAGCGGACTGAATTATTACCTGGTGTGGCCAAAGACCCGTCCGGGAGGTGAACGTTTGCGTCGCCTCAGCGACTTCCTGCAAGGCGAAGTCCGCGCCATGGAGCTGCCGGCGGTTGAGCGCTTGAGCTGAAACGTTCGAGCCGCCACAATGGCGGCCTTGCGCCATACCCACGTTGCGCGCTCAAGTATTCGGTTTTCCCGCCGACTATGAGCAAGTGGAACCGTCGTGCCGGTATCCACGATTCACCCCCACTATTAGAAAATTATCCGAGTCGAGATCAAGGAGGATCCCGTGGCTCGGCCAGGAGCTGTCCATGTCTCAACCTCGCGCTCGGATCGCCTCGCAGCTGGGCCTCGCGCTCGCTGTAATACTGGCGATAGTTATCAGTGGCAGTACGGTGTTCGCCTTGCGTTCGCTGGATTCCGCCAACCTCGCCACCCGTGAAGAGCATCTGGCCAGTGAGGCGCGGCTGCTGGCAGACCAGCTGAGTACCTTTCACGGCACGCTGCGTGAAAGCACCCAGCGCCTGAGCGGGCTGTTCGAGAAGCGCTTCAGCGCGGGTCTGAGCATTCACCCGAGTGAACCGGTGACAGTCGCCGGCACCCCAACCCCGGGCCTGCACCTGGGCAGCGAAGTGCTGAACAACAACTTCAAGGAAGTCGACGAGTTCAAGCAGATGACCGCCGGTGTTGCCACCCTGTTCGTGCGCAGCGGCGAAGACTTCGTGCGCGTCAGCACCTCGCTGACCAAGCAGGACGGCACGCGCGCCATCGGCACTTTGCTCGATCACGCGCACCCGGCCTACGCAAAGCTGATGGCAGGACAAAGCTACGTCGGTCGCGCCTTGTTGTTCGAGCGTTCCTACATGACCCAATACACCCCGGTGCGCGATGGCAGCGGCAAGGTGATTGCGGTGCTGTTCGTTGGTTTCGATTACACCGACGCGCAGAACGCCCAGTTCGACAACCTCAAGCGCTTCCGTATCGGCCAGACCGGTTCGCTGGCGTTGCTTGATGAACAGAACAAATGGCTGGTCGCGCCGGCGGGTGTGCAGGCGGTGGATCAGGCGATTCCAGTGATCAATAGTCTGGCCAAGACGCCGGGCAAAGGTCAGTTCTGGGACGACAAGTCCGAGGATTTCTACAGCGTTGCCGTGCCTTTCGACGGCGGGCCGTGGTCGGTCGTGGCGAGCATGCCGAAAGCCGAGATCCGCGCGGTGACCTGGAGCGTCGGCACGCAACTGGCGATCGGCAGTCTGTTGGCGATGCTGTTGGCGGTCGGTTCGGTGGTCTGGTTGCTGCGCAGCAAACTGGCGCCACTGAGCGACTTGGTGCGTCAGGCCGAAGCCTTGGGCGCCGGCGATCTGAGCGTGCGCCTGAACGTGTCGAGCAACGACGAAATCGGCCAGTTGTCGCGGGCGTTCAACCAGATGAGTCAGGCTTTATCGACCATGGTTGAGCACATCCGTCGCGCCTCGCAAGAAGTTAACAGCCGTGCGCAGGCGCTGTCCGGTTTGTCCGGCGGTGCTTATGAGGGCATGGAGCAGCAGTCCGGCGAAATCACCAGCATGGCTGGCGCGGTGGAAGAGTTCAGCGCAACCTCGCTGAACATTGCCGACAACATGGGCGCGACCCAGCGTCTGGCGCAAGAAAACGCTCAGCAAACGCAGATCGGTCGCAGCTCGATGGAAGAAGCGTCGTCCTCGCTGGAGCAAATCGCTGGCGCCCTGAACAGCACCGCCACCGTGATCAACACCCTCGGTCAGCGCTCGCAGGAAATCGGTGGCATCGTTGGCGTGATTACTTCGATTGCCGAGCAGACCAACTTGCTGGCGCTCAACGCCGCGATTGAAGCGGCACGTGCCGGTGAACAAGGTCGCGGCTTCGCCGTGGTGGCCGATGAGGTGCGTAGCCTCGCTTCGCGTACTCGTCAGGCCACTGATGAAATTTCCAGCATGATCCACAGCATCCAGCAGGAAACCGGCAACGCGATCAGCACCATGGAACAGGGCAATGTGCTGATGCAGGAAGGCTTGTCGCGTAACGCCAACGTCGCTTCGGCGCTGGCGCGGATCGATGAGCAAAGCCGTTCGGCGGGGCAGCAGTTTGCCGCGATCACCACCGCGACGCAGGAGCAGAGCAGCACCGCGACTCTGTTGAGCAGTAACCTGCAGAGCATTGCGATGGCCAACAGTGAGCAGCGCGAAGTGGTGTCCAACCTGGCCGTGACCGCCAAGGAGCTGGAAGGTCTGGCGGCCGAACTGCGTCAGGAGGTTGACCGGTTCCGTTAAGGCGCCGGTGCCTTATTGATACACCGAGAGGTCCTCACTGGAGTCGACCTCTCCCCATTCGCCGGTGTAGGTGACAGCTGCAATCGGCACACGACCGGCATCGATAACGCGTTGCAAAGTGTTGGTCATGTGCATGCTGTCGCGTTGCTGCGGCGACAGTTCGGCACGCAGCCGTACGACTTCCGCCCAGCCTTCGGGCGTGAAACGCAAAAGCCCCATGTACTGACCCTGAACGTCATCCACCGATTGCGGCTTGTTGCCGATTTCGGCCAACGTGTGCGTGGCGGTCAGGCGAAAGGTTTCGGCATCCAGCAACGGGTCGCCGAAGCGCTCGGTCCACAACTGCAACCAGTTGGGGTCGTAGGTGACGGCCAACGCCGCGTCGCTGTTGATCAACGACTGCACGGCCACAGGGCTGTAGAAAATATCCGAATAGCTGACGATGCACGGCTGACCCTCAAGCCAGGACTCGGCGCAGGCCAGTGACGAAACCATATTGGTCTCGGCCCAGCGCGGGTTGTGAAACTCGCTCAGACCACGCTCTGCCAGTAGCTCGCGCTTGTAACCGGTCACCACCGCGATGTCGCTGATGCCCGCTGCCCGCAATGACTCCAGCTGCCATTCCAGCAACGGTTTACCGCGCAACTCGACCAGACATTTTGGGCGTTCGTCGGTGAGGCTTTTCATGCGGCTGCCACGTCCGGCAGCCAGAATAATGGCTTTCACTACAGGTCTATCCCGTGAATTCTTCAGTGGAATCGGTTTCGCCAAACAGGCGCTGCAGACGCTGAAGGTCGTGCACCGCGAAATCGCTTTCACGCTCCGGGTGCCACATCCAGCCCTGCCACGGTCGTTGCAGGTGGTGGATCGCTTCGATTTCGCCGTCCTCGCTGCGCGCCAGCACCTCGAACCCGAGCGGGCAACCGGCGAGGGCGAAGGTGTGATAGCTATTGACCTCGGCGACGATCTGCCCGGATAGCTGATGCCGGGTGCGTACATGGCCGGTGACCGGTTTCAACGAGACACCCGACCAGTGCCCAAGCATCTGCATACCCCGGCAAATCCCCAGCAACGGCAGATGGCGCGCATGGGCGTGGTCCAGCAGCCTGCTTTCGGTGAGGTCGCGAGCCGGGCACTGACCGATGTCGTTGCCGCCCGACAGCACGATGGCTTGTGGGTTTACCGCTGCCAGCCAACGATCGAGGTCGTCGGGTGATTGCCAGCCGTTGGGCACTGGCACAGGGATAAAGCCTGCCGCCAGCACAAACGCGATCAGGCGCTGATCCAGCGCGTCACGGCTTTCACCGCGTTCTGGATGCATGTCGACACGTTGGCTGATCGCGACCACTTTCATGACATCAACTCCACTCGGCGACCCGGACAATCGAGATGCAGGAAATCCGCCGTCGACCATCGACGGTAGAGCACTTCGCCAGCGCCAATCACCGCCGGCAAGCCAAGCTCACCGGCACGGATCGCCATATGCGAATTGGCCCCGCCCCACGCAGTGATAAGCCCGGCAATCGGGTAGGCGAACAGCCAGTCAAACCCCGGATCGGCGTTGGGAATGCAAACAATCGCCCCGGCGAGTTTTTCCCGGTCATCACACAGCACCACCGGCGCAGTCACGCGTTTTTGCGTAATGAAATTGGGCGCCGTTTCCGGCCACTCGAAACTCCAGACATCTTCTGGGCAGGTGATCACCGGCGGCAGCGACACCTTGAGTGTTTCGGCGTAACGCGCCTTGCCTTGTTCGATGCTGCGCAACAGCAGCTCTTTCGGGTCCGCCGCTGCTACGTGCAGCTCCTGGAAAGCGCTGATGTCGCAATAAGCCAGATCCTCGCGACCAATGCCGTACTGCGCACCGACCTGAGCGATCAAGGCCAAGGCATCGGAGAGGTTACGCGTGAAGTGAAACTTGGCCAGCTCGCGCAGCTCGATGCCGTTCTGCAGGAAGTCCAGCAGCCCCACCGGATCAGGCTGCAGGCCATGGGCCTCGAGCTGTTTGACGATTTCGCGCATCTGCGGCAGCGTCAGCGAAAACGGTCGCAGCGGTTCCGGCGCAGCGGGGCTTTGCGTCCAGTCGAAATACAGCTCCGGCGCCTCGTCGTAACGCGGCGAGAGGATGTCGTAGGTGCCCGGTCGCAAATGCCCGTAACGGGCGAGGAACGTGGTTTTGTCGAGGGTGGCGCGGTCACGAGCCAACTGCCCGCTGACCGTAGAAACCCCGGCCATGAACGCATCGTAATCCGCCTGCGAAAACACGCCGACGCTGACCAGCGATCGCAGCATCTGCACGGCAACAAACCCGGCGCGGGCCAGACCGGCGAAGGGCAGGGTGCCATAACGCTTGGCATCCTCCAGCAGCCAGTAGATGCGTTCGAGCGGGTCGGCATTGGAGGCCAGCAACTCTTCGCGACGGGCGTTGAGTACCTCAAGTTTATTGGCATCGCTGCGCCACAAACCGTCCTTGGGGTGCACGATGCGGTTGGTCAGCTTGCGCAGACTGGTGCTGATGGCGTCCAGTTCATGCTCAAGAAAACCGGCACTGCGCAAACGCTCCAGTTGCTGCGACAAGTCGAGGGTGTAGCAGGAGAAAACGATCTCGAACTCTACCTTGTCGTGCAGCGTCGGTTCCGCCAGCAAGCGATCGATGTAGTAATCGACCAGGCGACCGGCCAGCCCTTCATCAAGGTCGGCCGGAATGAACGAGTTGAACGACAGGCGCACATCGATATACGGCAGACCAAAAAAATGCGGCATCAGCGGGAAGCTGCGCAAGTTACGATAGCCATAGTTGTGGCGCTGGTAAGCCCAGATCGAATCGGTGACCAGATCCCGATACAACGAAAGCGCCAACGGTTTGGGCCGGATACCGATGATCTCGGCCGGGTTCCAGTCGGGCATCACGCCGTACACGGTGCGCTGACCGATCAGAAATGGGTGCGGACGCATGCCCCGTTCGACTTTGCTCTGAATGCTTTGCAGGCGGGCGAACTGGGTGGCTGCGGACTCAGGCACCGCCGGCAGAATCAATGGCCGGGCTTGCAGCAGCCAGAGTGTCTCGCCCTCAGCATCGCGGGTGACCGCGAACTCGCAGTCGACCGGTCGATCACCAAACAGGCTGAGCAATTCCTCGAGCAAGTCCACCACCGGTGCGAGCGCCGCGGGCGCTGCCACAGCACTGTGCGCCGCCTGCTGCCAGAGCCGACCACCCATGCCGCCAGTGACGGCGGCGGTGTCATCGCCCTCTGACCAATTCACCACGCGATACGGTGCGCAGGTGTTGGGGTCGTGAGAGAAGGCCACGCCGGAGCGCAGCACATTGCCGAGCATTGGTTGAATCAGAATCTCGTCAGTCAGGTGCACGTCGCCGTAACTGGCGATGACTTGTTCGATCGCCGAGACCAGTTCAGCCTCATCGACATTCGGCACCGACAGGAAGGCGCCGGCGAACGAGGCCAGTGCACTGTCCTCGCGCCCGCAACTGGAGCGCACGATCCACGGAGCGCTCGGCAGCCGCTGCTGGATGTCCTCAACGCAAGCGCGCTGATCCAGTTGCCAGTCCGCCACAGTGAACGCCAGCAACGGCGCAATGTGCGCCGAGGCGAGCCGCCCTTGCAGGCTGGTCAGGGTGCCGGCCTTGGTTGAGAAATGCAGGGCCATCAGCGGTTATCTCAGTTGAGCAACCCAGATGTTGGTCGAGTACGGAATCTGGATCGACGGCTTCTGCAGGCTTTTCAGGTAGTCGTCGATGGCCGCGATCACTTCATGGAAGCTGGCGCCAGCCTGACGTTCCAGCGTGGCGTGCGAGCGCCAGGCTTCGAGGCATTCTTCGATCGACTGCTCGTGAATCACGCGGGCATCCAGATGCACGACCGGGCCGAACAGTTCGCTGGCGTCGATCACGGCAGTCTGGTCTTCGCGACGGGTGCCGTAGCCATAGCCGGCCACGCGCTCTTTGATGATCGCTTCGATGCGCGCCTGGATCGGGTCTTCCAGATTGCGGTGGTTCCACATGCAGGCAAACCAGCCGCGCGGCTTGAGAATGCGCGCGGTTTCCTTGAGCGCCTGCTGACGATCGCAGACATTGAAGGAGCTGCCGAACGTGACCATGTCGAACGCTTGCGCCGACTGGCCGGTGGCTTCACCGGTGCCTTCGTGCCATTTGACGTTTTGCAGTTCCGCGGTGCGCTTGATGCCATTGCCGCGCATGGCATCGTTGGGTTCTACCGCTGTGACATCCAGACCACGGGCGGCCAGCATCAGCGTCAAGTGCGCAACACCCGCGCCGACGTCGCAGAACTTGTCGCCTTGCTCGGCACCGGCAATCGACAGCATGGCGTCGATGGCCGCGTCGGCGTAGTCAGGGCGCTTCAAATAGGCATCGGCCAGAGTGGTGTAGTCCCATTCGGTTTTCATAGTCAGTTCCTTCCAAGAATTTTAGGGAGCAAATCATCGGCCAGACGCGGGCTGGAGCGTTCGTGATCGAACTCAACCAGGCAGTCCGCCGCCAGCGGTTCATCAATGTCCAGGTCGAGCCCGGCAACGTTATGCAGTTCGCCCGCATCGAAACGGCGATAGATGCCCTTGGGGTCGCGGCGACGCAACTCCTCGACGGGCACCTTCAGATAAATCTCGAAATATTTGGGCAGGTGGGCGCGGTTCCACTGGTGAACCTCGCGAAATAGCGAGATCGTGGCGATCACCACGGTTTGTCCCTGTGCTGCGATCATTTTGCACAGACGAGCGTATTGCAGTGCGAGGGCCAGGCGACCTTCGCGGCCATGGTTCTGTGAGTTGGCAGCGGCTGCGCCGAATACTTCGCGCAATTCATCGCCATCGAGCATGACCACCGATCGTCCTTCAGCACGCAGTCTGGCAACCAATTCACCGGCCAGCGTTGATTTGCCCGCTCCTGAAAGGCCCGTAATCCAGATTACCTGTCCACCCGCATCACATTTCATAGTGTTCTGACTTGTGTTCGATTCGAGTGTATCGGCAGGCTGTTTCCTTGCATGAGGTCAGGCCTGCGTTATTTTAATGTTTGTCCCGCTCGTAAATGTCCCCGAAAGAGTCAATCGAGAGCGGGCAATACTTCGACTCGTGCCGGTATTCAATCAGGTCGTGGAACACTTCCTGAGGCAGGGGCAAGTCGCTGTATTGTGCCTGGTAGAACTTGTTGTATATGTAATAGCTGTCTTCTGGTTTCAGCAGGCTGAACCCCAGTGCCATGTCTCTGAGCTCATTGCTGCTTCTGGCAATTGGCAATAGGTTGTCCATTTGCTTTAGCCAGGCGTCGACCGTGAGATTGCTCTCTTCGGTAAAGGGCACGTAATAAATCGGCAGCTTGCAGGTGTTGAGCATGAACGAAACACCGCCGGTGGATGCATCGGTGATGACCGTGTCGCATTGTGTATAGAAAGCCGTGCTGCTGGTCCCGGGCTTGTCTATGGTTATCCAGTCATGGGCAGACAGTTGTTCGCACAGATCCTTCACGGTCGGATGGGAAAGTTCGGCCATGTACGGACGCAAGATGAACGTCGCGTGGGGAATTTGCGACTTCACTGCATTGATGACGGTCTGCAGATTCTCATACAGAGTCGCCCCGTTCGGGCAGATACCCAGTTGGGTCGGCAGAAGCCCTACGACATAGTCGTCCGAGGTTTTTGTCGATGGCGGTGACGATTCGAAGTTACCGGGAATCTTCACCGGCAGCGTGGCGACCGGGCTGGTGCTGCGCATGTCCGAACGCAAGGCCAGTCCATCGATCAATAGTGTTTTCAGGGCCTTTCTGTCGCGACGGTATGCCTGCATTCCGGCCGTGATCAAATCAAAGCCTGACCGGGAAGACGCGATGACCACATCCCAGTAAGAGGTCAATTCGGCGTAGTAATACTTGTCTTTGGTCGGCATCCCGACATTGCCGTGGCTGATGAAGATGCCAAAATTCGAGTTGTCCAGCAGGCGTCCGGAATAGGCATCATTTGAAATGACAACCTGCGATTTCAGGCCTGCAATGAATTCATTGTCAACCTGCTCTACTGGGAAATCGAGGACGGCTTCGACTTCCTCTCTATTCAAGCCGGTACGATCAGTATTGAGCACGACACAGTTATACTTTTCTCGAAGCGATTTAAGCGCTGGAATCAGATACTCGAGATATGTTTTGCCACCGTCCGCCACGTTGCTGAGCAAGTAAACATTTTTCATAATGAAGTTTTGCTTTCAAAGTTTGTTTAAATAAGGCCGGCGCCAAACGGAGTAATAACGCCGGGCAAGGGCTTTTTAGTTATCTTGATTTGAACTAATGAATTGAACAGCTTTGTCCGGTAACAGTAGAAATCTTGTCCATGATGCCCCGCCTCCACTCCATGATGAAAAATGCTCTATGTCTTGACGATAGACAGAATGTAGTAAAAAAGAGCGCCGTCGTTATATCACATCTCGGCCAAGCGCCATTAGCGCTCGGGTGTTTATTTTCGGGGCAGTTCACTTACGAGTAGCGCTGTCATTTTCATTGCGTTGCCGTCCGATACTGCAAAGCCTCCGCCAGGTGTTCGCGTGTAATGTCTTTTTCCTGACTCAGATCGGCCAACGTCCTGGCGACTTTGAGCAACCGGTGCGCCGAGCGCAGTGACAGGGTCAGCCGTTCACAGGCTGATTCCAGCCAGGCCTCATCGGCTGTGGATAACCTGCAGTGGCGGCGCAGGCCTGGCAGATCAAGAAACGCATTGGCACAACCTTGGCGTTTCTGTTGGCGTTCGCGGGCTTCGGCTACCAACGCGGCCGCACTGGCGCTGTCTTCTCCTGGCTTTACCGCAGGGTTCAGCGCTGTCGCCTCCCGCGCTACCGTCAGATGTAAGTCGATTCGGTCCAGCAGGGGGCCCGACAACTTGTTGCGATAACGCTGAACCATGTCCGGGGTGCACGAGCACTTGCCGCTGGGTTCGCCAAGATATCCACAGGGGCAAGGATTCATCGCCGCCACCAACTGAAAGCGCGCGGGAAACCGCACGCGATCCTTGGCTCGAGCGATCACGATGAACCCCGACTCCAAAGGCTCCCGTAAGACTTCCAGCACCTTGCGATCAAATTCCGGCAGCTCATCGAGGAACAGCACGCCGTGGTGGGCGAGGGTGATTTCTCCGGGTTGCGGTTTTGAGCTGCCACCGACCAGTGCTGGCCCGGATGCCGAGTGGTGCGGTTGGCGGAACGGACGCTGCGGCCAATGGGTCAGCGGCGCCCCACTGGCAACTGACTGTATTGCCGCTACCTCTAGTGCTTCACTTTCAGTCAGCGGCGGCAACAGTCCCGGTAATCGGCTGGCCAACAAGGTCTTCCCCGTTCCCGGAGGCCCGCTGAACAACAAGTTATGCGCCCCCGCTGCAGCAATCAGCAACGCCCGTTTTGCCGCCAGTTGTCCCTGCACTTCATTCAGGTCGGGATAAGGCTTGCTGGCATGCATCAGCCCGTCGGATACATAGGGCTCAACCGGTGTATGCCCATTGAAATGCGCCACCGCCTCGAGCAAATGATCCACGGCGTACACCTTCAACCCCGAAGCCAGGCACGCTTCCTCGGCATTCGCCCGCGGCACCACCAGCGCACGCCCCGCCTTGCGCGCCGCCAACGCTGCCGGCAACACGCCGCGCACCGCTCGTACTGCGCCGGACAACGCCAACTCACCCAGACATTCCACATCATCCAGCGTCAAACACGGCACCTGCACACTCGCCGACAGAATCCCCAAGGCAATCGCCAGATCAAACCGCCCACCATCCTTGGGCAGATCCGCCGGCGCCAGATTCAAGGTGATCCGCCGCGCCGGAAACTGCAGCCCGGAATTGATGATCGCGCTGCGCACGCGATCCTTGCTCTCCTTCACCGCCGCCTCGGGCAGCCCGACCATGGTCAGCGACGGCAGTCCGTTGGCCAGATGGACTTCGACGGTGACAGCGGGGGCTTCCACGCCTATCTGGGCGCGACTGTGGACGATGGAGAGGGACATGGTCGTTCCTTGAGCTGAATCGGGGGCCGCTTCCTGCGGGTTTTTGAAGGGTAGTTGGGGGAGGGGATGTTGCTAGGTGGATTCTATGAGCGAATTTTCACCGGATGTTGCAGGAGACAATAACCTGCAGGCATAAAAAACCGCCTGTTAGGCGGTCATTTTTTGCGGTACTCAGGTTCCACAGGCGTAGGCACTCCGCAAAATAGTTCGGTGCTTTCACATGGATGCTTCGCAGTGGGCTCCATGAGGTAAACGTGGATTATGGGTCATGCCCCATGAAAATCGAGACGAAAAAAAACCGCCTTGAGAAGGCGGTTTTTTATATGCAGGCTTCGGTGAGGCCAAGGCCTGCGTATCCTTAGCGGACACACTCGTGTTCCCAGAGATTATGCATATTTGACCGGTGGCGCAAGCATCATTGAAATTTTAGCCAATCAATCTATTAAAAGATTCAAGGACCGAAATCGGTTTGCCGGTACATGATAACGACTTGATACAACTTGTTTAAATGCCACGGCCGGACAGTGAATACCATTCGCCGTGACGATGCCCACTCATCGAGTGTTCGCAAAGTGTGGCCGGGAGCGAAAAAAATTCATGTTCCTCGACACGGTTTGAGACCCGTGCCGGTGCTGATCTTGGGGAGCCCACACCCGGCCGCCTTGGCGGACACACTCGTGTGTAGTCCCGAAGGTGTTCGTACGCCGGAAAGTGCATCGGAGGTTTGGCCCCACGCAAGGAGGGCCAAAGTATGTCTAAGTTTCTTAAACATATGTGGCGCCTCGTCAGGATCGCGTTATGGGCTTTTCGCCTGTACGAGATTCTGCGAGACCGTTGGAATAATTCGTTGTAAGGATTGAGCTGACGGAAACCGCTCCTGTCTCGGCAGGAGCGGTTTGATTGACCTTTCGACATACATACTTCGAATGTTTGCCAAGAACGGGAAGGTCGTGCCGACCTTCAATCGCTAGCAGGCTAGCTCCCACAGGGGAGAGCAGCGTGTTACTCAGCAGGCGGCGTCAGCTTCGCTTCCATCTCGGCAACCTTGGCTTCAAGGCTCTCAAGCCGGGCACGAGTACGCGCCAACACAACCATCTGACTATCAAATTCTTCACGGCTCACCAGATCGAGTTTGCTGAAGGCACTCTGCAGCAGCATCTTGAACTGGCTTTCGATTTCGGCTTTCGGCAGCGGGGTGTCGCCGCTGAACAGGCGGGAGGCGGTGCCGCTCAGGGCGTCGAGGAAGTCTTTGGGCGCGAGCATGGTGGATGTCCTGGAAACAATGGCCGGCAGTGTATCACGCAGTGTCTATAGTCAATCTCGTGGTCAGGGATGCACACTTTTCGCGCAGGCGGACGGACGGCGACGCACCGTTGTTGTGCGTATCCGCAGGGGCTTTTGCACGGGATGGCTTGCGGCAGCGGCCAAGGGATTGAAATCAGGGGTTTTTGGCGAGATGGCAAGCTTTCTGCTTAGTCACCTTCGACCCATGCACTGATGCAGTCGCTGTGACGAATGCAGTGCGGCAGACGAAGCGGGGAGTTTCGTCAGCAGCGGTTAGCTGGCGTCAGTCGGGCAGGTACGGCCGACGATGCGTTACAAAGCCAGGCACTGCGCTTAGACTTGAGTCGGGTTTGTTTTCCTGGGGCAAGTCCACCAATTCGGGAGAGAGTTTTCATGAAGCTAGTCACTGCCATCATCAAGCCGTTCAAGTTGGACGACGTGCGCGAGTCGCTGTCCGAAATCGGCGTGCAGGGCATTACCGTTACTGAAGTCAAAGGCTTCGGCCGGCAGAAGGGTCACACCGAGCTGTATCGCGGCGCGGAATATGTGGTCGATTTTCTGCCCAAGGTGAAAATCGACGTGGCCATCGACGACAAGGATCTGGATCGGGTTATCGAGGCGATAACCAAAGCGGCCAACACCGGCAAGATCGGTGACGGCAAGATCTTCGTGGTCAATCTGGAACAGGCGATCCGCATCCGTACCGGCGAAACCGATACCGACGCGATTTAACCGCCGCCACAAACCCAACGCCCCAGGAGAAAACAATATGACTCTGCGTAAATTCGCAGGGCTAGGAGCCCTGTTGTCCATCGTAATGCCCAGCCTTGCAATGGCGGCAGACGAAGTGGCGGCCCCAGTCCTCAATTCCGGCGACACCGCCTGGATGCTCACCTCGACAGCCCTCGTGCTGTTCATGACCATCCCCGGCCTGGCGCTGTTCTACGGCGGCATGGTTCGCTCGAAAAACATTCTTTCCGTGATGATGCAGTGCTTCGCCATTACCGGTCTGATCAGCATCCTGTGGGTCATTTATGGCTACAGCATTGCGTTCGACACCACCGGCATGGAGCAGGGCGTCGTCAACTTCAACTCGTTCTTCGGTGGCATGGGCAAGGCGTTCCTCGCCGGTGTCACGCCTTCGAGCCTGACCGGCCCAGCGGCTTTGTTCCCTGAGGCGGTGTTCATCACCTTCCAGATGACCTTCGCGATCATCACTCCAGCGCTGATCGTCGGTGCATTCGCCGAGCGGATGAAGTTCTCCGCGATGCTGATCTTCATGGGCATCTGGTTCACCCTGGTTTATGCGCCGATCGCGCACATGGTCTGGTCCGGCAACGGCGGCCTGATGTGGGACTGGGGCGTGCTCGACTTCGCGGGCGGCACCGTGGTGCACATCAACGCCGGTGTGGCCGGTCTGATCTGCTGCCTGGTGTTGGGCAAGCGTAAAGGCTTCCCGACCACCCCGATGGCTCCGCACAACCTCGGTTACACCCTGATGGGCGCGGCGATGCTGTGGGTTGGCTGGTTCGGCTTCAACGCCGGTTCCGCTGCGGCGGCCAACGGCACCGCCGGCATGGCGATGCTGGTCACTCAGATCGCTACCGCTGCTGCCGCGCTGGGCTGGATGTTTGCCGAGTGGGTCACCCACGGCAAGCCAAGCGCACTGGGTATCGCTTCGGGTGTGGTGGCCGGTCTGGTAGCGATTACTCCAGCTGCCGGCACCGTGGGCCCGATGGGTGCACTGGTGATCGGTCTGGCCGCAGGCGTGGTGTGCTTCTTCTGTGCCACCACCCTGAAACGCAAACTCGGTTATGACGATTCCCTGGACGCCTTCGGCGTACACGGTATCGGCGGTATCCTCGGCGCGATCCTCACCGGTGTTTTCGCTGCGCCGGCTCTGGGTGGCTTCGGCACCGTCACCGATATCGGTGCGCAAGTCTGGATTCAGGTAAAAGGCGTCGGCTTCACGGTGATCTACACCGCGATCGTCACCTTCATCATCCTCAAGGTCCTGGACGCCGTGATGGGTCTGCGTGTGACCGAGGAAGAAGAGTCGGTTGGCCTCGATCTGGCACAACACAACGAACGCGGCTACAACCTGTAAGTACGCGCACTGAAAAAAATTGCCCGGTTCGCCGGGCATTTTTTTGTCCAGGATTTGTCATTAAGCGACAGGCTGAAAGGATTTTTCGTACGCCTTTAGTCGTGTTTACGACGGCGGTTTTTCACCGGCCAATGGCTTACATCATTGAGCGAATATTAGGGCCTTTGTTTTTTCCCAGAGCGCGCTAGAATGCGCCCCGAACGTGCGGAGAACTGTATGTGGCAACAGACTCTGATAACCCTGCGGGCACGGCCCCGGGGCTTTCATCTGGTAACGGACGAGTTACTCGCCGGGCTGCCTGAACTCAGGGCGTGCCGGGTCGGTCTGTTGCATTTGTGGCTGCAGCATACCTCGGCGTCGTTGACCATCAACGAGAACGCCGATCCGGCGGTCCGTCGCGACTTCGAACGATTTTTCAATCGTCTGATCCCACAAGGAACAGACGGCTATGAGCATAACGACGAAGGCCTGGACGACCTCCCGGCGCACTTCAAGGCCAGCGTGCTTGGTTGCCAGATCAGTCTGCCGGTTTCGGCAGGTCGGCTGGCACTGGGGACCTGGCAAGGCGTTTATCTGGGCGAGCACCGTGATCATGGCGGTGCCCGAAAAGTCCTCGCCACCTTGCACGGTGAAGGGGCATAAACCGTTGGTCACCAATGGTTACTGATTTTTTAACGGCGACTTTCGACAGTTGCCAAAGCTGGTCTATAACTAATCTGCTTTTCGCAAGTCATGAGGTAGAACATGAGCGACGATGATCTGGAAAACGACGACCTCGAAGTAGGCGACGAAGACGAGGCCGAGGAAGGTCTGGAAGCAGCAGCGGAAGACGTTGCTGACGACGATGGTGGCGACGATACGCCGGCCCCGGCTGCCAAAGGCAAAGCCAAGGCTGCGGTGTCGGTAGACGAGTTGCCGAGCATTGAAGCCAAGAACAAGGAACGCGACGCCCTGGCCAAGGCCATGGAAGAGTTCCTGTCGCGCGGCGGCAAGGTTCAGGAAGTGGAGGCCAATGTGGTCGCCGATCCTCCGAAGAAGCCGGACAACAAGTACGGCAGCCGCCCTATCTGAGGCGTGTCGCTTGCTTGCTGAAAAAGCCCGCCGTCGCTGCGGGCTTTTTCATGCCTGGAATAAAGGAGCTGAAGTGAATGCAGTTCCCTTGTGGGAGCGAGCTTGCTCGCGAATGCGGTAGGTCATTCAGCATTGCAGTGACTGACCTGACGCTTTCGCGAGCAAGCTCGCTCCCACAGGGTTTGTGGATTATTTCGAGGTGGCATTCCAGCGGGCGAGTAGCGCGGGCAGATCAGTGAGGCTGCGGATTTCAGCATCCGGCAGACGATCCGCTTCCCAGACTTTGCCCGCCGGGTTAAACCAGATTGCCCGCAACCCCGCCTGCTGCGCGCCGGCAATGTCATCGCCCGGATGATCACCGATGTGCACGGCGGTTTCGGCGGTGGCGCCACCACGCTGCAACGCTTCATGAAACAACCGGGCATCCGGTTTGGCGATGCCGATATCTTCCGCGCACAAGGCAAACTTGAAGTAGTCCGCCAGACCCAGCCGACGCACATCGGCATTGCCATTGGTGACCACGCCAAGCGCATAGTGATTGGCGAGAATCTCCAGCACTGGCTCGACTTCAGGGAACACTTCGATCTGATGCCGCGCATGCAGGAACACTTCAAATCCCTTGTCGGCCAAGTCGGATGCTTCGCCATGGGCGTACCCGGCGTCTTCCATTGCATGAAACAACACCCGACGACGCAGCGCGCTGATCCGATGCTTGAGCCCCGGCTCATTGGCCAGCACCCGCTCACGAATCGCCCACAAATGCTCCACCGGCACCGCGCCCAGATTCGGCGCATGTTCGCTCAGCCATTCGCGCAATACCGCTTCGGCGCTGACTATCACTGGCGCGGTGTCCCACAGGGTGTCGTCGAGGTCGAAGGTGATCAACTGGATGCTCATGAATCGTCGCCTTTCATGCGTTTGGCCCGTGGGTGGGCGCTGTCGTAGACCGCCGCCAGGTGCTGGAAGTCCAGGTGGGTGTAGATCTGCGTGGTCTTGATGTCGGAATGGCCGAGCAATTCCTGCACCGCGCGCAGATCTTGCGAGGATTCCAGCAAGTGGCTGGCGAAAGAGTGCCGCAGCATGTGCGGGTGCAGGTTCTGCCCCAGTTCGCGCTCGCCGGCCAGTTTGACCCGTACCTGAATCGCTCGCGGGCCGAGGCGCCGACCTTGCTGGCTGACGAACACGGCGTCGTCCGCCGGGTTGGTCATCGCGCGCAGCGGCAGCCATTGCTCCAGTGCTTCGCGGGCCTTTTTACCCACCGGCAGCAAACGGGTTTTGCTGCCCTTGCCGAGCACCTGGACCATGCCGTCGGCCAGATCAAGTTGATCAAGATTGAGCCCGGTCAGCTCTGACAAGCGCAAGCCAGATGAATAAAACAACTCCAGAATCGCCTGATCCCTGCGCGCAAGAAAATCGTCCTCGACCGCACCTTCAAGCAGTTGCAGAGCACGGTCAGTGTCGAGGGTTTTCGGCAGGCGACGCTCGCCTTTCGGCGGCGCCAATCCGGTAGCCGGATCATGGTCGCAGAGACCTTCGCGATTCAGATAGTGATAGAGCCCACGCACCGCCGACAGCAAACGAGCGAGGCTGCGTGAGGATTGCCCTTGCGCATGCAGACGGGCGATCAGGCTGCGCAGGCGCTGAATATCCAGCGCCGCCCAACTGCCGATGTTCTGTTTGACGCACCAGCCGAGGACTTTATCGAGGTCGCGACGATAGGCCGAGAGCGTGTGCGGCGACACCTGTCGCTCACTGCGCAGGTGTTCGCAGTAAGCGTCCAGTTGTCGTTCCATGTTCAGCGTACCGAGCGCAGGGAGCTGTTGACCCGTGGCAGCACGCGGCCCATGACTTCGGCGATGTAGCTCAAGAACAGCGTACCCACCGAACTCTTGTAGTGTTGCGGATCACGGCTGGCGATCGCCAGAATGCCGTGGATGCCTTGATGGCTGACCGCGACCACGGCAGTAGAGCCGATCTGCTTGCGTTGTTCTTCGCCGAAGAGGAAGTCCAGTTCATGCTCACGCAGGCTGCCGCTGACGCTTTTGCCTTCGGTGAGCAGGCCGCCGATGGCGACTTGCGCGTCAGCGTGGCTGACCCAACGACCGACCGGCGCCGGGTTGTCACCGAGCAGGATCAGGCTGACAAAAGGCACCTGAAAGTCTTGACGCAGACTGTCTTCGACGCTGATCACCACGTCTTCCAGGCTGGAGGCGTCCATCAGGGCGAGGATCAGGCGACGGGTCTTGTCGAACAGGCGATCGTTGTCGCGGGCGACGTCCATCAATTGCGAGAGGCGATGACGCATCTCGATGTTGCGGTCACGGAGGATGGTCATCTGTCGCTCGACCAGCGAAACGGTATCGCCACGCTGGTGCGGAATGCGCAGGGCGGGCAGCAGTTCTTCGTGCTCGACGAAGAAGTCCGGATGCGCCTCGAGGTACGCGGCAACCGCTGCCGCCTCGAGGCTCTCGGACGCTGATTCGTCGGACTGTCGGGCGGGTACCTGAGGCTTATCGGTCATGATTTCTGCTCACTCAAAGACGTACTTGTCCTTCATATACACGCACTGCCGGACCGGTCATCAGCACCGGTTGGCCAGGGCCTGCCCACTCAATGGACAGACGCCCGCCGGGCAGGTCGATCAATAGCGGCGAATCCATCCACCCCCGGCTGATCGCAGCGACAGCCGCTGCACACGCGCCGGTGCCGCAGGCCTGGGTTTCCCCGGCGCCACGTTCCCACACGCGCAATTGCGCACGGTTACGGTCGATGACCTGGAGAAAACCGACGTTCACTCGCGCGGGGAAGCGCGGATGGTGTTCGATTTTCGGCCCGAGCTCATGCACTGGCGCGCTGTTGATGTCCTGCACGCGCAATACGGCGTGTGGGTTGCCCATCGACACGGCGGCCAGTTCGACCGTGGTGCCGTCGACTTCCAGCTGATAGCTGCTGGCCTGAGCCGGCGCTTCGAACGGAATGTCCGCCGGCACCAGACGCGGGGCGCCCATGTTCACGCCGATCTGGCCGTCATTACGCACGTCCAGTTCGATAATGCCGCCCTTGGTCTCGACGCGAATCTGCCGTTTGGCGGTCAGACGCTTGTCGAGCACGAAGCGCGCAAAGCAGCGCGCACCGTTGCCGCACTGCTCGACTTCCGAGCCATCGGAATTGAAGATCCGGTAACGGAAATCCACGTCCGGGTTGCTCGGCGCCTCGACGATCAGCAATTGATCGAAACCGATGCCAGTGTGGCGGTCGCCCCATTGCTTGGCGTGCTTTGGCTGAATATGCGCGTGCTGGCTGACCAGGTCGAGAACCATGAAGTCATTGCCCAAGCCGTGCATTTTGGTAAAACGCAGCAGCATGGGTTACTCCGGCAGCAGGCTTTCGCCGGCAAACAGCTCGGCCACGGTTTCGCGGCGGCGCACTTCAAAAGCCTGATCACCGTCCACCAACACTTCAGCGGCACGGCCACGGGTGTTGTAGTTGGAGCTCATCACAAAACCGTAGGCACCGGCCGAATGCACGGCCAGCAGATCGCCTTCGGCCAGGGCCAATTCGCGATCCTTGGCGAGGAAGTCGCCGGTTTCGCAGATCGGGCCGACGATGTCGTATTTACGCGCAGCGGAATCACGCGGTTTGACCGCGGTGACGTCCATCCAAGCCTGATACAGCGCCGGGCGGATCAGGTCGTTCATTGCCGCGTCGACAATGGCGAAATCTTTGTGCTCGGTGTGCTTGAGGTATTCGACCTGCGTCAGCAGCACGCCGGCGTTGGCAACGATGAAACGGCCAGGCTCGAACACCAGCGCCAGATCACGACCGTTCAGACGCTCGCGAACCGCTTTGATGTAGTCGGCAGCCAATGGCGGCTCTTCATCGCGATAACGCACGCCCAAACCACCACCGAGATCGATGTGGCGCAGGTGAATGCCGCAATCGCCGAGACGATCGACCAGATCCAGCAGACGGTCGAGGGCATCGAGGAACGGTGGCAGCGTGGTCAGTTGCGAACCGATGTGGCAGTCGACACCGACTACTTCCAGGTTTGGCAGATGCGCGGCACGCACGTACACGTCTTCGGCGTCGGCGATAGCGATGCCGAACTTGTTCTCTTTGAGACCGGTGGAAATGTACGGGTGAGTGCCGGCATCGACGTCCGGGTTCACCCGTAGCGATACCGGTGCACGAACGCCCAGCTCGGCGGCAACCACTTGCAGACGCTCGAGCTCGTCGGTGGATTCGACGTTGAAGCAGTGCACGCCGACTTCCAGCGCGCGACGCATGTCATCACGGGTCTTGCCGACACCGGAGAAGACGATTTTGTCCGGGCTGCCGCCAGCGGCGAGAACGCGTTCCAGCTCGCCACGGGAAACGATGTCGAAACCGGCGCCGAGGCGGGCCAGGACATTCAGCACGCCGAGGTTGGAGTTGGCCTTGACCGCAAAGCAGACCAGGTGCGGCATGCCGGCCAGCGCATCGGCAAATGCCAGATACTGAGCTTCGATGTGCGCGCGCGAGTAGACATAAGTGGGCGTGCCGAAACGGTCGGCGATGGCTGACAGCGCCACCCCTTCCGCGAACAGCTCCCCGCCACGGTAGTTAAAAGCGTCCATGGCGATCCCTTATTGGTAAACGTCGTGCTTGTGTGCTTTGGACGGTTGCTTCTGCGAAGACTGGGCTTGCTCGGCCGGGTCCTGATCGTCATCCGGCAGGTACAGCGGGCCTTTTTGACCACAGGCCGAAACGAGGCAGGCAACCGCGACGAGCGCAGCAAGGGAAGAGATCAGGCGCTTCATGGCGAAATCCTTGAAAATGCGTTAATTGCGCCGGAGTATACCGGCCACCCGGCGGCTTGCCTATGCGATGGCCCTCCCGTCCGGCGGGGCTTGCCTAAAGCTGCCCGAACCGCCGCTCACTCCTACAAGGGTTTGGTGTCAGGAGTGGGGCAGGGTGCTTGGTCGTTAATCTTTGCAATCGGCCGGCAGCGTCCGTATCTTTCGGCGCTTGAGCCTGATCAGAACATTTTTTGAGGTTGCCGCAATGAGTTTGTCCGAAGCCCGTTTTCACGATCTGGTCGATGAAACCCAGGAAAAACTGGAAGACATCTTTGATGAAAGTGATCTGGATATCGACATGGAGAACTCGGCCGGTGTGCTCACCGTCAAGTTCGAAAACGGCTCGCAGCTGATCTTCAGCCGTCAGGAGCCGCTGCGTCAGCTGTGGCTGGCGGCGGTGTCCGGTGGTTTCCACTTCGACTACGACGAAGAAAGCGAGCGCTGGATGTGCGACAAGAGCGAAGAGCAACTGGGCGAAATGCTCGAGCGCATCGTCAAGCAACAGGCCGGCGCCGAATTCGATTTCGAAGGTCTGTGATTCCGTGACTGACACCGCTCCTGTTCGTCCACCGAAGCCGCTCTACAGCAACATCAGCCCGGCCGTGCCTTCGCCGTGCAGCGGCGTTTGCCGGCTGGACGAACAAAAGGTCTGCCTGGGCTGCTTCCGCCATGTCGAAGACATTCGCGAATGGCGCTCGGCGGACGACGAGCGGCGACGGGTAATTTGCGCGCAGGCGGCGCAGCGCAAACAGTGCGGCGGGGCGTGACTTGTATATTTTTTGAGCTGTGATAGTGTCCGAACACGCCTCAACCCATCGAGGCCTGGTGAAAACCCCGTCTTTTTTGGCGGGGTTTTGCTTTTTTTGTGTGCAGAAGAAAGGAGTCTGCCCGGATCATGACCGCACCTTCCATCACCCTTACCCGTCTGGACGTGCAACGTCTGGAACGCCTGATCGACAGCCTGAACGATAAAGACCAGGCTGCGCCGGGCGTGATTGCGCTGCAAACCGAGCTGGACCGCGCCGATACCGTGGTTGGCCACGATGAAGTGCCCGCCGATGTCGTGACCATGAATTCCCGTGTGCATTGCCGCGAAGAAGGCAGTGGCAAGGACTATCACCTGACGCTGGTCTATCCCAAGGATGCCAACGCCGATGAAGGCAAGATTTCCATTCTGGCTCCGGTCGGCAGCGCGCTGCTGGGCCTGAAAGTCGGTCAACACATCGACTGGCCGGCCCCGGGTGGCAAGACCCTGAAGCTGACCTTGCTCGAAGTCGAATCGCAACCGGCCAACGGTGGTGCGTTTCCCGAGTAACCCGCCTCAGACCTGTTCGAGCGCTTCGTTCAGGGCGCGCTCCAGGTCAGCCTTGTAGCGCAGATACAGATTGCTTGAACTCTGCCCGTCACCGAGCAGGCCAGAAAGGTCGAGGTCGGTGATGTAGCAGCGATAGCGTTCGCTGTCGCGGCGCTGCTCGACGATCTCCCGGGCGACCACGCTGAACAGCTGGTCGCCATGTTCCAGCTCACTGAATTCCCGTTGATTGCAATACAGGGTGACCTGCACTTCGCCCGGTGCGGCTTTGCCGACGATCGCCTGTACGTCGTAGAACGGCTTGTTTACCGGCGTCTGCGGTGCTGGTCGCGCTTCGACCCGTCGTGCGCGCCCAGGGCCGGAAGGCAATAACTGGTAATACAAAGTTTCGAGGCGGGCATCGGGACCGGCGTCCATCGGCAGCACGGCTTCGCGGCGGAACAGGATCGATTGCAGGAAGCGCTGCAACGGCACCAACAGACTCTGCTCATCGTGATAGGGCAAATGTTGCTGCCACAGCGCGTTGTACTCATCCAGCACATACAACTCGGCCTGCTGCTCGGTGATCCGGTAGAACACCTGGATGCATTCCGGCTGACCCATCGGCAGGATCAATGCGAGGTCGTGTTCCTCCAGCGCCATCGGATCCAGATGCAGCGGACTGTAGCGCGGCTGTTCTTCACCAAGGTAATCCAGCAACGCTGGCAATGTCGCGAGGGCGACGTGGTTGACCTGGCCCGGCACCAATTCCAGTACGTGGTAATGCTGCTGCACCTGAATCAGATAGCGGTGATTCAACTCGCTGAGCAGCAGGTTCTGCGCGGTGTCGATGATTTCTTCTACCCGGCGGGCGATGAACTGCGCGCGGTTGTGGCAGAAGCAACGCACCTTCAACGACGGCTGCAAGGCCCCCCGCGGCAGGTTGTTAAGGTAGTCGCGCAGGCAATCGAGCAGGGCATGCGGGCCGTCGAAGCGGTTGACCAGTACTTCGTTCCAACTGTTGAGCGTGACCTGATCCAGGGTCAGCACAAGGTTTTCGCGCACGCCGGCGTAACTCAGCGAGTCGGTGCGCTCGGTGGTCATCAGGATGTTCAGGTCGCGGTGATGTTTTAGCGGGTCAATCCCGACGTTGACCAGGATCAGCACTTCGCTCGGTACCGCGGCGCGCAGCAATGGCTCTTCAGCCACTGTAGGCAGGGGCAGGGCGATGCACTGTTGCAGGCTGCCAAGCAGGTTGAACAGCTCGAACTCGCTCAAGTCGCTGGTGCCGGGATGCAAAGCGAGGCGGGTGCTGCTGTCGATCACGCCGTTGCGGTGGCACCAGGTCAGCAACTCAAGCAATTCGCGGCTGCGCTTTATAGGCGCGAAGTGTTCCCACTCCAATGCGGTGAGGCTGCCGTTATACAGGCCCCACTGGGTTTGCCCCGGTTCCTTTTTGTTGCGCGACTGCACCAGGGTCAGGGTGTCTTCGGCCAGGTCCGGGGCGATGCCGGGGTTGATGAACTCGACCTTGTCGGCCTTGCGTTCGAAGGCGGCATAGAGTCGGCGCCCCAGCACATTGAGATCGCGTTTGTTGATCAGGCTGACGGTCTGCTCGGTGCGGGCAAACTGGGTCAGGAAGCGATAGCTGTAGTTCAGCTCATTCACCAGCGCGCGGCGCTCGGCGCTGACCTGGCGGACTTTCCACTGGCTGCGGCTGTCGAGCAGCGTCAGTTGCCGCTGATCCCAATGCCATTCACTGGCCAGTCGTTCCAGCAACGAGCGTTGCCAGCTCTGGGTGCGGCTGTTGCCGGTGAGCTTGCGGTTGACCTTCAGGTACAGCGCGCGGCGCACCAGCTCCAGCCGTTCCGGTTCGTTGCGCGCGGTGAGGTATTCCTCAATGCGCCGGTACACGACCATGTACGGATCCAGCTCATCGAGATCGAGCTGATTGGCGAACACGGCTTTCTTGAAACGCAGGCTCAGGCAGTGCACCTGCGGGTGTTCGCTGGCGTAGACCTCGGTCAGCAGCAGCTTGAGCACCGACTTGTAGGGTGACTCGATGCCTTTGAACAACTGCCACAATCCGGCGCCGATGAACTCGCCCGGCGGAATCCGCGCCAGATGGCCAAGGTCGAGGGTTTCGTCGGCGCGGATAAAGCGCTTGGACAGTAGGGTGTGGGTGTAAAGGTCGTAGGCGGTTTCTTCGTAAACCGGCACCAGCCACCAGATCGGCGTGCGCCCGGCCAGCCAGATTGCGGTGCGGTAGAACTCATCCAGCAGCAGATAGTGCTGAGTGCTGCCGCAGTTTTCCGAGCTGAGCTGGGTGTCGCGTTCGCCTTTGACGAAGCGCGCCGGGTCGATCAGAAAGAAATGCGCCTCGGCGCCCTGGCTCGCTGCCCAGGCCTCAAGCAACTGACATTTTTTGCCCAGTTCAGCGAGTTCGCTTTCGCTCATATCCGGCGCGTGGCAGACCCATACGTCCATGTCACTCTGATCGGCCTGCGCCAGCGTGCCGAGGCTGCCCATCAGAAACAGTCCGTGGATCGGGCGCGGTGGATTGCTGCCGTGGCGCGGTTTGTAGGAGAACGAACGGGTCAGGCGCTGCGCTTCGGCAAGGGTGTTGGCGTCCGGCTCGTAATTCGACAGGCCGGCCGGTGTACTGCCCGAGACATAGCCCGGTAGCAGCGGATGGTTGACGTGGAAGAACAACGGCAACAACGTCAACACGCTCTGTTGGCGTGTCGACAGGCCTTCGAGGGCGCGGCCGAGGCGGCCTTCATTGAGTTTGAGAAAACGCGCGCGCAGCTGGCTGAGTACCTTGCGGTCGATACCTTCGTCCAGGTCGGGGCGGATTTCGTGGGTGCGCGTCATATCAGCTCAAACCGGCTCGCAGGCTCGGACGAAGAGGGTCTCGGAATGGGAGGCAGTTTAGCCTTTGCGCAGCGGGACTTTTAAGCTGAATTTGTTTTTTGACGTCAGATTTCTATCGCGGATGACCGGGCAGGCCCGCGGAAATCCCGTGGCAGGAGTTCCCGTGGGCAAAGTCAGGGGGAATCAGGCGGTTTCCTGCTCTCTCAGAATGGTCAGCACGGTTTGCACATTTTGTGCGGCGTCGCGACCGAGGCTGGTCAGATATCCGCCATCGGGCTGATCGGTCAGGTCTTTCTCGAAGAGGCGTTTGGCGGCAGAAATATGTTTCGGGGCAGCGGTCTGATGAATTTTCAAACCTTCCTGGGAACTGTCCAGGGGAAAGAGTGCGAGGACTTCCAGTTCGGCAACCAACTCAGGGGTAAGCGACATAAGGACTCCAGACTTTCTAGGAATTGGACGACAGCGTCCCTAAGGTGAACCCGCTTTTGCGGCATGTCCAGTGCTCAGATCAGGGATTTTGTCTTGAGGCGGATTCCAGTGTAGTCGGGGCTCAGGCGCAGGGCCGATAGATGGGTGACAAATTGTGTGGGAGCGAGCTTGCTCGCGAAAGCGATGTGTCATTCACCAAATAAGTTGACTGATAAAACGCCTTCGCGAGCAAGCTCGCTCCCACAGGGGGGAATATGTTGTTACTACTTTTCTGGCGGCAACTCAGGCAATGCACGCAACGCCGCTTCGTACCATTCGGTATTGAACGCGCGGTCTTCATCGAGCATCGCGTCAATCTCGTAGGCCAGCACATGTGCCATCAGATTGAGGATCTCTTCACGCTCAACGCCCACCAGGGTCAGCTTGTTGAAGGTCGCTTTGGCCGCTGGCGGGTTGTCGCTTTCGATCTGGTTCTCGATGGCTTCGATCAAAGTAGCCTCGGTGAACTCTTCTTCGTCGTTGTCGATGTCTGTCGGCTCGCTCATGGCAGGCTCCTCATGGAAAGGCGCCAGTTTACCCGCATTCAGCGGCGTGATGCTGCTGGCGCGATTCGCCTGCGCGATCTATAAACAGGCACTGCCCACCCCGCACGGCCTGGAGGCTATGTGATGTTCAAGCTCTACGGATTCTCAGTCAGCAACTACTACAACATGGTCAAACTGGCGCTGCTGGAAAAAGGCCTGCCGTTCGAAGAGGTCACGTTCTACCCGACGCAGACACCCGAGTCTCTGGCCATCAGCCCGCGCGGCAAGGTCCCGGTGCTTGGTGTGGACGCTGGTTTCATCAACGAAACCGCGATCATCCTCGAATACCTCGAGCAAACCGAGAAAGGCACGCCGCTGCTGCCGAGCGATCCGTTCAAGCGCGCGCAGGTGCTGGCAATTGCCAAGGAAATCGAGCTGTACATCGAACTGCCGGGACGCGCCTGCTATGGCGAAGCGTTCTTCGGCATGACCTTGCCGGACGCCATCAAGGAAAAGACCAAGACCGAATTGCTGCTGGGGTTTGCCGCACTGGGACGGCACGGCAAATTCGCCCCGTATGTGGCGGGCGACAGTCTGAGCATCGCCGATTTGTACTTCCTCTACAGCGTGCCGCTGGCCTGTGCCGTCGGGCAGAAACTGTTCGGGATTGATTTGCTGGCGGAGATGCCGCAGGCGAAGGCGTTGCTGGAGCGGCTTGAGCAGAATCCGCATGTGCAGAAGATTGCGGCGGACAAGGAAGCGGCGATGCCGGCGTTTTTGGCGATGATCGCTGCCAAGAAGTGAGGTTTGTAGTTGAGTTGAAAGCAGCTATCGCGAGCAGGCTCACTCCTACAGGGGAACGCATTCCAATGTAGGAGTGAGCCTGCTCGCGATGCTTTTGGCTTTTTCTGTTAGCGGCTGGCGATCAGGGCCTGACCGCGAACCACTGCTGCCTTGACCTGCGCCGGCGCAGTGCCGCCGATATGGTCACGGGCATTCACCGAGCCTTCCAGTGTCAGCACGGCAAACACATCCTGCTCGATCTGATCGCTGAACTGGCGCAGTTCTTCCAGGCTCATCTCGGCCAGATCCTTGCCCGTGTCCACGCCGTACTTCACCGCATGGCCAACGATCTCGTGGCAATCACGGAACGGCAGACCACGGCGCACCAGATAATCCGCCAGATCGGTCGCGGTGGAGAAACCACGCAGCGCCGCTTCACGCATGATCGCGTGCTTCGGTTTGATCGCCGGGATCATGTCGGCAAAGGCCCGCAGCGAATCGCGCAGGGTATCGGCGGCGTCGAACAGCGGCTCTTTGTCTTCCTGGTTGTCTTTGTTGTAGGCCAGCGGTTGGCCTTTCATCAGGGTCAGCAGGCCCATCAGTGCGCCGAACACACGGCCGGTCTTGCCGCGTACCAGCTCCGGCACGTCGGGGTTTTTCTTTTGCGGCATGATCGAACTGCCGGTGCAGAAGCGGTCCGGCAGATCGATGAACTGGAACTGCGCGCTGGTCCACAGCACCAGCTCTTCGGAGAAGCGCGACAGGTGCATCATCGCGATGCTCGCGGCCGAGCAGAATTCGATGGCGAAATCGCGATCGGAAACGTTGTCCAGCGAGTTGCCGCCAACCGCGTCAAAACCCAGCAATTGTGCGGTGTATTCACGGTCGATCGGGTAGGTGGTGCCGGCCAGCGCGGCGCTGCCCAGTGGCATGCGGTTGGTGCGCTTGCGGCAGTCGACCAGACGCTCGTAGTCGCGGCTGAGCATTTCGAACCAGGCCAGCATGTGGTGCCCGAAGGTCACCGGTTGCGCGGTCTGCAGGTGAGTGAAGCCCGGCATGATGCTCGCGGCTTCGCGCTCGGCTTGCTCCAGCAGGCCTTTTTGCAGGCGGGTGATTTCGGCGAGGATCAGGTCGATCTCGTCACGCAGCCACAGGCGGATGTCGGTGGCGACCTGATCGTTGCGGCTACGCCCGGTGTGCAGCTTTTTACCGGTGACGCCGATGCGGTCGGTCAGCCGTGCTTCGATGTTCATGTGCACGTCTTCGAGGTCGATGCGCCAGTCGAACTGGCCGGCCTCGATTTCGCCCTGAATGGTCTTCAGGCCATCGATGATGCTGTCGCGCTCGGCATCGGTCAGCACGCCGACCTTGGCCAGCATGGTGGCGTGGGCGATCGAGCCCATGATGTCGTGGCGATACAGGCGCTGGTCGAAAGTGACGGAGGCGGTGAAGCGGGCGACGAAGGCGTCGACGGGTTCACTGAAGCGGCCGCCCCAGGACTGATTGGTCTTGTCAGTGCTCATGAATTCGCTCGTATCGGCTTGAAGAAAAAAGGCGTGAAACGCTGGCGCGGATAATAACAGGGTTGCCAATCCTGTCGTTGACACTGGTCGATACGTTTTTTTCTCATTGTCTGCGCCATAGTCGACGCTGACCGCGGCGGTTTTGCGCAAGGATATTTTTCGATTGAGCAATATCGGCCCGACGAACGTCTACAGTTGGACATAAGGGTCGACGCGGCTGTGGATCGCGCAAAGGTCTGGCCGCCGACTATAAGAAGAGGGGGTGGGTGTAATTGTTCTTCGGCAATCCCCGTGAGAAACGCAGGAAACAGCGGGCTTTGAGCAGTACGACCCGGACACTGGCAAATATTGCTGGCCGACGTACGGCACTTTTTGGCGCTCGGGCTAGTCTTAGCGTGGATCGCGGTGACGGACGTCACTTCACCTGTCTACGCTATCCTTGTGCGAGACTCACGCAGGAATCCAGCGCAATATGAATGTCCTGATCGTTGATGACGAACCACTGGCTCGCGAGCGCCTCAGCCGAATGGTGAGCGAGCTCGAGGGTTATACAGTTCTGGAGCCCAGCGCCACGAATGGCGAAGAGGCGTTGGCACTGATCGACAGCCACAAACCGGATATCGTGCTGCTCGATATCCGCATGCCGGGCCTCGATGGCCTGCAGGTTGCTGCCCGTCTGTGCGAACGCGAAACGCCGCCGGCCGTGGTGTTTTGCACCAGCCCCGATGAATTTGCCGTGGAAGCCCTGCAGGCCAGCGCCGTGGGCTATGTGGTGAAACCCGTGCGAACCGAACATCTGCATGACGCCCTGAAACGGGCTGAACGTCCCAATCGGGCGCAACTCTCGGCCCTGACCCGTCCCGCTGCCGAAAGTGGCACCGGGCCGCGCAGCCACATCAGCGCCCGCACCCGCAAAGGCATCGAACTGATCCCGCTGGATCAGGTGGTCTATTTCATTGCCGACCACAAATACGTGACCCTGCGTCACGAAGCCGGTGAGGTGCTGCTGGACGAACCGCTCAAAGCCCTTGAAGACGAATTCGGCGAACGCTTCGTGCGTATCCATCGCAACGCGCTGGTCGCCCGCGATCGTATCGAGCGGCTGCAACGCACGCCGCTGGGGCATTTTCAGCTGTTCCTCAAAGGTCTTAATGGTGATGCGCTGATCGTCAGTCGTCGCCATGTGGCCGGTGTGCGCAAAATGATGCAGGGGCTGTAACCCGGTCATTCCGGGCGGCTCCTCGTTCCTTTACCAGGCATTGCCGGCCAGGGAGGCCGCGCCGTTTCTGATTCAAGTCAAAGTGGATTTGGCTGAGCTGTTATTATCCGCCGTATCTATTCAGTACGGATTGATCCATGTCCTCTCGCGAAATCCGCATCGCCACCCGTAAAAGTGCGCTGGCCCTCTGGCAGGCCGAATACGTCAAAGCCCGTCTGGAAGCGGCCCACCCGGGCCTGCTGGTGACGCTGGTGCCCATGGTCAGTCGCGGCGACAAGCTGCTCGATTCGCCGCTGTCGAAGATCGGCGGAAAGGGCCTGTTCGTCAAAGAACTGGAAACCGCACTGCTGGAAAACGAAGCCGACATCGCCGTGCACTCGATGAAAGACGTGCCGATGGATTTCCCTGAAGGCCTCGGTCTGTTCTGCATCTGCGAGCGTGAAGATCCGCGTGATGCCTTCGTTTCCAATACGTATGCAAGTCTGGAGGCGTTGCCGGCCGGCAGCATTGTCGGCACGTCGAGTCTGCGTCGTCAGGCGCAATTGCTGACCCGCCGTCCAGACCTGGAAATCCGTTTTCTGCGTGGCAACGTCAACACCCGTCTGGCCAAGCTTGATGCTGGCGAGTACGACGCGATCATCCTCGCCGCAGCGGGTTTGATCCGCCTCGGTTTCGAAGACCGCATCACCTCGGCGATCAGCGTTGATGACAGCCTGCCGGCCGGTGGTCAGGGTGCGGTCGGCATCGAGTGCCGTAGTGCCGACACTGAAATCCACGCCTTGCTCGCACCTTTGCATCATGCCGACACCTCTTCGCGGGTGACCGCCGAACGTGCCCTCAATAAACATTTGAATGGCGGCTGCCAGGTGCCGATCGCCTGCTACGCCGTGCTCGAAGGTGAGCAGTTGTGGCTGCGCGGTCTGGTCGGTGAACCGAGCGGTGGCAAGCTGCTCAGCGCCGAAGCTCGCGCGCCGCGCGCCGATGCCGAAGCATTGGGCGTGAAGGTCGCCGAAGACCTGCTCAGCCAGGGCGCCGACGATATTCTCAAAGCGGTCTATGGCGAGGCAGGTCACGAGTGACTGGCTGGCGCCTGCTGCTGACGCGCCCTGCGGAGGACTGTGCGGCGCTGGCCGAGACGTTGGCCGGGCAGGGGATTTTCAGTAGTTGTTTGCCGCTTCTGGACATTGTCGCGCTGCCAGTCTCTGACAAAATTCGTCAGGCGATTGCGCGGTTGCCGCGTTGCAACGCGGTGATTGTGGTCAGCAAACCGGCGGCACGTATTGCGGTGGATCTGCTAGACGGCTCGTCGTCGTTGACGATGCCTTGGTTCAGTGTCGGAGCCGCGACCGCGCAGATTCTCCGCGATCACGGCCTCGACGTCAGCTTCCCGGCTGACGGCGATGACAGCGAAGCCTTGCTGCAATTACCGCGTCTGCGTGAGGCGGTCAGCCAGCCCGGTGCGCAGGTGTTGATCCTGCGCGGTGAGGGCGGCCGCGAACTACTCGCCGAGCGCCTGCGCGAGCTAGGTGCTAGTGTCGAGTATCTGGAATTGTATCGACGTGATCTGCCAGCCTACGCCCCGAAGGAACTGTCGCGGCGGATCGAAGCGGAACGCTTGAACGGGCTGGTGGTCAGCAGTGGACAGGGTTTTGAGCACCTGCGTCAGATGGCTGGCGACTCCTGGCCGACAATCGCGCAATTGCCGTTGTTTGTACCAAGCCCAAGAGTCGCCGAGCAGGCATTTGCCGCCGGGGCTCAAACAGTTGTGGATTGCCGCGGCGCGAGTGCCGCGGCTTTGCTGACGGCGCTACGGGAGCATCCCGAACCCGTTTTCTAATGCAAAGGATGGATACGTGAGCGAAACAGCCTTGCCTAAAGATGATGTGCAACCTGTGATTGAAACCCAGGTTGAAACTCCACCGCCGGCCACAGAGCCGCGCCGAGGCAATGGACTGGCCATCGTCGCCTTGTTGCTCGGCGCCGCCGGCGTCGCGATCGGTGGCTGGGGTGTCTGGCAGGTGCGACATCTGCAGACCAATACTCAGCAGCAATCCGGTGAAGTACAGGCATTGAACGATCAGGCGCAGAGCCTGAAGCTCAATGAACAGCGACTGACCGAGCGCCTCGCGCAGTTGCCGGGTGCCGACGAACTCGCCGAGCGCCAGCGTCTGGTGACGCAACTTCAGGGCGATCAACAGCGCCTCAATCAACGTCTGGAAACCGTCCTTGGCGCCAGCCGCAAGGACTGGCGCCTGGCTGAGGCAGAGCATTTGCTGCGTCTGGCCAGCCTGCGTCTTTCGGCGTTGCAGGACATCAGCAGCGCTCAGGCGCTGGTGCAGGGCGCTGACGAAATTCTCCGTGAGCAAAACGATCCCGGCTCCTTCGCCGCTCGCGAGCAAGTGGCGAAAACCCTCGTGGCGCTGCGCAGCACTGCGCAGCCGGATCGAACCGGTTTGTTCCTGCGTCTCGGCGCGCTGCGTGATCAGGTCATCGAGCTCACCGAGCTGGCGCCGGAGTACAAGGATCGTGGCGAGTCGCTGCTGGGCCTGACGGCCGACGGTGATGGCGCCAGCCGCTGGGCGCAGTGGTGGGATCAGGTCTCGCGCTACATCCGTATCGATTTCAACGCCGACAAGAATGTGCGGCCGTTGCTGGCCGGGCAGAGCCTGAGTCAGGTTCGTCTGGCCCTGAGCCTTGCGCTTGAACAGGCGCAGTGGGCAGCGCTCAACGGGCAGGCGCCGGTCTACACCCAGGCACTGGCCGAAGCACGTGATGTGCTCAAGGGCAATTTCAATCCGGACAATCCGCAAAGCAAAGTGATGCTGGAGCAGGTCGGCGAGCTCAGCAAGGAACCGGTTACGGTCGTGACTCCGGATCTGGCCGGTACGCTGAGTGCGGTGCAAGCCTATCTTGAGCGGCGCAACGTCAACGCCGAAGAGTCGGTGAAACCCTTTGCCAAACCTGCCGCCAACACCGCGCAGGAGGCCACGCCATGAAACGCCTGTATGTGATCGTGTTTCTGGTGATCGCGGCGACGGCGGCGCTGGGCTTTGCAGTGGCACAGCATTCTGGCTACGTGCTGATTGCCTACAAGAGCTTCCGTTACGAAGCGAGTCTTTGGGCAACGCTGGCGGTCATCGCGGTGTTGTGGCTATTGATCTGGGGCATCAAGGCGCTGGTCGAGTTGGTCATGACGTCGAGTGGTGTGGTCAATCCATGGTCGCGGCGTAACCGCAGTCGACGGGTGCAGGTCGCCATCGAACACGGCCAACTGGATCTGGCCGAAGGTCGTTGGGCCAGTGCTCAGCGTCATCTTTATCGTGCGGCCGAAGCCGAGCGTCAGCCATTGCTGTACTACCTCGGTGCTGCCCGTGCGGCCAATGAGCAGGGCAATTACGAAGAGTGCGATCGTTTGCTTGAGCGCGCACTGGAGCGTCAGCCTCAAGCAGAGCTGGCTATCGCTTTAAGCCATGCGCAGTTGCAGACCGACCGTGGCGATACCGACGGTGCCTTGGTGACCTTGCAAGCGATGCATGATCGTCATCCGCACAATGCGCAGACGCTGCGCCAGTTGCAGCGTTTGTATCAGCAGCGCGGCGAATGGTCGGCGGTGATTCGTTTGCTGCCGGAATTGCGCAAGGACAAAGTCTTGCCCCCAGCCGAACTGGCTGAACTTGAGCGCCGTGCCTGGGGTGAAAACCTCTCGCTGGCAGCGCAGCGCGAGGAGGACGGCAGCGTTGGCTTGCAGTCGCTCACGCGTGCCTGGCAGCAGCTCACCTCGGCGCAGCGTCAGGAGCCACCGCTGGTACTGGCATACGCCGAACAGCTGCGCCAGCTGGGCGCTCAGGTCGAAGCGGAAGAAGTGTTGCGCACCGCCCTCAAGCGCAAGTACGACAGCCATCTGGCCCGTCTCTACGGTCTGGTGCGCGGCAGTGATCCGGCCCGTCAGTTGCAAACTGCCGAAGGCTGGCTGAAGGATCACCCCAACGATCCGAGCTTGCTGCTGACCCTTGGCCGCCTGTGTCTGCAAACCAGTCTGTGGGGCAAGGCGCGGGATTATCTGGAAAGCAGCCTGCGTGTGCAGCGCAATCCTGAAGCCTGTGCGGAACTGGCGCGTCTGCTCGCACAGCTGGGCGATACCGAGCGCAGCAATCAGTTGTTCCAGGAAGGCCTCGGTCTGCTGGACGAACGCCTGCTGGCCGCGCCGTTGCCGGTTCCAGCGCAGGTCTGAAGTGGCGGGGGAGGCAGCTCCCTCGCTTACCTTTTGTGGCTGAAATTTCAACTTCGTTGAGCGCCAGAAGCAAATTCCTACAGCGGTCTACACCGATTCCTCTCAAACCTGTCGGGTTTTCCCTACACCTCTGGTGAACTGTCGGCAGGGCCTCGCCTTGAAAGGCTGACACGCTTTCCTCTACCGTAACCGTCTGTCTCTACTGTTACGGAAAAGCCATGTCGTTGGCCTGCTCACGCTCCTTGTTCTTCATGGCTTTCACTGCGGGGGCCTTTGCTCTGGGAGCTTCCTATTATCTTGAATATGCTGTCGGTCTGAAGCCGTGCAGCTTGTGTCTGGTGCAGCGCCTGTTCCTTACGCTGCTGTGCGTGTGCAGTGGCATGGCAGCGGTGCACGGCCCCGGGCGTGTCGGTTTGTGGTTCTACTGGCTGTTGACGCTGGTCGCGAGCCTGGGCGGCACTACGGCCGCCTGGCGACAGGTATTGATACAGAGTGACCCGATGTTGCAACTGCTCAAATGTACCCCGCACCCCGAGACATTGTTCAGTGGTCTGCCCTGGATCTGCGCCTTGCAAAGGATGTTTAGCGGTGGTGCCGATTGCGCGGAAATATCCTGGACGCTGTTCGACCTGAGCATCCCGGAGTGGAGCCTGTTGTTCTTTGTCGCGGTATCGATACTGGCGGTGTATCAATTGTTACGGCTGGCCTGGAGTGCTCTGCAACGCCCGCTCAGCGGCGAAGCGTCGCACCGGCAGCTGCTACGGGATTAAACACTTGTATGAACTTTATCTCCTGCGTACCTTGAAGCCATAGGCGTGCGGGCATAATCTGGCCCGCACGTGTCATTGGATTTATGTTGCTCGATGACGCTCTGCCCGGCCGTCCCCCAAGTCAAAATCAAAAGAGGGGCGCGGGTGTAGAGCAGCATGACCCACAAGGGAAGAGAGATCGCCATGCTCGAAAGTTGTCAGAATGCTCAGGAACGCTGGGGTGGAGTTCATCTGCTGATCGACCGCTGGTTGCAGGAGCGTGAAGAGCTGATCGGCGCCTATGACAAGCTCGGCGCACAGCCTGAGTCGCTGTCGGAGAGCCGCAAGCCTTTGCAGGAATTCTGCGGCGTGCTGGTCGATTACGTCTCGGCCGGGCACTTCGAAATCTATGAACAGCTGACCGGCGAAGCCAAGGCGTTCAACGATAAGCGCGGCCTCGAACTCGCCGAGACGATATACCCGCGCATCGATGTCATCACCGAAAAGCTTCTTGCGTTCAATGATCTTTGCGATGAAGGCAAATGCGTTGCCGAGAAATTCAAGGAGCTCGGCGGCCTGCTTCACGAACGTTTCGAACTGGAAGATTGCCTGATTGAAGTGCTGCATACAGCACACAAGGAAGAAGATCCGGTTCAGGCTTGACCCAAGCCTTGATCAAAAAACGGTGTGCCCGAAAGCGCACCGTTTTTTATTGTCCGCTCAACTCGTCGCGCCGCGTAATTCCACTTCGAACACCAGCGGGGTGAACGGTGCGATCAGGTCGCCGGCACCGTCGGCGCCGTAGGCTTGATCCGATGGAATCACCAGCCGCCATTTTGCGCCCACCGGCATGTTCTGCAACGCCGTGCGCCAACCGGCAATCACGCTGTCGAGATTGAACCATTGCGGCTGAGTGTTCTGATCGAACACGGTGCCGTCCGGCAACCGTCCGACATACAGCACCTGCACTTTTCCATCGGGACCCGCCTTGGCGCCGTTGCCAGGCGTCAGCTCGGTGAGCAGGATGCCGTCGGCCAGTTCCTTCACGCCTGGTTTGGCTTTTTCAGTGGTGAGAAAACGCTGTTCGTTTTCCATCGCCGCGTCGCTCGAAGGCTGTGCCGAATGTTCGGCATTCTGCGATTCGTGATCAGCCAGAATCTGTTCAATGCGTGCTTCGCTCAGCGCCAGCGGCTTGCCCTGATAGGCTTGCTGCAAGCCATCGACCAACGCTTGAATCTGCAATTGCGGGACCTCCTGCCGCAACCGTTCACCGAGGCTGGCACCGAGGCTGTAGGCCAGATCGTGAGCGTCGTTTGCGGTGGTTTTTTCGTCAGCGTGAACGGCCGAAAAAACCATGCAGAGGGATAAAAAAAAGTAGCGCGACATGGGCACTCTCCGTCCTGAGATGCGGTGGATTATGCCAGCGTGAACGTCTGCAACGGTGAACTGCTTTTGCCTTCGCGCAGAACATTTTCACTTCGGTGCAACGCAACGCAATCGATACTGTCAAGATGCCCTAGCGGCGGTAACTGCAGAGGTCTAGTATGAGCCGCACTCACGTCAGCCAGGAGGTAAACCATGTCGGCCACCAAGAAGCCTGTAAATACTCCGTTGCACTTACTCCAACAACTCTCGGGCAGCCTGCTCGAGCATCTGGAAAACGCTTGCTCCCAAGCCTTGGCTGATGCTGAAAAACTGCTCGCCAAACTGGAAAAGCAACGCGGCAAGGCGCAGGAAAAACTGCATAAATCCCGCACCAAATTGCAGGACGCAGCTGCCGCCGGCAAAGCCAAGGCGCAGAACAAAGCCAAGGCCGCAGTGAAAGAACTGGAAGACCTGCTCGATGCCTTGAAGGATCGTCAGTCCGACACCCGCAGCTACATTCTGCAACTCAAGCGCGATGCCCAGGAGAGCCTGAAACTGGCTCAAGGTGTTGGTCGCGTTCAAGAAGCCGTGGGCAAAGTATTGTCCACCCGCGCAGCCAAACCGGCAGCTGCACCGGCGAAGAAAGCAGCTGCGAAACCGGCTGCTGCAAAAGCTCCAGCGAAAACCGCAGCGGCCAAGCCTGCTGCAAAAGCTGTTGCTAAATCCACCGCCAAGCCTGCTGCCAAAGCACCGGTGAAAGCGGCTGCAAAACCAGCTGCCAAAGCTGTCGCAAAACCTGCAGCGAAAAAACCAGCTGCGGCAAGTGCTGCAAAGCCAGCGGCTAAAACCACTGCGGCAAAACCTGCTGTGCGTACTGCCGCTGCTAAACCCGCTACCCGTGTCGCCGCTGCTAAACCAGCTGCCAAGCCAGCCACTGCCAAAGCTGCTCCAGCAAAAACCGCCGCTGCCAAACCGGCCGCTAAACCTGCTGCTAAAGTTGCGGCAAAACCAACTGCCAAGACTGCCGCTGCCAAACCGGCTGCCAAACCGGCTGCCAAGCCTGCCGCTAAACCAGCAGCCAAACCAGCCGTGAAAGCGGCTGCGAAACCTGCCGCCAAGCCAGCCGCTGCTGCTAAACCAGCAACTGCTGCTGCCAAGCCTGCTGCTGCAAAAACTACCGCCAAGCCAGCTGCAAAACCTGCTGCAAAACCCGCCGTTAAAAAGCCAGCCGCTGCCAAACCAGCTGCCGCCAAACCGGCTACCACTCCAGCTGCCAAGCCTGCTGCGCCAGCCACTCCGGCCACGCCAGCCGCCGCTGCACCAGCCGCTACTACCTCGACCCCTTCGACTGCGCCATCGCCAGCCGCTGCGTCGAGCGTCAGCAACAACCCGACCAGCGCTTCCTAAGTGCCGGTTGCCGCGACGCGCAGCACTCGCAGCGCGTCGCGGTTCGGGTCGGCTGCCGTGCCGGTCAATTCTTCAAGCCAGGTTATTGAACCTGCGTCGTTTCGCAGCCACTCCTGCGCCACCCCCTCAAGCCGTGACAGCAACGCTCGCTCAGCTTCCAGCTCAAGTGATTTGATCTGCTCGCGCATGCCTTTCAACACCGCATCATCAAGCGCCCGCGCTTTCCATCGCATACGCAGTGTGCGCAGCGGCTGCACCACCTCGATATCCCATGGTTCGGTCAGCGCCTGAAGCTGGCGAACGCGTTGTTCATCGCAGGTCACTGCGCGCTGCTCCAGCCATAAACCGCACAGCAGCAGGCACACATTGGCGCCCGCCGTTTGCAGTTGCAGGCAGGCGTCTTCCACGCCCGGTCGGGCGTAGGTGGCAAGGGAAAAGCTCCACAGGTCAGAGGACATCGTGCTACTCGCGCCAGTTGTGAGCGAAGCTGGTAGACTCCGCCGCCATTATGATCCGACTTCAGAACCTGACTTTACAGCGTGGCCCGCAACGTCTGCTAGAAGACGCCGAGCTGACCCTGCACGCCGGCCACAAAGCCGGCCTCATCGGTGCCAACGGCGCCGGCAAATCCAGCCTGTTCGCCTTGATTCGGGGTGAGCTGCACCCGGACTCGGGTGATTGCTTCTTGCCGGCTGACTGGCGCATCGCCCACATGCGCCAGGAAATCGAGACGCTCGAGCGCCTTGCCGTCGACTATGTGCTCGATGGCGACCTGCGTCTACGCGAGGTGCAACGTGACCTCGCCGCTGCCGAAGCCGCGCACGACGGTGCCGCTCAGGCCCGCCTGCACTCGGAACTCGACAGCGCCGACGGTTACACCGCCGATGCGCGGGCGCGCAAGTTGCTCGCCGGTCTCGGTTTCACCAACGAGCAGATGGATCGTCAGGTCGGGGATTTCTCCGGTGGCTGGCGGATGCGTCTGAATCTGGCGCAGGCATTGATGTGCCCGTCGGACCTGTTGTTGCTCGACGAACCGACCAACCACTTGGACCTCGACGCGATCATCTGGCTCGAAGAGTGGCTGAAAAGCTATCCGGGCACCTTGCTGCTGATCTCCCACGACCGTGATTTCCTCGATGAAGTCGTCGATCACGTGGCCCATGTCGATCAGCGCAAAATCACCCTGTATCGCGGCGGCTACACCGCGTTCGAACGCGCCCGTGCCGAGCGTCTGGCCCAGCAGCAACAGGCCTACGAGAAGCAGCAGGCGCAACGTGCGCACATGGAAAGCTACATCGCCCGTTTCAAGGCCCAGGCCACCAAGGCCCGTCAGGCGCAGAGCCGGATCAAGGCCCTGGAGCGGATGGAAGAGCTGTCGGCGGCCCACGTCGATTCGCCGTTCGACTTCGTCTTCCGCGAGTCGACGAAGATCTCCAGCCCGCTGATCGACCTGTCCGATGCGCGTCTGGGTTATGGCGACAAAACCATCCTCGAGAAGGTCAAGCTGCAACTGACCCCGGGCGCGCGTATCGGCCTGCTCGGGCCGAACGGTGCGGGTAAATCGACCCTGATCAAGAACCTCGCCGGCGAGCTGTCACCGCTCGGCGGGCGCCTGACCCGTGGCGAGAACACCGTGGTCGGCTACTTCGCTCAGCATCAGCTCGATTCGCTGGATTCCAAGGCCAGTCCGTTGCTGCACATGCAGCGTCTGGCGCCGACCGAACGCGAGCAGACCCTGCGCGACTTCCTCGGCGGCTTCGACTTCCGTGGCGCCCGCATCGATGAGCCGGTGCTGAATTTCTCCGGTGGTGAAAAGGCGCGTCTGGCCCTGGCATTGATCGCTTGGGAACGCCCGAACCTGTTGCTGCTCGACGAACCAACCAACCACCTCGATCTGGAAATGCGCCTGGCGCTGACCATGGCCCTGCAGGAATTCAGCGGTGCGGTACTGGTGGTGTCTCACGATCGGCACTTGCTCAAGAGCACCACCGACAACTTCTACCTGGTCGCTGACGGCAAGGTCGAAGAGTTCGATGGCGATCTCGAAGACTATGCGCGCTGGCTGGTGGAATACCGCCAGCGTAATGCGCCGGTCAGCAACACCCCGGTGAACCCGGACAAGACCGACAAGAAGGCTCAGCGTCAGGCGGCGGCTGCGTTGCGTCAGCAACTGGCCCCGCACAAGCGTGAAGCCGACAAGCTTGAAGCTGAGCTTGGCAAGCTTCACGAGAAACTGGCCAAGGTCGACGCCAGCCTTGGTGACAGCGACATCTACGAGCCGGCGCGCAAGAGCGAGCTGCGTGATCTGCTCGCCGAGCAGGCCAAGCTGAAGGTTCGCGAAGGCGAGCTGGAAGAGGCGTGGATGGAAGCCCTCGAGGTATTGGAAAGCATGCAAGCGGAGCTGGAGGCGCTGTCCTGATGGAAGCGTTCAAGCTGCCGCTGCCGGCGGTGTGGGTCGAGCCGATCTGGTTTACGGTGCAGATTCTGTTGATTCTGCTGGCCGGCTATCTCACCCAGCGCTTCGTCGCCAAAGGCCTGACCCGGTTGGGTGAGCGCTATCCGTTTCCGCCGCAGTTGCTGATGCCGCTGCGCGGTGTGTTGCGCTGGCTGATCATGGGCAGCGCGCTGATCTTCGTATTGGAACGCCTCGGGGTTTCGGCCACGGTGTTGTGGACGGCGCTGTCGGGCTTCGTTGCGGTGGCAGCAGTCGCGTTCTTCGCGATGTGGAGTGTGTTGTCGAATTTGCTTTGCGCGATTCTGATCTTCACGGTCGGGCCGTTTCGCCTGGGCGATATCGTTGAGCTGGTGGACACCACGGACAAGCCAGGCGTGAAGGGGCGAGTGGTGGCGATCAATCTGCTCTACACCACGTTGATCGAGGCTGAAGAGCTGGGGACTGGCAGCGCGATGGTGCAGGTGCCGAACAGCTTGTTCTTCCAGCGTTCGGTGCGGCGTTGGCGTGGGACGGATGTGTTTCCGTCGAGCGGGTTCGAGAAGTAGATTTTCCAAGCAAGATCAAAAGATCGCAGCCTTCGGCAGCTCCTACAGGGTGAACGTCAATCCCGTGTAGGAGCTGCCGCAGGCTGCGATCTTTTGCTTTTAGCCCCAAACCGCATTAGCTTTGACGTCTTGTCACGAGCATGAGTCGAGGTGTGCGATGGAGCTTCAAACATGGCTGGCGTTTTTTGCCGCCTGCTGGGTGATCAGTCTGTCCCCGGGTGCCGGCGCCATTGCGTCGATGTCCAGCGGTCTGCAATACGGTTTCTGGCGCGGTTACTGGAATGCCCTCGGCCTGCAGATCGGCCTGGCGGTGCAGATTGCGATTGTCGGCGCCGGTGTTGGCGCGATCCTGACCGCTTCGGCCACGGCGTTCCATGCGATCAAATGGTTTGGTGTCGCTTACCTCGTGTACCTGGCTATCAAGCAATGGCGTGCGCAGCCCATGGACATGAGCGATGACGCGGCGGTACGGCCGATCGGCAAGCCGCTGGCGCTGGTCTTCCGCGGCTTTCTGGTGAATATCAGCAACCCCAAGGCGCTGGTGTTCATGCTCGCGGTGCTGCCGCAGTTCATCAATCCACATGCGCCGTTGCTGATTCAGTATCTGGTGATTGGCGTGACCATGGTCTGCGTCGACCTGATCGTCATGGCCGGCTACACCGGTCTGGCGTCGAAGGTGTTGCGTCTGTTGCGCACACCGCAGCAGCAGAAGCGCATGAACCGCACGTTTGCCGGGTTGTTCATCGGCGCGGCGGCGTTTATGGCAACGTTGCGCAAAGCGGCGGCGTAAACATCGCGGGCAGAAAAAAGGCGACCTTTGCGGGTCGCCTTTTTTGTGGCTGAAACGCGGAGCGTTCCGGGATGCATTCCGACGCGGAGCATGGGAATGATCAGGAGCCAGTCATCAGCGCAAGATCACTGGCGCGGTATCACGCGGCAGGTTGTTGCGCTGCGGTGCTTCGCGCGGCTGCTCGTAACCGCCGCCACCGAGCTGCATGCTCAGTTGCCCGGCCACGTCTTCACCCAAGGCCTTGGACACGTCACGCACCACCCGTGGGCGGTTCAGCGAGATCTTGATGTCGCGGTGGTTCACCAGTTTGGTGTCCTGCGCTTCGCCCATCGCCGTGAAGGCTGAGGTGATCTCGAAGGTCTTGGTGTTGATCAGGCTGAAGTCCGCCACCAATGTCAGGCCCAGCACCGCCGAATAGCTGTCGGTGTTCGCCAGCTCGTTGATGTCCTGAGTGAAGTCGATGTCCGAAACAGTGCCGAACAGCACATAGTCGGCGCCTTTGAAGTTGCCGGCCTTGATGCGCTTGATCACGTCGTAGACGTCACCCTTGGACGACGCGGTGTACGGCGTGCCCTGCACCAGCTGGAACATGCCGGTACGCAGAATTTCACCCTTGATGTCGCCAGTGAATTTGCGCAGCTCGCCTTGCTCGATGTAGCTGGTGCTCGCTTCGATCTCGTTGTAGCTCGAAGAGCCACTGGAGCTGTAGTAACCCTCGCGATGATTGCTCTGGGCGGAAACGATGTGGATGTATTGCTCCACACGTTCCTGATACGCCAGATCCGTCACCGCGACTTTCGGGGCCGCTTGCGCGCTGAACGCGCAAGCCAGGGCCATCATGCCAATCCATGCGCGCATCAATTAACGCTCCGTGGTTTTGCGGATCTCTTTTTCGTCCATCCACTCGGCCAGACCGCTTTCAACGTCGATCAGTTGCAGGCTGAATTTGTAGAAGACGTCCTTGTAGTCGCTGCTGCGCTTGACGATCGAGCTGATCGAGCCTTCGATGCGGTACTTGGCGGCAACCATGTTGCCAGTCTTGGCCACGGTGCTTTTCTTGTACAGGCCGCTCTGGTTTTGCAGCTTGAGCTGGTCAACCTGGCTCTGCATCGCGTTGTTGTCGCTGGCGAAGCGGGCCACGCCGGTTTTCATCAGCTGAGTCTTGATGCTGGTGGTGATTTCGCGGGTGTCGATGTATTCGCTGGTCTTGTTCTTCACGTCGTAGACCTGAACCACCGGACGGCCTTGCAGGATGCCGGACTGAGCCAGCGAGCGGGTCATCGACTCGGCGATCATTTGCAGGTCGGTCGAACCGAATTCGTTGGTCACGGTTTCAACCGCTTTGGTGTCGCCGTAGCTGATGTTCTTGCTGCCCAGGGTCGGCGAAGTGTTGGCGCAACCGGAGGCCAGCAGGGCGATGACGGCGATGCAGGAAAAGCGTGCAAACATGGGAATGCTCTCTAAAACAGGAATAGGGTGACAGGCTTACGGCGTCTTGATTTCCAGACGGAAGTCCACGGCTTTCGGGGTCGGGGCGATGCCTTGAATGAAGCTGGTCTGGGCGCCGTACATCATTTGGCTTTTCCACACTTCTTCTTCGGCAATCGGGAAGCCTTCCGCACCGAGCCAGGCGAAGCGGTAGTAGAAAATCTTGTTGCTGTTGAGGGTGTTGCTCAACTGCACGTTGACCGTCATGAAGCCGTTTTCGCGGGCGACGCGCATGGCGCCGACGACGATGTGTTTCTGCGGACCCATGGCCACGACTTTGCTCGCGGCGCTGCCCGGCTCTGGCGGTGGCGGGGTGGCGCAGCCGCTCGCCAGCAAGGCGAGGGCGGCGACGGCGATGAGTTTGAAGCGCATGCAAAGACTCCGTTCTTAAGGTTGTTTGAGGCTGGCGACGTTGGTCGCGCTGGCGCTCGGGATGACGTGTGCGGCGAGGCCACCGGCGAACACCTGGTTGCCCACGGCGCGCAGGGTGATCACCTGATAACGCTGATCGACAGTGACCTTGACCACCGAACCGCCCACGGCGCTTGGCAGGGTAACCTGATGCTCGCCTTTTTTCAGACGCAGACGCACCACTTGTGTGTAGTCCGGCAGGGTGCGCCACGTACGGGTATCGGCACCTTCGAGCACAGCTGAAGAGATACCGACGGCGAGACCTGCCAGCGGGTTGGTTTCGTTGATCTGCTTCTGCGCAACACCCTTGGTGATTGCCCGCACAGTGGTGCGCAGGATGATCCCCGGCATGTCGTCACGCAGGGCGCGGCGGGACATCGCGGTGGTGCTGTTGAGCGCGGTCAGATCGACCTGCTGACCGTCGACGCCGATTTGCGCGAAAGTCGCCGTAGAGGTATCAGGTTTGATGATCGGGAACGACAGCGGCGTGATCACCACGTTGTTGGAGATCGGCAATGGCAGCGGTACGCGGATCGAGTCGCGGGCCGGCGCCAGACCGCTTTGCACCACGATCAAAATGTCGCTGTCATCGGACTTGCTCGGTTTGTCGAGGTTGACCAGTGCCTGTTCCAGCAGTGGCGTGTTCGGACGCAGCTCGGCGGCCTTGCGGTAGCCCGGTGCAGCCAGACCTTTCTCGCCCAGCGCTTCATAAACGAAGCCGGACAGGTAATGGCTGAACGCACTCTGGTAGCTGTTTTTCAGGCCAACCACTTCCGGCGCGTCGAGACTGGCGACCGGATAGCCTTGCAGATCCTTGTACTGCGTCTTGATGCCTTCTTTCTCGGCCTCTTCCTCGCTCTTGAGGTATTCCTTGTCGCGCAGGTCAGCGATCACCGCTTCGCGCTCGTGAGTCTTCTTGATCGCGGTACGCGCGCCGTCGAAGTCATTGACCGCCAGCAGGTTCAGGGCCATCTGCGTGGTCAGCATGACTTTTTCGTAGTCGTAACCTTCGTAGCGACGCACTTTGTCGTTGACGATGAAGCTGCCGAACTGGGCCAGGTACTTACCGGTGTCGAGCTTGACCGAGTCTTCCCACTGACCCACCACCACATCAGCGCTGGTCCAGGCATTCTGGCTGCCGGACAGGTCGCCCTTGGCGCGCAGCAACTCACCCTTCTCGAAGTAATAGAGCAGGTCTTTGTCGGGGCCGGTGTTGTTCTTTTCCAGCAGGGTCAGCGCGGCGTCAACGTTGCCGGTGGCCAGTTGCTGGTTGGTCTGTGCCAGTTCGGAATCGTAGTTTCGAAACGCTGAACAGCCGGACAGCAAAGTGACGGCGCTGAGCGCGATCAGAGTGGGGGCGCGGAATGCCATGGGGGTACTTCTTCCCTGGAGTAATACAGCCGCGAATGCTGGTCGGGCTGGTTTGACCCATCGACAGTGGCGTTGGCCTCCTGCCAATTCCTCATAACCTGAGGAGCTTTAATGCCCGATCGCAATAACGCGGGCGCGGCATTATAAGCAGGCGGTGGTGGCTATGTAATAGCTTTTTAATCGCACTTGTTAGTTTGGTGCCATTAGTTATTTCAGGTTGGATACCACGCCCTTTGCCGGCAACCCGTCCGACTGGAATGCGCTGCCATTGGCAAACACCCGATCACCCAAGGCACGCAGGCCGATGACCTGGCGGTTCTGGTCGATGCGGATTTTCAGTGGCGCAGCCCCGGACGCGTTAGGCAGGCTGATCAGGTGGTCACCTTTTTTCAGGCGCAGGCGCACAACCTGAGTGAGGTTGGGCAGGGTGCGCCAGGTGCGGGTGTCGGCCTGCTCGAAGCCATCCCAGTGAGTGACGTAGGAGGCTTTGCTCGGATCGCGTCGATTGTCCGTAGCCTGAATATCGGCCGCCAGAAATGCCCGATAGGTTGTGCGCTGGATAATACCCGGCATGTCGTCACGCAGGGTGCGCAAGGACATGTCGGTAATGCTGTTGACCGCGATCAGCTTTTTCTGTCGACCATCAATGGCCACTTGATTGAACGCCGGGGTCGAGGTGTCAGGGACCATCACGGGAAATGAAACATTGGCGACGATGACTTGCCCGTCCGCGAGCTTCACCGGGTAGGGCACGCGCACGGAACTGCGGGCCGGCGCCAGGCCGCTCTGCACGATGATCAGCACATCGCTTTCGTCTGCCTTCAGTCCCGGGCTGTCGAGGTCGCGCAATGCCTGCTGGAAAAACGCCATGTCCGGGCGCAGTTCGATCGCCTGACGATAGCCGGGTGCCGCCAGATCTTTTTCGCCGAGCGCTTCGTAGGTGAAACCGGCGAGGTAGTGACTGAACGCGCTTTGGTAGCCGTTTTTCAAGGCAATGACGGCGGAAGATTCCAGCATGACCACCGGGTAGCCTTGCAGATCCTTGTAATGGACGCGGGCACCGTTGGCCTTGGCCGCTTCTTCGACCCGTTCGTACTCCAGCTCCCGCTGTCGGGCGATAAGCGCTTCGCGCTCGTGGGTTTTCTTGATGTCGGCACGGGCGCCGTCGAAATCATTCGTGGCCAACTGGTTGAGGGCCATTTGCGTGGTCAGCATGACTTTTTCGTAGTCGTAGCCATCGTAGCGGCGCAGCTTGTCATTGATGATGCTACCCCAGTGATCGCCCATGGCGGACAGCAGCTTGTCACCGCTGGTTTCGATTGTGTCCTGGCGCTGTATGACCATCTGTTCCGCGCTGCGCCAGGCAACCTGGCTCTGTGGCAGCTCACCGCCAGCGCTCAGCACCGCGCCCTTCTCGAAGTAATAGAGCAAATCCTTCTCTTCACCCGGGTTGTGCGCCTCGATCAACGCCAGTGAGCCATCGATGTTGCCGGCCTTGAGCTGTTGCGTGGTCTGTTGCAGTTCCAGGTCGTAATCACGGTAAGCGGCGCAACCACTGAGTTGCACAAGCGTAGCGATCAGAAGGGACGGCAGCAGGCAGTGGCGCATAGCGGGTTCTTCCTTGAACGGAGAGGGCGAAATGATGGCGCATTATACGGGCGCTTTGCAGCTGCCGGGGTGATATGGATGACGCTTCAAAGCCGATTCAATCAGCTCGCTGCACGCCGCGGCGTTGCGCTGAATACCGACAAAGCTTGAGGGAAACGCGTTCGAAGTGAACAATATGTAACTTCGCATTTCCATTTGAGATCCGTTCATGACTGCCTCGTCCCGAATTCTGGCCTGGCTGGTGCTCCCGTTGTTTGCCCTGAGCAGCTTCAATCTGCTGGCCGATACCGTGGAAGGCGCGCCGCAAGCGCTGCACCTGCTCGATTACATCAGTGCGGATTACCCGCCGACGGTAGCGGCGGGCAAGGTTGTCGATGATTCCGAATACCGCGAGCAACTGGAGTTCACCCAAGCGCTGCAAGGCTTGATCGCCGGCATGCCGGCCAAGCCTGAAAAAGCTGCGTTGGAGCAAGGTGTCAGCGCATTGAAGGCAGCGATCACCGCGAAGCAGGACGGCGCCGAAGTGGCCCGTCAGGCGCGGCAACTGGGCGCGCAACTGGCGGTGGCGTATGAAGTCAGCCAAGCGCCGATCATCACGCCTGACCCAACCCGGGGTGCACCGCTCTATGCGCAGAATTGCTCGGTGTGCCACGGTGACAGCGGCGCCGGTGACGGCCCGGCGGGACTCGGCATGACCCCGGCACCGGCCAATCTGCGGGATGCGGCGCGGTTGGATCACCTGAGTCTTTATGCGATCTACAACACCCTCGGCCAAGGCGTCGAAGGCACCGACATGCCGGCGTTTGCCGATCAACTTGACGATCGTCAGCGCTGGGATCTGGCGACTTACATCGCCGGCTTCAGCGCCGATCCGGCGGCGGCCAAGTCGGAGAAGAGCTACAACATCGCCGATCTGGCGCGCCAGACCCCGGCCGAAGTGCAGGCTGCCGAAGGCCCGCAAGCGGCGGCGACGTTCCGTGCGCAACGCGCGCAGCCGCCGCAGGTCAAGCGTAGCCCGGCGCAGTTGCTCGACTACACCGCGACAACCCTGGACAAGAGTCTTGCCGCCTACCGCGCCGGTGAACACGATCAGGCGTACGACCTGTCGGTCGCGGCCTATCTGGAAGGCTTCGAACTGGTCGAGAGCTCGCTGGATAACGTCGACGCCAATGTGCGCAAGGACACCGAAAAATCCCTGATGGCGTATCGGCAATCGTTGCAGGACGGCTTGCCGGTCGAGCAGGCCGAGCAGCGTCTGGAGGCGGCCAAGGCCAAGTTGAAAGAGTCCGCCGGCCTGCTTGGCAGCGATGGTCTGAGCTGGTCGCTGAGCTACATCTCCGGTCTGCTGATTCTGCTGCGCGAAGGGCTGGAAGCGATTCTGGTGCTGGCGGCGATCCTCGCCTTCCTGCGCAATACCGGCCAGCAATCGGCGGTGCGCAGCGTCAACGTCGGTTGGGGCCTGGCGCTGCTGGCGGGCCTCGGCACCTGGGCGCTGGCGGCGTATGTGATCGACGTCAGCGGCTCGCAGCGTGAATTGCTTGAAGGCGCGACGGCGCTGTTCGCCAGTGTCATGGTCTTGTGGCTCGGCGTGTGGATGCACGATCGTCGCCACGCAGCGGCCTGGCAGGATTACATCAAGAGCAGTCTGGTCGGTGGCGGCGGACGTTTCGGTTTCGCGATCCTCGCGTTCTTCTCGGTGTATCGCGAGTTGTTCGAAGTGATCCTGTTCTACGAAACCCTGTGGCTGCAAGCCGGCCCGGCCGGGCATGACGCGGTGCTCGCCGGTGGCGCGACCGCACTGGTGCTGCTGGTGGGTCTGGCGTGGGTGATTCTGCGCGGTTCGGCGAAACTGCCGCTGACGCTGTTCTTCAGCATCAACGCGGCGCTGCTGTGCGCGCTGTCGGTGGTGTTTGCCGGGCATGGCGTGAAGGCCTTGCAGGAAGCCGGGATCTTCGGCACGCGGCCGGTGGCGTTCTTTGAATTCGACTGGCTGGGGATTCATGCCGATGCCTATTCGCTGACAGCGCAGGCGGTGGCGATTGTGGCGATTGTTGTGTTGTATGGGCGTAGTTGGATGGCGGAGAAGAAGCGAGTAGTCGCTTAACAGCATTCGCTGCGCTCACATTCGCGAGCAAGCTCGCTCCCACAGGGACGGTGTGTATTCTGTGGGAGCGAGCCTGCTCGCGAATTGTTTTTGGAGGTTAGAAAAATGCGTGTATGGATCGATGCCGACGCCTGCCCGAGGGCGGCGAAGGATCTGGTGGTGAAGTTTGCGCTCAAGCGCCAGTTCGAAGTGGTGCTGGTGGCCGGGCAGCCGCAGATCAAACCGGGGCTGGCCATCGTCAAGTTGATCGTGGTGCCGAGCGGCCCGGATGCGGCGGACGATTATCTGGTCGAGCACGCGGTACCGGGTGAGCTGGTGATTTGCAGCGATATTCCATTGGCCGATCGTTTGGTGAAGAAGGGCGTCGCGGCGCTGGATCCACGTGGCAAGGAGTTCGATGCGCAGAACATGGGCGAACGCTTGGCCGTGCGTAACCTGTTCACCGATCTGCGCGAACAAGGCCAGATGAGCGGCGGACCCGCGCCGTTTGGCGATCGCGAGAAGCAGGCGTTCGCCAATGCGCTGGACCGGATTCTCACCCGACTGACGCGCAAACCTTAAGCCCTATACAAATCCCCTGTGGGAGCGAGCCTGCTCGCGCGAAGGCGCCGAATCAGGCAACGCTGTGTTGAATGACACACCGCTTTCGCGAGCAAGCTCGCTCCCACATTGGGTTTTGTGTGCTGCGGGGGATCAGGCGTCGTTTTCGTGAGTCAGTTCAAGGACGCGGTCGACCAGTTTATTGATCCCCGAAGCCGCTTCACTGATGTTCTGCGCCAGCATGTAAGCCGGGGTCGTCACCAGTTTGCGCGCCTTGTCCTCGATAATCTCCGTCACCGCGCAGTCTTCATGGGTTGCGCCCATCTTGTTCATTGCCGTGGCAGTGTCGGCGTCGTTACCGATGGTACAGGTCACACCCGGGCCGTAGATCTTCGCGGCCAATGCCGGCGAAATGCACATCAGACCGACGGGTTTGCCTGCTTCGGCAAATGCCTCGGCCAGCGCCAGCACTTCAGGCTGCACAGTGCAGCCAGCGCCTTCGACCGCGAAGTTCGACAGGTTTTTTGCCGCACCGAAACCGCCCGGCACGATCAGCGCATCGAAATCGTCGACGTCGGCTTCGCGGATGTCCTTGATGTTGCCACGAGCGATGCGCGCCGATTCCACCAGCACATTGCGCGACTCGGGCATTTCTTCGCCGGTCAGGTGGTTGATCACGTGCAATTGCGCGATGTTCGGGGCGAAGCACTGTACCTGGGCGCCGCGTTGGTCGAGGCGCAGCAGGGTGATCACGCTCTCATGGATCTCGGCGCCGTCGTAAACGCCACTGCCGGACAGGATCACTGCAACTTTTTTGCTCATGGGTTTCTCTCCAGATTCATGGCGCTAAATGTCCACTAAATTGTCGCGCGTTGCCATAGGCTCAAGTGGTGGCGGCACCTGCATGGAACGCTTTCTACATGGATCGCAACAACGGCGGGGTGTTCATTATTTGGCATGTCTGTCGCGTGACGAGCGGGTTATTTTTGGCGTGAGAACGCCGCTGACGAACGGGAGTCCGCTAGCGCAGAGGGAGCAAATGACTGAAAGAGGCCGCCAGCCCGCGCTGTGCACAGGGCTGTACGCCAGTCGCCAGCGCGTTACTCGGCTGGCGTATTCGGTTCGGCAGGTTTGGCCGCTTCGGCCTGATTCAGCAATGCAGCTTTCGCGGCTTGCTCGTCGGCGTACACCTGCTTGGCCAGCCGCGCATTCTTGAAGCGGCGGCGTAGCCACAGGCCAACGCCAAGAATCAGCAGCGCACCGAGTACCCACAACTCGTACTTCTTGATACTGCCGAGCATGCCTTCCAGCACCGCGCCGAAGTGGTAAGCGGCGGCAGCCAGTGCGGTTGCCCAGATCGCTGCACCGATGCCGTTGAGCAGCAGATAACGGCCCGGCGGATACCCCGACAGGCCGATCGCCACCGGCATCACTGTGCGCAGACCGTAAACGAAACGGAAGCTCAACACCCAGATGTCCGGATGCTTGCGAATGTGCTCCAGCGCGCGGTCGCCCATCAGCTGCCAGCGCGGTTTGCGCGCGAGTAATTTGCGCCCGTGCTTGCGTCCCAGGAAGTACCACAGCTGATCGCCGGCATAGCTGCCGAAGAACGCCACGACCACCACCAGGTTGATGTCCATGTATCCACGGAACGCGAGGAAGCCCGCGAGCACCAGAATGGTTTCGCCTTCGAAGAACGTGCCGAGAAACAAGGCAAAGTAGCCAAAGTCATGCAGAAATTGTTGGAGCATTGTCTGGGTGCTGGCGAAATGAACGCGCAGCCTAACCCTTCGGACACATTCATGAAAGTGTCCAAATGTGTCTCGACGTGAACAATTCCTACACTGAGAATGGAATGCGGCTACGCGTCACAGGTCTCACACAACTGTCATCTGTTGGTCATAATGGCCGTCTATAACTGTCACGCTCGCCCGTTTGCGCGGGCTCAGGAGTCCGCCGTGAGCTTTACCCCAGCCAACCGTCTGTTCCCTGCCACGCGCCTGCGCCGCAATCGTCGCGACGACTTTTCACGTCGGTTGGTGCGGGAAAATGTGCTGACGGTCGATGACCTGATCCTGCCGGTGTTCGTGCTCGACGGTGAAAACCGCCGCGAAGCCGTGGCTTCGATGCCCGGGGTAGAGCGGTTGACTATCGATCTGCTGCTCGAAGAAGCGGCGAAGTGGGTCGAGCTGGGGATTCCGGCGTTGGCGCTGTTCCCGGTCACCCCTCCTGAACTGAAATCCCTCGACGCCGCCGAAGCCTGGAATCCTCAAGGCATCGCCCAGCGCGCCACCCGCGCGCTGCGTGAGCGTTTCCCGGAACTGGGTGTCATTACCGACGTCGCGCTTGACCCGTTCACCACCCACGGCCAGGACGGCATTCTCGACGAAGAAGGCTACGTGCAGAACGACATCACCGTCGACGCGCTGGTCCGCCAGGCCCTGTCCCATGCCGAAGCCGGTGCGCAGGTGGTGGCGCCGTCGGACATGATGGACGGTCGCATTCAAGCGATTCGCGAAGCGCTGGAAATCGCTGGTCACGTCAACGTGCGGATCATGGCTTATTCGGCCAAGTACGCCAGCGCCTATTACGGCCCGTTCCGCGATGCCGTCGGCTCGGCGTCGAACCTCGGCAAGGCCAACAAGGCCTCCTATCAGATGGATCCGGCCAACAGCGACGAAGCGCTGCACGAAGTGGGTGCGGACTTGTCTGAAGGCGCGGACATGGTCATGGTCAAACCGGGCATGCCCTACCTGGACATTCTTTTCCGGATAAAAGATGCCTTCAAAGTGCCGACCTTCGTCTATCAGGTTAGCGGCGAATACGCCATGCACATGGCGGCGATCCAGAATGGCTGGTTGAGCGAGGCGGTGATTCTCGAATCACTGACCGCCTTTAAACGTGCCGGCGCTGATGGCATCCTGACTTACTTTGCTGTCCGCGCCGCTCAATTGTTACGAGAGCAGAAATAGCCCTCCCAGGAACATTCAATGAATACCGAAGGACTCACGGAAGTTGCAGTAAAAGAAGCTCAACCGGTGGTCGAGCAAATCACCGAGACCCCGCCGGAACTGGAGCCAGCGCCACCCGCGCCGGCGGCCGAACCTGCGGCGGCGGTGCCGGCGATTGCCATTCCGGGCCTGGATGACAGCAGCCTGTACATCCACCGCGAGCTCTCGCAACTGCAATTCAATATCCGCGTGCTGGAACAGGCGCTGGACGAGTCCTATCCGTTGCTGGAACGCTTGAAGTTCCTGCTGATCTTCTCCAGCAACCTTGATGAATTTTTTGAAATCCGCGTCGCCGGCCTGAAGAAGCAGATCACCTTCGCCCGTGAACAGGCGGGTGCCGACGGTTTGCAACCGCATCAAGCGCTGGCGCGGATCAGCGAGTTGGTCCACGGTCATGTTGACCGTCAGTACGCGATCCTCAACGACATTCTGTTGCCGGAGCTGGAAAAGCATCAGGTGCGCTTCATCCGTCGCCGCAACTGGACGGTCAAGCTCAAGACCTGGGTGCGCCGCTATTTCCGCGACGAGATCGCACCGATCATCACCCCGATCGGCCTCGACCCGACGCACCCGTTCCCGTTGCTGGTGAACAAGAGCCTGAACTTCATTGTCGAGCTCGAAGGTATCGACGCCTTCGGTCGCGACTCCGGTCTGGCGATCATCCCGGCGCCGCGCTTGCTGCCACGGATCATCAAGGTGCCGGAAGAAGTCGGCGGCCCGGGCGACAACTATGTGTTCCTGTCGTCGATGATCCACGCCCACGCCGATGACCTGTTCCAGGGCATGAAGGTAAAAGGCTGCTACCAGTTCCGTCTGACCCGAAACGCTGACCTGGCGCTCGACTCCGAAGATGTAGAAGACCTGGCCCGCGCGCTGCGTGGCGAGTTGTTCTCGCGTCGTTACGGTGATGCGGTGCGTCTGGAAGTCGCTGACACCTGCCCGAAACACCTCTCGGACTACCTGCTCAAGCAGTTCAACCTGAGCGAGAGCGAGCTGTATCAGGTCAACGGCCCGGTCAACCTGACGCGGCTGTTCAGCATCACCGGTCTGGACAGCCATCCGGAGCTGCAATACACGCCGTTCACCCCGCAGATTCCGAAACTGCTGCAGAACAGCGAAAACATTTTCAGCGTGGTCAGCAAGCAGGACATCCTGCTGCTGCACCCGTTCGAGTCGTTCACCCCGGTGGTCGACCTGCTGCGTCAGGCCGCCAAAGACCCGCACGTTCTCGCTGTGCGTCAGACCCTGTACCGCTCCGGCGCCAACTCCGAGATCGTGGATGCACTGGTGGATGCCGCGCGTAACGGCAAGGAAGTGACGGCGGTCATTGAGCTGCGTGCGCGGTTCGACGAAGAATCCAACCTGCAACTGGCCAGCCGCCTGCAAGCGGCCGGTGCGGTAGTGATTTACGGTGTGGTTGGCTTCAAGACCCACGCCAAGATGATGCTGATCCTGCGTCGCGAAGCCGGCGAGATCGTGCGTTACGCGCACCTCGGCACCGGTAACTACCACGCCGGTAACGCCAAGCTGTACACCGACTACAGCTTGCTGACTTCCGACGACGCCTTGTGCGAAGACGTCGGCAAACTGTTCAGTCAGTTGATCGGCATGGGTAAAACCCTGCGCATGAAGAAGCTGCTGCATGCGCCGTTTACCCTGAAAAAGGGCATGCTCGACATGATTGCCCGCGAGACCCAGTTCGCCGTCGAAGGCAAACCGGCGCACATCATTGCCAAGTTCAACTCGCTGACCGATCCGAAGATCATTCGCGCGCTGTACAAGGCCAGCCAGTCCGGTGTGCGTATCGACCTGGTGGTGCGCGGCATGTGCTGTCTGCGTCCGGGGATTGCCGGGGTTTCGCACAACATCCACGTGCGCTCGATCATTGGCCGCTTCCTTGAGCACACCCGCGTGTTCTACTTCCTCAATGGCGGCGACGAGCAGATGTTCCTCTCCAGTGCCGACTGGATGGAGCGCAACCTCGACAAGCGTGTCGAGACTTGCTTCCCGGTGGAAGGCAAGAAGCTGCTGACCCGGGTGAAGAAAGAGCTGGAGCTGTATCTGACTGATAACACTCATAGCTGGAGCTTGCAGTCGGATGGCCGTTACATTCGCAATACGCCAACCGGTAACCAGAACCCGCGCAGTGCGCAGGCGACGTTGCTGGAGCGGTTGGGTAGCCCGATTTTGCCGGTGAGCAGTTGAAGCCTTGAAGGTCAAAAGCCCCTCACCCTAGCCCTCTCCCAGAGGGAGAGGGGATTGACCGTGTTGGATAGGCGAGTTACGTCGACCTGAGAAATCGAGTCGAACTCAGGCTTCGAAGCCAACGGAGATCGGCTCCCTCTCCCTCGGGAGAGGGCTGGGGTGAGGGGCAGGCCCACCTCCCATCTCAAAACCGAACCCAATAAAAAAGGCGATCCCTGCGGATCGCCTTTTTCGTACCTGAAATTCCTTGTAGGGGGGATTTGCGGTGTATCAGTGGACAGTAAGCACAATCCCCACCCGCGTCAGCCAATCCGCCTCAAGCCCGAAATCCGCCTGAGTCAGCTGATTTTCGTCCAGCCAGTTCTCCGGGAATTCCACATCCAAAGTATTGCCCTTAGCGTGCAACACCACCTGCGGCATCGCCTGTGTCCCACGAATGTGGTGGAACAGGATCGCAAAGCGCAGCAGCACGCACAGGCGAATCAGCTTGTCGCCGTCGTCACCGAAATCGGCAAACTTGTCCTTGGGAATGTTGCGGCGGTGGCCGCGCACCAATAGCGCGAGCATCTGTTGGTCTTCGCGGGAGAACCCGGCAAGGTCCGAGTGTTCGATCAGGTAGGCGCCGTGCTTATGGTAGTGATAGTGCGCGATATCGAGGCCGACTTCGTGCACTTTCGCCGCCCAGCCGAGGAGTTCGCGCCAGATGCCGTCATCCAGCTCCCAGTCCACCGCGACCTGATCGAACGCGTGCAAGGCTTTGCGTTCAACTCGCGCGGCCTGTTCCAGATCGACGTGGTAGCGCTCCATCAGCGAGGTCAGGGTGCGTTCGCGCACGTCTTCGTGATGATGGCGGCCGAGCAGGTCGTAGAGCACGCCTTCACGCAGCGCGCCGTCGCAGTGATCCATGCGTTGCAGTTCGAGGGCGTCGAAAATCGCTTCGAGAATCGCCAGACCCGCCGGGAAAATGGTCCGGCGATCAGGCTTGATGCCTTCGAAATCGATCTTGTCGACGTCACCGAGCTTGAACAGGCGGCGCTTGAGCCAAGCCAGGCCTTCGGCGTTCACTTCGCCAGTGCCGTGGCCGCCGGCCTTCAGCGCCAGGCCAATGGCGCGGATGGTGCCTGAGGAGCCGATGGCCTCATCCCAGGTCAGCCGATGCAGAGCGTGTTCGATGCTCATGATCTCCAGCCGTGCCGCTGTGTACGCCTGGGCGTAGCGGGCCGGGGTGATCTTACCGTCCTTGAAGTAACGCTGGGTGAAGCTGACGCAGCCCATTTGCAGACTTTCGCGCAGCAGCGGCTCGAAGCGCTGGCCGATGATGAATTCGGTACTGCCGCCGCCGATGTCGGCGACCAGGCGTTTGCCCGGTGTGTCGGCGAGGGTGTGCGACACGCCCAGATAAATCAGGCGCGCTTCTTCACGGCCGGAGATGACTTCCACCGGGTGGCCGAGGATTTCTTCGGCGCGGTGGATGAATTCGAGGCGGTTGCGCGCTTCACGCAGGGCGTTGGTGCCGACGATGCGCACGGCGCCCAGCGGCATACCGTTGATCAGTTGGGCAAAGCGCTTGAGGCAATCGAGGCCACGCTGCATCGATTCTTCGTTGAGCTTGCGCTCATCGTCGATGCCGGCGGCCAGTTGAACCTTCTCGCCGAGGCGCTCGAGAATGCGGATTTCGCCGTTCTGGGCCTTGGCCACGACCATGTGAAAGCTGTTGGAGCCCAGGTCGATTGCGGCGATCAGGGACAGATTCTTGGCTTGGGATTGCGGCATGGTCAGGGGGTCTCGGTCGATAACCTCGACATCGTGCCACGATCAAACGCTGGCGCCAACGCGCATGGTTCAAACCGTTGATTCAGCGCAGAAGTCTGGAGATCGCGGCGCGGCCATTCGCGAGCAAGCTCGCTCCCACAGGTGACCGCATTCCAATGTGGGAGCGAGCTTGCTCGCGAAGAGGCCATCACTGCATCAGAAGATCTTCAGGCTGTCGCTTCGACGGTGCCAATAAAGTTCGCCAGCTCCGCCGTCTGCGGATTGGCAAACAACACCTTCGGATCCCCCACCTCATGCACCTTGCCATGGTGCATGAACACCAGTTTGTCGCCGACCTCGCGGGCAAAGCGCATTTCATGGGTGACCATGATCAGCGTCATGCCTTCCTTGGCCAATTGCCGCACCACGCTGAGCACTTCATTGACCAGTTCCGGGTCGAGCGCCGAGGTGATCTCGTCGCAGAGCAGAACCTTCGGCGACATCGCCAGTGCCCGAGCAATCGCCACGCGCTGCTGCTGACCGCCAGAGAGTCGATCCGGGAACGCATCAAACTTTTCCCCAAGACCCACGCGCTCGAGCATCTCGCGCGCCAGTTCCGCCGCTTTGGCTTTCGGCACTTTCTGCACCACTTGCGGCGCGAGCATCACGTTTTCGCCGACGGTCAGGTGCGGGAACAGGTTGAATTGCTGAAACACCATGCCGACTTTCTGCCGCAGGCTGCGCAGATCGGCGCGGGCGGCGTCGAGGTATTCGCCATCGACTTCGATCACGCCGTCGTTGATTGACTCCAGACCATTGAGCGTACGCAGCAGGGTGGATTTGCCCGAGCCGCTGCGGCCGATGATCGCCACGACCTGGCCTTCCTCGACGCTGAGGTCGATGCCTTTGAGCACGTGGTGATCGCCGTAGTATTTATGCAGGGCGGAAATTCTAAGCAGAGGCATGCAGTCTCCTTTCCAGGTAGCGCGCACTGAGGGACAAGGGGTAGCAGAGCAGGAAGTAGCCGAGGGCGACGAGACCGTAGACCATGAACGGTTCGAATGTGGCGTTGGCGAGCATGCCGCCGGTCTTGGTCAGCTCGGTGAAGCCGATGATCGAGGTCACGGCGGTGCCTTTGACCACTTGCACCGAGAAACCCACGGTCGGCGCCACGGCAATGCGCAGCGCTTGCGGCAGGATCACGTAGCGCAGTTGCTCCAGCGGATTGAGCGCCAGACTCGCCGAAGCTTCCCACTGGCCATGCGCGATCGAATCGACGCAGCCGCGCCAGATCTCTGCCAGATAGGCACTGGTAAACAAGGTCAGGGCAATCGCTGCGGCCATCCACGGCGAGATTTCGATCCCGGCCAGGGCCACGCCGAAGAACACCAGAAACAACTGCATCAACAGCGGCGTGCCCTGGAACAGTTCGATCCAGGTGCGGGCGATGCTGCTTGGCAGAGAGTTTTTCGAGATGCGCATGATCAGGATCAGCAGCCCGACAATCCCGCCGCCAATAAACGCCACCAGCGACAACGCGAGCGTCCATTGCAGGCCGACGAGCAGGTTGCGCAGGATGTCCCAGAAGGTGAAATCGCTCATGCTCGGCTCCTGCTGATGTAGCGGCGACCGATCCAGTTGAGCAACTGGCGGATCAGCAGCGCCATGCACAGATAGATCAGCGTGGTCAGCGCGTAGGTTTCAAAAGCGCGGAAGTTGCGCGACTGAATGAAGTTGGCGGCAAAACTCAACTCTTCGGTGGCGATCTGCGAACACACCGCCGAACCGAGCATGACGATGATGATCTGGCTGCTCAGGGCCGGCCAGACCTTGCCCAGCGCCGGCAGCAAAACCACATGACGGAACGCTTCGAAGCGGGTCATCGCCAATGCCGCTGCGGCTTCCAGCTGTCCGCGCGGGATTGCTTGAATACCCGCACGGATGATCTCGGTCGAATAGGCGCCAAGGTTGATCACCATCGCCAGCACCGCCGCCTGCCACTCGGAAATCTGCACGCCCAGCGACGGCAAACCGAAGAAGATGAAGAACAACTGCACCAGAAACGGCGTGTTGCGGATCAACTCGACGTAGACGCCGAAGATCGCCGAGAACGGGCGGATGTTCCACGCCCGCACCAACGCCCCGACAATCCCCACGCTAACCCCGAGCAACGCGCCGATGGCGGTCAGCTCAAGGGTGAATAGTGCCCCGCGCAGCAACAGGTCGGTGTTTTCCACCACCGGCATGAAATCGAACTGATAAGCCATGAAAATCTCCCGCGCAGTCGATCAGAGATCGGCCGGCAGCGGCTCTTTCAGCCAGGTCTGCGAGTTCTTTTCCAGTGCGCCGTCAGCCTTGGCGGTGGTCAGGATGTCGTTGACCTTGGCCAGCAGCGCCGCTTCGTTCTTGTTCACGCCGACGTAAACCGGCGAATCCTTGAGCTTCACTTTCAGCGCGGGCACACGTTTCGGGTTCTTCTCGCTGATCGCGACCATCACCACGTTGCCGCTGGCGATCAGGTCGACCTGGCCGGCGAGGTAGGCGGCGATGGTCGAGTTGTTGTCTTCGAAGCGTTTGATGGTCACGCCTTCTGGGGCGACTTTGCTCAGTTCGATGTCTTCGATGGCGCCACGGGTGACGCTGATGGTTTTGCCCTTGAGGTCGTCGAGGCTGGCGATGGCGGCGTCTGGCGGGCCGAACACGGCGAGGTAGAACGGTGCATAGGCGCGGGAGAAGTCGATGACTTTCTCGCGCTCGGGGTTTTTGCCGAGGCTGGAAATCACCAGGTCGACTTTGCCAGTGGTCAGGAACGGGATGCGGTTGGTGCTGTTGACCGGGGTCAGCTCGAGTTTGACCTTGAGTTGCTCGGCCAGCAGTTTTGCCGTGTCGATATCGAGACCGCGCGGTTTCATGTCCGGGCCGACCGAGCCGAAGGGCGGGAAGTCCTGAGGTACAGCGACTTTCAGCGTGCCGCGTTTGACCACGTCGTCGAGACCGTCGGCGTGAGCGGGAGCCTGGCTGAGCAACAAAGAAGAAAACAGGGCGGCGAGGAGGGCGCTGTAACGCTTGGTCATGAACAATCTCCGGATCGGCGGGAAGTGATTTCTGCGATCGGACAGAGCATGGGCCGTGCCAATACGCGGTTTTCGTCCCGGCAGGCCATGGTTTTAGCGGGTTTGTTCGGTCTTACTGGTCTGAACAGTCAGGTTGTTTTTCGCACTGCTATCGCGCATCGACCCGCCGAACCGAACCCCGCTGGGGCACGACTTGCCGGACTCGGCGAATAGCTTTACAACTAGCCGCACATTGGCCTGACGCGTCTGAAAAACCATGAATTCGATTTCCCGTGCGGTACCCGAAGTGGCGCTGCAAGCGATCCGCAAACTGATCACCGAGCAGGGCTTCGGTCCGGGCGATGCCTTGCCGTCGCAACGGGATCTGGCGTTGCAACTGGGCGTCAGCCGGGCGTCGTTGCGTGAGGCGCTGTCGTCGCTGAGTGCGTTGGGTGTGGTCAGTATTCAGCCAGGCAAAGGCGTGTTCGTGCAGGCACCAGTGGAGTTGTCGCGCGGCGACAGCGCGCCGGGCTGGTCATTTGCTGCGCAGGCGTCGCCGCTGGATATCTTTCAGTTGCGCTATGCGCTCGAAGGGTTTGCCGCCGGGCTGGCGGCGGTGACGTTGAGTACCTTCGATCTGGATGCGCTGGAAGACAATGTCGCGGCCATGCGCGAGCAATTGAAGGTCGGTGACTTTGAAGCAGCGGCGAAACTCGACTTCGAATTCCATCGGCGCATTCTGTTGGCCAGCGGCAATCAGGCGATGCTGAACATCCTCACCGCCAGCGCCGAGATGTTCCTGGAGAGCCAGAAACTACCGTTCATCCGCGCCGAGCGCGCCATGGAAACCTGGCAGGAACACCGCAAGATCCTCCGGGCTCTCGCGCGCCGGGCGTCGGGTGCGGCGCAAAAAGCCATGCAGGAACACGTGCGCAACGCCGCCCTGCGTACCGGAATTTCCTTCATCGCCCCCGCCACGGCGTGACTTGAGCTATACCCAAACTCATCGAGTGCCATAGCAAGACTCAATCAACTGCGGCTTCCTGAACAGGGGAAGGGCGGCTATGATGGGCCACGTTTTTTTGCTTACAACCTGGAGAATTCCATGAGCAGCGATCTTATCAAACACGTTAGCGACGCTAGCTTCGAAGCCGACGTACTCAAGGCCGAAGGCGCTGTCCTGGTCGATTACTGGGCTGAATGGTGCGGTCCTTGCAAAATGATCGCTCCGGTACTGGACGAGATTGCCGAGACTTACAAAGGCAAGCTGACCGTTGCCAAACTGAACATCGACGAAAACCAGGAAACCCCTGCCAAGCACGGCGTGCGTGGTATCCCGACGCTGATGCTGTTCAAGAACGGCAACGTTGAAGCGACCAAAGTCGGCGCCCTGTCGAAGTCGCAACTGGCTGCTTTCCTCGACGCCAACATCTAAGCGTCGCTGTAAAGTGCCTGAAAAAAAGCCCCGCAATTAGCGGGGCTTTTTGCGTATTCAGGGCTAGACGCTCCGAAACTCAGGTGGTACATTCGGCCCCGCACTGGTTTCTCCATTGCCCCCTGCTAGCCGTCGCCGACGCACTCCTTTTCGAATTAGTTCGCGATCCTGTCGCCTTCTCTGCGGCGCGGCCTCATTAAGCCAAAAGCTTAATTTCCCCCCCTCCATAAATGATTACGTCATTCCTATATGAATCTGACTGAACTCAAGCAAAAGCCGATTACCGAACTGCTCGAATTGGCCGAACAGATGGGCATAGAAAATATGGCCCGTTCGCGCAAGCAGGACGTGATTTTCTCCCTGCTGAAAAAGCACGCGAAAAGCGGCGAGGAAATCTCCGGTGATGGCGTGCTGGAGATTCTCCAGGACGGCTTCGGCTTCCTGCGCTCCGCTGACGCTTCCTACCTGGCCGGCCCGGACGATATCTACGTCTCGCCAAGCCAGATCCGCCGCTTCAACTTGCGCACCGGTGACACCATCGTTGGCAAGATCCGCCCTCCGAAGGAAGGCGAGCGGTATTTCGCCCTGCTCAAGGTCGACACGATCAACTTCGATCGTCCCGAGAACGCGAAAAACAAGATTCTCTTCGAGAACCTGACCCCGCTGTTCCCGACCGTGCGCATGAAGATGGAAGCCGGCAACGGTTCCACCGAAGACTTGACCGGTCGTGTGATCGACCTGTGTGCCCCGATCGGCAAAGGCCAGCGTGGTCTGATCGTTGCACCGCCGAAAGCCGGTAAAACGATCATGCTGCAAAACATCGCAGCGAACATCGCCCGTAACAACCCTGAAGTTCACCTGATCGTGCTGCTGATCGACGAACGTCCGGAAGAAGTGACCGAAATGCAGCGCACCGTGCGCGGCGAAGTGGTTGCCTCGACCTTCGACGAGCCGCCGACCCGTCACGTGCAGGTTGCCGAAATGGTGATCGAGAAGGCCAAGCGCCTGGTCGAGCACAAGAAAGACGTGGTGATCCTGCTCGACTCCATCACCCGTCTGGCCCGGGCCTACAACACCGTGATCCCGAGCTCAGGCAAGGTATTGACCGGTGGTGTCGATGCCCACGCCCTGGAGAAGCCAAAGCGTTTCTTCGGTGCTGCGCGTAACATCGAAGAAGGCGGCTCGCTGACCATTATCGCCACCGCGCTGGTTGAAACCGGTTCGAAGATGGACGAAGTGATCTACGAAGAGTTCAAGGGTACCGGCAACATGGAGCTGCCTCTGGATCGCAAGATCGCTGAGAAGCGCGTGTTCCCTGCCATCAACATCAACCGCTCCGGCACCCGCCGCGAAGAGTTGCTGACTGCTGACGACGAACTGCAGCGTATGTGGATTCTGCGCAAGCTGCTGCACCCGATGGACGAAGTGGCGGCCATCGAGTTCCTGGTCGACAAGCTGAAAACGACCAAGACCAACGACGAGTTCTTCTTGTCGATGAAGCGCAAGTAATACGTAAGCGGTTTGAAAAAGAACGCCCCGAAAGGGGCGTTTTTTTTTGCGCCGGATTATTTGTGTCTGGATTGAAATGTACGCTGCTGATAACTTTCGCGCTTTCCAGGGACGCTGTATCCAAAAAGAGAAAGGTTTTTCATGCACACGTTTGGCAATCGCCGTGATATCGACGGATTACGGGCACTGGCGGTTATTCCTGTCGTACTGTTTCATTTCGGATTCAGTACATTCAGTGGTGGTTTTGTCGGGGTGGACGTCTTTTTCGTCATTTCCGGGTTCCTGATCACCACCATTCTGTTCCGTGAAATCAGCGCACAGCGCTTCAGTTTCATTGATTTCTGGGCGCGCCGTGCCCGTCGCATCATTCCTGCGCTGAGCGTGGTCATGCTGGTCACGTTGGCGCTGGGCTGGCTGTTGCTGACGGCCAAGGATTTCTCCGAGCTTGGGCGAACAGTGCGCTATCAGTCATTGTTCATCTCCAACATCCTGTTCATGCGTGAGGATGGCTACTTCCAGCCGGCCTCCGATCTGAAGCCGCTGCTGCATACCTGGTCGCTGGCGGTAGAAGAGCAGTACTACATCTTCTTTCCATTGCTGATGGCGGTGCTGATCCGTTATGTCCGGCATTGGCGCTGGATGTTGTTCGCGGTGTTGCTGGTGTCGTTTGGCTTGAATATCGCGTATATCGAACACAAACCGGAATTCACCTTTTTCTCGCTGCCGACCCGGGCCTGGGAGCTGCTCTGCGGCGCGATGCTCGCGGTGACGCCGGCGCCGAAGCAGGCGGTGCGCCCGTGGTTGTATCAAACGGTTGGCATCGCGGGTCTGGCTGCCGTGCTGTTTGCGGTGTTGACGTTCGACAAATCTACGGTGTTTCCGGGCTGGGCGGCGTTGCTGCCAGTACTGGGTACCACGGCATTGATCTGGTCGGGCGCGCAGGGTCAGAGCTGGACCGCGCAACTCTTGAGCCTGCGGCCGTTGGTCTGGGTCGGGTTGCTCTCCTATTCGCTGTACCTGTGGCATTGGCCGGTCTTTGTCTACGCCAACGCGATTTCCATCGACGGTATTCAGCCTGTCGAGGCGTTCGCCTGGATGGCCATGGCGCTGGGACTGGCGTGGCTGAGCCTGCGCTATGTCGAGTTGCCGTTTCGGGAAAAACGCCTGCTGGCCGGGCGTAACGCCATATTGGCTGGGGCTGTGGCTGCGATTGTCGTGTTGGTGGCGACGGGCTCGGCGATCCGTTCAGCTGACGGTGTGCCACAACGGCTGACCGGCAAAGCGCTGGAATATGCACAGTCGAGGGAATGGCGCGCCGGGCAGATGAAGTGCATGTTGGTCACCCAGGACAAGTCGCTGGACAAGGCGTGCCTGGTAGGTGGTCGCGAGGATGTCCCGGCCACGCAATTGTTCTGGGGCGACAGCCACACCGCTGCGTTGCTGCCGGCCATCGAAAGCAATGCCCGCCGCGAAGGACGTCCGGTGTGGCTGTACAGCATGAGTGCCTGCCCACCGATTCTGAGCGATGATCCGCGTCAGCGTTGCAAAGACTTCAACGAACAAACCATGGAGCGTGTGCGCAGTCTGGGTATCAAGGACGTTGTGCTGGCCTCGAACTGGAGCCTTTATGTGTACGGCCGTGAAGACGGCGATAAAAAAGTACTGCTCAACGCTCACGACACTACTGCCCAGGCCGAGCAACGCATGGCCGCAGCACTCAAGGCGCGAGTGGCTGCGCTGAGAGCAGCGGGCGCGCAAGTCTGGTTGTTCAAAGAAGTGCCTTTACAACGTAAAGGCATCATCAACCGGTTGACCAGTCTGGCGCGCATCGGGCGTTCGGCCGAAGGGCTGGGCCGTCCGCTTGAAGAGCATCTGGCGCGACAGCAGTTCCTCAGTACCTTGTTCGACGCCATGAGCGCCGCCGATCCGGGGGTTCACGTGATCGATCCAACACCGCTGATGTGTGCGAACGGAATCTGCAGTATCGAGGTCAATGGTCATTCGCAGTACAAGGATGAGGATCACCTGTCGGATGCCGGCAGTGCCCGACTGAGCCCGCTGTTTGCACCGCTGCTGCTGGGCACGAGCCACAATTGAGCGATGCCGGTGCCTGACGGGCTGCTGTTTGCCCGTCAGAGCAGGTAGGATGTACGCCTATTTTGAGGGTGCCATCGTCAATGAAATTCAAGGATCTTCGGGATTTCGTGCAGCAGCTTGAGCAGCGCGGAGAGTTGAAACGCATCCAGATTCCCGTCTCGCCGGTGCTGGAGATGACCGAGGTGTGCGACCGCACGCTGCGGGCCAAGGGCCCGGCGCTGCTGTTCGAAAAACCGACTGGCTACGACATTCCGGTGCTCGGCAACCTGTTTGGTACGCCTGAACGGGTGGCCATGGGCATGGGCGCCGAGTCGGTCAGCGAGCTGCGTGAAATCGGCAAGCTGTTGGCCTTCCTCAAGGAGCCGGAGCCACCGAAGGGCTTGAAAGACGCGTGGTCGAAACTGCCGATTTTCCGCAAGATCATTTCGATGGCGCCGAAAGTCGTCAAAGACGCGGTCTGCCAGGAAGTGGTCATTGAAGGCGACGACGTCGACCTCGCGATGCTGCCGGTGCAGACCTGCTGGCCCGGCGACGTCGGTCCGCTGATCACTTGGGGCCTGACTGTCACCAAAGGCCCGAATAAAGAACGCCAGAACCTCGGCATCTACCGTCAGCAAGTGATCGGCCGCAACAAGGTGATCATGCGCTGGCTCAGCCACCGTGGCGGCGCGCTGGACTATCGCGAATGGTGCGAGAAGCATCCGGGTCAGCCGTTCCCGGTGTCCGTGGCGCTGGGCGCAGATCCGGCGACCATCCTCGGCGCGGTGACGCCAGTGCCGGACAGCCTCTCCGAATATGCATTCGCGGGCCTCTTGCGCGGTAACCGCACCGAACTCGTCAAGTGCCGGGGCAACGACTTGCAAGTGCCGGCCACTGCCGAGATCATTCTCGAAGGTGTGATCCATCCGGGCGAAATGGCCGATGAAGGCCCGTACGGCGACCACACCGGTTATTACAACGAAGTCGACAGCTTCCCGGTGTTCACCGTCGAGCGCATTACCCACCGGATCAAGCCGATCTACCACAGCACCTACACCGGCCGTCCGCCGGATGAGCCAGCGATCCTTGGCGTGGCGCTGAACGAAGTGTTTGTGCCGATCCTGCAGAAGCAGTTTCCGGAAATCACCGATTTCTACCTGCCGCCGGAAGGCTGCTCGTACCGCATGGCCATCGTGACCATGAAGAAGTCGTATCCGGGGCATGCCAAGCGCGTGATGCTCGGTGTCTGGTCGTTTTTGCGACAGTTCATGTACACCAAGTTCGTTATCGTCACCGACGACGATATCAACGCCCGTGACTGGAACGACGTGATCTGGGCCATCACCACGCGCATGGACCCCAAGCGCGACACGGTGATGATCGATAACACGCCGATCGACTACCTCGACTTCGCCTCGCCGATTTCCGGCCTGGGTTCGAAAATGGGCCTCGATGCCACCCACAAGTGGCCGGGCGAAACCACTCGCGAGTGGGGTCGTGTGATCGTCAAGGACGACGCCGTCACCCAACGGATCGATGCCATCTGGAATCAGTTAGGAATAGATTGATGCGTGTAACCCTGCAGCCCTCCGGAGCAGTGCTTGAGATACAGCCCGGTGAGCGGATTCTCGATGGCGCGCGGCGCCTGGGCTACGAATGCCCGCAAAGCTGCCGCAACGGCAATTGTCATGTGTGTGCGGCGCTGCTGGTTGAAGGTAGTGTCGCGCAGGACGGCAAGGTGCATGACCACGGCGAGTTCTACACTTGCATAGCCGAGCCGCTGGAAGACTGCATCCTGCTGTGGGATGGCGTGCTCGCGCTGGGAGAACTGCCGGTGCGCAGCCTGTCATGTCAGGTCATCGAATGCCGCGACGTCGGCGGCGACACCTGGCGCGTGCGTCTGCGTGCGCCAGCGGGCAAGCCACCGCGCTATCACGCCGGGCAGTATTTGATGATCGAGCGCGAGAACGGTGAGAAATCAGCATTCTCCATGGCCTCGGCACCGCACGGCGGGCGTGATCTGGAAATCCACGTACTGGCGCGCGAAGCCAGTGCACTGAGCCTGATTGAACAGCTGCAACGCAACGCGATGGTGCGGGTCGAGCTGCCATTCGGTGATACGCATCTGGCCGAGCTGCCGGATGGGCCGCTGGTGCTGGTCGCCGCCGGTACCGGCATGGGCCAGATTCACGCCCTGATCGAGCACTGCCGCGCCAACGGCTTCAAGCACCCGGTGCATCTGTACTGGGGCGTGCGCCGCCCAGAAGATTTCTATGAGATCGAACACTGGGACGAATGGCTGAAGTTGCCCAACCTGTTCCTGCACAAAGTCGTCAGTGATCAATGCGGTTGGGAAGGGCGCTGCGGCATGCTGCACGAGGCGGTCTGCGAGGACTTCCCTGACCTGAAACCGCTGCACGTCTACGCCAGCGGCTCGCCGGCCATGGTCTACGGCACACTCGACGCCTTGGTCGAAGCTGGGATGGATGCCCATCAAATGCGCGCCGATGTGTTCGCGTACGCCCCTCGTTCCTGAATTCGTTATAACTCTCTATATAGCCGATCGGTATTTATCTAATTGCATAAATACCGCTAGGTTATATATCAATCAGGCAATCAATTAAGAACTGTGCCATGGCACTCAAATTGCCTTAAAACATATGTGCCTTATTGTTACAGCGGTGCGTTCTATTAAGTAATTCTTCACCCGCGGGGAGCTGAACGCTATTCGCCATGAGCGCCATTGAAAACGCTTTTCTGAATTTGAATTACCCTCCGCGGCTCGATCTTGGGCCGCAGCTGACGCATGAACAACTTCTCGCTTCCATGCAATCGACCATGGCGCGCCACAAGGGCGGGCCGGTGTGGCTGTTCGCCTACGGTTCGCTGATATGGCGCCCGGAATGTTCGGCGGTGGAGCGGGTTCGCGGGCGCGTGCATGGCTACCATCGCGGCTTGTACCTGTGGTCCCACGAGCACCGCGGTACGCCGGAAATGCCGGGACTGGTGTTTGGTCTGGATCGTGGCGGTTCGTGCAGCGGCTTCGCTTATCGCTTGCCGGAAGACAATCTCGATGCGGCGCTGTACGCGTTGTGGAAACGCGAGATGCCGGTGCCATCCTATCGGCCACACTGGCTCAACTGCCGTCTTGCCGACGGTAGCCAGGTGCAGGCCTTGGGATTCGTTTTGGAGCGACACCTGCCCAGCTATGCCGGCAACTTGCCGGATCACGTGCTGAGCCAGGTGTTCGCAAGCGCTTGCGGGCGTTACGGCACCACTCGCGATTATGTCGAGCAGACCGCCCACGCCCTGCGCAGCCACGCCATGCCAGACCGTAATCTGGAGGCGCGGCTCAAGCGCTGTAAATCACAAAGCGATCAAGCGACTGCTTCACGGCTCTGACTGGCGACTTGCTTGTGCCATAGCGTCGGGGCGAGGAAGGCCATCGCCAGCAGGCAAGCGCCCACCAGCAGCACGAAACCACCGTCCCAGCCGAAATGGTCAACGGTGTAGCCCATCGCCGCACTCGCCGCGACCGAACCACCCAGATAACCGAACAGACCGGTGAAGCCCGCAGCAGTGCCAGCGGCTTTCTTCGGTGCCAGTTCCAGCGCCTGCAGGCCGATCAGCATCACCGGGCCGTAGATCAGGAAGCCGATCGAGAACAGCGCGATCATGTCGACGGTCGGGTTGCCGGCCGGGTTCAGCCAGTAAACCAGCGTTGCCACGGTCACCAGCGCCATGAACACCATGCCGGTCAGGCCACGGTTGCCACGGAAGATCTTGTCCGACATCCAGCCGCACAGCAGCGTGCCCGGAATCCCCGCCCACTCGTAGAAGAAATAAGCCCACGAGGTTTTATCCACGGTGAAGCCCTTGGCTTCTTTCAGGTAGGTCGGTGCCCAGTCGAGCACGCCGTAGCGCAGCAGGTAGACGAAGACGTTGGCCATGGCGATGTACCAGAGCATTTTGTTGCGCAGCACGTATTTGACGAAGATCTCTTTCGCGCTGAATTCGTCTTCGTGGCTGGCGTCGTAGCCTTCCGGGTAATCGTTCTTGTATTTCTCGATTGGCGGCAGGCCAACCGATTGCGGGGTGTCGCGCATGGTGATGAAGGCGAACACCGCCACGCCCAGCGCCACCGCTGCCGGTACGTAGAACGCTGCATGCCAGTCGTTGAACAAGCCCATGCCGAGCAGGAACAGCGGGCCGATCAGACCGCCGCCAACGTTATGCGCCACGTTCCACACGGACACCACGCCGCCGCGTTCCTTCTGCGACCACCAGTGCACCATGGTCCGGCCACTTGGCGGCCAGCCCATGCCCTGGGCCCAGCCGTTGATGAACAGCAGAATGAACATCATGGTCACGCTGGACGTTGCCCAAGGTGCGAAACCGAAAATGAACATCACCCCGGCCGACACCAGCAGGCCGAACGGCAGGAAGTAGCGCGGGTTGGAACGGTCGGACACCAGGCCCATGAGGAATTTCGACAAACCATAAGCAATGGCGATCGCCGACATCGCCAGGCCCAGATCGCCGCGGCTGTAGCCTTCGTCGATCAGGTACGGCATGGCCAGGGAGAAGTTTTTGCGCAGCAGGTAATAACCCGCGTAGCCAAAGAAAATACCGGCGAAGATCTGCCAGCGCAGACGTCGGTACGTGCTGTCTATTTTTTCTTCAGGCAATGGAGCCTGATGTGCGGCAGGACGAAAGAAAGCAAACATTCAAGAGCTCCAGATTTCTTGTTTTGACTGCGGATGCGAATGTTACAGTTTCGTTACCGAAAATAGCACCGGTTCGCATCGAGCAAATAGCGGAAAATGTTGGAAGTCGCGCGTTCCTTTACGAACCTGTCGCTCAGCTGTAAGAACAGGGCGTTTTTGTGGCGGTCGGGACGTTGTGGCTTAGACTCGCGATCTACAGATCGACTGATTTCGCGAGATAAACGATGACCCCGAAAGTTCGCAGGCTATTGCCCAGACTGTTGATGGTTGCTGTTGTGGCTGCTTCAGTGCTGGTGTTGAGCTTCGCGCAGGGTTCTGCAGCGCCAGGCCTGCGCAATGTCACCGTATTGATCGTCCGCCATGCGGAAAAGCCTGAGGTGGGCCGTGAACTCAATGCCCGGGGCGAGCAGCGCGCCGTTGCCTACGCGGACTATTTCACCTCGTTGCAACTGGACGACCAGGCACTCACGCCCCAACGTCTGATCGCTACCGCCGACAGCCCGGAAAGCATCCGACCGCGTCAGACACTGATTCCGCTGTCCCAGCGCCTGCAATTGCCCATCGAACAGCCGTTTGCCAATAACGACGTCGACAATCTGGTCAGTTCGCTGCGCAAGAGCAATCAGGCGAAAACCGTGCTGATTGCATGGCACCACAGCCATATCAACAAACTGATTGCCGCCTTCGGCGGTGATGGCCCGATGCTGATCGGCCAGCCGAAATGGCCGGTCGATGTTTACGATTGGCTGATCGTTCTGCGCTTCGATGACAAGGGAAAGCTTGTTGAGTCACAGAGCGAAAAGGTTCAGGAACATCTGATGCCGGGCGACATAGCGGCGTCGCCCGGTCGTTGAAGAGTCTCAGCGAACCTGCACCACCACCTTGCCGACAGCCTTGCGCTGGCCAAGATCATTGATCGCCTGCGCCACATTGCTCAGCGGATAGACCTGCGACACCAGCGGTTTCAACTTGCCCTCGGCAAACCAGCCGAATAACTGCTGGAAGTTCGCCGCGTTGTCTTGCGGCTGGCGCTGGGCGAAGGAACCCCAGAACACGCCGAGCACCGCCGCGCCTTTGAGCAGGGCAAGGTTGACCGGCAGTTCCGGAATCCGACCGCTGGCGAAGCCGACCACCAGCAGGCGGCCGTTCCAGGCGATGGCGCGAATGGCTTGGTCGAACAGGTCGCCGCCGACCGGGTCGTAAATCACATCGGCACCCTGGCCGTCGGTGAGGCGTTTGATTTCGTCCTTGAGGCTGGCTTCGCTGTAATTGATCAGCTCATCGGCGCCGGCCGCTTTGGCCACCGCGAGTTTCTCCGCGCTGCTGGCAGCAGCGATGACGCGGGCGCCCATGGCTTTGCCGATCTCCACGGCGGCCAGGCCGACACCGCCGGACGCACCGAGCACCAGCAGGGTTTCGCCCGGTTGCAGGTTGGCGCGTTGCTTGAGCGCGTGCATCGAGGTGCCGTAGGTCATGCTGAAGGCGGCAGCGATGTTGAAATCCATCGACGGCGGAATCGGCAGTACGTTATAGCCCGGCACCGCGACCTGTTCAGCGAAACTGCCCCAACCGGTCAGGGCCATGACCCGGTCACCGACCTTGAGGTGGCTGACCTTCTCGCCGACTTCGCGAACCACGCCGGCCGCTTCGCCACCCGGTGAAAACGGAAAGGGCGGCTTGAATTGGTACTTGCCCTCGATGATCAGCGTGTCCGGGAAGTTGACCCCGGCGGCGTGCACGTCCAGGAGGATTTCGTTCTTCTTCAGGGCGGGACTGGCGACGTCTTCCAGCACCAGCGATTCGGCAGGGCCGAAGGCTTTGCACAGCACGGCTTTCATCAGGGCTATTCCTTTGGGAGTGATGGCCGATAAGTGTAGGTGTGTCAGTCAACGGGTCAACGAGCATACCCGGCCCTGATAGTCAGCCATAAGCTTGTGCTTGCGCGGCGGGTCGTTATGCTAGGCCGCAAACCGGATAAGGAGCGAATTGTGAAAGCGTGGATCATGTTGTTGCTGGCCCTGTCTCTGCCTGTGGCAGCGCTGGCCGAAGAAGCCAAAGAAGGCGAGGCGCCGAAGGTAAGCTACATCACCCTGAGCCCGCCGTTCGTGGGTAACTATGGGCTGGACGGCACGCCGAAGCTCAAGGTCTACAAGGCCGATGTGGCACTGCGTGTGACCGGTGAAGAGGCGAGCAAACTGGTCAAGGCCAACGAACCACTGATCCGCAATCAGCTGGTAGCGCTGTTCACTCAGCAGACCACTGAGGCAATGGGTAGCATTGAAGGCAAGGAAAAGCTGCGTCAGGAAGCGTTGAAGCAGACCCAGCAAGTGATGAATGACGAGACCGGCAAGCCGGTGGTTGAAGATCTGTTGTTCAACAACCTGATCATTCAGTAAGTCATTTGTTGTCCGGGCGGGCCTCTTCGCGAGCAGGCTCACTCCTACAGTTGGAATGCGTTCCCCTGTAGGAGTGAGCCTGCTCGCGATGGCAATGTTTCAGGCGACATTTCCCTCAGGGTTTAAGCGCAATCACCGCCGCCCACTGCTCCGGCGTTACCGGCATCACCGACAGCCGCGAGCCCTTCTGTACCAACGGCATCTCCGCCAGCGTGGTCTGCTGCTTCAGATAATCCAGCTTCAACACCCGCGCAAACGTCTCGACGTGTTCAACGTCAATCGCACTCCACGCGTTCTTCTCCTGCGTAGCCTTGGGATCGAAGTAATGGCTCTCCGGTTCCAGTGCGGTGGGATCCGGGTACGCCGCCTCGATAATCTTGCCAATCCCGGCAATTCCCGGCTCCGGGCAGCTGGAATGGTAGAAAAAGAACTCGTCGCCCACCGCCATCGCCCGCAGAAAGTTACGCGCCTGATAGTTGCGCACCCCGTCCCAGCGCGCTGTGCCAAGTTTTTCCAGGCCTTTGATCGAAAGTTCGTCGGGCTCGGACTTCATCAGCCAATAGGCCATGGTTTTTTGCTCCTGAAACGGTCATTGGGCAGGTTGTCGGGCAATTTTATGACAAACCGACAGTCGGTTGACGTCAGCGTTTGCGCACAGGTTCACGTTGCCGCAAAATGCCGGCCTTTAAAGCTTGACGCTGCTGCACGGCCTACAAACGGAAACCGCTGCTGTCATCGTGATGATGTGCCTTGAGGGGGGCAATCGATGAAACGCAAACCGGATTTACTATGGACTTTGGTAATTTTGTTTGGCTTGGGTGTCGTGACCACCGGTTACGCGCAGAGCCTGTGGTCGAACAAGGCCGACGCGCCGATTGAAGTCGCGCAACAGGTTCAACAGTCGACCGCTTTCAAGCGCTGAAACTGCTTTCTCGACGCCGCTGTTCCGTGCGGCGTCCTATCCCGCGAAATACCACGCCTTATCGGTGACCGTGCCTTGCAACGGTACATCCCAGCTTGCTTGCGCCAAGCGTTCGACCTTCTGACATTCATGAGCCAGCCCTAATAGCGTCGGCTTGCGCCAGTTCTGGCGCCGGGCCAGATACGCGAGGCTGCGATCGTAAAATCCGCCGCCCATCCCCAGGCGTCCGCCGACGTCGTCAAAACCCACCAGCGGTAACAACACCAGATCCAGCGCCCAGACCTTGCGTTGCCTGGCCAGATTGGCCCGCGGCTCAAGAATGCGAAAGCGATTGGCTTTGAGCTTCTCGCCGGGGCGAATGCGCTGGAAGACCATTTTGGTTCGCGGCCAGGCACTGAGCACTGGCAGGTACGTGGCTTTGCCTCGGCGCTGGGCTTCACGCAGCAGCAGGCGCGGATCGATTTCACCGTCGGTGGGCAGGTACAGGGAAATGTGTTTCGCCCGACGAAAGTGCGGGTCTTGGGCCAATTGCCGGAACAGGCCTTTGGCCGCTTGGCGTTGCTCGCCCGGCGTGAGCGCGCGGCGCGCCTTGCGCAGCAGGCGACGAAGTTGCGGGCGGGGCAGCAGCGCGGGTTCGGTCATGGTTCGGCTTCGGCAGGTTGGACGAAAACGTACGCATAAAAAATCCGATGTCGGCATTCACCGACATCGGATTCGAATCAGGCTCCCCGGATGAACCGCTGTCAACTTAGCCCTTGAACCCGAAAGTTCAAGGTGGAAGATGCAGTAGACTTTAAGGCTTTCCGTCTGGCGGACATGCACACCAGCCCAACGTGCAACTTCCAGGGTAGTGCGAATCGGCTCAGGGACATCGTCAACTGGCAAGCACCCCAGGGAGTGCGGCGAGTATACCTCAAGCGGCCTGGCGAATCAGCCCTTGCTGATGTCCGGATCGTCGGCGAGCACCAGATCGACACGATCGAGCAAGTCACGCACCTGTTCACGGGTCGAACCGCTGGCCTGGATGTCCGGGCGCTCTTCTTTGTGCAAGAGGTCATGGGTGATGTTCAGCGCGGCCATCACGGCGATACGATCGGCACCAATGACTTTGCCGCTGCTGCGGATCTCGCGCATCTTGCCATCCAGATAACGCGCGGCACTGACCAGATTGCTGCGTTCTTCCTGCGGGCAGATGATCGAATACTCTTTGTCGAGGATCTGCACGGTGACGCTATTGCTTGAACTCATGAGTCTTGCTCCAGGGCCTTGAGGCGCGAAATCATCGATTCGACCTTACGCCGGGCGATTTCGTTTTTTTCAATGAGGTGAGCGCGTTCCTCGCGCCAGGTCTTTTCCTGAGCTAGTAAGAGTGCATTTTGACTCTTTAGTTGCTCGACTCGGCCAATCAGCAGTTCGAGTCTGGCCATCAGCGCTTGCAGGTCGTTGTCTTCCATTGGTTTCACTGTCTGATGGGTTAGCTGGCGGACAGCCTTTAATAGTCTTGGCGAGTCTGTCGATGTAGGATACAAGGCCTTCATTCTAGACATAGCGCCGTCTGGCGCCTAGCTGCCCATGACCATTGCGAATTCCCCGTACCAAGCCTTTGCCACCCTGCTGACCTCCAGCGGCCACAACGTCTCGCCTGCCGAACTGCACGGCGTGCTGCTCGGGCGCAGTTGCGCCGGTGCCGGCTTCGATAACGAAGGCTGGCTGATCGACGCCGCCGAACTGCTCGAAGGCGACATCCAGGACAACGTCCGCAACGCCCTGATCGGCCTGCAAGAGATGGTCAAAGGCGAGCTGACCGGCGACGACGTCACTGTCGTTCTGCTGCTGCCGACCGATGACGCGCCGCTGGCCGACCGCGCCGCTGCACTGGGCGAGTGGTGCCAGGGCTTCCTCAGCGGGTTCGGCCTGAACTGCCGCGACAGCAGCATGCTCAGCACTGAAGCCACCGAAGTGCTGCAGGATCTGGCCGCCATTTCCCAAGTGCAAGACGCCCTCGAAGAATCCGAAGACGGCGAAACCGACTACATGGAAGTCATGGAGTACCTGCGCGTCGCGCCGCTGCTGCTGTTCTCGGAAACCAAGAAAACCGACGTGCCGCCAGCCGCCAAGCCGTCGCTGCATTAATCGCGTGCCAGGGAAAGCCATCTGCCCATGACCCATATCCCGAAAGCGGAATACAGCCGTCGCCGCAAGGCCCTGATGGCGCAGATGGAACCCAACAGCATCGCGATCCTGCCCGCCGCCGCGGTGGCCATTCGCAATCGCGACGTCGAGCACGTCTATCGTCAGGACAGCGACTTCCAGTACCTCAGCGGGTTTCCCGAGCCGCAGGCTGTCATCGTCCTGATGCCCGGCCGTGAACATGGCGAATACGTGCTGTTCTGCCGTGAACGCAACGCCGAACGCGAATTGTGGGACGGTCTGCGCGCGGGGCAAGAAGGCGCGATCCGCGACTTTGGTGCCGACGACGCCTTTCCGATTACCGACATCGACGACATCCTCCCGGGCCTGATCGAAGGCCGCGACCGGGTGTATTCGGCGATGGGCAGCAACCCCGAATTTGATCGTCACCTGATGGACTGGATCAACGTGATCCGCTCCAAGGCGCACCTCGGCGCCCAGCCGCCGAACGAATTCGTTGCCCTGGATCATCTGCTGCACGACATGCGCCTGTATAAATCGGCGGCAGAAGTGAAGGTGATGCGCGAAGCCGCACGGATCTCGGCGCAAGCCCACATCCGCGCGATGCAGGCCAGTCGGGCCGGGCTCCACGAATACACCCTCGAAGCCGAACTCGACTACGAATTCCGCAAGGGCGGGGCGAAGATGCCGGCTTACGGTTCGATCGTCGCCGCCGGGCGCAACAGCTGCATCCTGCATTACCAGCAGAATGACGCGGTGCTCAAGGACGGCGATCTGGTGTTGATCGACGCCGGTTGCGAGATCGATTGCTACGCCAGCGACATCACTCGTACCTGGCCGGTCAACGGCAAGTTTTCGCCCGAGCAGAAAGCGATCTACGAATTGGTCCTGGCCTCGCAGGAAGCAGCGTTCGCCGAAATCGCCCCGAACAAGCACTGGAATCAGGCGCACGAAGCCACGGTTCGAGTCATTACCACGGGGCTGGTGAAACTCGGTTTGCTGCAAGGCGAGGTCGACGAATTGATCGCCAGCGAAGCCTATAAGGCGTTTTACATGCACCGCGCCGGCCACTGGCTGGGCATGGATGTACATGACGTCGGCGAGTACAAGGTCGGCGGCGAATGGCGCGTGCTGGAAGTCGGCATGGCGCTGACCGTCGAGCCGGGCATCTACATCGCCCCGGACAATCAAAACGTCGCGAAGAAATGGCGCGGCATTGGCGTGCGCATCGAGGACGACGTGGTGGTGACCAAAACCGGTTGTGAAATCCTCACCCACGGCGTGCCGAAAACCGTCGTTGAAATCGAAGCGCTGATGGCGCAAGCAAGGACACACGCGGCATGAGTCGAGTCAATCTGGCAATCATCGGTGGCGGTCTGGTCGGCGCCAGTCTGGCGTTGGCCTTGCAGACCGGGGCCAAGTCCCGTGGCTGGAAGATCGTCCTGATCGAGCCGTTCGCCCCCGGCGACAGCTGGCAGCCGAGCTACGATGCACGTTCGTCGGCGCTGTCCTTCGGCTCGCGGCAGATTTATCAACGGCTGGGCGTGTGGCAGGAAATCTCCCGCCGTGCCGAGCCGATCAAACAGATTCACGTTTCCGACCGTGGCCGCTTCTCCACCGCGCGTTTGTCGGCGATGGAAGAGGGCGTGCCGGCACTCGGTTACGTGGTGGAAAACGCCTGGCTCGGCCAGTGCCTTTGGCAGCACATCGACAAAGACGTGATCAGCTGGCGCTGCCCGGCGGAAGTCACGCGCATGGAGCCGCTGGCCGATGGCTATCGCCTCACCCTCAACGATGAAACCACGCTTGAATGCGATCTCGCGGTACTTGCCGATGGCGGGCGCTCCGGGCTGCGCGAACAACTGGGCATCAACGTGCGCAAGCGTCCGTACAACCAGAGCGCGCTGATCGCCAACATCACCCCGAGCGAAGCGCACAACGGCATGGCCTTCGAGCGCTTCACCGACGAAGGGCCGATGGCGCTGCTGCCGCTGCCGGAGAACCGCTGCGCTCTGGTCTGGACCCGTCTGGGTATGGACGCGCAGCGTCTGGCCGATTTGAGCGAGCGCGATTTCCTCAGCGAATTGCAAGGCGTATTCGGTTATCGCCTCGGTACGCTGAAACAGGTCGGCGCGCGACATTTGTACCCGTTGACGCTGGTCGAGGCCGAAGAGCAAGTGCGTTCGCATCTGGCCGTGCTCGGTAATGCCGCGCATAGCCTGCACCCGATCGCCGGGCAGGGTTTCAATCTGTCGCTGCGTGACGCCGATGCCTTGGCCGCTGCGCTGCTGGCCAGCGATAAGCCGCTGGGCGACTTCGCCACATTGCAGGCTTATCGCGAGCGTCAGCGTCTTGATCAGGACCTTACCGTCGGTTTCTCCGATCAGGTCACGCGGCTGTTCGGCAGCACGCAGCCATTGGTGTCGCTGGGCCGCAACATCGGTTTGCTCGGTCTCGACCTGTTGCCGCCGGCCAAACGCTGGTTTGCGCGTCAGGCCATGGGTTTGGGAACGCGTCCGGATGCTTAAGTGGTTGACCGCTAAATTCGGCAAGGCGCGGTTGATGCGCTGGGTGATGACGTTCTACCCGCCCTACCTCGGCGCTGGCGTACGCGTTCGGCACATCAGCGATGATTTCCGCGACGTTCAGGTGTCGATGGGCCTTGGCTGGTACAACCGCAACTACGTCGGCACGCAGTTTGGCGGCAGTCTGTATTCGATGGTCGATCCGTTCTTCATGCTGATGCTCATGGAAAACCTTGGCTCGAAGTACATCGTCTGGGACAAGGCTGCCGACATCGATTTCATTGCACCGGGCAAAGGCCCGGTGTTCGCCCGGTTCAATATCGACGAGACCTTGCTCGCCGAGATTCGCCGGCAAACCGCCAATGGCGAGAAGTACCTGCCGCAGTTGCAGGTCGACATTCATGACGGCGCCGGCAATCTGGTGGCGCGGGTCGGTAAAACCCTTTATGTGCGGCTCAAGCCGCAAGCGAGACAGGCTTAAAGCATGGACATGCGCGCAGATCTGCTGATTGTCGGAGCCGGAATGGTCGGCAGCGCCCTGGCGTTGGCGTTGCAGAACAGCGGGCTCGAAGTCCTGCTGCTCGACGGCAGCCCACTGAGCGTCAAACCGTTCGACGCTGAAGCTGCGTTTGAACCGCGCGTGAGCGCCCTGTCAGCGGCGAGCCAGCGCATTCTTGAACGCCTCGGTGTGTGGGATGGCATCGCCGCACGCCGCAGCAGCCCGTACACCGACATGCACGTGTGGGATGGCAGCGGCACCGGGCAGATTCACTTTTCGGCGAGCAGCGTGCATGCCGAGGTGCTTGGCCACATCGTCGAAAACCGTGTGGTGCAGGATGCCTTGCTCGACCGTTTGCACGATTGCGATCTGGGCATGCTGGCCAATGCGCGGCTGGAACAGATGCGTCGCTCCGGTGATGACTGGCTGCTGACGCTGGCCGATGGTCGACAGTTGCGCGCGCCGCTGGTGATTGCCGCTGACGGTGCCAACTCGGCAGTGCGACGTCTGACCGGTGTGGCGACGCGTGAGTGGGATTACCTGCATCACGCCATCGTTACCAGCGTGCGCAGCAGCAAGTCGCACCAGATGACCGCGTGGCAGCGCTTTACCGATCACGGGCCGCTGGCGTTTCTGCCGCTGGAACGTGACGGGCAGCAGGACTGGTGCTCGATTGTCTGGTCGACCACGCCGAGTGAGGCCGAGCGCTTGATGGCGCTGGACGAAGCGGATTTCTGTCGTGAGCTGGAGCGCGCTTTTGAAGGCCGTCTCGGCGAAGTCATCAGTGCCGATCCGCGACTGTGCGTGCCGCTGCGTCAGCGGCATGCCAAACGTTATGTGGCCGAAGGTCTGGCGCTGATTGGCGATGCGGCGCACACCATTCACCCGTTGGCGGGGCAAGGTGTGAACCTTGGTTTCCTCGATGCGGCGGTGCTGGCCGAAGTGTTGTTGCAGGCTGCGGAGCGCGGTGAGCGTCTGGCGGATGTGAAAGTGCTGAGCCGTTACGAACGTCGGCGCATGCCGCATAACCTGGCGCTGATGGCAGCGATGGAAGGGTTTGAGCGGTTGTTCCAGGCGGATCCGTTGCCGGTGCGCTGGTTGAGGAATGCCGGTTTGAAGCTGGTGGAGCAGATGCCGGAGGCGAAGGCGCTGTTTGTGCGGGAGGCTTTGGGGTTGACCGGGGATCTGCCGGCACTCGCCAAGGCCTGACATCTGTATTGAGGCTGACGGCCTCTTCGCGAGCAAGCTCGCTCCCACAGTGGTCGGTGTGAAACATCAATTTTGTGAACACATCAAACCCTGTGGGTGCGAGCTTGCTCGCGAAGGGGCCAGAGCCGACACCAAAGATTTCAGGCTGTGCAACATCTGGTAACTCCTTCAAAAAGAGTTCGATTGAGGTGGTAAATGTGAGTCCTTATCATTTGGCCCACATTTTCCGACCGAGAGACCACTCCCATGTTGGCACCCAAGCGTCTTCTGACCGCACTGGCCCTGACCCTGATCGGCAGTACAACCGCTCAGGCCGCTGATGAGGTGGTGGTTTACTCGTCGCGCATCGATGAACTGATCAAACCGGTGTTCGATGCCTACACCGCCAAGACCGGGGTGAAGATCAAGTTCATCACCGACAAGGAAGCGCCGCTGATGCAGCGCATCAAGGCCGAAGGTGAAAACGCCACCGCCGACCTGCTGCTTACCGTCGACGCTGGCAACCTCTGGCAAGCCGAGCAGATGGGCATTCTCCAGCCGTTCACCTCGAAAACCATCGACGCCAACATTCCGCTGCAATATCGCTCTTCGACTCATGCCTGGACTGGCCTGAGCCTGCGCGCGCGGACCATCGCCTATTCGACTCAACGGGTGAAGCCGGGTGAACTGACGACTTACGAAGCGCTGGCCGACAAGAACTGGGAAGGGCGCTTGTGCCTGCGCACGGCGAAGAAGGTCTACAACCAGTCGCTGACCGCGACCATGATCGAAGTCCACGGCGCGGCGAAGACCGAGGAAATCCTCAAGGGCTGGGTGAATAACCTCTCCACCGACGTGTTCTCCGATGACGTAGCGGTGCTGGAAGCGATCAACGCCGGCCAGTGCGACGTCGGCATCGTCAACACTTACTACTACGGTCGCCTGCACAAGCAGAAGCCGGAGCTGCCGGTAAAACTGTTCTGGCCGAATCAGGCGGATCGTGGCGTACACGTAAACCTGTCGGGCATCGGTCTGACCAAGCATGCGCCACACCCGGAAGCGGCCAAGGCTTTGGTCGAGTGGATGACCACGCCTGAGGCGCAGAAGATTTTTGCTGACGTGAACCAGGAATTCCCGGCCAACCCGGCGGTGGCGCCTTCCGAAGAAGTGGCGGCGTGGGGCAAGTTCATTGCTGATACCTTGCCGGTGGAAGTGGCGGGCAAGCGTCAGGCCGAGGCGATCCGGATGATGGATCGGGCGGGTTGGAACTGAATCGTTTCGAAAGATTTGTTTGATTCAAAAACCAGCCCCTCACCCCAGCCCTCTCCCACGGGAGAGGGAGTCGACTTGTGTTGTTTTCGACACTTGAGTTCGGCTCGATAATTCAGGTCGGCGTAAATCGAAAGAGCACCTCGGTCAGTCCCCTCTCCCTCTGGGAGAGGGTTAGGGTGAGGGCAGCAATCTCAACCTGAAACACCTCATCCAAGAACACCCCAATCCCCCCAGAGACCCAAAAGTGGCCCACCCCGCCCAACGCCGCTGGTACCCCATCGTCTTCACCATCGCCGCGCTGGTGCTGTTGCCGCTGAGCGTTCTGCTGCTCTCATGGCAGACCATCGACCAACAAATCTGGTCGCACCTGTGGCAAACCCAGATGCCGCGTCTGCTCGGCAACACCCTGACGCTGGTCGTTGGCGTCGGTGTCGGTGTGACACTGCTCGGCGTCAGCCTCGCCTGGCTCACCAGCCTCTGCGAATTCCCCGGGCGGCGCTGGCTCGACTGGGCGCTGATGCTGCCCTTCGCCATCCCCGCGTACGTGCTGGCCTTCGTTTTCGTAGGCCTGCTCGACTTCGCCGGTCCCGTACAGAGCCTGCTGCGTGAATGGTTCGGCACAGGCCTGCGCCTGCCGCGCGTGCGCTCCACCGGCGGGGTGATCATCGTGCTGGTGCTGGTCTTCTATCCCTACGTTTACCTGCTGGCGCGCACCGCGTTTCTCGCGCAGGGCAAAGGCCTGATGGAAGCCGCGCGAGTACTCGGTCAGTCGCCGTGGCAAGCTTTCTGGCGAGTGGCGTTGCCAATGGCGCGTCCTGCGATTGGCGCCGGCGTAGCGCTGGCGCTGATGGAAACCCTCGCTGATTTCGGCGCAGTGTCGGTGTTCAACTTCGACACCTTCACCACGGCCATCTACAAGACCTGGTACGGCTTTTTCAGCCTGCCGAGTGCGGCGCAACTGGCGAGTCTGTTGCTGCTGGTGGTGATACTGGTGCTGTATGGCGAGCGTCGTGCGCGTGGCGCCAATCGGGCGAGCAACGAGCGGCCACGGGTCAAAGCCCTGTATCACTTACGCGGGTTCAAGGCGCTCGCGGCAATGAGCTGGTGCGCAATGGTGTTTGCCTGCGCCTTCGTGATTCCGGTGCTGCAACTGGTTGTCTGGTTCTGGCAGCGCGGGCGTTTCGATCTCGATGAACGCTACGCCGGGCTGATTCTGCACACCCTTTATCTGGGCGGCATGGCGGCGCTGATTACCGTAAGCGTTGCGCTGCTGCTGGCGTTTGCCCGGCGCTTGGCGCCGACTCGGGCGATCAACTCTGGAGTTGGTCTGGCCAATCTTGGCTACGCCTTGCCGGGTTCAGTGCTGGCGGTGTCGATCATGCTGGCGTTCAGTTATCTGGATCGCGAACTGGTGATTCCGCTCTCCGCTTGGCTTGGCGGCGCCGGCAAGCCGTTGCTGCTCGGCAGTCTGGCGGCATTGTTGATGGCCTATCTGGTGCGTTTTATTGCCGTGGCTTATGGACCATTGGAAAACAGTCTGGCGCGTATACGGCCATCTTTGCCCGAAGCGGCACGTAGCCTGGGTGTCAGTGGGCCGCGACTGTTTTTCAAAGTGTATCTGCCGCTGTTACTGCCCGGCACGCTGAGCGCGGCGCTGCTGGTGTTCGTCGATGTGCTCAAGGAAATGCCCGCGACCCTGCTGATGCGCCCGTTTGGCTGGGACACGCTGGCCGTACGCATCTTTGAAATGACCAGCGAAGGCGAATGGGCACGGGCGTCATTGCCGGCGCTGACCCTGGTTCTGGTCGGGTTGTTACCGGTCATCGGCCTGATTCGCCGCTCTGCCCATCGAAACACTTAGTAGTGAGTCCTGAATCATGCGGCTACAATGCGCGGCATTCGGTGCGGTTCGTCTGACAGATCTTTTCGCTGAAATTGGTTGAAAGCCTTCTATTACGAGGCTTTCACGCTGTGCAGCGACTGTCCGCACCTTCGCCACGCCCGGAAGGAGAAACCCATGGGACAGCGTACGCCTCTGTATGACCTGCATCTCGCCCTTGGCGCGAAGATGGTCGATTTTGGCGGTTGGGACATGCCCCTGCATTACGGCTCGCAGGTCGAGGAGCACCACGAGGTGCGTCGCGATTGCGGGGTATTCGATGTTTCCCACATGACCGTAATCGACGTCACCGGTACCCAGGCCAAGGCCTGGCTGCAGCATTTGCTGGCCAATGACGTTGATCGTCTGCACCGCCCCGGCCGTGCGTTGTACAGCACCATGCTCAATGAGCGCGGCGGCATCGTCGATGACATGATCGTTTACCGCCTCGACGATGCGTATCGTCTGGTGTTCAACGCTTCGACCCGCGATCAGGATCTGGCCTGGATGAACGCGCAGCGCGGTAGTTACGACGTGCAACTGCACGAACGCGCCGAACTGGCGATGCTCGCCATTCAAGGCCCGCAGGCCCGGCACAAGATTGCCGAACTGGTGACCCAGTCGCGCGCCACGCTGATCCAGCACCTTAAACCCTTCGAAGGCTACACCGACGGCGACTGGTTCATCGCCCGTACCGGTTATACCGGTGAAGATGGTCTGGAAATCTGCCTGCCAGCCAGTCAGGCGCCGGGGTTCTTCAACGATCTGGTCGGCGCCGGCATTTCCCCGATCGGCCTCGGCGCCCGTGACACGCTACGCGTCGAAGCCGGGATGAACCTTTACGGTCAGGACATTCATCAGGACGTTTCGCCGCTGGCCTCGAATATGGCCTGGAGCATTGCCTGGGAACCGGCCACGCGCCAGTTCATCGGTCGCACTGCTCTGGAGGCGGAAAAAGCCGCCGGCGTTGCGCACAAACTGGTCGGCCTGGTGCTGGAAGAACGCGGTGTTTTGCGCGCTCATCAGGTGGTTCGTATCGCTGATGTTGGCGAAGGGGAGATCACCAGTGGTAGTTTCTCTCCTACGCTAAGCAAATCGATTGCCCTGGCGCGTGTGCCGATGGCAACCGCCGACCGCGCCGAAGTGGAAATCCGTGGCAAGTGGTACCCGGTACGGGTGGTCAAACCGACGTTCGTACGCCATGGCAAAACTTTGATCTAACCTTTTTTGGCGGGCATGACCGCTGACCCAATTCCCGAGGACACCGAAGATGAGCAATATCCCCGCTGAACTGCGTTTTGCCGAAAGTCATGAATGGGCACGTCTGGAAGCTGACGGCACCGTCACCGTGGGCATCAGCGATCACGCGCAGGAAGCGCTGGGCGATGTGGTGTTCGTCGAGCTGACTGAAGTAGGCAAGGTGTTCGCTGCCGAAGATCAGGCCGGTGTGGTTGAGTCGGTGAAAGCCGCGTCGGACATCTATTCGCCGATCAGCGGTGAAGTGATTGCCGTCAACGACGAGCTGGGTGGTTCGCCTGAACTGCTGAACTCCGACCCGTACGGCGCGTGGATCTTCAAGCTCAAGCCAACCGACAAGGCTGAGCTGGACAAGCTGCTCGATGCCGCTGCCTACAAGGCTGCCATCGGCGAGTAAGCGTTAAGCAATACCCAAAGCCCCGACCCGTCGGGGCTTTTTCATGGGCGGCACAAATCCCCTGTAGGAGTGAGCTTGCTCGCGAAGGCGGTTTTACATTCAACATCTTCCGCGACTGACACACCGCTTTCGCGAGCAAGCTCGCTCCCACAGGGTCAGTGTTGATCTTGAAAATTTAGCCTTGGCATGGGCTGCTATGCTGGTTTGACCGTGTTGCATTGACGCCGAGCGCCAGCCAAGAGAGAGCCCGTCATGTCCCAGTTGCCGTCCCTGAGCCAGTTACGCGACCCCGATGCCTTCCTGCGCCGCCACCTCGGTCCCGACGCCGCCGAGCAACAAGCCATGCTCGACAGCCTCGGCCTCGGCAGCCGCGTCGAACTGATCGAACAGACCGTGCCGCCGGGCATTCGCTTCAACCGCGCGCTCGATTTGCCCCCCGCGCTGGATGAACAAGCAGCACTGGCCAAACTGCGCGGTTATGCCGAGCAGAATCAGGTCTGGACCAGTCTGATCGGCATGGGCTACCACGGCACCCTGACGCCGACCGTCATCCTGCGCAACGTCCTGGAAAATCCCGGCTGGTACACCGCGTACACGCCATATCAGCCCGAGATCGCTCAGGGCCGGCTCGAAGCGCTGCTGAATTTCCAGCAACTGACCATCGACCTCACCGGCCTCGAACTGGCCAACGCTTCGCTGCTCGATGAGGCCACGGCGGCGGCCGAAGCCATGGCTTTGGCCAAGCGTGTGGCGAAGTCGAAGAGCAATCTGTTTTTCGTCGATGAGAACTGTCATCCACAGACCATTTCGGTGGTGCAGACCCGCGCCGAAGGCTTCGGTTTCGAGTTGATCATCGACGCGGTGGACAACTTGAAGCAGCACCAGGTGTTCGGTGCGTTGTTGCAGTATCCCGACACCCACGGCGAGATTCATGATCTGCGGCCATTGATCGATCACCTGCATGCGCAGCAAGCGCTGGCCTGCGTCGCCACTGATTTACTGAGTCTGCTATTGCTGACACCGCCGGGCGAGTTGGGTGCCGATGTGGTGTTCGGTGCATCCCAGCGCTTCGGCGTGCCGATGGGATACGGCGGGCCACACGCAGCGTTCTTTGCCAGTCGCGAGGAATACAAACGGGCGATTCCGGGGCGGATCATTGGTGTGTCGAAAGACGCCCGGGGTAACGTCGCGCTGCGCATGGCGTTGCAGACCCGCGAGCAACATATCCGCCGCGAGAAGGCCAATTCGAACATCTGCACGGCGCAGGTGCTGCTGGCCAACATCGCCAGTTGCTACGCGGTCTATCACGGTCCGGAAGGCCTGAAACGTATCGCCCAGCGCGTCCATCGGCTGACCTGCATTCTGGCGGCGGGGCTTGAGCGCAAAGGAATCAGCCGGGTCAATGCGCAGTTCTTCGACACCCTGACGCTGGAAGTCGGCGGTGCGCAAACGGCGATCATTGAAAGCGCTCAAGCCGCACAGATCAACCTCAGAATTCTCGGGCGCGGTCGTGTGGGGCTGAGTCTCGATGAGACATGCGATGAGAGCACCGTGGCCAAGCTGTTCGATGTGCTGCTCGGCGCCGATCATGGATTGAACGTCGACGAACTCGACGTCGAAGTGCTGGTTTCCGGTATCCCTGACAACCTCCAGCGCAAGACACCTTACTTGCGCCATCCGGTATTCAACGCCCATCACAGCGAAACCGAGATGCTGCGCTATCTCAAACAACTGGAGAACAAGGATCTGGCGCTCAACCAGTCAATGATCCCATTGGGCTCGTGCACGATGAAACTCAATGCCACCAGCGAAATGATCCCGATCACCTGGCCGCAGTTCGCCAACCTGCATCCGTTCGTACCGAGAGAGCAGGCACTCGGTTACACCTTGATGATCGAAGAACTGGAGCGCTGGCTGTGCGCAATCACCGGGTTTGATGCGATCTGCATGCAGCCCAACTCCGGCGCCCAAGGTGAGTACGCCGGGCTGCTGGCGATTCGCAAGTATCACGAGAGCCGTCAGCAGGGCGCGCGGGATATCTGTCTGATTCCGTCCTCGGCCCATGGCACCAACCCGGCTTCGGCGCAGATGGCCGGCATGCGTGTGGTGATTGTCGAGTGCGATGAAGCGGGCAACGTCGACCTTGAGGATTTGAAAGCGAAAGCCGCCGAAGCTGGGGATAAGTTGTCGTGCCTGATGGCAACCTATCCGTCGACTCACGGTGTGTACGAGGAGGGCATCAGCGAGATCTGCGAAGTTATCCACAAACACGGCGGTCAGGTGTACATGGACGGCGCCAACCTCAATGCGCAGGTCGGGCTGGCGCGACCGGCGGACATCGGCGCCGACGTGTCGCACATGAATTTGCACAAGACCTTCTGCATCCCACACGGCGGTGGCGGCCCGGGCATGGGGCCCATCGGCATTCGCGCGCATCTGGCGCCGTTCGTCGCCAATCATCCGGTGGTGCCAATCGATGGGCCGTTGGCGCAGAACGGCGCCGTCAGCGCGGCGCCGTGGGGCAGCGCGAGCATTTTGCCGATCAGCTGGATGTACATCGCCATGATGGGCCCGCAACTGGCGGACGCCAGTGAAGTGGCGATCCTGGCGGCGAATTACCTGGCGCAGCATTTATCCGGCGCCTTCCCGGTGCTATATACCGGGCGCAACGGGCGCGTGGCTCACGAATGCATTCTCGATCTGCGGCCATTGAAGGCGCAGACCGGAATCAGTGAGGAAGACGTCGCCAAGCGCCTGATGGATTACGGTTTCCATGCGCCGACCATGTCCTTCCCGGTGCCGGGAACCTTGATGGTCGAGCCGACCGAAAGTGAATCCAAGGCTGAACTGGATCGGTTTATCGGCGCCATGCTGAGCATTCGTGCAGAAATCACCGAAGTGCAGAACGGCAACTGGGCGGCCGAGGACAACCCGCTGAAACGGGCGCCGCATACCCTCGCGGATGTCACCGGAGTCTGGGAGCGGCCGTACAGCATCGAGCAAGGAATTACCCCGGATGCGCACACCAAGGCGCACAAGTATTGGCCGGCGGTGAATCGGGTGGATAACGTTTACGGCGATCGCAATCTGTTCTGCGCTTGTGTCCCGGTCGATGATTACCGCTGACATTCAGACTGTATGCGGTCCTTGTGGGAGCGAGCTTGCTCGCGAAGACGGCGTGTCAGTCGCCGCATATTTCGGATGTGAAATTGCCTTCGCGAGCAAGCTCGCTCCCACAGGGTTTTGTGCTGGGGTCAGAAGACAGGCAAAAAAATGCCGCTCGATTGAGCGGCATTTTTGCTTCGGCGAACGGCTTACTCGGAAGCCACGGCGTTCTTCGCCAGAATCGCATTCGCCAGTTCCATGTCTGTCGCCTGCAGGCCCGGATTGTCGGCGCGGACTTTCTGCATCGCGGCTTCCAGATACGGCCCACGAATGCCGCCGTCACTGGCAACGAAACTGCCGGCATCGTCCTGTGCGGCGATGATCAGCTTGTGATCCTTGAAGGTCAGATAGGTCGAACCGGTAGTCGCACCGGACGAAATGACGTTACGCCAAAAGCTGTCCGCCATGGCCGAACCAACGGGAAGGGACAGCAAGGCCAGAGTGGCGACAGCAAATTTGAGACGCATGATGAGATGACTCCTAGGGGTTAACTACGGCGTTGGATCGCCATTTCCACGATCCAGTTCCGTACCCGGCTATTCGGCGCTTTCCACCAGCAAAACCGCACCCTGCTGCCCGGTCACGCGCACGCGTTCGCCGAGCGCTGTGTCCGGCCCGCGAGCGATCCACACGCCATCGGCCACCTTGATCTTGCCGCGACCATCGACAATCGCCTCGCTGACCACGAACACTTTGCCGATCAATTCCTGACCGCGTAGGTTCAGCAGTGGTTGATCGCTGCTGCGCACTGCCGTGCGCTGGCGGCGCCACCAATACAGCGCCGTGAGAATCGAAAACACGGCAAACAGCAGCAGTTGAATCTCCCACGGCAGGGTTGGCAACACGAACGTGGTGACGCCGACAGCGGCCGCTGCCATGCCAATCCACAACAGGTAGCCGCCCGCCCCGAACACTTCGAGGATCAGCAACACGGTGCCCAGCCCCAGCCAGCTCCAGAAGGTGAACAGTTCGGTGGGCATGACTCAGGCCTTCTTGCCGTCGAAGGTCGCCTTGACGATTTCGCCGATCCCGCCCACGGCGCCGATCATCGAACTGGCTTCCAGCGGCATCAGGATCACTTTGCTGTTGTTGGCCGACGCCAGTTTGCCCAGCGCGTCGATGTATTTCTGTGCAACGAAATAGTTGACCGCCTGAACGTTACCGCCAGCGATGGCCTCAGACACCACTTTGGTCGCCTGAGCTTCGGCTTCGGCCTGACGCTCACGGGCTTCCGACTCGAGGAATGCGGCCTGACGACTCCCTTCGGCTTCGAGAATCTGTGCCTGCTTCTTGCCCTCGGCGGTGAGGATCGCCGAGGCGCGCAAGCCTTCGGCCTCGAGGATTTGCGCGCGTTTGATCCGCTCGGCTTTCATCTGCCCGGACATCGCCGCCATCAGATCGGCAGGCGGGCTGATGTCTTTGATTTCGATTCGGGTGATCTTGATGCCCCACGGCGCGGTGGCTTCGTCGACGGTGCGCAGCAGACGTTCGTTGATGTTGTCACGCTGGCTGAGCATCGCATCGAGTTCCATCGAGCCGAGCACGGTGCGGATGTTGGTTTGCAGCAGATTACGAATGGCGTGCTCAAGGTTGTTCACCTCGTACGCGGCCTGGGCGGTATTCACTACCTGGAAAAAGCACACCGCATCGATCTGCACCGTGGCGTTGTCGGCGGTGATGACTTCCTGCGGCGGGATATCCAGCACGCTTTCCATCACGTTGATCTTGCGCCCGATCCGGTCCATCACCGGAATGATGATGTTCAGCCCAGGCTTGAGGGTGTTGGTGTAGCGACCGAAGCGCTCGACCGTCCACTCGAAGCCTTGCGGCACGACTTTGAAGCCCATGAACAGGATGGCGACGGCCAGGGCCACAAACAGTAAAAGTACACTTCCGGTCTGCATAACGATTCCTTGTTGGATAGATCAGTGGCGCAAGTGTAACGGCGTGGCCCGGGGTTAAAAACAGATTGATGGCAATTTGCTCATTTGAGCTCGCTCTGCGGCGTCACGCGCAATACCTCTTCAACCGTGGTCAACCCCGCCGCGACTTTCTGCGCACCGGACAGACGCAAACTGCGCATGCCTTCCTTGAATGCCTGGCGGCGAATCGCCGTGAGGTCGGTGTCCGGGGTGATAAAAGCCTTGAGGCTATCGCTCAGTTGCATGATTTCGTAGACCCCGGCGCGGCCGCGATAGCCGGTGTCGCGGCATTCCACGCAGCCGATGGCGCGTTGTGCGTTGCTCGGCAACGGCGCCTGCCACGGGCGGGTCAGGGTTTGCCAGTCTTCCTCTGCCAGCGTCAGCGGCGCCTTGCAATGCGGGCACAAGGTGCGCACCAGTCGTTGGGCCATGACCCCGAGCACGGTGGCTTTGATCAGGTAATGCGGCACGCCGAGTTCGAGCAGACGACTGATCGCACTGGGCGCGTCGTTGGTGTGCAGGGTCGACAGCACCAAGTGTCCGGTGAGCGCCGCCTGAATCGCCATTTCAGCGGTTTCCAGATCACGGATCTCGCCGATCATGATGATGTCCGGGTCTTGCCGCATCAGTGCACGCACGCCGGCGGCGAAGCTCAGGTCGATGTTGTGCTGCACCTGCATCTGGTTGAACGCCGGCTCGACCATTTCGATCGGGTCTTCGATGGTGCAGAGGTTCACTTCCGGCGTCGCCAGTTTCTTCAGCGTGGTGTACAGCGTGGTGGTCTTGCCCGAACCAGTCGGCCCGGTGACCAGAATGATGCCGTTGGGCTGGCGGGTCATGTCCTGCCAGCGGCGCAAATCGTCAGCGCTGAAACCCAACTGGTCGAAATCCTTGAGCAGCACTTCCGGGTCGAAAATCCGCATGACCATTTTTTCGCCGAACGCGGTGGGCAGCGTTGAAAGCCGTAGCTCCACTTCGCCGCCATCCGGGGTCTTGGTCTTGACCCGGCCGTCCTGGGGTTTGCGCTTTTCGGCGACGTTCATCCGCCCGAGGCTTTTCAGGCGACTGACAATCGCCATGGTCACCTGCGGGGGAAATTGATAGACGTTGTGCAGCACGCCGTCGATGCGAAAGCGCACGGTGCCTTGTTCACGCCGTGGCTCGATGTGGATATCACTGGCGCGCTGCTGAAAGGCGTACTGGAACAGCCAGTCGACGATGTTGACGATGTGCGCGTCGTTGGCGTCCGGCTCCTGATCGCTGGCGCCGAGGTTGAGCAGTTGTTCGAAGTTGCCGAGATTGCCGCTCTGGGCGTCGGCATTGCTGGCGCCGCTCACTGATTTGGCCAAGCGGAAAAACTCGACACTGAAGCGCTGGATGTCCGCCGGGTTGGCCACCACCCGTTTGATCGGCAGTTTCAACACGTGGGTCAGATCGGCTTCCCAGCCGGTGACGTAGGGCTGGGCGCTGGCCACGGTCACCGCATCGCGGTCGACCGCCACGGCGAGAATCTTGTGCCGTTGTGCGAAGGCGTAGGACATCAATGGCGTGATTGCGGCGACGTTGATCTTCAGCGGGTCGATGCGCAAATACGGCTGACCGGCCTGCTGTGCCAGCCACAGGGTCAGACTTTCCAGGTCGAGATGCTTGCCCGGACGGCTGAGGTCGTCGAGTTGCTGGCTGGCGATAAATTCCAGTGGGTGCATCTGGCCATGTGCTGCATGGCGGCGGCGGGCATTCAGCGCCTGCTCCGCCGAGTCCTGGCAGATAAAGCCTTGGGCGACCAGTTCACGCAACACCTCGTTGAGTTCCAGCCAGCGGTCCTGAGTGGCGAGTTGAACGGACATGCGGGCTTCCTTTTGAGCGACAGTGCGCAAAAGAATAGTCGTGACCCCGCAGACCGTTGGGCCACTACCCGACGAAGCCGTTGCCGGATTTGTCAGCCGGCCGCTTGTGCCGGCGCATCCCAAACGCTATCGGCGTTTTGCAGGTTCACCGAGCAGACGCTGATCAGGTTACGAAGTTTTTCTGCGATCACTTGCGCGCGATGCCAACTGCAACCGCCGATGACGATGTCGATCGACATCAAGTCATCCATTCGCTGCACGTTGACCTGCTCGGGTGTGAGGAATTGCAGGGCGAACAGGTTGAGCACCCGCACCAGCAAGTCCGGCTCGGCCTCGGCGAGGATTTGATATTGCGCCAGGCAATGGGCGTTGCTGACGTTCCAGACATCGGCGCGCGTTGGCGAGGTGGTTACGGCTTCGAGGTGCGGCATGACGAGTCTCCAAAATCTCTGGAGGAATTTTTACATTCGGCGCGGGGTATTTCTTGGCTATGATCGGCGTTAATGACGGCTGATCGCAAAGATCAATTCGCATAATCCTGTTATTGAGGTTTTTCTATGCACAGCGAGCTGGACAGCTACGACCGCAAGATTCTCGCCCTGCTGCAAGAGGATGCTTCACTGTCGAGCGCGCAGATCGCCGAGCAGGTCGGCCTGTCGCAATCGCCGTGCTGGCGGCGGATTCAGCGGATGAAGGAGGAGGGGATCATTCGCGGCCAGGTGACCTTGCTCGATCGCAAGAAGATTGGCCTGAACACGCAGATCTTCGCCGAGATCAAACTCAACGCGCACGGGCGTTCGAACTTCACTGAGTTCACCGAGGCGATTCGCGGTTTTCCGGAGGTGCTGGAGTGTTATGTGCTGATGGGCGCGGTGGATTTTCTGTTGCGGATTGTCGCGGCGGACATCGAGGCGTATGAGCGGTTCTTCTTCGAGAAGCTGTCGCTGGTGCCGGGGATTCAGGAAGTGAATTCGATCGTGGCGTTGTCGGAGATCAAGTCCACCACAAGCTTGCCGGTTTGAGGTAAGGCGGTGGCCTCTTCGCGAGCAGGCTCGCTTGTATGGTAGGACTTGAAGGGAGGAGGAGGGACAAGGCTCGATTCTGACTGTTAGCGCAGTACAGACCGTGGGAGATTTCACCCTCCTCCTTTCACCCAAGCGC
>NZ_WXVV01000001.1 GCF_013433315.1 Pseudomonas crudilactis | reverse complement strand
GTGGAGAGGTTGGGGGAGGGGGTGGTGTTGCCTAGGTTGATTCGTCCCTGATTTGCAGGGTTGAGGTTAGTAATCTTTGCTGTTTCTTTTAGGCGTCAGTTCGATCGCCTTTACGGAGGAATAGAATTGACAGGCAAAAAGTGTTGGCATTTGGTTTCGGGCAGGGATAGATCGTCGTGAGTGTCCGCTACCGGTTGGAATCGGTGGTCAAGGTTCGCTAATATCCGAGAGTTGTTAACGCCGGTATGCCGGTTTACACCATTAGGGAGTTTTTTGTGGGGGAGCCTTTTGACTTCAGTAGAATCAGTAATATTTATGTCGCCGCGCGCCAGAACGACAGGCAGACAGTAGTCTTTGAAATCCAGAATGGACGTGGCATCTTCGTATTCATGATGTTCTTCTCTGATGACGACGACTCTCATGATCAGCTCTTTCTATACTTGGCACGAACTGCCCGCATGATTCCATTGAAAATGTACGGTAGACATAAAGTTTACGAGCCTGAAAAAAACAAGTTTGTCGTTTACCTAACACTGCAAGATAAGCAGTACATTCGGGAAGAACTTGGGCTTGAAGGTGGAGGCAAAGTCTTCGATTTCAATGAGTTTTTAAAGACGCTCAATGACGAAATTCCTCAAGAGCTGACCTTTGCGGATCTTCAGGCTAACTGCAGGACTCACCGGGATGCATTTAGGCAACCTGAGCTTCGTCAGGTAATCGATGACGCGCATAAAATCTATCTCATTGGACCGATGTCCCTAGTGTTGCCGAAAAAACCTAGAGAAAAAACGCTTCGTAAACTTTATATCCATATAGATGCAGAACCTTATGTTCTAGAGCGTTTCATCTCGGCACTCAAACGTAAGAATGTGACGGTCGCATGGACCGATAAACCCGAACGAGCTAATAGGAATATTCACCAGTTGTTAAGCCTTATGTGAATTTATGTCACGTAGGAGCGTCGCATCAGAGAATCCGTATTAATGGATTTGAGTCTACTCTTACGTGGTTTACTGCTCCCGATGCTCCTCTCGCTACAGAGCAGAAACCGCCGCCCGCAGGAAACATGGGTAAGTAAATTTCGATTTCTCAGGAAGCAAGGGAATGCAGTTCATCTTGAATGGTCCAGATATCCCCGATGCGCTCCTGCAGGCACATGAGGAAGGGCGCGTCGTTTTTTTTTGCGGCGCAGGCATTTCCTATCCCGCTGGCTTGCCCGGTTTCAGGGGGCTAGTGGATGAGATATACCAGCGCGTAGGCACCACTCGTTCGGCAATTGAGCAAGACGCCTATGGCCGCAGTCAGTTCGACGCCACGTTAAATATTTTGGAAGACCGATTGCCAGGGCAACGTCAGGGCTTGTCCATGCGCAAGGCGCTAGCTCAGTCACTGCAACCTAACCTACGTCTTAAAGGTGCTACAGACACGCATACGGCTTTGCTGCAGTTGGCCAAATGTCGCGAAGGCGCGTTGCGACTAGTGACGACGAACTTCGACCGAGTCTTCGAACGGGTGGCCAAACGTGAAAGGCAATCTCTCAGTACCTTTGCTGCACCGATGTTGCCCATTCCCAAGAATAGCCGCTGGGATGGACTGGTTTATCTACATGGCGTGCTGCCCGAAAAAACGGATCACAGCGCGTTGCACCGGTTAGTAATTACCAGCGGCGATTTTGGTCTCGCTTATCTAACCGAACGCTGGGCAGCCCGGTTTGTGTCTGAGCTTTTTCGTAACTATGTGGTGTGCTTTGTTGGGTACAGCATTAATGACCCAGTGTTGCGCTACATGATGGACGCTTTGGCTGCTGACCGAATGCTGGGCGAGGTCACACCCCAAGCGTGGGCTCTTGGGGATTGCGAGCCCGGACAAGAGTCGAGCAAAAACATCGAGTGGCGCGCTAAAGGTGTTACACCCATCCTCTACGAAGTGCCTGTCGGCAGCCATGATCATTCGGCTATGCATAAAACACTAAAGGCCTGGGGTGAAACCTACCGCGATGGTGTGCTTGGGAAAGAACGCATTGTGGTCAGCCATGCACTGGCGCGCCCGGCTGCCAGCACACGCCAGGATGACTTCGTCGGCAGGATGCTTTGGGCATTGTCAGATCGATCAGGGCTCCCGGCCAAACGGTTTGCCGAATTCAATCCAACGCCATCACTGGACTGGCTGCTAGAAGCGTTCTCGGTAGACCGATACGGACACAGCGATCTTGCCAGATTCGATATCCACTCACGTGCCGAAGTCGATACGAAACTCGCCTTTAGTTTGATTCGGCGCCCTAGCCCTTATCATCTCGCACCGTTAATGACGCTAGTCGGCCAATCAACTGGTGGACAATGGGATAACGTGATGTTCCAACTGGCACGCTGGTTAGTACGTCACCTGAACGATCCTGCGTTGATTATTTGGATTTCTCAGCGAGGCGGTCAGTTGCATGATCGTTGGCCTTGGCTGATTGAGCATGAGTTAGATCGCTTCGCTCGATTGACAAAAGATGGCAACACCTCTGAGTTGGACGAGATCCGGACCAACGCACCCAATGCCATTCCTGGACCATTGATGCTAACGTTCTGGAGTTTACTGCTTACCGGGCGAGTGAAATCACCAACGCGTGAGTTGGATCTTTATCGCTGGGAAGCTCGACTGAAGCGTGATGGGCTCACTGCCACTCTCCGCCTAGAGTTGCGTGAATTGCTGGCACCAAAGGTCGTGTTGAAGGAATCGTTCCGCTGGGGCGACGAAGAAAATGAAGACACAGATGAGGTTTCACGTATTCGGCGATTGGTGGACTGGGAGTTAGTTCTTGCTGCAGATAATGTGAACTCCTCAATGATCGATCTGGATAATGACCATTGGACTGCAGCAATACCGGGCTTGCTGGATGATTTTCAGCTTCTCTTACGAGATGCTCTAGCTTTGTTGCGCGAGCTGAAAGAGGCAGATGATTACGACGACCGATCACATTGGGATCTACCTTCTATTAGTCCACACCCCCAAAATCGTGGTTTCCGTGACTGGATAACATTGATCGAACTACTTCGCGATGCATGGTTGAGACTTCACTCAAGCGAAACAAAACGAGCTCGGTGGATTGCTGAGAGTTGGTTTGATGTGCCGTACCCTACATTTAAGCGATTGGCGTTCTTTGCCGCATCCCAGGATCATGCCGTTTGCCCGGAATGCTGGGTTGAATGGTTAGTTTCTGACGACGCTTGGTGGTTGTGGTCTGTTTGTACGAGGCGGGAAACGTTCAGACTTCTGGTCCTTCAGGGCGCTCGACTTGCGTTACCAGAGCAAGATCGATTGGAAGCTGTAATCTTGGCCGGTCCACCCCGCGAGATGTATCGAGACGATCTTGAGCCAGAACGGTGGCAAGACTTGGTCCAGCATTCAGTCTGGTTGTATCTGGCCAAACTAAATTCTTCAGGTCTCACTTTGGGGGCTTTAGCGGAAACACGCTTGACAGATCTGTCCAGTAGCCATCCTGAATGGCAACTTGCAGATAATGAAAGTGATGAGTTTTCTCACTGGATGAGCGGTACCGGAGATCCAGATTACGAAGAAAGCCGTGATGTCGTTAACGCACCGCGTAAACGACAGGAACTGGTCCATTGGCTCAAACAGCCATCGCCGATTCGGCGCCCATATTACGAAGACACCTGGCGTGAGACATGTCGTACCAGGTTTTATCACAGCCTGCTTGCTCTGCGAGATCTATCGCTAGAGGGATTATGGCCCGTGGGTCGTTGGCGGGAAGCACTACAGGTGTGGAGTGAGGAAGGTCAGGCGCTACGCTCTTGGCGATATGCTGCGTTCTTGGTACAGACGTTTCCCGAGGAAATACTAGCAGAGCTCGTGCGCAGCCTGTCTTGGTGGTTAGATGCGGTATCTAAGTCTATTGACCGTAATGAAGCGATTTTTCTGGATCTTTGTCGTCGTTTATTGGTGCTTTCGTTCGAGTCTGGCACGGGTATGACGAGAAATGCCGAGGTGATCGTTCAACCTGTCACTGAGGCTATCAATCACCCTGTTGGGCATGTCACACAGGCCTTGCTAAATCTATGGTTCAAACGTGGGCCAAATGATAACGATGAGTTGCCCACTGAAATCCAACCTATCTTCACTCAGCTGTGTAATACCCGGGTAGCACATTTTCGGCATGGCAGAGTACTGCTGGGGTCGCGATTGATTGCACTATTCCGTGTAGATCGTTCATGGACAGAACAGCATCTATTACCACTATTTGATTGGAGGGTAGATCCATCGGAAGCTAAGGCAGTATGGGAAGGTTTTTTGTGGTCGCCTCGGCTATATGGACCCCTACTTGCTGCCTTCAAATCTTGTTTTCTTGAAACCGCACACCATTACGTCGACTTGGGAGAACACAGGCATCAATTCGCTGCATTTATAACCTATGCGGCACTGGAGCCTATGGATGGCTATACCCAAGAAGACTTTCGTCTCGCCATCGAGGCGTTCCCACAAGAAGGATTGCAGGAATCTGCGCAAGCCCTTTCTCAGGCCCTCGAAGGTGCTGGTGAGCAGCGAGAGGATTATTGGAGGAACCGCATCCAACCGTTCTGGCAAAACATTTGGCCCAAATCTCGTGACCTTGCCACTAGCGGTATCGCCGAATCCCTCGCGCGCTTGAGTATTGCCGCTGGAAATAATTTCCCCATCGCTTTAACAGCTGTGCAGGATTGGTTACGGCCGGTTGAACATCCTTATTACGTTGTGCATCAACTGCATCAGGCCAACCTATGTACTCGATTTCCGCATGATTCCTTGCGACTTCTTAATGCAATGGTTGATGGCCAACAGTGGCCTGCTATGGATTTGAGGCAGTGCCTGAATTCAATAGCTCACGCGGCTCCTGAGCTGACTCAAGATGTTCGGTATCAACGCCTTGACGAGTATCTAAGACTGCGTGGAATGTGAAACCCAAGTATGTGACACGATGGTTTGTTTACGATGGAATCGGCCAAGCAGCGAGCATGACTATAACTAAGGCAAAGCCATTGTCCGACCTCACTCCCAAACATCTCCGCGCCGTACGTGCTCTTTCGCCATGATGTCATGACGATCTAATCCAATCGGCCCGTGCCATATCTACTACAGCCGACTTTGAAAGAGGTTCAGGTACGCCGGGTGCCAATGATAACCAAAATGTTCGTGACGTCTTTTAATAAGTCGCCTGCATTCGCTTTCTCGCCTTGGGCGCTGTTTTCGGGCCAACTGTTACCGGCGTTTTAGCGAAAATATGCTCAGGTACGCCGATTTATTTGATGATGCGGAACTTCTATCGTCTGTTGGGAAAGGGGAGATCTATTTAGGAGATGTATTGGAAAAGGGGCTAGATAAACGCCAGCGTTTAAAAGACATTTCCAAACACTCTCTTAGGCTACACACCCTTGCGCCTTTGCCTACAGCTACGCCAGAATCCGCCGGCTTGTGCGCTTTGTACCTGGTCTTTATCGTCTACGTGTCGCTGGCAACCCAGCGACCGGGTTTAGCGACCTGACCAGGTATAAGTACAACGACGCTCCAGTTTGTCGCAGACGTTTGCGACGACGATATGGTGGCTGTGCGTGGGAGACCTTCGGGTCTGCCGGGTCTTATACCTCTCGGTTCGCTAACCCGCGTACAGCTGCCACCCTTACTTTGTTTAGCGACAGGTTTTGGTGGTTCCACCAGGTATAAATATGGAGCTTCACCATGATCAAACCAACACCCAACCCGCCAGAAACCGCCTCGGTTTCCCCCTACGAATCCATCGATTCCAAAAAACTCCACGAAGCCGCCGACCGCGCGCTCGACCATTACCTCTGTCCGCCCGGTTCCACTCCGCCGCCACGCAAGAAACGCGGGATGTACGCCGTAACGGCGGACTACAAAAACGAAGAACTGCTGATCGATGCCAGTGAAACACTCGCTTCGGCCAAAACCCTCGCGCAGAACGTCGCCAGCCTGTTGCCGGCATCGCAGCGCCAAGCGCTGGCGGGGATTGCGCAGTTGATCATGCTCGGGGAGTTGGCGGTGAATCGGGCGTTGGATAATTTGCAATTGCCGGGTTGATGCGGGTGCCGGGATCACCTGGTGATTGATCGGGTGTTCATTCTGACGCTTTCGCGAGCAGGCTCGCTCCCACAGGGTTTTGTGCTGATTGCAGATGTTGTGTACAACGCTGAAACCTGTGGGAGCAGTTGATTATTACCGTGCCGTCTTCGTTTGGTTATTGAGTCGCTTCAGGACATTCGCGGGTCCATCGCGTCACCGTCATGTCATTGAATTGCTCACCGAGGGTATCGACGCGTAGGCAAGTTCCTTTCTTCGCGTAGTACAAGATGCAGCGCGAGCTATCAAACGAGCAGGTGTCCAGTTCGAAGAACTTGCGTGTAGCCAGCTCCTTCTCCACGCCGCTGTACTCATAGCCGTCGTTGGTATGCATCCGCGTCGGCTTCCAGCCTTGTTTGACTAGCTTGGCCCTGGCCGCCACTAAACGCTCACCGACGACGATGCCTGCTGGCCCGTGCTTTTCGTTTGACGCCTGTGAGCCGCCGGCAAACGCTGCGCTGATACCCATGCAATAAACTGCGACAAGTACTAGGGTTGAAGCCTTCATTGGACAGTTCCTCCGCAGATTGGTAGGTCGATAAAAAGTCCGGATACTCGGCGTAAGGTTGCGGAGGATAGTGATTCTTCTTGCCTGGACCTTCGGGAAGCGCCGCCCACTTTGTTGTCGATTTCTGGTTTCAATCCTTTTCAGGGCATTTGAAGTTCCAGGAATAAACTTTCATGTCTTTGACTTCTTCGCCGACAGTTCCTACACCTAAACAATCTCCGTTCTTGATGTAGTTGAAGCTGCAGAAACGGACGCCCTCCGTGCAAGACTCGATTTCATTGAAGCCTTTTCTTTGGATGACGTTTTCAACCCCGAACTCACCTGAGTAGGACGGATTCGGCTTCCAGCCATTTTTGATCAAAGCTTTTCGGGCTTTCGAAAATGGCATTCCCTCTTTGATAGGAACGTCTGCTGCGCTAGAAAATAAACTGACGCAACATAAAAGGCTGATGGCTAATATTTTTAGGTTCATTTAACAGTACCGCCAAAAATCTACCGTCCATGTACATTTGCGTCGCACAGAATGCCTGAGGCAAAAGTTGCGCTCAACATTTCTTACAACTCTTTGATTGACTGTTGGTGAGTGGCTTCTGTCGAGTCGCTCGCAATGCCTTTACGCCCCGACTGGGTTTACGCTTTGTGCGCGGGAACAATTGCCGGTAATGGGGCAGATTTGTTTAAGGGGGGAGGTGCCGCAGTAAGGTCTCGATAAACACCAGCGTTTAAAAAGACATCTCCAAACACTCTCCCAGGCTACACATCCTTGCGCCTTTGCCTACAGCTACGCCAGAATCCGCCGGCTTGTGCGCTTTTGGGTCGGATTCTATTGTGGTCCGGTCGCTGACGAATCAGCGATCGGGTTTGGTAGCCCGGCTTAGACTTGGCGCATAGCGTCACCCGATACAGACCTTTTTGGGGCTGTGTATTTATGGTGGCCATGCGCAGGGCGTCTTCGGGCGCGCCGGTTCTCCAAGTCACCGGTCTACCAACCTTCGTATGGCCACCACCCCTTCGTTTGGTAGCGAAAGATGATGGCTCCTTTTCTATGATTTGGAGATTCACTCATGATCAAACCAACACCCAACCCACCCGAATCTATCTGCACGTCTCCCTACGAATCCATCGATTCCAAAAAACTCCACGAAGCCGCCGACCGCGCGCTCGACCATTACCTCTGTCCGCCCGGTTCCACGCCGCCGCCACGCAAAAACCGTGGGATGTATGCCGTCACCGCCGACAACAAAACCGAAGAACTACTGGTCGATGCCAGTGCAACACTCGCTTCGGCCAAAACCATCGCCCAGAACGTCTCCAGCCTGTTGCCGGCATCGCAGCGCCATGCGCTGGCGGGGATTGCGCAGTTGATCATGCTCGGGGAGTTGGCGGTGAATCGGGCACTGGATAACTTGCAGTTGCCGGAGTGATGCGGGTGCCGGGATCACCTGGTGATTGATCGGGTGTTCATTCTGGCGCCTTCGCGAGCAGGCTCGCTCCCACAGGGTTTTATGCTGATTGCAGATGTTGTGTCTGGCGCTGAAATCTATGGGAGCGGGTCGGTTACTCTGCTGCGGCGTGTTCATTTGGATTCACGGGGCCACTAAAGTCTCAAACCGTGCCGGCTGCGATCAAAGACCTGCAGTCAGCCTTGGTCAGTCACCTATTCTCCGCCAAACGGATCGTCTGCTTACAGGGCAACAACGATCACCTCTTACCGTGTCTCATCGTTATCTTCCCCATCGACCAGACGGCGTTTGAGCCGTAAATCGGTCATTCAGTTTGTTGCGCGATCAGAGTGATAAATGCGTATAAGCATTTTTCCGCATTATGAAATGCATTTGTGCATTGATTAATTATGCATTAACGCATACCGTTGCTCCGACCGGTTCAACAACCCGGTTCGAAACCCAACGTTTCAGCTGCCCCGGTCTCAACGGTTCGGCGGTAGCAACTTAATCATTGAAAAAACTCTCGGCCCCGACAGGTGCGGAGGATTTTTCACATAAAAGGAGTCATGCCTAATGACAGATAACGCGACCAATAGCGCTGCCCAGGTTGATTGCATCGGTGTCGATACCCTCACCGATTTGCGCGCTGTGAGCTCGGCTACGACCAGGAAGGTTTCCACACTAGGCTTCGCTGCTCGCGGAGATGGCGGCCACGTAGATTACGTTTTAGACGCGGCAGATACGACGACTCCCGAGTCGAGTCCCATGGTCATCGTTGCGTACGATGGCGGCCGATGGAAGTTGATGCACGACGGTAACGTCACGGCTGAACAGTGTGGATTCAAGCGCGATGGCACGGTAAATACCCAGAACGTTTTGAACTCGGCCATCGCAGCAGTGACGAAGGCAGGGGCGCGAATCATGTGGGGACATGGCACCTATGTCTGCGAGCACATTGCAATCATTCCGAATATGTCATGGGTTGGTAAAGGGCAGTTTTTTACTGTTCTCAAGGCCAGAGACGGCCTGAACCAGGACTTCATAACCTCGAATTTCAACATCAACACGGACAACGTTTCGGTTGTGGGTATGCAGTTCCATGGCAACCGCGCCAAAAACTCTAACGGGCAGACCTTCGCACTCAAAGGGGCCAAGCAGAATCTTCGGCAGGTCACCATCACGCAATCGGCACTCCATGGTCTGATCACTGACTTCGACATTATTGATGGTGAACGTCCTCTTGGTTTTGAAAGCACCTATGAAGACATTCTGATCGACACCACGGGTGGCCATGGCTGGATGTATAACGGCCCGACTGATTCCTCAATGACCAACGTAACGTTGCTTGACTGCGGCGTATTGAAGGACAACACCTATTTCGGATTGATTGCGAGCAGGAATTTCAGAGCGGACAACCTGCACCCTTGGAACCGTTCTTCAACCAGTCACGTTCCCGCTGCCTCTGTCTATATCCAGGCGAGTGCACCCGGCTGTACGGCGGTCAACTCACACTTTGAGGGAGGCCACTGCCCGCTGAAGATTCTCAGCAACCAGAACGCCTTCAGTGACTGCGATTACTACGCAACCCGTGGCGTTTATTGCATTGAGAACTATGGCGCGGCGAACAAGATCAGCGGTGTACTTGGTGCGACAGCGGCTGCGGTGAACCCCAACTACCGGGGAATTTTGCTGCAGGGCGCAGGCAATATGGTCGACCTCACGGACGGTGGGTGTGTAAACGGCGCGATCGACTTTAATGGCAGTCAAGGCGGCAACATGGTCAGGATTTCTGGCTATCGGAATTCGGGTGTTCCGTATGTCGGAACGCCTCATCCGGCAGATATCGTGAGTCTGGTTCTTCTTGGCCCGGGAGGAGGGGTACTGACAAAAGCCTATTCGGCGTAATTGTCAGTGCGGTACATCAGTGCCGCATTTCGCTGCCTGCGAGCAGGTTTTGATTGGGTGGGGGTTGTCAGTGACATCTGGCGACCTCGGCCATTTAAAAGGGGAAAAGGGGACGAATTTTTTTTGAAAAATAGATCCGTCCCATCTACCGCATAGGTGGATGCCCATCTAACGGTGCAACCTCTGACGTTGCACCGTATCAAGATCTGCCTAGTCGCCCAAATCAACGGCATTACCGGTAGCCCGGACATAGTAATTATCGAATTCACCGCTTTCGACGAACACGAAGCCATGGCGAGTGTAAAAACGATTTGAAGCGCTTTCCTTGAGAGCCCCCACCTTGATGGGACGCCCGATCTCATCAGCCTCTCTGAAAATCCGAGTAAGCACTTCAGAGCCGATTCCTGCTCCTTGAGCACTGGGTATCACATACAGATGATCAAGCAGCAACTCGCTCTGCTGGTCTTTGATTACGACAAAACCGACCAGATCACCTGATACTTCTATGCGGCGTGTGCTGTTAGCGTTGAACCCACCAATAAATCGTTCGCGCGCACGATCTGGGTCAAATCGTCCAAGCCGTTCAAGGCTCTCGCGCATGGCTTCAATCCTGATGGCTACCAGATCTTCCAGGTCGTTATTGGAAGCGGCGCATAAAACGACAGCGGAGTTTTGATCAGCGGAGGTTGGCATAACAGGCACCCTAAACATGGCCGGTCGGTGATTATAGAGAACAGAATCCGCATAACCACTGCGACCTCGGTTCAATGGAGGAGATGGTTCCATCGTCAGCTTCAGGGGGATGTGTTCGCTGGCCGCTTACGTCTGTTGGGGCAAGGTGCCGGATCTGTCGTGGGATCCGAGACGCAATGAGGATTCCGATAAACGCCAACGTTTAAAAAGACATCTCCAAACACTCTCCCAGGCTACACATCCTTGCGCCATTGCCTACAGCTACGCCAGAATCCGCTGGCTTGTGCGCCTTGGAGACGGGTTCTATTGTGGTCCGGTCGCTGACGAATCAGCGATCGGATTTGACCGTCCGCCCAATATCAAGGCGCGCCAGCGTTCTGCACGTGTTCAGGCATTGTCTGAAATCATGTCGCGGTGGCTGTGCGTGGGACACCTTCGGGTGTGCCGGATTCCTTGATGTCCGGTCGGTCAACCCGCGTACAGCTGCCACCCTGTTTGTTTGACCGCGAACGGTGGCGGCTCCAGTCATCAAGGAGCTTCACCATGATCAAACCAACACCCAACCCGCCCGAAACCGCCTCGGTTTCCCCCTACGAATCCATCGATTCCAAAAAACTCCACGAAGCCGCCGACCGCGCGCTCGACCATTACCTCTGTCCACCCGGTTCCACGCCGCCTCCACGGAAAAACCGTGGGATGTATGCCGTGACGGCGGACAACAAAACCGAAGAACTGCTGGTCGATGCCAGTGCAACACTCGCTTCGGCCAAAACCATCGCCCAGAACGTCTCCAGCCTGTTGCCGGCATCGCAGCGACAGGCGCTGGCGGGGATTGCGCAGTTGATCATGCTCGGGAAGTTGGCCGTGAATCGGGCGTTGGATAATTTGCAATTGCCGGAGTGATGCGGGTGTCGGGGGCACTTGGTGATTGATCAGGTGTGAACTCTGGCGCTTTCGCGAGCAGGCTCGCTCCCACCTTTGAGTGTGTTCCAAGGTGGGAGCGTGCTGGCTCTTCAGCCGCGATAAATGTCGAGATGATGTACGCGTATCAGGACCTGCAAGTGGGATGCATTCTTTGCGTCAATCAACTGCGAGGTTGTCCCGAGCCCACTGTTCAGCCGTAGTGACCTGAATCGACTGCCGCTCGTTGAAAGTCCCCGCTTTCGGCCACGACACGCCTCTGCCTTGGGCAAATACGGCGCGGTATTTTTTGATGTGGTGGGTGGGGTCTTTTTCCAGTTCCTGCATCAGGTACGGAACCGTCCAGACGTTACGCTTGAACGGCCGCCCCAGCACACGCTCGAGCAGGTTCGCCACCTGCCCATACGTCACCGTGTCGCCAGACAGGTAGACGATCTCATTGCGAAAGCGCGGTTCGAAGAAGACGATTTCCGCTGTCAGCTTGCCGATGTCCTCGGGTGTCGTGAGCGTCACGCTGGTTTCCAGGCTGCCCAAGGCGTTGACGGTGTGGTTCTCAAAGTCGACGACTTCAAATACTGGCTCGAACAGAAAACTGGTGAACATGCCGGTCGAGATGATCACCCATTCGGTTTTATCCTGGGCACGAAGCAGCTCGCGCACGTCGAGTTGCGCATCGAACAAATCCTGCGGGCTGCCCCGGCCAATCACTTCGAAATCGACGCCAAACTGCCAAGGGAAGTAGCGCTTCACGCCGGACTTGAGCGCTGCGGTCGCCAGTTTCATCGGCGTTTCCCGGCCCGCGACCATGCCGGCGCAGCCTATGACGGTGTCGAATGCTGCGAACACTTCGGCCAGTTGATCGATGGAATCGTTAACCAGGTCTGCAGCGACCAGTTGGATGCCCAGACTGCGCAGTTCATCGATTTCCAGTTTTTTCTCGGGAGCTTGCGTGTTGATGGTCGAATCCCTCAGCAGGACGCTGATGGTGCTGCCGGTCGAGCGCTCGGCTACCCGCGCAAGATTGCGCAGCACCGGCAGGCCGAGTTCGCCGGCGCCGAGTACGAGAATGGATTGTGGGGAAGGGTGGGTCGCTGCGGTCATGATGTCTCCTGAGATCCGTCGTCTGTATGATTTGGCGATGCTGGCACGATTGCGCAGCGCTCAGAAGAAGGCACACGCGTGATACCAGGGGGACACATGACCGATGAGGAAACCCTTAGCCAGGCAGAAGCGATCTGCCAGACGCTAAGACGAGACGATGATGGCGTGCGGCGCGAAGTCCTGGCTCACGCCGGTAGCCGCTGGTCACTGGGTATCCTGCATGCTCTGGGTGTGTACGGCACGATGCGTCATGCCGAGATCAAACGGCAAATGACGGGCGTGACTCAGCGCATGTTGACCAAGACGCTGCGTGCGCTGGAACGCGATGGTCTGCTGATACGGCGGGAGTTGGATCAAGTGCCGCCCCATGTCGAGTATGAGCTGACGGCGTTGGGGATGGAGCTGTTGGTTCGTATGTCGCCGATTTGGACTTGGGTTGTGGAGCACGTCGATGATTTTCGTGAGGCTCGTCGTGCGTTTGATAGTCAGAGTGGGAAAAAGCCTTCGTGGCAGGTTCCGGTGGTGGGGCTGGTTGATTTGGATGGGGCTGATTGATTGGTTGCTTTGGTTCAGGCCAGTGCGCAGAACGTGGCGAATCTGTTGCCGGGTTTGGGGGCTTGCGATTAGAAGCGGCCCTCACCCCAGCCCTCTCCCGGAGGGAGAGGGGGCCGACCGAGGTGTCTTGCGAGGTACGTCGACCTGGAAGATTTTGGTGATTATGGTTTTGGTGAAAGGGCCTTGGGGATTATGGCTTTGGTGATTCTGGGGGTTGCGAGTAGAAACGGCCCTCACCCCAGCCCTCTCCCGGGGGGAGAGGGGGCCGACCGAGTTGTCTTGCGTGGTACGTCGACCTGGAAGATTTTGGTGATTATGGTTTTGGTGAAGGACCTTGGCGATTATGGCTTTGGTGATTCTGGGGGTTGCGAGTAGAAGCGGCCCTCACCCCAGCCCTCTCCCGGAGGGAGAGGGGGCCGACCGAGGTGTCTTGCGGGGTACGTCGACCTGGAAGATCTTGGCGATTATGGCCTCGGGGAAGGATTCGATTTGGCTTTGTGAGCTTGGCCATTTTGGATTCAATGAAAGACGTTCAAGTCGGTATAGCTCTCGAATATCCCCGAATCGGTTCCCTCTCCCTTTGGGAGAGGGCTAGGGTGAGGGGCTTTCCGTTCGGGACAACAACGTCTCAAGCTTGGCCAACGGCGGTGCATCCTGATTGCGGTCGAATACCTGGATACCAATCTTGAGCAAGCGGCCATTTTCGGCTGCGCTGATCACCTGCTCACACCGCAGCAACAACCGCCCCTGATCACATTCCTGCGCCTTCATCCCCATCGGCAACTTCCCTTCCAACCGCAACTCCGCCATCCGACTCTGCGCCGCAATCATCGCCACCGACCGATCCCTCAAAACTCCGCTGCTCTGCGTCATCAACCCCGCCACCCGCACAGCCGCCGACATCGCCACGGCAATAATCGCTAGCGCCACCAGCACCTCAATCAACGTGAAACCCGCTTCCCGCGAACGCGCACGCATAAACCGCCCAAAACCAAAACCCAGCCCTCGACGCTAACCCGCGTCCTTGACGGCTTGACGACGAAAACACCCGAGGATTTTCAACATCACTGACATATCTTCTTGCAACACTGCGCGTCGAATCGAATCAAGCCAGGGAATGTCGAGATGGATATCGCACCTTTCAAATCGCTTCAGCAACCGATGCGCGCGCCGCGTGGGCAGCAGGGTTTTACCCTGATCGAGATCATGGTGGTCGTGGTCATTCTGGGGATTCTCGCGGCGATGGTGGTGCCGAAAGTGCTCGACCGGCCTGATCAGGCGCGGGCGACGGCGGCGAAGCAGGATATTGGTGGGTTGATGCAGGCGTTGAAGCTGTATCGCCTCGATCACGGCACTTATCCGAGCATGAACCAAGGCCTGAAGGTGCTGGTGGAGCGGCCGGCGGATGCGAAGAACAGCAATTGGCGCTCGTACCTGGAGCGCTTGCCGAACGATCCGTGGGGGCGTCCTTATCAGTACCTCAACCCTGGCGCGAATGGCGAGATCGACATCTTTTCCCTCGGTGCCGACGGTCAGCCGGACGGCGACGGCGTGAATGCCGATATCGGTTCCTGGCAGTTGTAAGGCCGGCCATGAACAGCCGCTCGCCTGAGGGGGCGAAGCAACAGGGCATGGCGATTATCAGCGCGTTGCTGATTGCGGCCGTGGTGGCGGTGATTGCGGCGGGCATGTTGACGCGCCAGAGCGTGTCGACCCGGGCGCTGGAGGCGGATCAGCAGCGTGTGCAGGGGCGCTGGGTGGTGCAGGGTGGGTTGGAGATCAGCCGTCAATTGCTCTGGGACGCACGTCAGCGCGATCCGTTGACCCGGCTCGATCAGCCGTGGGCGCAACGTCTTTCCGCGCAAGGTTTTGAGGGGCGACTGGAGGATGAGCAGGGCAAGTTCAACCTGCGCAATCTGGTCGCCAATGAGCGTGTCGATGAGGCGCAGGTCGCGGCGTTTCAGCGCTTGTGCGAGTTGATCGGGGTCAGTGCCGGGTTGAGTCAGCGCATCAGTCAGCGGGTGATTGCCTCGTACCCGCGGCTGCTGAATGCGCAGATGGCCGAGGCGCCGAAAAGTGGTTTTGACACTGGCCGCGTGACGTCGCCAAACGCTTCACACAAACCGCAGAAGCCGACGTTGCCGATGCTGCGCAGCATCGATGATTTGCGCAGTGTCGACGGTGTTAATGAGGCGCTGATCGGCAAACTGGCGCCGTACCTGACAGTGATCCCCGCGACGACTTGGCTCAACGGCAACACCGCCACCGCGCCGGTCCTGGCCGCTTATGTGCCGGGGCTGTCGCTGGAGCGCGCGAATGCGCTGATTGCCGAGCGCGATTCCGGGCGCTGGTTTATCAACCGTGGAGATTTTGTTAACCGTTTGCGCATGCCGCAACTGGAGCTGACCAGCGTCAAGGTCGGCATCACCAGTGACTGGTTTCGCCTGCGCGGCGAGGCGCGGCGTGATCAGCGGCGGGTCAGTCTGGAGGCGTTGCTGCATCGCAGCCAGGACCGCTTGCCGCAGGTGATTTGGTCGCGGGTGGGCGTATGAGCCAGTTGAAGGTGGCGTTGCCGCCCTTGGCGGAGATGGATCTGCACAGTCAATTGCACTGCGCCTGGCTGGATCGTCAGGGCCAGGTCACGCGCGAAGAACGCCTCAGTCTGAGCCAGTTGAGTCAGCAGTCGAAACTGCCGCCGCTGGTGTGTTTTCTGCACCCGGCTGACAGCTTGTTGGCGAGTCTCGAATTGCCGCCGTTGCCTGCGAACAAGATTGTCGCGGCGGTGCAATGTGCGGCGCAGGCCTTGATGCTTGGCGACAGCAACGAGATGCACATTGCGCACAGCTCGCGGGACGATGCCGGGCAGGTGCTGATCGCTTGGGCTCCTCGACAGCTCTTGTTGCGTTTTGGCCAGTTGCTCAAAAATGCTGGGCTGAACCTGCGCGGTCTCTACCCGGCGCCGTACTGTTTGCCGGTGTTGCCCGGCACCGTCGCTTGCGTGCAGGACGGGCATTTGTTACTGCGCGATAGTGTGCAAGCGGCGCGGGTGCAGCCGTTGTTTGATGACGGCCTCGACGGTGTCGTGTGGGAACCGGGCATCACTTTGCACTGGATCGGTGAGCAACCGCCGCCGGGTGCTGAACTGCCGATGGCGGATGCGCAGCGCTGGACTGGGCCGCTACCGGGTTGGGGGCTGCATGGCGCGGTCCAGCAGCAAAAAACCGAGCATCGCGGCTGGGGCAGGGCGATCGCTCTGTCAGCGTTGGCCGTGGCGGTTTGGGTGATCGGTTTGAACCTGTATGCCGCTCGCGAAGCTGGGCAGGGTCAGCAGTTGAAAACCCAGATGAACTTGCGGGTAAAGCAGGCCTTTCCGGAGTTGCCGGTAATCCTCAACCCATTGCAACAAGCGCGTCAGCAATTGGCCGTGCGGCAGAAGGGCGCGGCGGATGATCCGGCGCAGACTTTCAATCGTCTGGTGTTGCAGGCGGGCAGCGGCATGCCGTCGATGGCTGGCAGTGTCGAGCGGTTGGCGTTTGTCGACGGCGCTTTGCAACTGAGTCTGCTGAGTGAGGCCCGTCGTGGCGGCAATGATCAGGAGTGGCAAAGCACTTTGGCCCAGGCCGGCATCAGCGTGACGGCAGACGACGAGGGCTGGATCTTGCGTCCGGCCACTGAAGCCAGCCCAAGTGAAAGCGACGACAGCGGCGGAGCAGAAGAAGATGAATAAGGCCTCGCTCGCGCTGTACCGCGTCAAGTGGCAACGCTTTAACGCTCAGCTGCAGGCGCGTTGGCAGCCGTTGGCCTTGCGCGAAAAACGCATGGTTGCCGGCATGGCCGTTGCGCTGATCGGCCTGTTGTTGTGGGTTGCGCTGATCCAGCCACCGCTGAAGAAAATTACCTATTGGCAAACCGAGACGCCAAAGCTGCGCGCGCAGACCGAAGCGCTGGAAGTGCTGCTGCGCGAAGTCAGCGTGCGCCCGGACGGGCAAAGCCTGGCGCAGTCGCTGGAGCAAACCCTTCAGGCTAGCGGCCTGGCGGGGCATTACCAATTACAGGAGGCACAGGGCGCCTGGCAGTTGACCTTCGACGCGGCGCCGGCCGATGCCGTGCTCGACTGGCTGTTGAGCAACCCGGCACAACTTTCTCTGCAAGTGGTCGAGGCCCGTTTGCAACGCGCGGACAACCCCTCGACCGAAGTCACTGCCGGCACTTTGTCAGGCACCGTTCGCATGGATCAGGCGCTGGGCGCTAAGGAAGCTTCATGAAGGGGTCAGGATCCAAACCGGCACGTCTGGCGTTGCCGATGCTGCTGATGGCGTTGAGCGCGTGCAGCAACACCAGCACACTGCAAAACCAGCCGCCGTTGCTGGTCGACAGTGAACTGGGTCGGCCGCTGGCCAACACCCAGCGCAGCGGCGACGCGGTGCTCGACCGCGAGCGCGCACAGGCTCAGGCGCGACCTGTGCCGAAGCAATTGCACAACATCAGCAAAAGTGCGCGCAGTGGGGCGGCGGCTTCGGGCATTGCCTTGCCGAGCAATCCTTTGGGCGATCAACCGGTGACGCTGAATTTTGTCGACGCCGATATTCAAGCGGTGGTGCGGGCGTTGTCGCGTTCGACCGGGCAGCAGTTTTTGGTCGACCCTCGGGTGAAGGGCACGTTGACGCTGGTCTCGGAGGGTCAGGTGCCGGCGCGGCAGGCTTACGACATGTTGTTGGCGGCGCTGCGCATGCAGGGTTTCAGCGTGGTCGATGTTGGCGGTGTGGCGCAGGTGGTGCCTGAGGCGGATGCGAAGCTGCTGGGTGGGCCGATTTACAGCGCTGACAAACCGGCGGGTAACGGCATGCTCACGCGCACGTTTCGCCTGCAATACGAGAACGCGGTGAACCTGATTCCGGTGCTGCGGCCGATCGTGTCGCCGAACAATCCGATCAACGCCTACCCGGGCAATAACACCATCGTTATCACCGATTACGCCGAGAACCTGACCCGCGTTGCGCAGTTGATCGCGAGCATTGATTCGCCGAGTGCGATCGACACGGATGTGGTGCAGATCCAGAACGGCATCGCTGCCGACATTGCGCCAATGGTCGCGGATTTGCTTGATGCGCCGGGCAATGATCCGACGCAGAAAATTGCGGTGATTGGTGACCCGCGTTCCAACACCATCATCATTCGCGCTGGCAGCCCGGAGCGTACCGAGTTGGCGCGAAATCTGATCTACAAACTGGATAACGCGCAGAGCAATCCGAGCAATCTGCATGTGGTTTATCTGCGTAACGCCCAAGCGGCGAAACTGGCGCAGGCCTTGCGTGGTTTGCTGACTGGCGAGAGCGACAGCGGCACCAGCGACAGTGCGCGTTCGGTGCTCAGCGCCATGGGTGGCAGCACCGGTGGCAGCAGTGGGCAGAATGGTCAGAGTGGTACGCAAAACAGTGGCACGACATCGACCAGCAATAGCAGCGGCAGTACCGGTGGCAGTTACGCACAAGGCAGTGGCGGCACCAGTAGCAGCGGTAATCAGGCGAGCGAACAGAACGTCGCCTTCAGTGCCGGCGGCGTGACCATTCAGGCCGACGCCACCACCAACACCTTGCTGATCTCCGCGCCGGAGCCGTTGTATCGCAACTTGCGCGAAGTGATCGATCTGCTCGACCAGCGCCGCGCGCAAGTGGTGATCGAAAGCCTGATCGTCGAAGTCGGTGAGGACGATGCCAGTGAGTTCGGTGTGCAGTGGCAGACCGGCAATCTCGGTGGCAATGGCGTGATCGGTGGGGCGAATCTGGGTGGTTCGGGGATCAACGTCAACGGCAAGACAAGCATCGATGTACTGCCACAAGGTTTGAACCTGGGTTACGTCAACGGCACTGTCGATATCCCGGGGATCGGCAAGATTCTTGACCTGAAAGTGTTGGCCCGGGCGTTGAAGAGCAAGGGCGGCACCAACGTGCTGTCGACGCCAAACCTGCTGACTCTCGACAACGAAGCGGCGAGTATTTTTGTCGGGCAGACTATTCCGTTTGTCAGCGGCAGTTACGTGACTGGCGGTGGCGGTACCAGCAATAACCCGTTCCAGACCGTGACCCGTGAAGAGGTGGGTCTGAAGCTCAACGTGCGCCCGCAGATTTCCGAGGGTGGCACGGTCAAGCTCGATATCTATCAGGAAGTCAGCAGCATTGATGAGCGGGCTTCGGCCAGTTCGACCTCGGCGGGGATTGTCACCAACAAACGCGCGATTGATACCAGCATTCTGCTGGATGACGGGCAGATCATGGTCCTTGGCGGCTTGCTGCAGGACGGTTACAGCCAGAGCAATGACGCGGTGCCGTGGCTGGGCGACATTCCGGGGATCGGCGCGCTGTTTCGCAACGAGCGGCGGGCGATTACCAAGACCAACCTGATGGTGTTTCTGCGCCCGTACATCATCCGCGACAGCGAAGCGGGGCGCAGCATTACGCTGAACCGCTACGACTTCATGCGCCGTGCCCAAGGTGGTTTGCAGCCGGAACGCAGCTGGGCAATGCCGGACATGCAGGCGCCGCAGTTGCCGACGGCGGCGCAGGGTGTGCCGGCGGTTATGCCTGCCTCAGGGCCACGCGCGACGATCAAAGCGGTGCCCATCCAATGAGTTCGCTGCCCTACGCTTGGGCCAAGGCGCAGCGCATTCTGTTGTGCGATGGCGTGCTGACCGTGTGCCCGTCGACACCGGGCTGGTCGATCAGCGAGGCGCGGCGGCAGTTTGGCGCGACCACGATTCAGCGGGTGCGCGATGACGAACTCGATGGCTTGCTCGCCGCTGCCTATGCCGACACCGGCAGTGCGGCGGCAGTGGTCGGCGCGGCGGAGAATGAAGTCGACCTCGACCGCCTGATGCAGGACATGCCGGAAATCACCGACCTGCTCGACACCCAGGACGGTGCGCCGGTGATCCGCATGATCAACGCCTTGCTCACCCAGGCCGCGCGCGACGAAGCCAGTGACATCCACATCGAACCCTTCGAAACCCATTCGGTGGTGCGCTACCGCGTCGACGGCACCTTGCGTGACGTGGTCTCACCGCGCAAGGCGTTGCACGGTGCGCTGGTGTCGCGGATCAAGATCATGGCCCAACTCGATATCGCCGAAAAACGCCTGCCGCAGGACGGTCGTATCGCCCTGCGCGTGGCCGGGCGGCCGATTGATATTCGTGTTTCCACGGTACCGACTGGTCATGGCGAAAGGGTGGTGATGCGTCTGCTCGACAAACAGGCCGGGCGCTTGCATCTGGAAACGCTGGGCATGGACGCGCAGGTGCTGGCCAAACTCGATCACCTAATTCGCCAGCCTCACGGCATCGTTTTGGTCACCGGGCCGACCGGCAGCGGCAAGACCACCAGCCTCTATGCGGCACTGGCGCGACTGGATGCGAGCACCAGCAACATCCTCACCGTGGAAGACCCGGTGGAATACGACTTGCCGGGCATCAGCCAGATTCAGGTCAACGCCAAGATCGACATGACTTTTGCCCTCGCACTGCGGGCAATTCTGCGCCAGGACCCGGACATCATCATGATCGGCGAAATCCGCGATCTCGAAACCGCGCAAATCGCCGTGCAGGCTTCCTTGACCGGGCACTTGGTGCTGGCGACTCTGCATACCAACGACGCGGTGTCGGCGGTCAACCGCTTGATCGACATGGGTGTCGAACCATTTTTGCTGGCCTCGTCGATGCTCGGCGTACTCGCACAACGGCTGGTGCGGCGGCTGTGCAATCAATGCAAGGAAGAAGACCCCACCGCGCCCGGCACCTGGCGCCCGGTCGGTTGCGCAAACTGCAATCAAACCGGTTACAGCGGCCGCACCGGCATCCATGAATTGTTCTGCATCGACGACGACATCCGCACCCTGATCCACCAAGGGGCAGGGGAGCAGGCCTTGCGCGCTTCGGCAGCCAAAGCCGGGATGTTCAGTCTGCGCGAGGACGGCGAGCGCTGGATCCGCAGTGGCGCCACTGCGCCCGAAGAAATCCTCCGTGTGACACGGGACGCCTGATGAATCGCTATCGTTTTGAAGCCGCCGACGCCACCGGCAAGATCGAATCCGGGCACCTCGAGGCGGACAGCCAGGCTGCCGCGTTCACAACATTACGCGGGCGCGGTTTGACTGCGTTATCGGTGCACAAAGAAAGCAACGTCGCCCAGCACGGCGGTGGCGGATTGTTCAGCGCCAAACTCTCCGATAACGATCTGGCGTGGGCCACGCGGCAATTGGCGAGTCTGCTCGGCGCCAGTCTACCGCTGGAAGCGGCGCTGAGTGCCACGGTCGAGCAGGCTGAGAAAAAACACATCGCTCACACCCTCAGCGCGGTGCGTGCGGATGTGCGCAGCGGCATGCGACTGGCCGAATCGCTGGCGGCACGACCACGAGACTTTCCCGAGATATATCGCGCGTTGATTGCGGCGGGGGAAGAGTCCGGCGATCTGGCGCAAGTGATGGAACGGCTCGCCGACTACATCGAGGAGCGCAACAACCTGCGCGGCAAGATTCTCACTGCGTTTATCTATCCGGGCGTGGTCGGGCTGGTGTCGATCGGCATCGTGATTTTCTTGCTCAGTTATGTGGTGCCGCAGGTGGTCAGCGCGTTTTCCCAGGCGCGGCAGGATTTGCCCGGTCTGACGTTGGCGATGCTCAACGCCAGTGATTTCATCCGCAGTTGGGGCTGGCTGTGCGCCGCGATCATGGCCGGCGCGTTTTGGAGCTGGCGCCTGTATCTGCGCAATCCGGCGGCACGTTTGAGTTGGCATCATCGGGTGCTGAAGTTGCCGTTGTTCGGGCGCTTCATCCTCGGCCTGAACACTGCGCGTTTCGCCTCGACTCTGGCGATTCTCGGCGGCGCCGGGGTGCCGTTGCTGCGTGCGCTGGAAGCGGCGCGGCAGACGCTGTCCAATGACCGCTTGAGTTTGAGCGTCACTGAGGCCACGGCCAAGGTGCGTGAGGGCGTGAACCTCGCCGCTGCATTGCGGGTGGAGAATGTGTTCCCGCCGGTGCTGATTCATCTGATCGCCAGTGGCGAAAAAACCGGATCGCTGCCACCAATGCTTGAGCGCGCGGCGCAGACCTTATCCCGTGATATCGAACGGCGGGCGATGGGCATGACCGCATTGCTGGAGCCGCTGATGATTGTGGTGATGGGCGGGGTGGTGCTGGTGATTGTGATGGCGGTGTTGTTGCCGATCATTGAGATCAATCAATTGGTCCAGTAGCCGGTTTTTATGGTGTCTGATCGGGCCCCTTCGCGAGCAAGCTCGCTCCCACAGTGTTCGGTGGTGTGAAGTAAATTGCATTAACAACATCAATCCCTGTGGGAGCGAGCCTGCTCGCGAAGGGGCCAGTCAGGCCAATAGATAATTCAAAGTTTTTGCAAAAGATTCTCCATCACCCGAGCCATGTTTCCCCCATCCTCGGGTTCTCCTTTCTGTCATCTGCAACCACCCGCCAACGCCTCCAGCCCGATTCCGCCAAACCCCCGATCCAGACGCTGCACGACACCCGACAAACACCCGAGAAAATCCCTTCGGAAACATCGTTCAGCTCCCGAGGTTTTTTCCTTTATCTGTCACCGGAAGCTGCGAATTTCTCAGTGCGACTTAACCAAGGCCAACGCTAGCGAGGGCCCCGGTGAGTCCTCCCAGTGTCATGCAAGTCACCCGAAAACCTGTGTTCCCAAACCTAGTTGAAAAGGAGATTCTTCATGTTCAAGCGCACTCTGATCGCAGCCTCATTGACCGTCGCCGCTCTGGCATCCGCCCAAGCCATGGCCGTAACCGGTGGTGGCGCCTCACTGCCTGCCGCTCTGTACAAAGGTTCTGCCAACAGCATCCTGCCTGCCAACTTCAGCTACGCCGTGACCGGTAGCGGCATCGGCAAAAGTGCTTTCCTGACCAACACCGCCGCACAGTTCAGCACCACTGGCACTGTGCACTTCGCCGGTAGCGACTCGATCCTCAGCGCTTCGGAAATCAGCACCTACAACACCAACTTCGGCGCTTCGTTTGGTCCGCTGATCCAGCTGCCATCTGTCGCCACTTCGGTTGCCATCCCTTACAAAAAGGCCGGCAACACCACCCTTAACCTGACCAGCGCTCAACTGTGTGATGCCTTGTCGGGCACCAAGACTACCTGGGGCGCGCTGTTGGGTACCTCCGACACTACCGCGATCCGCGTTGTTTATCGCACCGCTTCGAGCGGCACCACCGAAATCCTCAGCCGTCACCTGAACTCGATCTGCCCGACCAAATTCGCCGTCAACACCACCTTCACCAACGCCCGTCTGCCAGCAGGTTCCGCTGTGCCGTCGAACTGGGTAGGCGTGGCCAATACCGCTGACGTAGCCCCGGCAGTCAACGCGGTTGACGGTTCCATCGGTTATGTCGGTCCGGACGGAGTCAACGCTGCGAGCAACGCTGTTGTTGCGCGTATCAATAGCGTTCAGCCAACCAGCGCCAACGTCAACGCTGCTCTGGCTTCGGCTCCACTGCCAACCAACGCGGCCAACCCGGCGCAGTGGTCCCCAGTGGTTGCCAACCCGTCCAGCGGTTATGCAATGGCGGCTTACACCAACTTCATCTTCGGCCAGTGCTACAAGGACGCAGCCGTGGCCGCTGATGTCAAAGCGTTCCTGACCCAGCACTACAGCACTCCGGGCAACGCCGTGGCCACTGCCGCTCACGGTTTCATTCCGGTTCCAACCAACTGGAAAACCGCTGTAACCGCTAACTTCGTCACCAACTCCACCGGCAACAACCTGGACATCAACAACGCCAGCGTCTGCAACGCTGTCGGTCGTCCTTTGTAATACACGCCTCAAGCGTCAGGAAATGGCAGCAGCCTTCGGGTTGCTGCCATTTTTTTTGCTCGATTTACACCTCAATCATGAAGTTTGTGTGACATCCGTTCGGTCGCGCCCCTCGCCAACTGCCTATGTCGTAACAGCAGGTTTTTGCTGGCCTGCAGCTTTGTGTGGCAATCAAAAAGGATCTCGTAGTGATGCTCGCTCGCCCATCCCGTCGCAGTACCCGTGCCCCGATGCTCAAGCGTGAGGTCGCCGATCCGGCGCTGTGGCTGCTCAAGCCACTGGCGCACGCGGTGGCGTTGTGTCTGGTGGCGGGGAGTGCGCAGGCGCAAACGGCGTTCAGTTCCAACTGGTTCGCCGCCAAGGGCGCCGCACAACAAGCGGCGGCAGCGCGGCCGAGTGTTGGCGGGTTGCCGGGGATGACGCCACCATTGGCCCAGCAGCAACGAGCCAATCAGCAATTGCAGCGCTCGTTGCAGACGCTCAACAACACCGTGGCGGCGATTGCCGCACAGCAGGCAGCTCAGGCGGCCGGACGTGCGGTGGCGTTGGGCAGTGTGCAAAACGTGCCGGATGGATTGGGCGAGGGCGGCTTGAAGGTCGACAACAGCCTCAGCCAGGGTTGGCTGAACGCCAAGGGGCCGCAGCAGACTCAGGCTGACGGCAAGACTACGGTGAAGATCGAGCAGACCGCCGACAAGGCGATTCTCAACTGGGAAACCTTCAACGTCGGCCGCAACACCACGGTCGAATTCGCTCAGCAATCCAACTGGGCAGTCCTCAACCGGGTCAACGACCCAAGCGCGCGTGCGAGCCAGATCCAAGGCCAGATCAAAGGCGACGGCACGGTGATGCTGATCAACCGCAACGGCATCGTGTTCAGCGGCAGCAGCCAGGTCAATGTACGCAATCTGGTAGCCGCCGCAGCCAACATCACCGATATCCAGTTCCGCGACCGGGGCCTGTACTTCGACAGCAGCGCCACCCAGCCGACCTTCACTGACGCAGCCGGCAAGGTGCTGGTGGAGCGTGGCGCCAGTATCCAGACCCATGCGCCCAAGGCGTCGACGGACGCTGGGGGCTACGCCTTGCTGTTGGGCAACGAGGTGCAGAACGATGGCAACATCAGCACCCCCAAAGGCCAGACGCTGCTCGGTGCAGGCGATCGCTTTTACATCCGTAAGGGTTCAGGTACCGATGGCAACGCCGTGTCCACGACCTTCGGCAATGAAGTCACGCCGGGCTTCAAGACCGGCGCCGTGGCCGGCAAGGTCAGCAACAATGGCTTGATCCAGGCCGCCACCGGCGACATCACGCTGACCGGCCATGAGGTGCTGCAAAACGGTGTGTTGCTGGCGAGCACGTCAGTGGCCACGCGCGGCACTGTGCACTTGCTCAACCCGGTGACTGACAACGCTGGCAGCGTCACGCTCGCTCAGGGCAGCGTCACCGCGATCATGCTCGATAGCAGCGATCTCACCGCGCTCGACAGTCAGCGTGACGCATCGCTACAGGCCGTCAGTGCCAACAACCGCATCCGTGGTGATCAGTCGCGCATCGACATCGGCAGTGGCGGCAGCGTCGAGTTTCAGAACGGTTCGATCACCCTCGCCACCGGTGGCCAGGTCGCTGTATCGGCGGGGCGTCGCAGCCTGGTGCGCGACGGCGCGTTGATTGATGTGTCCGGCGCTGTCGGGGTGAAGGTGGCGATGGAAGCCAATAACATCAAGATCAACGTGCAGGGCAACGAGCAACGCGATGCGCCGGTCAACCGCGAGGGCGGCGCGCTCAACAGCAACGACATCTGGGTCGATGTGCGTGAGTTGGTGTACGTGCCGGCCGGCACCAACGGCTACGCTACAGATCGTTGGTACACGGCCGGCGGTCTGCTGGAAGTCGGTGGCTATCTCGGCACTCAGGGCCACGGCATCGGTGAATGGATGGCGCAGGGCGGTTCCGTGAATTTTGCCGGCAACGATGTGGTCACCGAGAAAGGTTCGCTGATCAACTTGTCGGGCGGCACCCTCGACGTGCAGAGCGGCGAGATCCGGCAGAGCTGGTTGCGAGGCGCCGACGGGCATTTATATGAAGTCTCACGGGCGCCGGGGGATCTGCTTTATACCGGGTTGTACAAAGGCTATGAAGACAGCAGCGAGCGCTGGGGCCAGACGCAGTTTTTCTACAACCCGCTGATTGCACCGGGCTCGCGTCAGGAATCGGGCTACACCGTCGGCCGCGATGCCGGTCAATTGGTGATTGCCACCCGCAACGCGCTGGTCGATGGCCAGATTCTCGGCGAAGTGTTCCAGGGCGAGCGCCAGACACAAGCACCCCGCGCGGTGCTTGATGGCTATGAGCAGAGTCAGATTGCACGGGCTCGTCGGGCGCAATTGATCGTGGGTCAATACGATCCGGCCTGGTCGGCGACCGCCGGTGGCCTGCAGTACCTGCTCGATCCGCGACTGGACCAGGTGCAGATCGGCAGCACTCACGCAGCGGCGCTCACAGCGCCCGGCCTGACGGATGCCGTGGCGCAGGAGCGGGTCGGCAAGTTGTTTCTCGACAGCGATATGCTCAACGGCTTTCAGCTCGGTGCGTTGAAGGTCTCTGCCGCGAAAAGCATTGTTGTCGATCAGGCGCTGGCCGTTGATTCTGGTGGTGACATCACCTTGTTCGGCCCACAAGTGCAGGTCAATGCGAACCTGACTGCGCGTGGCGGCAGTTTGAATGTGGGGGATATCCTGACCGGCAATTCCGCGTTGCCGGCAGCGGCCGGGACGGCTATCGGTGTCACGGTGGCCGAAGGCGTGCAGCTCGATGCCCGCGGACTGTGGAGCAATCTGCGTACCGATCCGGACGACGTGAACAGTCTGGCCTACCTCAATGGCGGCGTGGTGTCTGTGCGCAGTACCGGCAGCGTCAACCTCGGCAGTGGCAGTCTGCTTGACGTGTCGTCCGGCGGGGCGCTGTTGGCCAATGGCAAGACGCGCGGCGGCAAGGGCGGCGACATTACGCTGGAGTCGAGTCCGTTGACCCGTTCGGCATCGTCACAATTGATGCTTGATGGCGACGTGCGTGGCTACGGTGTCACCGGTGGCGGCAGTCTGACGATTCAGTCCGGCAACGTTTTGATCGGTGGAACCGGCGCCGCACACGGCGACAATACGCTGCAACTGGCATCGAGTCTGTTCAGCAGCGGTTTTGCCAGTTACAGCGTCACCGGCCTGACCGGACTGAAAGTCGCTGATGGTGCGCAGATCGATGTGGTGATGCCGGTCTATCGTTTCGGCGATGCGGCGCCGAACCAGTCCAGCGGCGCCGATCCGCGCACGGCCCTCGAATTGTGGACCCCCACGCTGTTTCAGGAGAACCCGGCCAAAGGCGTTCTGACCCAGCGTGGCGGCGCCAGTCTGGCGCTCCAGGCCGGCTCCAGTGAGTTGGCGCTGATTGACCCGGCGAGCAGTCCGCTGTCCATCGGCCACGGTGCACGTATCAGCGTCGACCCGGGGCAGCGCATCAAACTGCGCGGTGCCGGACAGATTACGGTCGACGGGCAATTGAACGCCTGGGGCGGCACTCTCGATATTCGTCAGCAACAGTTTGGCTCGCTGGACGTGGCGACCATGCCGCAGAACGCCGACCCGCAGGCCCACAACCGCTCGATCTGGATCGGCGAAGACGCGGTGCTGGATGTTGCCGGTCGCGCCTACACAGCCGTGGATGCGTTGGGTCGGGTCTACGGCCAGGTCGGCAAGGGTGGCAGCATTATTCTCGGCGGCGAGATTGATTCGAAGAAAATCACCGCGACGTCGGCCGATGCTTACGTGATTGTGCGCGACGGTGCACGCCTGGACGCTTCCGGTACGCACGCGGTTCTGGATGTCGCCGGGGTCGGACCGACCGACGTCGCCACCGATGGCGGGCGCATTGCCTTGAGTTCTTACAATGGCGTGTTCCTCGACGGTCAGTTGCAGGCTGCAGCGGGTGGCGTCGGCGCGTCGGGTGGACGTCTGGAGATTGTTCAGGACGCGCCGCTCTACCAGATGAATCTGGCGAGCAACGAAGTGCGTGCGCCCCGCGAAATGATCATCAGCCAAGGCTCGGATGGCCCGCTGCTGCCGGCGCATCTGCAGGCCGGCGAAGGCGCGGCGCAGTTGCGTTACGGTCAGACCCGCTTGAGCGCGGAGCGTTTGATGTCGGGTGGTTTCGATCACCTGAGCCTGTTGAGTAACGGCTTGCTCACATTCGCCGGCGACGTCGATCTGCGCATGAATCAAAGCCTGAATCTGTACACCGGCTCAATCTCGCTGGCGCAGACCGCCAGCGACACGACGCGGATCAATCTGGCCGCGCCATACATGCGCTTGTCGGGGCTGGGTCTCTACGTGCCTTCGGATGTCAGCATGCGTCCACGGGTGCTGGCCAACGCGACCACTCAGCTGTCGAACGCCCGCTTCACCGCCAGCGCTGACCTGCTTGATCTGAGCAACACCTTGTCGTTCGGCACCGAAGGGACGATCGCGCAGCTCGACGCGCCGGCCGCTGCCGTCAGCCGTCGTGGCTTCGACCAGGTCACCCTCGACAGTCGTGGCGACATGCGTTTTCTCGCGCCGAACGATAAAGAACGCAGCTCGCGGTTGTGGACACCCGGTGATCTCGACTTGCGCGCTGCGCAGATTTATCCGGCCACGGGTGTTTCGGCCGATGTCCGTGTCGGTTATCAGGGCTATACGGCTGTCCCGGAACTTGCGCGCACCTTGCGTATCAGCGGCCATGGCGAGGCACCGCAGGCCTTGCCGTATTCCGCTTTTGGCAATTTGCTGCTGGTTGCCGGCAAGATCGAGCAGGGCGGCGTTATCCGCGCCCCGTTGGGGTTGATCAGATTGGGCGAGAACTCGCTGGGCAAAACCCAGGAGCTGCGCCTGTTGCCCGGCAGTGTCACGTCGGTCAGCGGCGCTGGTCTGGTCATGCCGTATGGCGGTACCACCGACGGTATCGACTATCGCTACGACGACAAATCCGTGGTGTTGCACGGGATCGCCAGTGCCCTGGATGGCGTGATCCTTACCGGGCAGTACGTCGATGTGCAGGGCGGCGCGTTGATTGACTTGTCAGGCGGCGGCGATCTGCGTGGCGCCGGTTTTGTCTCCGGGCGCGGCGGCTCCACCGATGCCCGATTCAATCCGCTGGTGCGCAACGCTGCCGATGGCACGTTCAGTTTGCCGGGCCTGAGCAGTAACCCGGTGTACGCCATTGTGCCGGGCAACCAGAGTGCCTTTGCACCGGCACTCGCCGAGGCCGGTGCAAGCGATCCGCGCATTGGCCAGCAAATTACCGTCGGCGCCGGTGTTCCTGGCCTGGCCGCCGGCACCTACACCTTGCTGCCTTCAACCTTTGCCTTGTTGCCCGGCGCGTTCCGGGTCGAGGTCAACGGCCAGGCGACGCCGGGCATGACCAGCGGCGCGTTGAAAATGCGCAATGGTTCGTGGTCCAGTGCCGGGCTGATGTCGATTGCCAACAGCGGTGTGCGCGACAGTCTGCCGAGCCAGGTGATCCTGACGTCGGCCGATGTTCTGCGCCGCTATTCGCAGTACAACGAAACCAGCTTCACCCAGTTCATCGAAAGCGATGCGGCCCGTCGAGGTGTGCCACGTGCGTTGGCGCCAATGGATGCGAAATCGCTCAACGTGCAATTGGTGGCCGGTAGCAAGCACGATATCGACATGAACTTTCAGGGCCAGGCCCTGTTTGCCCCGAGCAAAGGCGGCGTGGCCGGGAGCGCTGTCGTGTTGGCCCAGGACCTGGAGGTACTCGGTGAAGGCCGTTCGCGCACGCCGGGGTTTACCGGGGTTTCGCTGTACGCCGGCAGCCTTGACCGGCTCGAAGCCGGACGGCTGAGCCTTGGCGCCACGCCGACGGTGGAATACGGCTCGGCGGGTAACTTCATCCGCTTCGAGGGTTCGGCTGCCAACATCACTCTGCGTGAAGGCGCAGTGTTATCGGCACCGGAAGTGCTGTTGCGCACTGACAAAGTCGACGGTGGCATCACGCTGGAAGCGGGGGCCGGTATCAACACCCTCGGACGCGGTGATGCGCCTTACGACTCGACCGACGGCTTCATTTATCAGCCGGGTTCCGCCAGTCTGTTGGTCGTGTCCAACGGTTGGACCAGCACGCTCGCACCGACGGTCGCCACCTATTCGGAAGGCCCGGGCAGCATCCGCATCGGTACGTGCGCTGCGCAGCCATGCGCGCAGCCAACGTTGCTCTATTCCAATGGCAGCATTACCGCTGCCACCGATAACCAGTTCGAACTGAACGAATCCGTGCGCTTCGGCACCCGTCACCTGGCGCTGGCCGTTGGCGCGGTCAATGCCGGTAGCGCCGAGGCGCTGGCCGCAGCAGGTCGCGTACCCAGTGGCCTGACCTTGAACCAGAACGTGCTCGATCGCCTGCTGCGCGGCGATACGCAGTTTGGTGCGCCGGCACTGGAAACCCTGAGTCTGACCACGCGCGACGCGTTCAACTTCTTCGGCAACGTCAGCCTCGATACGCTTGACCCGCAGACCGGCGTCAGTCGCTTGCAGAACCTGTTATTGGCCACGCCCGCCGTCTATGGCTGGGGCGAGGCTGACGATGTGGCGACCATTCGCACCGCCAACCTGATCTGGAACGGTGCGACCCAGGCGCCGGGCGCGGTGGCCAGTGGTGGCGCCGGGACAGGAAGCGGCACACTGGACATTCAGGCGCAACGCATCGAGTTCGGTTATGGCCCGAACCCGCAACCCAACGGCCTGGATCAGAACAACCGATTGGCGTTGGGTTTCGCCAACGTCAACCTCAACGCCAGCGAACGCATCACCGCCAACCACAAGGGCAGTCTTGCGGTGTATCTGGCGCAAGGGGCTTACGACCCCATTTCCGGCTACGTCTACAGTGGCGGCAACCTCAATCTGCGCACGCCGTTGCTCACTGGTGAAGCGGCCTCGGTCAACCTGCTCAAGGCGGGCGACGACCTGACGGTGAGTGGCGTTGCGAATGCTGCGGTGGCCGATGCCTTGGGTGCGGAGTTGACGCTTGAAGGGCGCAATGTGCTGCTCGACGGTCGCATTGCACTGGCCAGCGGCAAACTGGTGGTCAAGTCCGAGAACAATCTGACCCTGACCAACGCCGCGCACCTGGACCTGGCCGGGCGTACCTTACCGTTCAATGACGTCAGCAAATACAGCTGGGGCGGCGATGTGGCGCTGTACAGCAGCCACGGCAATATCCGCCAGGCAGCCGGTTCACGTATCGATCTGTCGGCGCACAACAACCAGGCCGGCAATCTCAGTGCGGTGGCGCTGGCAGCGGATGCCGGGGTGGTCGATCTGCAAGGCGAGATCCTCGGTGCCAGCAGCGGTTACTACGATGCCGGTGGCACGCTGGTGCCGTACAAGGCCGGTGGCGTGGACATTCGCGCACAACGGCTGGGCGACGATTTGAACCAGGACTTCGCTGCGTTGAACCAGCGCTTGAACGCCGGGCAGGTGTTCGGCAGCCGCAGCTTCCAGCTCAAGCAGGGCAGCCTGGTGCTCGGCGACGGGCTCAAGGCCGGTGAAGTCAATGTATCAGTGGACAACGGCAGTCTGACCGTGGCCGGCCTGATCGACGCCAGTGGTGAGCGGGTCGGCAGCATTCGTCTGTCCGCCAATAACGGTCTGACTCTGACTGGCAATGCCGTGCTCGATGCCCATGGTCGCGTGCTGCGTGTCGACAGCTACGGCAAGATCATCGATGCCCCCAACCGCGCCATGGTCGAACTCGATTCCGGCAATGGTTTGCTGACGCTGGCGTCAGGCGCACGGATCGATTTGCGCCACGGCACCGACGCGCCGCCGGGCAGCGCAGCCGGGCACAACGATGGTCTGCCGCGCGGTACGCTGGAACTCAATGCACCGCGTATCGGCGGCGGCGACATCGCCATCGATGCCAGCGGTGTGTTGAACATTCAGGGCGCGCGTTCCATCGGCCTGAACGCCATGCGCCGTTACACCGATGCAGCCGACGGCACCGATGCTGCCGTCAGCGGGCGCCCGTATCAGGTGATCGATCAGGCTTATCTGGACGCTATCCATGGCGACAGCACGGCGTTCATCGATGCGGCGCTGGGCAACGGCGATTTGCTGCAACGCAAACTGGCCGGATTGAATAACGCAGCTTATAGCGATGCGTTCCATCTACGCCCGGGCGTCGAGATCGCCAGCAAAACCGCCGACGGCGATCTGGTGGTGCAGGGCGATCTGGACCTGTCCGCTTACCGTTACGCCAGTCTGAATCCGCACACGCAAAAAACCGCTGTTTATGGTTCGGGCGAATCCGGCAGCCTGCTGATCCGCGCCGGCGGCAATCTGGATATTTACGGCAGCATCAACGACGGCTTCGCGCCGCCGCCGGAAACCGTTGACGACGCCGGGTGGAAACTGGTGCCGGGCATCCAGCCTTTTGGTGGTGATCTGATCGTTCCGGGCGCCGGGGTGACGCTGGCAGAAGGCACCTCGTTCCCGGTCGGCACGACGCTCAATTACGACTTGCCGATACAGGGCGCGACGCTCGCCAGCGGCACGCTGCTGCCAACCCAGGGCATCCTCGCCGGGCCTTACACGCTGACGGCCGGTACAGTCCTGGCCGGTGCGGTGCATGACGCTGCCGGCAACCTGCTGTACGCCGCCGGTACCTTGCTCAGCGACAACGTGACCTTGCCGGCGGGCAGCCGGCTCGGGGCCGGGACGCGGTTGAACGCGGCCACCGACATGCAGGCGATGCTCTGGCCCAAGGGCGTGCCATTGCCTGGCACGTTTGCCGACAACAAAATCGCTGGCGTTAAATTAAGCGGTGCATTGGCGTTGTTGCGCGGCTCGCTGATTCCGTCGATGACCGACGTGGTGCTGGCCGACGGCACAGCGTTCATCGATTTGCGTCCGTTGAACGGCACGCAGCAGGGACGCAACTGGGCTTTGGCAAGCATGCTGCCGTCGGGCAGCACCTCGTGGTCGATGCGCGTAGTGGCGGGGGCGGATCTTGATGCTGCCGACAGTCGCACCGTGAAACCGCTCACCAGCGAAGGTCACTTGCGACTGGCGGACACGCATTACGGAATGGTCGTCACTACGAAAAAACTCGACACCACTTGGGCGGTTGATAATGCGCTGGGGTTCCCGGCCGGGGAAGTGGTGAAGGACGATGAGATGTTCTGGTGCGACGCAATCCCGGGTGTTTGTGTCGCGCCCGCCAAGTTCCTCTGGACGGACGGCAATCCGATGGGCGCACCGGCCGGGTCGCCGGTCAGCGAAGACGATCTGTTCTGGTGTGATATTGACCCTGCTTATTGCGCCGCCAACGTAGGCGGTACCACGGTCTCCACTCATTCGCAGATGTTCAGCGTTTTGCGAACCGGCGCCGCTGATCTGGACGTGATGGCCGCTGGCAATCTGAGCATGGAATCACCTTTCGGGGTGTACACCGCGGGTACCCAATCCAGCGATGTCGACGCGCGTTACAACCAGCCACGCGGTCGTTTGTCGGACGATGGTTCGGTGCTGGGCAGCGCGGGCAGTGATAACGAAAAATGGGTAGATGGTGGTAGCGACAGTCTGTATCAGGCCTGGTATCCGCAACTGGGGGGTAACCTCACGATTGGCGCCGGCGGTTCTGTTTCCGGCGATGTCGTCGGGCGACGTGCGACCAGTATCACGATGGAAACCCCAGAGCAGGTGCCAAGCGTTGCCGTTGGCAACTGGCTGTGGCGTCAGGGTACGGGGAACGACGAAATACCGACCGCCTGGTGGATCAACTTCGGCAGCTATGCCAGTCAGCCGTTGGCGGATTCGAGCAGGAGTACCGCGCCGTATCTGGTGGGTTTTACGGGTTTCGGCACGCTTGGCGGCGGTAACATCAGCCTGCGCGCTGGCGCAGACGGTGGCATGCTTGACCCGGTCGGTGATGGCCGCAGTAATCTTTATCCGCGTGGCCAGGGCCTGATCGTCGCCGTGGGCAGCACCGGGCGAGTGGGCAGCGATGGCAGCCTGCAACTGACCGGTGGTGGCGATATCGACATGCGTTTCGGCGGTTCGCTCAACCCCTCGCTGCAAGCCCGGGCGGGAGAAACCGAAACGCAAGCGCCGCGCCATGATCTGCAAGGCGCGGTGATCAACTTGCGTGGCGCTGCGCAAATCAATGCCAGTGCCGTGGGCGGCGTCAATCTGCAGTACGGTGCGTTTTCCCTGGATCAGGATTCGCGCGAAGTCCGTGCATACGATCCGTTCAAATCGACCCTGGGCAGTGCCTCCGGCGGTCTGGTACTGATTCCGGGAGATTCGGGGATGCGCCTGAGCACCCGTGGCGACCTGGTGTTGGGCGGTGCAGCAGATCCGGGACGCGTGCGCTTGCAAAACTCCACAGCCTTTACTGACGCCAGTGGGGTGGGCCATGCAGGCGGTGGATTGACCGGTTTCTCGCTGTGGACCGATCACACTGCGATCGATCTGTTCTCGGCGGGGGGCAACCTCACACCCAGTACGCAGTTGGCCGAATCGGACAATCTGTTGGTTTCCACATCCAATACATCACCCACTGACGGTCGCTTCGTCTATCCGTCGATCCTGCGTGCCGTGGCTGCCAAAGGCTCGATTTACGCGGGATCCTCGGCCGCTTATGGCACGGGCAATGTTCCGCCGGCCGAGGGCTACTCGTTGCTGTTGGCACCGTCTACCTCTGGTCAGCTGGAACTGCTGGCAGGCGATTCGATCTATGCCGGCGGTTATGCGATCAATCAGTCAGGCGCCAGTCCAGCGGCGATTACTTCGCCATTTGCGCCGTCCTTCAATGGGTTCGTCAGCAACAGCGCGGACAGGCCGCTCATGACCAATAACAGCGTTGACGGCGTGGCGACGCAACGCAACGCGCGCTACCCATTATTTGCGTTTGGTGCCAATAGCTATTCCGGGTTGAGTGGCGTGCAAGGGCCCGCACGGTTTTACGCGTTGACCGGAGATCTGGTCGGAGTCCGTAGTGGCGAGACGCTGACATTCTTCAGGTCCGGCGTACAGCAGCGCACCTGGTACGAAGCGGCAGGGCCTGTGTGGATGCTCGCCGGGCGCGACCTCGTCGCCTCGGGCACTTATCTGGGCCAGCCAACAGCCGTACCGAATGAAGTACTGAGCTACAACGGCGACGAGATCAGATCCACCGGCAACCTGTTCATTCACAACCGGCCCAACGATGTGTCGCGGGTGGCGGCCGGGCGCGACATTCTCTACAGCAGCTTCGATATCGCCGGCCCAGGTGTGCTTGACGTCAGCGCAGGGCGCAACCTACTGATGGAGGACCGTGCCAGCATCACCAGCATCGGGCCGGTGCTGGCAGGCGATAGCCGACCGGGTGCCAGTGTGGTGCTGCAGGCCGGTGTTGGTGCGCAAGGGCTGGATTACTCACGGTTCATCGCGCGTTACCTGAACCCGCAGAACCTCGCTGATTCGCAGGTCTCTCTCAACGGCCAACCGGGCAAAGTGGTCAAGACCTACCTCGACGAACTGCAGAGCTGGCTGACCCTCGGCTATGGCTTCAGCGGCAACGTGGAGCAGGCGCAAGCGTTCTACGCCGCACTGCCGAGTGCCGAGCAGGCGATCTTCGCGCGGCAGGTGTACTTCGCCGAACTGCGCGCCGGTGGCCTGGAATACAACGATGTCGATGGCCCGCGCAAAGGCAGTTATCTGCGCGGTCGCAACGCCATTGCGGCGCTGTTCCCGACCACCGATGTGGCGGGCAATCCGATCCGTTACGACGGCGACATCACGCTGTACGGCGGGGCAGGGGTCAAGACCCTGTTCGGCGGCGACATCCAGATGCTCACGCCGGGCGGCGGTCAGGTGTTCGGCATCGAAGGCGCGGCGCCACCGTCCACCGCAGGGATCATCACTCAGGGCTCGGGCAACATTCAGCTCTATTCTCAGGGCAGCATTCTGCTGGGGCAGAGCCGGATCATGACCACGTTTGGCGGCTCGATTCTCGGCTGGTCTTCTGAAGGCGACATCAACGCCGGTCGCGGCTCGAAAACCACCGTGGTCTACACCCCGCCGAAACGGGTTTACGACACTTGGGGCAACGTGACCTTGTCGCCGTCGGTGCCGAGCACCGGCGCCGGTATCGCCACGCTCAACCCGATCGCCGAAGTGGCACCGGGCGACATCGACCTGATCGCGCCGCTGGGCACCATTGATGCCGGCGAGGCGGGGATTCGCGTGTCGGGCAACGTCAACATCGCCGCGCTGACGGTGGTCAATGCCGCCAACATCTCGGTGCAGGGCAAGGCGACGGGTGTGCCGGTGGTGTCGGCGGTGAATACCGGAGCGATTACCTCAGCCAGCTCGGCAGCATCCTCGGCCACGCAAGCGGCGGAAGATGTTGCACGTCAGCAGCAAGCGGCGGCGCGGCAGAATCAGGCGTCGGTGTTCACCGTGCAGGTGTTGAGTTTCGGCAACGAACAACTTGCGCCGTCTCGTGATGGTGCCAGCCGTGCGCCGGCACCGGGTTACAACCCGAACAGCCCGGTACAGGTGCTGGGCGCCGGGGCGCTGGATGAACAGGCGAAGCAACAGTTGACCGAGGAGGAGCGCGGGCAACTGACGTTGTAAAAGACTCTCGTGTAGTACGTTTGGGCGGCCGGTTGGCCGCCCTTTTTTTATGTCGATGAAGTTGAAGGGTATTTTTGCCGGGCGTGAAGCACCCCCAGTATTCTGATGCGCCCATTCACTCGATAGACCAGCAGATAGTTCGGATGAATCACCATCTCACGAGTACCAGGCACTCGGCCAGGTCGGTAACCGTAAGGTATTGATGAAAGCCTTTGTGCTGCCGCACCAACCTTGTGTCTTAGCGAAATTGAAGCGTTGGTGTTGTGTTGCTCGATGTATTTGAAGATGTCAGCCAGTTGACGCGAGGACTTGCTGCTCCATTCAAGCAGCAGAGCGGCGCTTCCTGCGCATCTCTTCCAGCATCTGGTCGAGCATCGCCATAGCCTCATCATGGGGAATACCAGGACTAGGATCATCGAGTGCATGCTGTACCTCTGCACGAAACCAGCGATCGTAGCTCTCTGCCTCTTCTTCGGATTCGAAGTCAGAGTAAAACGGGGAAAGTAATATGCTCATAGTGATCTCCGTGATCAATCTCGGCAGTTTAAGGGGGACATGGCCCATTGTCGTCACTGGCAGACGATGCACCCCATGAGCCTTGAGGAACCATGGGATAACGGAGTCCAGTATCTGCAAGCGTCCCCTTTAAATCTGCCAGACGTTTCCCCCTGTTGTCCGGTAATCTCGACCGCCGCTGTAGGCGTATTCCACCCATGCGGTTTTCAGGTTTTCAGGCTACAAACCCAGGTGCGCTTTCCTACAAATACACTCAGAACGCATAGGGAATACTCACCTTCGCCCACAACATTTCCCCCTCCGGCCGGTTCTCCACATCAAATTCCTTGGCCCAGCGAATCTCCGCGCTGGCGTACTTGAGAAAGGTGAAGTGCAGCGCCGGGCCGATCGCGAAGACCTTGCCGCGCACGCCGTCATCGACGTCCTGCCCGGCAAACTGCACGGTGTGGCCGAACTGTTTGTCGTCGGTGGTTTGCTTGAGGTAGTAGCCGTTGATGCCGAGCATCAGGTCGTCGGTGATCTTGTAGCTGGCCGAATAATCGAAGTGGAAGATCTGCCCGGACTTGTAGTCAGTGTCCTTGTTCTTCTCGTTGAAGCTGTAGGTGGTCTTCATTGAGACTTCGGTGCGTTCAGTCGGCAGCCAGGTGAACGAGAACAGCGGCTTATACGTGTAGAAATTGTTACTGGTGTTGGCCAGTCGATCGACACTGTATTCGCCGGTGGGCACGGTGACTTCCACGGCGGCGCCGAGGGTCAGGTGCTTGCCCATGTCCCACAGAATGATCGGTGCGAAGGTGGTGTCGCCCATGCCTTCGCGAGTGTCGCTCAAACCGAACACCGAGACTTCCTGCTTCAGCCAGGGCTGGGCGATGTAGCCGGCCAAGCGTCCGCCGAATATCCGCACCGGGCTTAGATAATCGAGGCGAGGGATCACCGCGGTGGACTCGATTTCGACATTCGGCACTTTGCCGCCGAACGAGCTGATGTTGAGCTTTCGCGCCTTGTAGTGGTTGTAGTAGAGGTTGAACGCGACCATGTTCTCCGGAAGGCTGTCGACTTCCAGCGGCAGCATGAAGAAACCGTCGGTGCCGGTGCCGATGTTGTCAACGCCGGCTTCGGTGGCCAGCGCCGGCAACGTCAGGGGGCAACCCGCGATGAAAAGAGCGAGCGGCAAGAAGGATGTTGCACGGTTCTGGCTCATGACTGTCCTCATTATTATTGTGATTGGGACCCGGTACCGGTCGCTCGGAGCGCCGGTACGCTAGAAATAAGCGTTTGGCGTACGTTGGGGCAGGGTATTGGCGGACACCAAGGGGGGCATCTGCGGACAGTTCGCGCACCCTGTGCTAACTTCCTTCGACATAACCGGTTACAAAAATAACAATCAAGCGTGATCCGGAATGTCAGACCCCATGAACGTAAAAGTCCAAGACCCGACCTTCGAACTGGCGCTGGTCTCGCCGTTTCTTTTGCAAACCCTCGCCGAAGTCGCGCAGAACAAAGGCATCGATCCCCAGAGCCTGTGCCGTGGGCTGGGTTTCACCCTTGAGGATCTGCAGGACCCGGCGCAGCGGATTTCCTATCGCCAGGCCGTGGCGATGATTCAGCGCGCACTCAAAGTGTTGCCCAATCAGGGTTTGGGGTTGTGGGTCGGCGCGCAGAACGTGCTCGGCACGCTGGGTCTGCTCGGGCATGTGCTGTCACTGTGCAAGACCTTGCGTGATGCCTTTGCCCTCGGGATTCGCCATCAACACACCTCGGGCGGGATTGTGGTGTCCAGCGTCGATGTGGTCGGCGTTCAGGTGCATCTCGATGCCGAGTGCCGCTTGCCATTCGCTGATGTGCAGGTGTTCGCGGTCGAGGAGTTTTTCGCCAGTTTGCTGGTGTATGGCCGGGCGCTGGTGGGGGCTGAGTTCAAGGCGATTGCCGTGGAGTTCGTGCATGCCGCGCCGGATTATCTGAGCGAATACCACCGCCTGCTCGGGCCGGATGTGCGCTTCGGCTGCCTGCACAATCGCATGCTGATCGATGTGCAATGGCTGGATGTGCACTTGCCCAATCATCACTCGTTGGCGTTGCGACAGGCCGTTGCGTTACTGGAGCTGGAAGCGGCGCAGGTGCATCAGAAGCTTGATCTGATTCAAGCCGTGGAGCGGGCAATTGCGCGGGATCTGAGTAGCGGCAGTCACATTGAAAAGATTGCCGGTGATTTGAACATGAGCAGCCGCACGTTGCGCCGGCGTTTGACCGAGCATGCGTTGACGTTCGAAGCGTTGTTGGAGCAGGTGCGGCAGGCGCGGACGATGAGTTTGCTGGCCAATCCGGATATGCCGATCGAGCGGATTACCGAGGAAGTCGGGTACAGCGATGTGCGCAGTTTTCGCCGGGCGTTCAAGCGCTGGACGGGGCTGAGCCCGAGTGCCTGGCGCAATGACGCCAACCCTCACCCCAGCCCTCTCCCGGAGGGAGAGGGGGCCGATCGAGGTGTCTTGCGAGTTACATCGACCTGAAAGATTGTGTCGATTATGGATTCACTGATGCACGTTCAGGTCGGCGTAGATCTTCAATATCCCCGAATCAGTTCCCTCTCCCTCCGGGAGAGGGCTAGGGTGAGGGGCTTTTGACTTCCATCCAAACCCCCACAAACCCTGCGGTCACAGGTAAACTCCCGCGCACTTTCCCAAGGAGTTCACATGAGTTACTACCAGCCGGGCATTCTCGCCACCCCAGTTCCTGCGCAAGCACGCCACCTGTTTTTCGCCCTTGAGTCGGTTGAAGCCCTGCCGCAGGCGATCGACAACCTGATCAATCAGGTGGACGGCAAGTCGGCGGTGGTCGGTTTCGGCGAATCCCTGGCCAAGGCCCTCAACGTACAGATCGACGGCCTGCGCAGCTTCCCGGCCATGACTGGCGTCGGCGTCGAGAACCCGTCGACCCAACACGCATTGTGGGTCTGGCTGCACGGCGTCGACCGTGGTGAACTGCTCAACCGCTGCAACGCCCTCGAAGCCGCACTGGCCCCGGCCCTGCGCTTGGTAGAAATGCAGGAAGCCTTCCGCCACAAGGACGGCCACGACCTCACCGGTTACGAAGACGGTACAGAAAACCCGCACGACGAAGCCGCCATCGCTGCCGCTCTGCAAAACGCAGGCGCCGAAGGTCTGGTCGGCGGCAGCTTCGCCGCGATCCAGCAGTGGCAGCACGACCTCAAGGGTTTCCACAAACTGTCCGCCGACGACAAAGACAACATCATGGGCCGTCGCCTCAGCGACAACGAAGAGATCGACGATGCGCCAGTCTCCGCCCACGTCAAACGCACCGCGCAGGAAAGCTTCGCGCCGGAAGCGTTCGTCGTGCGCCGCTCGATGCCGTGGATCGAAGGTGATCGTGCCGGCCTGATGTTCCTCGCTTTCGGTTTCTCGCTGGATGCCTTCGAAGCACAACTGCGGCGCATGAGCGGTCTGGAAGACGGCATCACCGATGGTCTGTATCGCATCAGCCGACCGATTACTGGCGGCTACTACTGGTGCCCGCCGCTGAAGGACGGTCACCTCGATCTGCGCGCTTTGCGCATTGGCTGATCTTGAAAAAAGGGACTGATAAATGAACGTGGTGCGCTGGGGTATGATCGGTTGCGGTGATGTCACTGAACGCAAGAGCGGGCCGGCCTTCTACAAGGTGCCCGGTTCGGCCTTGGTGGCGGTGATGGGCCGACGGCTTGAGGCGGTGACTGACTACGCCGCGCGCCATGGCATCGACCGGGTTTACACCGATGTCGATGCGCTGATCAACGATCCCGAGGTGGACGCGGTGTACATCGCCACGCCACCCGACAGCCACCACGCCTACAGCCTGAAAGTCGCCGCTGCCGGCAAACATTGCTGCGTGGAAAAACCCATGGCGCTGAATGCCGGGCAAAGCCGTGAAATGCAGCAGGCGTTTGCCGAGGCGGGTTTGCACCTGTTCGTGGCCTATTACCGCCGTTCGTTGCCGCGTTTTGCGCAGGTGCGGCAATGGCTGGAGCAGGGGCGCATCGGTGACGTGCGACACTTGAACTGGACGCTGACCAAGGCACCTTCGCCAGCGGATCTGGACGGTCGCGACAATTGGCGCACCGATCCTGCGGTGGCCGGTGGCGGGTACTTTGCCGATCTGGCCAGCCATGGGTTTGACCTGTTCCAGTATTTGCTCGGCGACATTGTCGACATCGCCGGTTTCACCGCGCGTCAGGCCGGGTTGTATGCGGCAGAAGACGCGGTCAGCGCCAGTTGGCGGTTCGCCTCCGGGGCGTTGGGTATGGGCTGCTGGAGCTTTGTCGCGGATCGGCGCGAGGATCGGGTAGAGATCATCGGCAGTGACGGGCGGATCAGTTTTTCGGTGTTTGATGAGCATCCCGTGCAGTTGCATGCCGATGAAAGTATCAGCCTGGAAATCCCGCATCACGAACACATTCAGTGGCATCACGTCCTCGGCATGAATGCGCATATTCGCGGTGATTCACAACACCCCGCAGTCGCCGAACAAGCCCTCAAGACCGACTGGGTCATGGATCAAATCCTCAAACGCCAGTAGCACACAATTTCCCTGTAGGCCTTCGCCTGCTCGCGATAGCGGTGTGTCAGGCACCGGATTCGTATCTGATACACCGCTATCGCGAGCAGGCTCACTCCTACAAAAAGCGATCGTGTGAAGCATCTAAGGTTATGCCCAAACAATATTTCTCAACCTTGTCATAACAACCCTAAGATCACGTCATAACTCGTTATGACAAGTGATCCCGTGATGACCGATAACGTTCTCTCCCTCAGCAGCGTCCCGCTGCACACCCAACTGCGCGACGTCCTCCGTGCGCGCATCCTCGACGGCGAATACCCGCAAGACAGCCAGATGCCCTCCGAAAGCGAACTCGGCGCCTTGTTCAAAGTCAGCCGCATCACCGTGCGCCAAGCCTTGGGCGACCTGCAAAAGGAAGGGCTGATCTTCAAGATCCACGGCAAAGGCACCTTCGTCGCCAAACCGAAAACCTTTCAGAACGTCAGCAGCCTGCAAGGCCTCGCCGAGTCGATGACCGGGCGCGGTTACGAGGTGATCAACCGCCTGCGCAGCTTCAAATTCATCCCGGCCGACAAACGCGTCGCCGAGCGTTTGCAAGTCGTCGAAGGCGAGATCGTCGCGCAGATCAAACGTGTACGCCTGATCAACCGTGAGCCGATCTCGCTGGAAATCACCTACCTGCCCAAAGCCGTCGGCGAGCGGCTGGAGAAGGCCGATCTGGTCACCCGCGACATCTTTCTGATCCTTGAAAACGACTGCGGCATCGCCCTCGGTCACGCCGATCTGGCCATCGACGCGGTGCTGGCTGACAGCGACCTGACCCAGGCGCTGAACGTCGAGGCCGGTTCGCCGATCATGCGTATCGAACGCCTGACCCACGACGCGCAAGGCCAGCCGCTGGACTTCGAACACCTTTACTACCGTGGCGATGCGTTCCAGTACCGCCTGCGGATCGACCGGCAAAAAGGGGAGCAGGCATGACCCGCAACGTTCTCGAACAGGAATACGACATCGTCGTCATTGGCGGCGGCACCGCCGGGCCGATGGCCGCGATCAAGGCCAAGGAAAACAACCGCGACCTGCGCGTGCTGCTGGTCGACAAGGCCAACGTCAAACGCAGCGGCGCGATCAGCATGGGCATGGACGGCCTGAACAACGCGATCATCCCCGGCCACTCGACACCGGAGCAGTACACCAAGGAAATCACCATTGCCAACGACGGCATCGTCAATCAGGCCGCCGTCTATGCCTACGCGACGAACAGCTTCGAAACCATCGAACAACTTGATCGCTGGGGCGTGAAGTTCGAGAAGGACGAAACCGGCGATTACGCGGTGAAAAAAGTCCACCACATGGGCGCCTACGTGCTGCCGATGCCGGAAGGGCACGACATCAAAAAGGTCCTCTATCGCCAGTTGAAACGTGCGCGGGTGAGCATCACCAATCGCCTCGTGTGCACGCGGTTGCTGACTGACGAGGAGGGCACCGTCAACGGTGTGATGGGTTTCGACTGCCGCACCGCTGATTTCCATGTGATCAAAGCCAAAGCGGTGATCCTCGCTTGTGGCGCGGCCGGACGCTTGGGTTTGCCATCCTCCGGCTACCTGATGGGCACCTACGAAAACCCGACCAACGCCGGCGACGGCTACGCGATGGCCTATCACGCCGGCGCCGAACTGGCCAACCTCGAATGCTTCCAGATCAACCCGCTGATCAAGGATTACAACGGCCCGGCCTGCGCCTACGTCACCGGCCCGCTGGGCGGCTATACCGCCAACAACAAGGGCGAACGCTTCATCGAGTGCGACTACTGGAGCGGGCAGATGATGTGGGAGTTTCACCAGGAGCTGGAGAGTGGCAACGGCCCGGTGTTTCTCAAACTCGATCACCTGGCGGAAGAAACCATCCAGAACATCGAGGAGATTCTGCACAGCAACGAGCGGCCGAGTCGCGGTCAGTTTCACGCCAATCGCGGCACCGATTACCGCACGCAAATGGTTGAAATGCACATCTCTGAAATCGGCTTTTGCAGCGGTCACTCGGCGTCTGGCGTTTGGGTCAACGAGCGTGCCGAGACCTCGGTGAAAGGTTTGTACTCGGCGGGCGACATGGCCGCCGTGCCGCATAACTACATGCTTGGCGCGTTCACCTATGGCTGGTTTGCCGGGCACAACGCCGCCGATTTTGTCGCCGGGCGCGAGTTTACCGCGCTGGATGCCGAGCAGATCGAAAAGGAAAAGGCCCGCGTCTACGCACCGCTGGATCGTGAACACGGTCTGCCGCCGGCACAGGTCGAATACAAGCTGCGGCGCTTCGTCAACGATTACCTGCAACCGCCGAAAGTTACCAAGAAGATGCAGATCGGCCTGCAACGCTTCAGCGACATCGAACGCGATCTCGAGCAGATGAAAGCCAACAACGCTCACGAACTGATGCGTGCCATGGAAACCAGCGTGATTCGCGACTGCGCCGAAATGGCCGCTCGCGCCTCGTTGTTCCGCGCCGAAAGCCGCTGGGGCCTGTACCACTATCGCGTTGATCACCCGCAGCGCAACGACAGCGAATGGTTCTGCCATTGCCATCTGAAGAAGGGCGATGACGGCCAGATGACCAGTTTCAAGAAAGCCGTCGAGCCTTACATCATCCCGCTCGATGCTGAAGAAATGCAGGCCTACGACCGCTTGCGGGTCGGCGCTTTCGCCGCTTGATACATCAATAAATCAAAGAGTCCGAACCATGGCCTATCAAGCTCAGGAAATTTTCTTCCGCTCCAACGCCCCCGTCACCGTCGACGAGGACAAATGCATCGCCGAAAAGGGCTGCACCGTGTGTGTCGACGTTTGCCCGATGGATTTGCTGGCGATCAACCCGGCAACGCAGAAGGCCTACATGGCGTTCGACGAATGCTGGTACTGCATGCCGTGCGAGAAGGACTGCCCGACCGGCGCCGTCAAAGTCGACATCCCCTATCTCCTGCGTTGAAACGCTTTCCTCTGTAGGAGTGAGCCTGCTCGCGATAGCGGTGGGTCATTGCGCAATGATGTCGACTGATACTCCGCTTTCGCGAGCAAGCTCGCTCCCCACAGTGGATCGAGTTACTGCACAAATTGAATACGCCAGAAATCCTGTGGGAGCGAGCTTGCTCGCGAAGAGGCCAGCCCAGACACCCCAAAGCCATCCGGAAACCCCGGACGCTGGATTCACCGAAACCCCTCGTTTCCCACCGCGCCCTGATCGCGGCGGAGACGAACTCAAATAAATGATTCGAGGGGAAACACTCATGTTGCGTGCAGCAATCGCCGGTCTGGTACTGGCTTCGTTCACCTTGTCGGCCTCGGCCGAAACCATCCGCATCGCCATCGGTACCCAGGACACCACCATCAACTGCGCCGCCGGCGGCTTGTTGATTCGTGAACTCGGTCTGCTCGACAAATACCTGCCCCACGACGGCGCCTACAAAGACGCGAAGTACGACGTGCAGTGGAAGAACTTCACCAGCGGCGCGCCACTGACCAACGAGATGGTCGCCGGCAAACTCGACTTCGGTGCCATGGCCGATTTCCCCGGTGCATTCAACGGTGTCGCGTTTGAAACCGCCGGCAAGCACAGCCTGTTCATCAGCGTGTTGTCGGGCAGCATCAAGGGCAGCGGCAACGGCATCGTGGTCCCGAGCGCATCCGCTGTGCAGGCGCTGAGCGAACTCAAAGGCAAGACGATTTCCGTGCCGTTCGCCTCCACCGCCCATGGCATGTTATTGCGTGCGGTGGCGGCGCAGGGCTGGGATCCGCTGAAAGATGTCAACATCATCGCCCAGCCGCCGGAGGTCGCCGGCTCGGCGCTGCAAGCCGGCAAGATCGACGCCCACGCCGATTTTGTGCCGTTCGCCGAACTGTTCCCGAGCCGGGGTTTCGCCCGCAAGATCTACGACGGTGCTCAGGCCAATGCGCCGACGTTCCATGGTGCGCTGGTGGATCAGGCGTATGCGAAGAAGTACCCGGAGATCGTCGTCGCGTACCTGCGCGCCAGCATCGAGGCCAATCAACTGCTCGCCGCCGAGCCTGAGAAGTACAGCGAACTGATCGCCAAAGTCACCGGTGTCGATGCCGAAGTCAATTACCTGTTCCACGGTCCGCTCGGCGTGCAGACCCGCGACCTGAGCTGGAAGCCGGAATATCGTCAGGCAGTCGGCACGGCTATCGATACGTTGAAGTTGCTGAAGAAGGCTGATCGCGGGCTCGATCTGAACAACTTCATTGACGATCAATACATCCGTGCGGCGTTCAAGGCGTCGAACCTTGATTACACGGCGCAATTGGCCAATTACGCGCAGACGCCGTTGCAAGCTACGGATGCGGCGACGGGCAAAGCGATTACAGACTTTAGCCATGTTGCGGAAATCTGGGTGCGTGGCGAGGGCAAGGTGCGGCAGTACGCGTCAGCGGAAGAGGCGTTCACTGCGTTGGCGGCTTTGAAGCAGGAAGGCAAAAACATTCGGGCGGTGTATGCGCAGGCCAGTGACAGCGGGATCAAGTTGCTGGCGGAGCAGGCGTGGTTTGCCAGTGATGCCAAGGGACGCCTGAGTGCGTTTTTGCTTAAGGGGCAGGCTCAGCAATTTGCCTCGGCGCAGGGCGGCAAGGTTTTTGACTTCACCGATGCCACGACCCAAGCCGTCGCGGCTCGCTAGTTGAAGATCAGCAGCCCCTCACCCTAGCCCTCTCCCAGAGGGAGAGGGGACTGACCGCGGTGTTTGGACTAGCTACGCCGACCTGAAATACCGAGCCGAACGCAGGTTTTGAAAAGCACGAAGATCGGCTCCCTGTCTGGCCGAACTCAGGTTTGCAAGCAACGAACATCGGCTCCCTTTCCCCCTCGCCCCCTTGGGGGAGAGGGCTGGGGTGAGGGGGTAAATCTCAGCCACAACACAGATCCAGAACTGGAAACCCGCTCCATGAAAATACCCATCCGCTGGACATCAAGAGCCACATCCTTGCTGCTCTGCCTGCTGTTCTGGCAACTCGCCGCCGGCCACCACTGGAACCTCGGCCTCGTCACCTTCGCCAACGTGCCGACACCTATCGCGGTGATCGAAGCAGCATTGGGCCTCGGCGACTCCGGCAAGCTCCTGCAACATCTGACCGCCAGCCTCAGCCGCGTCTTCGCCGGCTACCTCGCTGCGCTAGTCATCGGCATCGCCCTCGGTCTGGCCATCGGCCGCTCGAAATGGGCCGAAGACCTGCTGCTGCCACCGCTCGAAGTCCTGCGCCCAATCCCCGCCGTGGCCTGGATTCCACTGGCGATCCTGATGTTCCCGTCCTCGGAACTGTCGATGGTCTTCATCACCTTCACCGGCGCGCTGTTCCCGATCCTGCTCAACACCGTGCACGGCGTCGAAGGCGTCGACCCGCGCCTGATCGCCTCAGCGAAAAGTCTCGGGGCAGGGCGCCGCGCGATCCTGCTCGAAGTGATCCTGCCCGGCGCCGCACCCAGCATCATCACCGGCCTGGCGATCGGCATGGGCACTTCGTGGTTCTGTCTGGTGACGGCGGAAATGATCTCCGGGCAGTTCGGCATCGGTTACTACACCTGGGAGTCCTACACGATTCAGAACTACGCCGACATCGTCGTTGGCATGCTCCTGATCGGCGTGTTGGGCATGGGCAGCAGTCTGCTGATCAAACGTCTGGGCGGATTGTTCACGCCCTGGCATCGACCGCGAGGAAAAGCCTGATGAGCGTGATGCAAACCCCGGAAGGGCGGATCGACATCCGCCAACTGTCCATCGTCCTCGGCCACGGTCGTGAAGCGTTCGAAGCGGTGCGCGAACTCGATTGTCAGATCGAACCCGGCCAGTTCGTCTGCATTCTCGGCCCGTCCGGTTGCGGCAAGTCGACCTTGCTCGGTGCGCTGGCCGGGCATCTGAGTGCGCATGCCGGCAGCCTGAAAGTCGATGGCGGCGAAGTATCCGGGCCGTCACCGCAGCGCGGCATGGTGTTCCAGCATCACACGCTGTTTCCGTGGCGCACGGTGCGTGACAACGTTGCCTTCGGCCTGAAAATGCGCGGCGTCGGCAAGGCTGAGCGCCACCGCGCCGCTGACGAGATTCTCCAACTGGTCGGCCTCGAAGGTTTCGCCGAACGCTGGCCCGACCAGCTTTCCGGTGGCATGCAGCAACGCGTGGAAATCGCCCGAGTGCTGGTCAATCGTCCGCGCCTGTTATTGATGGACGAGCCGTTCGGCGCACTGGATGCGCTGACCCGCTTGAACATGCAGGAACTGCTGCTGGACATCTGGACGCGGATCCGCACCACCGTGGTCTTCGTCACTCACGACATCGATGAGGCGCTGTTTCTCGCCGACCGCTTGCTGGTGATGAGTGCGCGGCCGGGGCGAATCATCGAAGACTTGCGTCTGGATTTCACCCGGCCACGCACCAGTGAACTGGTCACCAGTCCTGAATTCTCGCGCCTCAAACGCCATTGCCTCGACCTGCTGCGCCACGACAACGACCGACCGCTGCCGCGCCTCAATCCGCTCGGCCTGCCTCCTGAAAACCCTTTGCCGCGATTTGCCCTATGACCTCTATTTTTGCTGTGACCGATAACGATGAAATCCTCGCCCTGCAACCGCGCCTGACTGCTGAAGATGCGGGTGTGCGGCGTATTGCGCTGATCGATCTGGCGGATCTCGAAGAGCCGGATGGCTTGCTCTGGCTGGTCGATCGCCTCGGCCAGGATCCTGCTGAAGAAGTTCGCGCTGAAGCCGCGAGGTTACTGGAGGCCTGGGAAGATGCTGAGGTCGTGCAGGCCTTGTGCGAGGCGCTGACTGATCCGTCGCCCGCCGTGCAATCCGCCGCTGCACAAAGCCTGAGTCTGCTCAAGACTGAAGCAGCGGGGCGGGTGATTCTGCCGTGGACCGATCACGCCGACGTCAGCGTGCGCATCGCCGCGTTCCGGGCCTTGCGTGAACTGCGTTTCGCCGATGCTGCGCCGGCGGCGGTCGCTGCGCTGAACGATGCCGACGCCAGCGTTCGTCGTGAAGCCGTGGGCGTGCTCGGCTGGCTCAAGCAACTCGACGCTTTGCCCGCCCTGGCACGATTGGCCAGCGCTGACCCGGACACCGAGGTCCGCCGCGCGGCTACCGGTGCTTTGGGCCTGGCCTCCAGCGCCGAAGTGTTGCCAGCCCTGCGCCAGGCCTTGCAGGACGAAGCCTGGCAAGTACGCGAAGAAGCCGCGACAACCCTGGGCAAGGTCGGCCACATTGATGCTGGCACCGCGCTGGTTGAAGCCTTGTGCGACGACTACTGGCAAGTGCGCCTGCGCGCCACTCGCAGCCTTGGTCGTTTGCAATTTGCCCCGGCACTGGACGCGCTGATCGACACCCTCGGCCATCGCATCAGCAACCTGCGCAAAGAGGCCGCGCTGGCCTTGGGCGAACTGAATGATCGCGGCGCCGTGGCGGCCTTGCAAGCTGCGCAGGACGACGGCGACCCGGAAGTGCGCAAAGCCGTGCGCATTGCCTTGAGTCAGTTGCAATGAACCCGCTGTCAGTCGGTAACTCGCAGAGTGAAGGGACGCTACGATTGAGCTGGCCGGACGGCCGCGAACAACAGCTCAACCACGCCGAACTGCGCCGTCAGTGCCCGTGCTCGCAATGCCGCGCGTTTCGCCTGAAAGGCCTGACGCCGATGGTAGATGACCGCGTACGCTTGATCGAACTCAACCCGCAGGGCTATGGCGTGCAACTGGTCTTCAGCGACGGCCACCAGCGCGGCATCTACCCGTGGGCCTATCTGGCAAACCTCATCCCATAGGTTCACCACGATCAATTGTGGGAGCGAGCTTGCTCGCGAAGGCGGCAGGTCAGTCGACATCTGTTTTGACTGATCTACCGTATTCGCGAGCAAGCTCGCTCCCACAGGGTTTTGCAGTGTCTGCGGGTTATTGCGCAGCCGTCATCGAAGGCCGGCAGCCATGAAAAATATCCAGCCCCGGCTGATACACCGAGGTCTTCACCTCAAACAACCCCAGCACCGAATGAAACAGGTTGTCATGGCTCAAATCCGTCTGCCCGGTTTTGCCTTGCAGACAACCGCGATCAATCCCTTCGCTGGCGAGCGTGCCATTGCCGAACCACATCACCATCGGCACATGGGTCTGCGCTTCAGGTGCCAGCGCATAGGGCGCCGCATGCAGATACAGGCCATTCTCGCCTAGCGACTCGCCATGATCGGAGACATACACCATCGAGGTGTCCAGCGAATCCTGATTGTGTTTGAGCAGCTCGATGACCTTGGCGAGGAAATGGTCGGTGTAGAGAATCGTGTTGTCGTACACGTTGACCAGTTCATCGCGGCTGCAACTGCCCAACTGGTTGGTGTGGCAGATCGGTTTGAAGCGCTCCATGTCTTTCGGGTAGCGTTCGTAGTACTCGGGGCCGTGGCTGCCGTCCGCATGCAGGACAATGATTGCATGGCCCTTGAGGCTGTCGATGTAGCTTTGCAGATCGGCCAGCAGCGCCTCGTCGAGGCAGTTGTTGCCATCGCAGAACGGCCCCGGCTGATTCTTTGAAATATCGCGATGCGGCACGCGCAGGCAGGTGCCTTTGCAGTCACTGTTATTGTCCAGCCACAGCACTTGCACGCCGGCACGCTGGAGGATGTCGAGCAGGCCCTCGTAGGTTTTGCCTTTCTTGTCGCTGTAATCCTCACGCGGGAACATCGAGAACATGCACGGCACCGAGACCGCCGTCGACGTACCGCAGGAATGCACCTGGGTGAAATTGAGGATGTCGAGTTTGCTCAGTTCGGGGTTGGTCTCGCGCGCATAGCCGTTCAGCGAAAAGTGATCGGCGCGGGCGGTTTCACCGACCACAAACACCATCAGCGATTTCTTCTCGCGGCTCGCAGCCTTGGCGCTCATCACCGCGTCTTCGCCGATGGCCTGCACCACGAAATGCTTTTTGATGCCCAGGCGTTGTTTGGTGTATTTGCTGATCGCGTAGATGTAGTTGGTCGGGTTGATGAAGTGGGTGAGCTTGTCTTCTTCGCGAAAGATCGGCGCGTAGGTCGAATAGAACGCGCCCACTGACGCGGCGATCACCAGCACACAGGCGATGATCACCAGAATCTTGTTGAGCAAGCCGCGAAAGAACGGCCGATAACTCACCGGCCAGCGCCAGATCAGCACTGCCGGCAACACGCCGAGCAGCAGCAGGTAAGCCAGCAGCTTGCCGTTGAACAGCGCGGTGGCTTCGGCGGGGTTGGTTTCGAAGACGTTCTGGATCATCACCGTGTCGATGGTAATGCCGTATTCGTTCATGAAATACGCGGCGCAGGCCGAGAGCAGGGCGACCACGGTGAGTGCCGGTTTCAGTGTCCAGCGAAACGACACCAGGGTCAGCAGCAGGGTGATCGCGGCCCACAAAAACAGCGCAAACGAAGCGAAAAACGCCAGTTTGTGCGCGCCTTGCAGGGTGATCAGCGTACCCAGCGCCTTCCAGGTCGCCAGGTTGTACAACGCCACCAGCGCCAGGGAAAACAGCAGCACCAGTCGGGTAGGAGTGATGGACGGTAAACGCAGTCCGTTGCCAAAAGCCATGTCAAACATCCCTTTACATGAATGAAAACCACGCGGTTGCGCGGGTAACTGTAGAAGAACATTAGTAAAAAAATCGTAAACATCCTGTAACAACTACCGAATTCAAAGCAAATCCTTGTAGGCCTTCGCCTGCTCGCGATAGCGGTGTGTCAGGTGTCGATGTGTTGTCTGACACACCGCTATCGCGAGCAGGCGAAGGCCTACAATGGATCTCGGTGGGGTCAGAGAGATTTGCTGACGCTGGCGACGACGGTGGCAGTGCAGACGTCTTTGAAACCCCAATTGCTCAGGCATTGGGTTTGTGAGAGATCGGTGTCGATGTAGCTCAGGCCCAACACCACGCCGGCCAGGTTGTGGGTGAGTTTGACTTCCCATTCCCGATAACTGTCCTCCGCCTGCCCGGACGCCGAGTACAAATGCGGATCCTTGAAATCCATATTGCCGTAACGCAATTTCAGCCCCGAGTCGTAAGGCAACTCGGTTTCATAACCGATGTAGCTGTACAGCGAACTCTGCTTGCTATCGATCCCCGGCGCATCGCTGGAGTAATACGCCGCCAGTTTCACCCCATAAACCCCGAGAATCCCGTAAACCTCGCTCTGATTGAACTGGCTTTCCTTGGGGTAGGCGTACTTGATGTAGCCCAGATCGAGGCTGACATCCTCGGTCGCCTGCCACAGCCAACCGCCGTAGTAATCGACTTCCTGGCGGGTTTTCAGGCCACCGCCGAAATCGACGTTGGAGCTCCAGGCGCCGAGGTACAGACCGCTGCTGTGAGCGAGGGTCAGGCCGGCCTGCACGGCGGGGTCGTTTTGCGTTTGCGAGATGCCGCGAGTGCGGTAATCGCTGGCCAGGGTCAGGTCTACCTCCAGCGCAAAGTCATCGTTCAAGGGGATCGCTTGGCTGCTCAAAGGCAGCAGACTGAAAAAACTCAGGGCGAACAGGGGCAAGGCTTTCATGTGAACTCCCGATGTTGTGATTATTTTTGGGCAGTACGAAAACTGTGGAGGGAATGCAATCTCAGCCACCCTCACAGTCCCTGTGGGAGCGAGCTTGCTCGCGAAGGCGGTGGGTCAGTCAGTGAAGATGTTGAATGGACTGGCCTCTTCGCGAGCAAGCTCGCTCCCACAGGGTGGGATGGTTGTTGTTATTTTGTGGCGGTATAGACCTGACGGCCGCCGAACCAGGTCTGCAGAACCTGGGTGTCATGCAGGACCTTGTTGTCGACGCTGAACACGTCGCGGTCGAGGACGATAAAGTCAGCCTGTTTGCCCGGCGTCAGCGAGCCGATCTGTTTCTCCAGGCCAATCGTCCGTGCGGCGTTGATGGTGTAGGCATAAAACATCGTGTCGCGGTCCAGACGCTCATCGGCATTGAGCACGCCCAACGGGCCAACGCGGGTGATCGCCTGCGCCATGGCGTTGAACGGATTCGGCGTCGACACCGGCCAGTCACTGGCGCCGGCAATCGTCGCGCCTTGTTTCAGCAGCGAATGCGCCGGGTACTGGTAGCGGAAGGCGAGGGCGCTGACGTAGGGCTTGATCATGTCAGTGGTGTAATCGTCAGCGCTGGCCCACAGCAGTTGCATCGAGGCGATCACGTTGAGCGGCTTGAAACGGGCGAACTCTTTCGGGTTGACCATTTGCAGGTGAGTGATCGAGTGGGTCACGCCGCTCTGCCGATCCTTGCGCGCCTGAGCGATGCCGTTCAGCGATTCACGCACCGCGCGGTCGCCGATCGCGTGGATGTGCACCAGCCAGCCGCGCTGGTCGATGGCGCTGACCAGATCACCGAAATGCTGCGGATCGATCAGCAGTTCGCCCTGTTTGTGCGAGTTGCTGTAGGGGTCGATCATCGCCGCGCTTTGCGCCGGGAACTCGATCACGCCGTCGGCGAAGATCTTGATCCCGGGCAGGGTCAGGTTGGGAATGCCCTGGAATTGTTGGCGCACCTTGTCCAGCGTATCGAGGTCGGCGGGCACGCTTTTCGGGTTGGCCACCAGCAGCGCCGCGACGTGCACGCTCATGTCGCCGCTTTGCGACAGCGCTTTATAGGCCGGCAGCACGCCGACGGTTTTCTCGGTCGGTTTGAGCGCGAACACCGCTTCACCCGGTGCGGCGTTGGCGGCCGGGTCCATCCACGCGGTGATGCCGAGGCTGTTGTTGTAGCGCACCGCTGACTTGGCGGCGTTCAACATGTCGGCGGGGCTTGGCACCGGCATTTTCGAGGCAACCCGGTCCCAACCAGCGTCGACCACAAAGCCATTCGGCTCACCGTTGGCCAGTTTGCCGATGGTGTCTTTTTCTGCGTCGGGCAGGGTTTTCAGCAGCGCGGCGTCGATACCAGCGCGTTTGAGCATGACGTTGTTGGCCCACGCGGTGTGATGGTCGCTGCCGATGAGCACCACCGGCACATCGGCCCATTCGCCGTTGTTGAAGGTTTTGCCCAAGGCCTCGGCCTGCGCCCAATAAACCGAACTCATACCGGCGATGCTCAGCACATCACCGTGTTTCGCTTTGCCGTTTTCGCGCCAGTCGCGCAGGCGTTTTTGCAGCTCGTCGAGGGCGACGACTTCGTCTTCCATGTTCGCCGAGACCATTTCCAGTCCGCCGAAAATCGCGTGGGAATGGCTGTCGATCAGGCCGGGCATCAGCGCTTTGCCCTTGAGGTCGATCACTTGGGTGCCGGGCTCGATCAAGGCTTTGATCTGCGCATCGGTGCCGACTTTCAGCACTTTGCCGTTTTCTACGGCCAAGGCTTGCACCTTGGGTTGAGCGCGGTCGGCGGTGAAAATCTTGCCGTTGAGCAGGATCAGATCAGGTGCGGCCATGGCTTCCATCGAGGCAAAACTTACAGCGCCTACCAACAGACTCGGGATGAATCTTTTCATTGAAGATTTCCTTGTTATTGCTTCTGATGGCCAGATTAGTGGCTGGCAGCGGCTGACAGAACGCCTCCCTCACGAAAAACGTTTTTGCCTGAATGGAAAAAGCATGGACAAGTTGGGTGCATTGAAAATGTTCGTGGTCAGCGCGCAGCTCGGCAGTTTCAGCCGCGCCGCCGAGCAGTTGGGCAAGACCCCGTCGGCGCTGACCAAAGCGGTCAATCACCTGGAATCGGAGTTGGGCGCACGGTTGTTTGAGCGCAGCACGCGGCGGATTCTGCTCACCGAAATCGGCCGTGTGTACCTGGAAACCGCACGGCTGGTCTTGCAGCGGCTGGACGAGGCCAGCGAGGAAATCGAGCAGTTGCAGCACGGTTTGCGCGGCAGCCTGAAAATCACCGCGCCGCTGGCGTATGGGCGGGCGTTTCTCGATCAGGTGTGTGACGGCTTTTTGCAGCAATACCCGCAGATCAGCTTGCAGGTGGACCTGTGCGATGCCTTCGTCAATCTGCTGGAAAGCGGTTACGACCTGGCGTTGCGCGAAGGTCACGATGATTTGCCAGGGCTGATTGCGCGGGTGGTCGGCAGCAATCGTCTGGCGTTGTGCGGTAGCCCGGAATATCTGGCGCGCAAAGGCTTGCCGGTCAATCCGCAGACGCTTGAGCAGCATGAATGGCTGCTCTATCAGCATCCGTTGCTCAGCCGCGAATTCTGGTGGGCCGAGCGCGACGGGCAGCGCTTGAGTCTGACGCAACCGACGGCGCCGCGATTGCGCAGCGACAATTATGACTTGTTGCTGGCCAGTGCCCTGGCCGGGCGCGGTTTGCTGCACACGCCGTTGTGGAGCGCCGCGCCATACATTGCCGACGGGCGACTGGTGCGGGTCATGGCTGACTATGAAATCGACCCGGACACCTTTGGTCCGCACATTCTCGCGGTGTATCCGAGCCATCGGCGGGCCACGGCCAAGGTTGTCGCCTTCATTGATTACATCGCAGCATTTCTCGCAGAACGCGGCTTGAGCTGACTGGCGGCGCTTGTCAGGAAAATCCTACAGGAGTACAAATGTACTCCATGACGAACCTGACTCCCCGCCGTACCGCCATCCTGACGTTTATCCGCGATCGCATCGCCGAACACGGTCAGCCCCCAAGCCTCGCTGAAATCAGCGAGGCTTTTGGTTTTGCCTCGCGCAGCGTGGCGCGCAAGCACGTGCTCGCGCTCACTGAAGCCGGTTTTATCGAAGTCAATCCGCATCAGGCCCGGGGCATTCGCCTGCTCGGGCAGCCGCCGCGTCCGGAACTGCTCGATATCCCTGTGCTCGGCCGCGTCGCTGCCGGTGCGCCGATTGGCGCCGATGCCGACATTCATAGCCGCTTGCTGCTCGATCCGGTGCTGTTCTCGCGCACACCCGATTACATGCTGCGGGTGCAGGGCGATTCGATGATCGAGGACGGCATTCTCGACGGCGATCTGGTCGGCGTGCGGCGCAATCCCGAAGCGCTCAACGGCCAGATCGTCGTGGCGCGACTCGACGGTGAAGTCACCATCAAACGTTTCGAACGGCTCGGCGATGAAGTGCGGCTGTTGCCGCGCAACCCAGCGTACCAGCCGATTGTCGTGCGCGACGATCAGGATCTGGCCATCGAAGGGGTGTTCTGCGGTCTGGTGAGGCAAGGCTGATGGGCGCCGTCGTTGCGTTGGATACGCTGTTCAATGGCGGCCAGGTCTGGAAGGGTCGGCCTGCGCCACCCGCTGCCAGTCCGCAACCGACCGGGCACGCCGCGCTGGACGCAGCATTGCCCAGCGGTGGCTGGCCGGAAGCGGCGCTGAGTGAAATCCTTTTGGCCGGCCCGGGTGTCGGCGAGCTGCAACTGGTCTGGCCAACGCTGGCGCGGTTGTCGGCGGCGGGCGAGCGCATCGTGCTGGTGGCGCCGCCGTTCGTGCCGTACCCGCAGGCGTGGGAAAACGCCGGGGTCGATCTGCGCCAGTTGTCGGTGATTCAGGCCAGCGAGCGCGATGCCTTGTGGGCGGCCGAACAGTGTTTGCGTTCCGGCAGTTGCGGCGCGGTGCTGTGCTGGCCGCACAAGGCCGATGACCGCGCGTTGCGGCGTTTGCAGGTGGCGGCGGAAACCGGCCAGACCCTGGCGTTTGCCTGGCGCCCCTTGAGCGAAGCGGTCAACCCGTCACCGGCGGCGTTACGCATTGCCATCGACGCCAAACCTGCGCAGTTGCGCGTGCTCAAGTGCCGTGGCGGTTTGGCGCGTGCGGCACCGATTGCCTTTGCCGTGGGGCATTGAGGTCGCCATGCGCTGGGTGTGTATTCTGTTTCCGCAATTGGCCCTCGACGCCGTGCTGCGTCAACGTCCCGATCCCGATGAGCCATTAGTGCTGCTCAGCGGGCCGGCCCAGCGCCGGGTGCTGCAAGCGGTCAACCCGGCGGCGCGCAAACTCGGTTTGCGCGCTGGCCAGTCGATGACCGCCGCCCAAGCGATGAGCAAAGGTTTTGCCACGGCGGATTACGAGGCGGCCGAGGTCGAGCACTGGCAGCAGTTTCTCGCTGCGTGGGCTTACCGCTTCAGTTCGCAGGTCAGCGTGCATTACCCGCGCACCGTGGTGTTCGAGATCGAATCCAGCCTGGGTCTGTTCGGTTCGTGGGCGCAGTTCGAAGCACGACTGCGCCAGGAGCTGACCGATCTGGGCTTCCGCCATCGCATCGTCGCTGCGCCCAATCCGGTGGCGGCGCGGGTGCTGGCCAATGCTTACGACGGCTTGGTGGTGCCGGACGGCGAAGCCTTGCAGCATCACCTCGGCCAGTTGCCCGTCGACCGCGTCGGCCTGGAACCGGCGGTGGCCACGGCGTTGTCGCGTATGGGCCTGCGCAATCTTACTCAGGTGCAGAGCCTGCCGCGTCAGGCACTGGCGCGGCGTTTCGAGGCGCAGATGCTCAAGCATCTCGACACCTTGTTTGGTGCGCGACCCTTGGCGCTGGCGTTCTACCTGCCGCCGGATCGTTTCGATGTGCGTATCGAACTGAATTTCGACGTGCAATCTCATCAGGCATTGCTGTTCCCGTTACGCCGTTTGACCGGCGATCTGTCGGCGTTCCTCTGCGGACGTGACAGCGGCGTACAGCGTTTCGACCTGCATCTGGAACACGCCGGGCTGCCGGACAGCGTGATCAAAGTCGGTTTGCTCAGCGCCGAACGTGATCCGGCGATGCTCTTCGAACTGGCGCGCGGGCGCCTGGAGCAAGTGCAGGTCGAGGCGCCCGTGCGTGGCTTTCGCCTGCGCGCCGAAGATCTGCCGAGCTTCGTGCCGCAGTTTCAGGAACTGTTCGACGACCGCCCGCAACAAACCTTGCCTTGGGAGCAGTTGCGCGAACGCCTGCGTGCACGCTTGGGTGATGACGCCGTGCAGGGGCTGCGTTTTCAGGCTGATCACCGTCCGGAGTGCGCGTGGCAGCATGGCGTCGACAAACAACGCTGCGCAGCTTTGCCTAGCGTGCATCGCCCGGGCTGGTTGCTCGGTGAACCGCAAAGCGTGGCGCAAGGTTCGGCGCGGATTCTCATGGGCCCGGAACGTATCGAGTCCGGCTGGTGGGACGGCGATGATGTGCGCCGCGATTACTATCTGATCCAGAACCGCGCCGGTCAGCAGGGTTGGGCTTATCGCGCGGTGGGTGAGGGCGGTCCGTTGTGGCTGCAGGGCTGGTTTGCATGAACGACGGTTATGCCGAACTGCACTGCCTGTCGAACTTCAGTTTCCAGCGCGGTGCCTCCAGTGCGCTGGAACTGTTCCAACGCGCGAAAAAGCACGGCTATCAGGCGCTGGCGATCACCGATGAATGCACGCTGGCCGGGATCGTCCGCGCCTGGCAAGCAGCGAAATCGGTTGAGCTGCCACTGATCATCGGCAGTGAAGTCCGTATCGAAAACGGTCCGAAACTGCTGTTGCTGGTGGAGAACCTGGCGGGTTATCAGGCCTTGTGCGGTTTGATCACCCGTGCCCGACGGCGTATGCAGAAAGGCCAGTATCAGGTGTTGCGCGAGGACTTCGACGAAGCACTGCCGGGATTGCTGGTGTTGTGGGTGCCGGACTCGCTTGATCAGGTGGACGAGGGCCGTTGGCTGCGGCAGACCTTCGGCGAACGCCTGTGGCTGGCGGTGCAATTGCATCGTGGCCAGGACGATCAGCAGCGGCTGGCGGCATTGCTGAGTCTGGCCGCCGAGTTGCAGATTCCGGCCGTGGCCAGCGGCGATGTGCACATGCACGCCCGTGGCCGGCGCGCCTTGCAGGACACCATGACCGCTATCCGCCATCACGTCCCGGTGGCCGAAGCCGGGCTGCGTTTGCACCCCAATGGCGAGCGGCATTTGCGCAGCGTCGAGGTATTGCGCGAGTTGTATCCGCAGGCCTTGCTCGACGAGTCGGTGAAGCTGGCCCGGCGCTGCACCTTCGATCTGGGCGAGTTGCGTTATCAATACCCGAAAGAGCTGGTTCCCGAGGGACACAGCGCCAGTTCATGGCTAAGGCAACTGACCAAGGAAGGCATCGCCTGGCGCTGGAAAAAAGGCGCGCCCTTCAAGGTGCTGAGGCAGATCAATAAAGAGCTGAAGCTGATCGCCGAACTCGGCTACGAAAGCTACTTTCTCACCGTGCACGACGTGGTGCGCTTTGCCCGTGAGCAAAAAATCCTCTGTCAGGGCCGTGGTTCGGCAGCCAACTCGGCGGTGTGTTTTGCCCTGGGTATCACCGAGATCGACCCGGACCGCACCACGCTGCTGTTCGAACGCTTCATGTCCAAGGAACGCAACGAACCGCCGGATATCGACGTCGACTTCGAACACGAACGCCGTGAAGAAGTCCTGCAATACGTGTTCCGTCGCTATGGCCGCCGTCGCGCAGCACTGACCGCAGTGGTCAGCACCTACCACGCCGCCGGCGCGGTACGTGATGTGGCCAAGGCCTTGGGTCTGCCGCCGGATCAGATCAATGCATTGGCCGATTGCTGCGGCCACTGGAGCGATGAAACCCCGCCGGTCGCGCGTCTGCTGGAAGGTGGTTTCGACCCCGACAGCCCGGTGTTGCGCCGGGTGCTGAGCCTGACCGGGCAGTTGATCGGCTTCCCCCGACATTTGTCGCAGCACCCCGGTGGTTTCGTGATTTCCGAACAGCCGCTGGACATGCTGGTGCCGGTCGAGAACGCCGCCATGGCCGAGCGCACGATCATCCAGTGGGACAAGGACGACCTCGATGCGGTCGGCCTGCTCAAGGTGGATATCCTTGCCCTCGGCATGCTCAGCGCAATTCGTCGCTGCTTCGATCTGCTGCGCCGTCACCGCAATCAGGATTTGAGCCTGGCGACGATTCCGCCTGAAGACAAACCGACTTACGAGATGATCAGCCGCGCCGACACCATCGGTGTGTTCCAGATCGAGTCACGGGCGCAAATGTCGATGTTGCCGCGCCTGAAACCGGCGAAGTTCTATGACTTGGTGATCGAAGTGGCCATCGTCCGCCCGGGACCGATTCAGGGCGGAATGGTCCATCCGTATCTGCGCCGCCGGAACAAGGAGGAAGAGGAAACCTATCCATCGCCAGAACTCAAGGTTGTTCTGGAAAGAACCCTCGGCGTGCCGCTGTTTCAGGAACAGGTCATGCAGATCGCCATTGTCGCCGCCGATTACAGCCCCGGCGAGGCCGATCAATTACGTCGCTCGATGGCCGCGTGGAAACGCCACGGCGGACTTGAGCCGCACAAGGAACGCCTCGCCGCCGGCATGAAGAAGAATGGCTACACACCGGAGTTCGCCGCGCAGATTTTCGAGCAGATCAAAGGCTTCGGCAGCTACGGTTTTCCCGAATCCCACGCCGCCAGTTTTGCCTTGCTGACCTACGCCAGTTGCTGGCTCAAGTGCCACGAACCGGCGGCGTTCGCCTGTGCGCTGATCAACAGCTGGCCGATGGGTTTCTACAGTCCGGACCAGATTCTCCAGGATGCGCGCCGGCATCAGTTGCAGATTCGTCCGGTCGACGTGCGTGCCAGTGATTGGGATTGCAGCCTGGAAACCACCACGGCGGCGCAACCGGCGATTCGCATGGGCCTGCGCATGATCAAGGGCTTTCGCGAAGACGATGCCCGGCGCATCGAGGCGGCGCGGGCGCGTGGGGCGTTTGCCGATGTCGCCGATCTGGGCGAGCGGGCCGCGCTCGACAGTCGCGCGCAGGCGTTGCTGGCTGATTCCGGGGCGTTGCGCGGTTTGGCCGGGCATCGCCATCGAGCGCGTTGGGAGGTGGCCGGGGTGCAGCAACAGCTGGGTCTGTTTGCCGGGTTGCCAAGTCAGGAGGAGGCGGAAGTGGTGCTGCCCAAACCCAGTGTCGGCGAGGATCTTCACGCCGATTACAGCACGGTCGGCACGACGCTGGGACCGCATCCGCTGGCGCTGTTACGCGGTGAACTCAAAGCCCGGCGCTGCCGCAGTTCGCAGGAGTTGCTTGAGGTCGAACACGGCCGGCCAGTGAGCATCGCCGGGCTGGTGACGGGGCGGCAACGACCGGGCACCGCCAGTGGTGTGACGTTTGTGACCCTGGAAGACGAGTTTGGCAACGTCAACGTGGTGGTCTGGCGTGATCTGGCCGAGCGTCAGCGGCAAGTGCTGGTCGGTTCGCAGTTGCTCAAGGTGGATGGCCGCTGGGAGCGCGAAGGCGAAGTGCGCCACCTGATCGCCGGCCGCTTGAGCGACCTCAGCCCGTTGCTCAATGGTATCCGCGTGCAGAGCCGCGATTTCCACTGATCCCAGGCCAAACACAAAACCCCTGTAGGGTTTTGTGTGTACTCAAGAAAGCCAATTCACTGGCGTCAAAAAAACCTGTCGCGAATGATGGCACTTTGTCATAATGCCGCCCCTTTTCAGCTCCCGCCGCGCATTGCCGCGTCGGGACATCCCCGATTTTCAAAAGGAATATTCAGTGAGAATGATCTCCCGGATGCTGGTTTCAGGCGTCGCGATTGCTGTGCTCGGCACGATTGCCGGCACACTCGCCGGTTGCGCCACCGAAAGCTCCCGCGCGCTGCCGGTGACCAAGGTAGAAAGCGCCACACAAGTCTGGACCGGCGTTCGCGTGCCAATGGCCGTGGGCAAGTTCGACAACCGCTCCAGCTACATGCGCGGGATCTTCTCCGACGGCGTCGACCGTCTCGGCGGTCAGGCCAAGACCATCCTCATCACGCACTTGCAGCAGACCAACCGTTTCTCCGTACTGGATCGCGACAACATGGGCGAAATCCAGCAGGAAGCGGCGATCAAGGGCCAGGCCCAGCGTCTGAAAGGTGCTGATTACGTGGTCACCGGTGACGTCACCGAGTTCGGCCGCAAAGAGACCGGCGACCACCAGTTGTTCGGCATTCTCGGCCGTGGCAAGACCCAGGTCGCCTACGCCAAAGTCAACTTGAACATCGTCAATATCAGCACCTCCGAAGTGGTGTATTCGACCCAGGGCGCCGGCGAATACGCCTTGTCCAACCGCGAAATCATCGGCTTCGGCGGCACCGCTGCCTACGACTCCACCCTCAACGGCAAAGTACTGGATCTGGCCATGCGCGAGGCGATCAATCGTCTGGTGGATGGCATGAACGCCGGTGCCTGGAAACCGGGCAACTGATCGACGCCCATTGCAAGGAGCAACACCCCATGACTCTGAATTTGTCGCGCTCGTTGATGGCGCTGACGCTGGCTGCCAGCGCCTTGCTGGCCGGTTGTGCTACCGGCCCGCAAACCCTGTACCAATGGGAAGGCTACGAACCCCAGGTCTACGAATACTTCAAAGGCGAAGAGCCGAAAGAAGCCCAGGCTGAAGCGCTGGAACGTGACCTGCAGAAAATCCGCTCCACCGGTAAAGCTGTACCGCCGGGTTACCACGCGCACCTTGGCCTGCTCTATCTGAGCATGGGCAAGGACGACCAGATGGTGCAGCAGTTCAAAACCGAGAAAACCCTGTTCCCCGAGTCCGGCACGTACATGGATTTCCTGCTCAAGAACGCCAAGACTGGAGACGCGAAATGATCGCGCGTACCTTGAAACTGCTGGCCGCCGGTCTGGCCCTGACCGTGCTGGGTGGCTGCGTCGCCCCCAAAACCGTGGATTACTCGGCCTACAAACAAGCGCGGCCGAAAACCATTCTGGTGCTGCCACCGCTGAACACCTCGCCGGATGTGAAGGCGTCGTACAGCCTGTTGTCGCAGGTGACATTCCCGCTGGCCGAGGCCGGTTACTATGTGCTGCCGATCGCGCTGGTTGACGAGACGTTCCGCCAGAACGGCTTGACCACCCCGGACGATATTCATCAGGCACCGCCGAGCAAACTGAAGGAAATCTTCGGTGCGGACGCGGCGCTGTACATCACCGTGACCGAATACGGCACGCGTTACATGGTGATCAGCAGCGAAACAGCAGTGACCGCGACGGCGAAACTGGTCGACCTGAAAAGCGGCACCACGCTGTGGACCGGTTCGGCGCGGGCGTCGAGCGAAGAGGGCGGCAATAGCAATGCCGGCGGTATCGTCGGCATGCTGATCTCGGCGGCAGTGAAGCAGATCATCAACAGCTCCACCGATGCCGGCTACCCGATTGCCGGTGTGGCGAGCAATCGTCTGCTCTCGGCCGGGCATCGCGCAGGCCTGCTGTACGGCCCACGCTCGCCGAAGTACGGCACAGACTGAATTATCAGCTGCGGCAGAAAACCACTGTAGGAGTGAGCCTGCTCGCGATAGCGGTGTGTCAGACAACACATCGATACCTGACACACCGCTATCGCGAGCAGGCTCACTCCTACAGGGGAATGCATTTCTCTGTTGGGTTATTTGGCAGCAGGCCAAAACCGCTCGCCACCGCCCGGCGCTTCCGTCCACGCTTGCAACGAGCGGGTCGGCAAATCGAAGTAATCGCGGGTTCGTGCGTAACCATGGCCACCCATGCGTCCGATCGCATCCAGGCCCAATTGATCGATGTACAGCGTCCTCGGATCGATCAGCTCATCGCGCACATGCGCCATCAACACCTCGCCAAAAATGATCTCCTGCGACTGACCAATGTTCAGCGCCATCATCCGCCGGTATGCAATATATGAATGCAATTTGCAAAGGCCCGGATTAATCTGCGTTTCCATGGCCAGGCATCGCCAAGGGCTGGTTGCCTGACGCCAAAGGAGTGTTCGAATGACCGAAAAGAAACCGGAAACCACGGTCGACCGCGTCTACCAAGGGGTTTACGAGGCGATCAGCAAGCGTTCGTTGCGCCCGGGGATGAAGCTGGGCGAGGCCTCGCTGGCCGAGTTATTCAATGTCAGCCGCACGTCGGTGCGTGCTGCATTGAAGCAATTGGAGGCCGATGGCCTGGTCACCACCGAGCCCAATAAGGGGGCATCGGTGTCGTTGCCGAGCAATGAAGAGATCCGTTCGCTGTTCGAAACCCGCCGGCTGATCGAGATCGGCATCGTCACCGAACTGTGCCGGCGCAAGGACACGGCAGCGATGCAGGATCTGCGCGAACACCTGCTGCTGGAAGATCAAGCGCACGCCGCAGGCGACCATGAACGGCTGATTCATCTGCTCGGCGAGTTCCACATCAAACTGGCGCGCAGCCTCAACAACCCGGTGCTGCTCGACTGGTTCCAGAAGTTGATATCCCGCGCTTCGCTGTATGCCGCGGCACTGGACGACGACAGCCACGAAGTCTGCCGCGATGACGAACACCTGCGACTGATCGAGTACATCGAAGCCGGCAATCAGAGCGCCGCCATCGAGCTGACCTGCATGCATTTGAACGGCATCGAGAAGGCCATTCTCGACGTCGCCGCAAAGATGAAAACTGGCTACCATCCGCTCAAACACCTGATCGGGGTGTGAGTTTCGGCCGAGCGTGAAATCGGCTATACCTCAGATGAAACCATTGCGAATGAAGACGCTCGAAACAGACGGGCGTCGCGTTGCGCTGGCGCGGCAATTTATCGGGCAATCACCTAAGGGCACTGAGTCAGTCGATGCAGTTTTTATCCGATAGCCATGGTTGTGACGGCTGGAGAGGCGAAATGGCCGGGCGCATCAGTGCGTTCGACTGGCGCCACACCGAACTCGGCCCGCTGAACAGCTGGCCAGCCAGCCTGTGCAGCGCGGTGCAATTGATGCTGGCCTCGCCACTGCCGATGGTCATGCTCTGGGGCCGCGCCGGCTACATGATCTACAACGACGCCTATTCGATATTTGCCGGTGGTCGCCATCCATATCTGCTCGGTTCACCGGTAGAGCTGGGCTGGCCGGAAGTCGCCGAGTTCAACCGGCATGTGGTCGACACCTGTCTGGCGGGCGGCACTTTGTCCTTCCGCAACAAAGAACTGGTGCTGTTGCGCGACGGCGTCCCCGAAGACGTCTGGATGGATTTGTATTACAGCCCGGTGGCCAATGATGACGGAGCGCCCGGCGGGGTGATGGCCATGGTGGTGGAAACCACCGAATTCATGCACTCCGAACGCCGGCGTCAGGCGGCAGAACAAGCCTACCGCGCTGACAATGAGCGGGTCCGTCTGGCGCTGAATGCCGGGGCCTTGCTCGGCTCGTTTGTCTGGGACGTGAAAAACAACACATTGTCCGCGGATGAGCGTTTTGCCCGTACGTTCTCGTATCCGCCGGATCACGACCTGAGCAATCTGGCCCAGGACATTGCTGAATCGCGCATCCATCCCGATGACCACGCCTGGGTGCAAGAGCGCGTCGCCCATTCCGTGCAGACCGGCGAGCCATATAACGCCGAGTATCGCGTCCGGCGTAGTGACGGCAGTTATCTGTGGGTGTTGGCCAGTGGCGCGTGTGAGTTCGACGAACACGGTGCGCCGCTGCGTTTTCCCGGGATACTGATCGACATTCATGAGCGCAAGATTGCCGAAGAATCCCTGCTCAAATTTACCCGCAACCTCGAACAGCGCGTGGGCGAGGAAGTCGAGGCGCGGCTGGCGGCTGAAGAGCAGTTGCGCCAGTCGCAGAAACTCGAAGCGATTGGCGGGCTGACCGGCGGTGTCGCTCACGACTTCAATAATCTGCTGCAAGTGATCGCCGGCAATCTGCATCTGCTCGCGCGCCACGAACCGAACAACGCCAATGTGCAGCGCCGGGTCAGTGCCTCGCTGGCGGCGGTCGAACGCGGCGCCAAGCTGTCCTCGCAATTGCTCGCGTTTGCCCGGCGCCAGCCGTTGTCGCCGGCAGTGTGCAATCCGCGGCAGATCTTCGAAGGTGTCGGCGAATTGCTGCAGCGAGCGCTGGGCGAAACCATTCAGATCGATGTGCAGCTGCCGCAGCAACCGTGGCATATCAACGTCGACCGCAACCAGTTGGAAAACGCCATTCTCAACCTGGCGATCAATGCCCGTGATGCGATGAAGGGCGAGGGCACCATTGCGCTCAGCGCCGCCAACGTGCGCCTCGATCGCGAGTTCTGTGCCGGTAAAGGCATCGTTTCCGGCGAGTTTGTCCGCGTCGGTGTCAGTGACACCGGTGCCGGCATCGCGCCAGGCATTCTCGAGCAGGTTTTCGAACCGTTTTTCACCACCAAGGCTGACGGTCAGGGCACCGGCCTGGGCCTGAGCATGGTGTTCGGTTTCGTCAAACAGAGCGGCGGCCACGTCGAGATCGCCAGTACCCTCGGCGAGGGTACGCGGGTGCAGTTGTACTTCCCGCGCAGCCTGCGCCCGATCCTTGATGAGTCGCCCAATCTGCAACGGCAGCAGAGCGGCGGCCACGAGACGATTCTGGTGGTCGAGGACAACGACGCGGTGCGCGCCTCGGCCGTTGAGTTGTTGCGCGAGGAGGGTTACCGCGTGTTGACCGCCGGCCACGGCGATGCGGCCATGCAAATGCTGCTGGAAGGCACCGACGTCGACCTGATCTTCACCGATGTGGTCATGCCGGGGCTGATCAAAAGCTCTGACCTGTTCGCCTGGGCCAAGGTGCAGACGCCGCCGGTGGCGGTACTGTTCACCTCCGGGCACACCCGCGACATCATCTCGCGCAATCACCAATTGAGTCCTGATACTCACTTGCTCGGCAAACCGTACAGCCCCGAAGCCTTATTGCAGATGATTCGGGTGGTTCTCGGCAACTGAGCGCTGAACATTCCTTTATCAAGGCAGGTCGATGACTTCCAAACGCACCTCCAAAGCACCCGCCGGCATGGTCCGGGTGCGCGGCGCCCGTGAACACAACCTCAAGAACGTCGATATCGATATTCCCCGCGATGCTCTCGTGGTGTTTACCGGAGTGTCCGGTTCGGGCAAGTCGTCGCTGGCATTTTCAACCTTGTATGCCGAAGCCCAGCGTCGTTACTTCGAATCGGTGGCGCCGTATGCGCGACGGCTGATCGATCAGGTTGGCGTGCCGGATGTCGACTCCATCGAGGGCCTGCCGCCGGCCGTGGCCCTGCAACAGCAGCGCGGTACGCCGAGTACGCGTTCGTCGGTGGGCAGTGTCACCACGTTGTCGAGCCTGATCCGAATGTTGTACTCGCGCGCCGGCAGTTATCCGCCTGGGCAGCCGATGTTGTACGCCGAGGATTTCTCGCCGAACACCCCGCAAGGCGCCTGCCCGGAGTGCCATGGTCTCGGCCGCGTCTATGAAGTCACCGAAGCGCTGATGGTGCCCGATCCCAACCTGACCATCCGCCAACGCGCGGTGGCGTCCTGGCCGCTGGCATGGCAGGGGCAGAACCTGCGCGACATCCTCGTAACCATGGGCATCGATGTCGACATCCCGTGGAAAAAGCTGCCGAAAAAGCAGCGCGACTGGATTCTCTTCACCGAAGAAACCCCCACCGTGCCGGTGTATGCCGGGCTGACCCCGGAAGAAACCCGCGTCGCCCTCAAACGCAAGATGGAACCGAGTTATCAAGGCACCTTCACCGGCGCCCGCCGCTACATCCTGCACACCTTCAGCCATTCGCAAAGTGCGCTGATGAAGAAGCGCGTCGCGCAGTTCATGCTCGGCAGCCCTTGCCCGTTATGTGACGGCAAGCGCCTGAAACGTGAAGCGTTGTCGGTGACGTTTGCCGGGTATGACATCGGTGAGCTGTCGCAGATGCCTTTGCTGCAAGTGGCCGAAGTATTGCGGCCGGTGGCGGCGGCCAGTTATCTGCAGCACGCCGAAGAAACCGGTGAGACCTTGAGTCATGCGCAGACCCGCGAGGCCCGCCAGCAGCGTGTGGCCCACGGTGCCAGCGGCCATGGCAGTGCGCCGGATGTGCGGCACACGCCAAATCTGTCGCTGGAGAAACGTCTGGCGGCGCAGCGCATCGCCGAGGATCTGCTCGAGCGGGTCAGCACGCTGACCGATCTGGGCCTCGGTTACCTGGCGCTGGAACGCAGCACGCCGACGCTGTCGTCCGGCGAGTTGCAGCGCTTGCGCTTGGCGACGCAGTTGGGCTCGCAATTGTTCGGTGTGATTTATGTCCTCGACGAACCTTCTGCCGGTTTGCACCCGGCCGATGGCGAAGCGTTGTTCGAGGCCTTGCAACGCTTGAAAGCTGACGGCAACACGCTGTTTGTGGTCGAGCATGATCTGGAAACCATGCGCCGCGCTGACTGGCTGATCGATGTCGGCCCGGCGGCGGGCGAGCAGGGTGGGCAAGTGTTGTACAGCGGCCCGCCGGCAGGTCTTGCCGAGATCGAACAGTCACAGACCCGCGCTTATCTGTTTGCCGAATCGCAGCGTCAGACACGCGCCGCGCGCAAACCGACGGCGTGGCTGAAACTCGACGGCATTACCCGCAACAACCTGAACAATCTGAGTGCCGAATTTCCCTTGGGCTGCTTCACCTCGGTGACGGGCGTGTCCGGCTCTGGCAAGTCGAGTCTGGTCAGTCAGGCGTTGCTGGAACTGGTCGGCGCGCAGTTGGGCCGTCCAACGCGGGAAAGCGAGACGCAAGAACTCAGCCTCGAAGACGACGCACCGCAACTCAGCAGCGGCCAGGTCACGTCGGGGCTGGAGTCGATCAAGCGACTGGTGCAGGTCGATCAGAAACCCATCGGCCGCACGCCACGCTCCAATCTGGCCACCTACACCGGTTTGTTCGACAACGTGCGCAAGCTGTATGCCGCGACCGACGACGCCCGGGCGGCGGGTTATGACGCCGGGCAGTTTTCCTTCAACGTCGCCAAGGGCCGTTGCGCCACCTGTGAGGGTGAAGGCTTTGTCAGTGTCGAGTTATTGTTCATGCCGAGTGTCTATGCACCGTGCCCGACCTGCCATGGCGCACGCTATAACCCGCAAACGCTGGCGATTCTCTGGCAGGGTTTGAGCATCGCACAGGTGCTGCAACTGACCGTGGAGGAGGCGGTGAAAGTCTTCGCCGAGCAACCGGGGATTCGCCGTTCACTGGAAGTGCTGCGGGACATTGGCCTGGGTTATCTGCGTCTGGGTCAGCCGGCCACAGAGTTGTCCGGCGGCGAAGCACAACGCATCAAACTGGCCACCGAATTGCAGCGCAACCAGCGCGGCGCAACCTTGTACGTGCTGGATGAACCGACCACCGGGCTGCATCCGCGCGATGTTGATCGGTTGCTTGAGCAACTGGACACGCTGGTGACGGCGGGGCACACGGTGATTGTTGTCGAACACGAAATGCGTGTGGTGGCGCAAAGTGACTGGGTGATCGACATCGGCCCGGGGGCGGGGGATCAGGGCGGCAGGATTGTCGCTGCGGGCACACCGCAGAAGGTTGCGGCGAGCAAGAAGAGCCGGACGGCGCCGTTTCTGGCTAGGGCTTTGAACCGATAGTTGCTGCGGTCCAGTTGGCCCAATGAACTGGATATCAGTACACAAGCCCCCTGTGGGAGCGAGCCTGCTCGCGAAAGCGGAGTGTCAGTCACAGATGAAGTCACTGATTTGACGCCTTCGCGAGCAGGCTCGCTCCCACATTGGATCGGTAATCGACAGAAGTATCTGTGGGAGCGAGCTTGCTCGCGAAGGCATTAGATCAGGCACCATCAAGGGTTCGGCGGACCTTGTCGAGCAGTTCACTGATCTGAAACGGCTTGACCAGCATGTCCATGCCACTGCCGAGAAACACCTGACGATTGATCGCCGTTTCCGCATACCCGGTCATGAACAGGATCGGCAGTCCCTCGCGCCAACCCCGCGCCACATCCGCCAACTCCCGGCCGCTCATGCGCGGCAGGCCCACGTCGGTCAGTAGCAGGTTGATTGACGAGTCGTTCTGCAATCGCTCCAGCGCCGTTTCGATATCCGCCGCCTGAGTGCAGCGATAGCCCGCGTCTTCCAGCACTTCCGTGACAAACATGCGCACCGACGGCATGTCTTCGACTATCAGCACATGCTCACCACTGCCTTGCGGATCGACCACCGGCGCGGGGATGTCGGCGCCTGTCGGGTCGGTGGTGGCCGGCAACATGATGGTCACTTCGGTGCCACGTCGCGCCACACTGCGGATATGCGCGTCACCGCCCGACTGGCGGGCAAAGCCATAGATCGTCGACAACCCCAGTCCTGTGCCCTGACCCAACGGCTTGGTGGTGAAAAACGGATCGAAGACCTTATCGATGACGTTGTGCTCGATCCCGGTACCGTCGTCGCGCACCGACAGCGCCACATAAGCGCCGTCGGCCAGATTCGGATCGCCGTGGGAGTACGCGGCGTAGGTGTTGACCCAGATATTGCCGCCCGCCGGCAGCGCATCGCGGGCGTTGATCACCAGATTCAATACTGCGCTTTCCAGCTGCACCGGGTCGACCAGGGCGATGGCCGGTTTGCTGGTCAGTTCAAGCTTGAGGCTGATCCGTTCACCGATGGTGCGCACCAGCAATTCTTCCAGCGAACGGACTTGGTCGTTGATGTCTACGGGCCGCGTATCCAGCGGCTGCTGACGGGCGAAGGCGAGTAAACGATGAGTCAGGGACGCGGCACTCATCGCCGAATTCAGCGCCGCTTCGCTGTAAAACTGCACCTTGTCCAGACGCTGATCGGCGACTCGTTTCTGGATAAGTTCGAGGCTGGTGATGATCCCGGTCAGCAGGTTGTTGAAGTCGTGGGCGATACCGCCAGTGAGCTTGCCCAGTGCGTCCATCTTCTGCACTTGCAGCAACTGCGCCTCGGCGCGCGCACGTTCGGCGACTTCCTTGGCCAGTTGCGTGGTGGTGTCATCCAGACGCGCCAGATGCGAGCGCTCGCGATGGCGGTGTTCGGTAACGTCTTCGACGAACACCAGGCTCAACTCTGGCGTGCGGTACGGTGAAATCTGCCACTCGGTCTCGCGAATTTCACCCTGCACGCGCATGTTCAGCGTGCCTTTCCAGCGTTCGCCATCGACCAGGCGCAGACGCAGCTCATTGAGGATGGCGCTCTGCTCCTCGGCGAAGCATTCACGCAGGATTTTCGGGTCCTGATTGTCGAGAATCAGTTGGGCGAAGGCCTGGTTGCACTCATGCACCTTGAGGCTGGCATCGAGCACTGCGATAGGTGCGGACACATTGGCGAAAATCTCGCGGAATCGCGCTTCACTTTCGCGCAGGGCATTTTCCGTGTCGCGCACCCGCAACAGCGTACGCAGGGTGGCCAGCAGCACGTCCGGGTCGACCGGGTGAATCAGGTAGGCGTCGGCGCCCGCATCGAGGCCGGTGATGATGTCACCGGTCTGGATTGACGCCGCAGATACGTGGATCACTGGCAGCAACGCCGTGCGTGTGTCCGCACGCAGGATACGCACGATGTCGAAACCGCTCATGTCCGGCAGATTGACGTCGAGAATCAACGCATCGAGCGCTTCACTGTCGATCAGCGCGAGCCCGTCGCCGCCGGTACCGGCCTCAAGGACTTCGTAACCGTGGCGCTCCAGCCGTCGCCGCAGGGCGTAGCGGGTGGCAACGTTGTCGTCGACGATCAACAGGCGGATGTCACGTTTCATCGACGTTCTCCAGAGCGATCGCCAGTGGAATGACCACGAAGAAGGTCGAACCGACCCCCGGCGTGCTTTCCAGCCCGACTTCACCGCCGAGCAGGGCCGCGAAGCGTTTGCACAGTGACAGGCCCAGCCCGGTGCCGCGCAGACGTTTCTGCAGCGGCGAGTCGACCTGGGAAAAGTCCTCGAACAATGCGCCATGTAGCTCTGGTGCGATACCGATTCCGGTGTCGCTGACGGCAAAACGCACCTTGTTCACGCCTTCGAGGCGCGCGGACACCCGCACTTCGCCACGGGTGGTGAACTTCAGTGAATTGGAAATGAAGTTGCGCAGGATTTGTCCGAGTTTCTTGTCGTCGGTGTACAGGCGCGGCAAACCGACCGGTTCTTCGAAAATCAGGTCCACGGCGGAGGCATCGACAATTGGCCGGAACATCCCGCGCAGCGCCGAGAACAGGTCGAACATGTCGAACCACGCTGGGGAAATCGTGATGCGCCCGGCCTCGATCTTCGCCAGATCGAGCAGGTCATCGACCATGTCGCTCAACTCGCGGGCAGCGGTGCTGACGAACGCTACCTGCTTGTGTTGTTCAGGGCTGAGCGGGCCGTCGAGTTCGTCGGCGAGCAGGCTGTTGATGCTGAGAATCGAGCCCAGTGGCGTGCGGAACTCATGGCTCATGTACGACAGGAAACGGCTTTTCAAGTCCGAGGCCTGGCGCAATTCCTCAGCCTGTATATCGAGTTCGGCGTACAGGGCCAGCACACCCTGGTTGGTTTCATCGAGTTCTTCGCGCAGGGCTGCAGTCTCGCTCTGCAACTGCGCAATCAGTGCGGCCTGTTCGGCACTGCTCAGAATCGGCGACTCAGCCATGGGCGGCCTCCAGGGCAACGACCAGCACCGTTACATCATCGCGCCCGCGACAGAAGTCGCGGTGCAGGACGCTGGCTATCACGGCGGGATGGCGGTGCACCAGACCGGGGTAGTCTTGAAGGTTCCAACGGGACTGCAAGCCGTCGCTGTACATGATCAATAGATGTCCGTTCACGTGAGCATAGTCAAAAGGCCGGGCTTTCCGATACTGCACGCCGACAATGCCTGGGTGCGAGGCCAGTCCACGTGACTTGTCGGCGTTGATCAGACTGGCGCCGATGTTGCCGACGCCGGCAAAGGTCAAGTGGTCGCGCCGCGCATCGAACTGGGCGAACGCGACAGCGCCGCCGCGAGTGCCGATCATGTCGCGGTGCATGTCCTCCATCAGCATCACCGGCTCGGCGAAGGGCGTCAGGGCGAAGGTTTCCGCGCCAGCGCGGCCGGCGCGTTCGGCATCTTCTCCGTGACCGAGACCGTCGATGATCAGCGCGCTGATGCTGCCGTTGTCATACGCCAAGTGCCAGACATCGCCGCAAGCAGGATCGTTGTGCAGCGAGTGCTGGCTGACGCCAAAATGCATGTCCGGTTCGCGATCCGAGCGTGGATAAAACCGGGCCAGTAATACTGCGCCACGGGCATCGGCGTACACATCAAACACTTCGGTCTGACGCGATATCGAGCCGAGACCGATGCCCTGGGTGCCTCCGGTCGAAAACCCGTCGGCCATACAGGCCTGCAGATCAAACCCCTGAGCACGGTCGATGGCGAGCAATTCAATGCCAAAACCATTGGCGCGCGGCAACACCCGCAGGTGCATTTCACCGTGGCTCGCGTGCTTGAGCACGTTACTCGCCAACTCCGTAGCCACCAGAGCCACGCGTCCGGCATCGCGCTCGTCAAAGCCATGTTGTTCGGCCAGTTGTTGCGCCGTGCGCCGTGCGTGGCCGATCTGGCTGCTGTCTTCGATCAGTAAAACCTGGGTCATCGACCCGCTGATATTCATGTCCATCGGGTAATCGTTATTCGTGTGCCCTTGCCGGGCTCTGTTTCAAGTTCGAACTCTTCGACCAGGCGCTTCGCCCCGGTCAGGCCCAGGCCCATGCCGCTGCCGGAGGTCCAGCCGTCGGTCATCGCCAGTTTCAGGTCGGGAATGCCCGGGCCTTCGTCGCGGAAGGTCAAGCGCAGACCGACCTTGTGATCCTCATCGAGAATCTGCCAGTCCATGTCGCCGCCGCCACCGTAAACCATGGTGTTGCGCGCCAGTTCGCTGACCGCCGTGACCATTTTCGTCAGGTCGATCAGGCGCATTCCGCATTCGGTGGCCAGTTTGCGTGCGGTCTGGCGCGCGAGCACGACATCCTGCTCGATGTGAATGGGTTGAGTACCGCTGCTGCGTACGGTCATTGCCGGTCTACTCGTTCCTGCAGCAGTTTCATCCCGCGCTCGACATTCAGTGCGGTGCTGACGCCGGGCAAGGTCAGGCCGAGTTCGACCAAGGTGATCGCCACTGCCGGTTGCATGCCGACCAGCATGGTTTCGGCGTCCATGATTTTCGACAGGCCGGAGATTGTGCTGATCATCCGGCCAATGAATGAGTCGACCATGTCCAGCGCCGAGATGTCGATCAGCACGCCCCGCGCCGAGGTCTTGCTGATGCGCTCGGACAAGTCGTCCTGCAAGGTGAGGGCGAGCTGGTCATGCATGTCGACCTGAATGGTCACCAGCAGGAACTTGCCCATCTGAAGAATCGGAATTCTCTCCATGGGTTCAGACCGCTTTGCCGATGCTGATGCCCAAACGGGTCAGGGCCAGTTTCAGCGCGTCGGCCAGATTGGCCTTGGTCACCACGCCTTGCAGGTCGAGGCCAAGGTGGACGATGGTCTGCGCGATTTGCGGACGTACGCCACTGATGATGCAGTCGGCGCCCATCAGGCGGATTGCGGTCACGGTTTTCAGCAGGTGTTGCGCGACCAGGGTGTCGACGGTCGGCACGCCGGTGATGTCGATGATGGCGATTTCCGAACCGGTGTCGACGATGCGTTGCAGCAGCGATTCCATCACCACTTGCGTGCGCTGCGAGTCGAGGGTGCCGATCATCGGCAGCGCCAGGACGCCGTCCCACAGCTTGACCACAGGGGTCGACAGCTCCAGCAGTTCTTCCTGTTGGCGCTTGATCACCGCCTCGCGGGATTTCTGGAAAGTGCGGATGGTGTGCATGCCGAAGGCGTCGAGCAGTTCGGAGACTTCCCAGAGCTGTTCGGCGAGCAGCGCTGGCTGGTCTTTGTAGTGATTCTGGAGCAGGTTAAACAGCGGGCCTTTGAGGGCGAAGATGAAGCTGGCGGTCTGTTGCGAATCCTGGCCGAGCAGGGCGCGGCTGTGGGAGAGTTTTTCGAGAAACTGGCGGGTGGTTTCCCAACCCTGTGCGGCAATGTTGTTGCCGTTGTCGTTCTCGAGGCCACTGACCACTAATTGCAGGAACTCTGTGGTCTGTTGCTGCAGATCGTGATCTTTGAGGTTACGCGTGGCGCCGCTGGCTTGCAGGCCGTTGATCCATTCGCCCAGCAGTTGTGCTTGTTTGTTTTTCATCGCATCGAGTGTGCTGTTCTGCAGTGCTGCCATGTGCCTGTTGCTCCGTCGCGAATTGGGGGGCGATCGTGAAAATGATCGCCGCGAAGTGATCGACATTTGCCGTTCGAAATAGTTGTTCGTTCTTGCACGTATATTTTTGATCTGGCGCAAGGAACGTCCCGGTAACTCTAGTCGGCGTGGCCGGGCGCGGCGAAGTTTTGAACGTTGGCGTGGGGCAGGCTTCGAATCTTCAAGGCCCGGCGGGTTTGCGCCGGGCTGGTTTTGACGAACGAGGTGGTCATGAACGAGCAAAAGAATCAGCAGAGTCAATCTGGCGAACCGATTAACCGCAACGATCCAGCGATTGACCCGCAGGTGCCGGGGCAACCAGCGCCGACGCAGCAGCAGGGCGAGGATGGTCAGGCGCAGAGTGCGGATCCGGTAGTGGATCAAAAGAACACGCACACCGACAACGACAATGAATTCAGTCCGGGCTTCGAACCGCAGCCGGATCGGGCGAAGCCGGGGGAGGAGACGGATGCCGATATTGATACGGATGGCGGTTGATTTTCGGCGGATACGACAAGGCCGCATCTTATGGATGCGGCCTTTTTTTGCTTGAGTCTGGTGGTGTGGCTGAGATCGATCCCCCTCACCCCAACCCTCTCCCCCAGGGGGGGCGAGGGGGAAAGGGAGCCGATCTCGGTGCCTTTCAAAAGCTGAGCTCAACTCGAAATCTCAAGTCGGCGGCTGTTCGGAACCTGAGTTCGACTCAAGACTTTCAAGTCGGCGTAGCTCAAACATCCACCTCGGTCGGCTCCCTCTCCCTCCGGTAGAGGGCTGGGGTGAGGGCAAGCCTTTTATTTGCTCGGATGTTTGGCCTGCAATTCCTTGGCAGCCGCGAGATGTTTTTCCAGCGCCGGCAGCATTTTCTGTGCAAACGCCTTCAATTCAGGGGCACCTTTAACCTTGTCATCCGTCACGGTATTGGCTTCTTTCTTGAACAGCTCGATGGTCTCTTCGTGCGCCTTCACTTGATTGTTGGCGTACGCCGCGTCGAAAGACTCATCGCGCACTTCGAGGATTTTTTCCTTGGCCTGTTTGACCAGGGTCGTGGTGTCTGGAACTTCGATGTCGTTTGCCTTGGCAATGGTCGCCAGCTCATCGTTGGCCTTGCCATGGTCGGTGATCATCATGTTGGCGAAGGCCTTGATGTCAGCCGATTGACTTTTTTCCAGGGCCAGACGACTGGTTTCGATTTCGGCAATGCCACCGGCCGCGGCGTTATCGACAAAGTCATTGTCAGTCGCAGCAAACGCGCTGCCCATACCGCTGCTCAAAGCGACAGCCAAAACCAGATGACGCAGGTTGAATCCGTCCATTGTGTATCTCCACGCAGTTTTTGTTGGTGTTAACCCAATGGAGGGATTGCGGCGAGCAAAGGTTTGATCGCATTTGCGACAGGGCGACGAACGGGCACCGCTGGTCTGACAGGTGGTCGACAGAACCATGCAACCGAGGCCATTCTGATAACTGGCCAGCGCAATCGGTCGCGTTGGCCAGCCGATCAACTGACGGAGGTGTTCCATGCCGGTGACCCATGATCTGTTACAGGATTTGAAGCTTACGAAGGAAGAGATCCAGCAAAAACGCACCGCGGATCCACATCTGGACGCACTGATCAACAAGTACTCCCAGGCGGACGCCGAAGTAGTCAAGGCCGAGACTGCGACCTCGGATGCTCCCAGCGACGACACGCTGAAAAAACTCAAAGAAAAGCGCTTGCAGGTCAAAGACAAGATCGTCGAACAATTACAGGCGCGAACCTGAGGCCCTGTTGATCCGCCGACCTGCGGTAGCGGATTGACGGGAACGACAGCCACGACCGGCACCTCGAATGTACAGAGTCTTTCATCATCGACTCTTTGCGAGGTGCCTTATGAACGATCCCAAATTCCCCGGTGAAGAGCAGGGCGCTTTCGACCCGGTTCCCACGCATCCCGAACCGAACAGCCCGGCGCATACCACGGCCAACCCCGAAGAGCCGGATGAGGATCTGCCTGAAGACGAAGATCCGGACAAGTTCGACAAGTCCAGCAACTGACAGACCGCCTTCGCGAGCAAGCTCGCTCCCACAGAGATATCTGTTGGCCACAAATGCTGTGACCAGCAAATAACCCTGTGGGAGCGAGCTTGCTCGCGAAGGCGTCTGCCCATGCAACACAGAATCCGCATGGCTCACTTCAGCGCCGCATCCAACGGCATCCGCGCCATATGCGTGGCCTTCAACGAGCCAAAGTACAACCACGGCCCGTACTCGCGAACCGTGGTAATCGGCGAGTAATTGCCATTGCTCGCATCCTGCAAATTGGCAATCACCTTGCCCTCCAGGTCCAGCCCCAGCACAAATCCGCGTTTTTCCACTGGTTTGGGTAAAACAGTCAGCGCCCGCACGATCATCTTGCGCACGAACGGATGCCCGGCCGTACCGTCGAGCAAGACATTGCGCGGCGCGTACAACGCCACCCAGAACCGGTTACTGCCATTGAACGCGAGGTTGTCCGGCAGCCCCGGCAGGTTGTCGATAAACACATCGTGAGTGCCGGCTTTCGGCCCGGTCAGCCAGTAACGGCTGATGCGGTAGGCACCGGTTTCGTTGACCAGCACATAGGCGTCGTCCGGGCCGAGGGTCACGCCGTTGGCGAACTCAAGCTTATCGAACAGGACACTGGTTTTGCCGCTCTGGAAGTCATAGCGCAGCAGGCGTCCGTCGCCGCCGTGCTCAATGATCGCTTCGCCGTCATGGCCGTAGCCCCAGCGGCTGGAGGCATCACTGAAATAGGCGTAATGCCCGGACTTGTCGATGGCCACGTCATCAGTGAAACCGAAGGCCAGGCCATTGGACTCCGTGGTCAAAGGAACCAGCTGACCCTGCGCATCAAGGGACAACAAGCCCTTGACCCCATCAGCGATCACCAGCATGCCGTTCGGGTGCCGGGCCAACCCCAGCGGGCGACCACCGGTGTCGGCGAGGACTTTGCGTTGCTGGCCGTCGAGGCTGGTACGGATCAGTCGGCCGTCGTGCAGCCCGGTGATCAGGAAGTCACTTTCCAGCAGCAACGCTTCCGGTCCTTCGATGTCGCTCGGCCCGACCTGCGCTGCGGCTTTGAGTTTCTGATTCTCGGCGTAAATGCCTTCTGTCAGCGATGGCGCTGGCGGCGGCGTCCAGGCTACGGGTTCGACTCTGGTCGGCATCAACAATAAAAACCCGATGACGATGAGCACCAGCAGCAATAGCAGATGTCGCAGCTTCACGCGCTGGCCCTCGCCGAGGCCAGGTACTGGGCGGCCATGTCACGCAGGGCCAGCATCGATGCGGCGGATTCGCGCTCGATGCGGCGTTTGAGCAGCAAGTGATTGGCGATGCGCATGCCCAGCCCGGCGAAACGATAATCCAGCGTGCGCACAAATCGCGTGCCGCTACCTTCGGCGGCGCATTCATAGGTCAGCAGCAATGACAATCCATGATCACCTTGCGCCCGCGCGGACCAGCGTCGGCCGGGCAAGTACTCAGTGACTTCCCAGCTCAAGTGGCCTTCACGGCCGCCGGCATGAATGTCCTCTTCAAAGCGCGCGCCGGCATGCAGCGGGCCGTGTGGGCCGTCGATTTTCAGCGACGACGGGTGCCACTCCGGCCAGCGGTTGACACTGGCGGCGTAGGCCAGCACGGCAATGGGGTCGCCAGCGATATCGATCGTGTGCTGCATGCGGGTCATGGGCATTCTCGCGTAGCTCAAAGGGGTGGTTTCCGGCCCCCAGTACAGGGTGCCGAACAGGTAGTCCATCAGCGGCAGAACGATGTTGAAGTTGCGCTCCTGCATGCGCTCGCGGCGGTGATGCAGCTCGTGCAGGAGGCGCATCTGACGGATCCACGGCAGGCGGGTCAGCGGGTTTTGCGGCGGTAGGTGTTCGCAGGCATGAAACACTTCGTAAGTCAGATAACCGAGCACCATGCAGCCGCCGAACAACCCGGCGACGTTGGCGTTTGCTTGTGCGAGCAGCCACCACAGCGGCAGGGTAATCACCAGCGTGTGCAGCACGATCAGCCACGCCGGGAACAGAATCACCCGCCAGTCGCGGGGACCGTCGTAGGTCATATGGCCGGGGGTGAAGAAGCTGTGATGATCACCCGCGTGCCGGGCGTAGAACATTTTCGCGAAGGTCTTTTTGTGGTGGCCGAGATGGCGGTGGACCATGTACACGCCGAAGTTGAAGAGGAGCAGGGTCAGCGGTACCGTCAGCCATTCCAGCAGACTGACCTGCTGCACACTGCTCCAGAATGAACCGATGGCCAGCGCGCCGAACAGCAGCACGAACGTACCGTGCAGCCACGGGTTGTACCGCGGATGAATGGCCGCTCGGTAGCGGCTGCGAAATGCCTCGGTGGTCTGCCTCACTGCATCACCTGCGGGGATTGTTGTTATACCCGGCAGATTAGCCGATCCGGCCATTTGTGCTGCCCGGACCTCGGTGTCACTTGCGCCATGATCGGCTGTAAAGCCGCCGCTTCAGCTCAACGGGTTCCAGCGTTGCGACCAGTCATCATCGGTGCGGATCACTTCGCGCAGCAGATGGAAGGCTTGCTGCAGCGTCGTCGAATCGCGATCGCGTGAGTAGACAAGGTAGGTCGGATAGCCGAATTCCGGGGCTTTGGTCACCGCTTCGAGGGCGCCGCTTTCCAGATAGGTGCGCACCACACGGGTGCGGAAGTAGCCGCTGCCGCCGTGTTCGAGAATGTATTGCAAGGCCAGCGGGCCGAGGTTGAAGCTTAGCGCCGCTTTGGCTTTTTCCGGCAGGGCGGCGTCATGCTGGCGGCGGAAGTCCGGGCCCCAGTCGATATAGACGTAGGGATCAGGGCGATCGGGCGCGCGCACCAGAATCAGTTTTTCTTCCAGCACTTGCTCGACCTGCAATCCCGGCCAGTATTCCGGCTGATAGACCAGCGCCGCGTCGAGCACGCCGAGTTCCAGTTGGCGCAGCAGGTTTTCGCCGTCGCGGATTTCCATGCGCAGGGCGTGCCCGGGAATCTTTTCGCGCAGCTCCGCCGCCCAACTGAGCATCAACGGGTTGCACAGGCTGACTTCGCCGCCGATATGCAACACGTTGTGGTAGCCCTCGGGCAGCGGCAGATCACGGCGCGCGGCTTCCCAGGTCTGCACCAGTTGATTGGCGTAGACCACAAAGGCCTCGCCATTGGGCGTCAGTTTCGCCCCGGCGCGGTTGCGCACGAACAGCGTGCTGCCCAGCTGACTTTCGAGCTTTTGCACCCGGGCGGTGATCGCCGTTTGCGTGACGAACAGCTTCTGCGCGGCCGCGGCGAGACTGCCGTGACGGACGATTTCCAGAAAGGTGCGAGCGAGGTCGATGTCCATGGGCGGGCCGGTGTTTGAGGTGTCGGGCATTGTAAAGGCAAAAGCCCCTCACCCTAACCCTCTCCCCGAGGGAGAGGGGACTGACCGAGGTGTCTTTCGTCATACATCGACCTGAAAGATTGAAGCGATTATGAATTCAGTAGAGATCGTTCATGTCGGCGAACCTCTAAAGCATCCCCCAATCAGTTCCCTCTCCCTCGGGAGAGGGCTAGGGTGAGGGGAAAACAGTCACCGCAAAATCAACTGGCCAACTCGGTCACCCGCGCCCACTCCTCGATCAACCGCGTCGGCGTGTCTTGCGGCATACATCGACCTGAAAGACCGAGTCGATTATGGATTCAGAGCAAGACCCTCAGGTCGGTGTAAATCCCCAATATCCCCGGCTCAGTTCCCTCTCCCTCGGGAGAGGGCTAGGGTGAGGGGAAAGCAGTCACCGCAAAATCAACTGGCGAACTCGGTCAAACGTACCCGCGCCCACTCCTCGATCAACCGCGTCGGCGTGCCACACACCTTGCGCTTGTAGACAAAATTTCGGCACTTCTCGGCAAATTGATTGCGGTTGTACAGCATGTCTTCCTGCATCTCCTGCAACTCGGTTTCGCGGCATTGCTGGATCAACGCCTGATCAACCCGCGCCTTGCGCTCGCGCACCGCCGCATAGGTCGGATCGCTCAATACGCCGTTGGCCCGTTGCAGCAACCACAGAGAAAACTCGTCCGGGCAACGTGGGCCGATTTCCTGAACCATGCCCAGTTGCCACGCCTGCACCGCGCTCACCGGCAGGCACGCCTGGGTCAGTTGTTCGGCCATCGCCGGGCCGACGGCGCGGGGCAGGCTGTAAGTCCAGTATTCGGAGCCGTACAAACCCATGCTCTTGTAATGCGGATTGAGCACGACATCGGCGCGGGCAAACACAATATCGGCCGCTAGTGCGAGCATCACACCACCGGCGCCCGCGTTGCCGGTAACGCCGCTGACCACCAGTTGCCGGGCCGTCAGCAGTTCTGCGCAGACATCGTCGATCGCCTGAATATTCGCCCAGGCTTCGGCGCCCGGGTCCTGCGCGGCTTGAATCACGTTCAAATGCACGCCGTTGGAAAAGCTGCCGCGCCCGCCCTTGATCAACAACACTTGCGTATCACGGGATTTGGCCCAGCGCAGCGCGGCGACCATGCGCTGGCATTGCTCGGTGCTCATGGCGCCGTTGTAGAACTCGAAGGTCAGCTCGCCGACGATGCCGGATTCGCGATAACGCAGTGGTTGATAGGCTTCTTCGCTGAACGGCTGTGTGGCGATCGACCAGTCCAGTACCGGCACGTTGGCCAATTGCTCGGCCAACAGGTGCCGCGCCGGTTGCTTGAAGGTTTCTTCTCCGGGTTGCGGTTTGCGTCGCAACGAACCAATCCACAAACTCTGATCACCGGCCGCGACCAGCACCGCATCGTCATGCACCGCGAGAATCTCGCCGGGCATGCCGCTGCGCGAATCGAGGTGTGCGTCGTACACGTAATACTGACCACCGGCCAGGCTCGCCAATACGCCGGGCTGGCCGTCGGCAGCATCGATGCAGCGTTTGATGAAACGCGCGCAGTCGTGCCAGCTGAAACTGCGGTCGACCTGTTTCATGTTCGGCTGCAAGCGCCCGCGCACTTTTGCATTGGCATAGTCGAGGACAACCGGTTCAAAGCCCTCGATGAATTTCTCCACCACTTCGCGTATGCAGCGAATCGCCGCATCACTGACCCGGCCGTTGTACAGCTCGGATTTGCGCAGGCCCGACGGCAGATTGAATTCGCAGGTGGCCCACACCGGACCGGCGTCCATTTCCTCGACCGCTTGCAACGCGGTGACGCCCCAGCTCGGCAGCTCGTTGGTAATCGCCCAGTCGAGGGCACTGGCGCCGCGATCGCCGACGATGCCGGGATGAATGATCACCACCGGACGCTGCGCATTGCTCCACAGTGCTTCGGGCACACGGTCCTTGAGGAACGGGCAGATCACCAGATCGGCGCCGCTGTGTTCGATCTGTTCGCACACGGCGTTTTCATCGGTAAACAGCACGACGCTGGGCGAGTGCCCGGCCGCGCGCAGTTCCAGCCACGCACGTTGGGTCAGGCCATTGAACGCTGACGACAGCAGAATGATGTTGAGAGGTCGCATGCTTGCTCTTCCTTGAGTGGGTTCAGCCACGGCTCTCGGTGGCCGTCCCTGGCTTTCGATGGAGCGGCGAGATTAATCAGTGGCCGGCCACGCGCCAGTGATCGAGGTCAACGTTCTGTCAGCCAATGTTTCTGCGGCGACGAAGCGGCTTATGCTCAATGGTTTGCTTGTGGTGATTTTTTATTACTTCAAATGTCTTCGAGGCTATTGCACAGTCGCGCCTGATCAGAGCCGGACGATCCCGGCAGAACGGTGGTTTTTCGCAGCGGGTGGGACCCGTTTCAGGGAGCAAGGCATGGGTGGGTACAACCCGCATTACCAGATCATTGGGCAGATGTTCCAAAAGGACTATCGCTGGCTGTGCGCTGCCGTTGGCCGCACGTTGGGTTGCCCGCACAGTGCGCAGGACATCGCCTCGGAAACCTTTCTGCGGGTGCTGGCATTGCCGGACCCGACAGCCATTCGCGAGCCGCGCGCGCTGCTGACCACCATCGCCCGGCGGCTGGTCTACGAAGGCTGGCGTCGGCAGGACCTTGAGCGCGCCTATCTGGAAAGCCTGGCGTTGGCGCCCGAGCCGGTGCATCCGTCTCCGGAAGAGCGGGCGCTGGTGATCGAAGCGCTGCTGGCGGTCGATCGCTTGCTCAATGGGCTGTCGGCCAAGGCCAAAGCAGCGTTTCTCTACCACCAGCTCGACGGTTTGACTTACAGCGAGATCGGCGAGCGCCTCGGCGTGTCGACCAGTCGCGTGCAGCAATACATGGTCGAAGCATTCAAGCGCTGCTATCAGGCGATGCAGGCATGAGGCCGGACGATGCGGTGATCGACGAGGCCGCGCAATGGCTGGCGTTGTTGCAGTCGGGCGAGGCGGGCATGGCCGAGCGGGCCGCATTCGAGGCGTGGCGCGTTGCCGATCCTCGCCATCAACAGGTCATCGAACAAATGGGCGGCGGCCTGAATCTGCTGCGCAACCCGAGCCTGCGCAACGTGCCGCGCAACAGTCTGTTGCACAGCCTCAATGCACCATCGAGCCGTCGACGCTTTATCAGCGGCAGTTTGAGTGTGCTCGGCATTGCGCTGTTGGCCGGGCTGCTCGGAAGGCGCTACGGCTGGCTGCCGGAGACGGGGGAGTTGGCGACCGGAACCGGTGAACGACGTGACTTCACACTCGCCGACGGCAGCGCTTTAACGCTCAATGCACGCAGTCGAGTGGTGCCTTTGTTCGATCACCAGCAACGCTTGCTCGCGTTGCGCAGTGGTGAATTGTTGGTCGATGTGGCGAAAGAGTCGGCGCGGCCGTTTGTGGTCGAGACCGAGCATGGCCGCATGCGGGCGCTGGGGACGAAGTTTCTCGTGCAGCACAACGAGGAGGCGACGCGCTTGGTGATGCTTCATTCGCAGGTCGAAGTGGTCAGCGCAGGCGGTGCTCGGCAAGTGGTGCAGGCAGGCGAAAGTCTGTTGTTCAACGGCGCCGGACTGTTGTCGCTGGAACGCAGCAACGGTCAGGAAAGTGCCTGGGTGCAAGGTCGCCTGGAAGTGCGCGACCGGCCTCTGCGCGAGGTCATCGACAGCCTGCGCCGCTACCGGCGCGGCATCTTGCACCTGAGTCCCGATGTTGCGGATCTGCGCCTCAGCGGCCTCTATCCGCTCGACGACAGCGACCGCACGTTGCAACTGCTGGAGCGCTCGCTGCCGATTCACGTCACGTGGCACAACCCGTACTGGGTCAGCATCGACGCGCGGTTATAAACCCATAACTTCTTGGCCTAATCGCCGCCCTATAAAAAGCGCCGGCCCGCTGCTCATTCCCTGCAGATGCCTCCAAAAGGGAAACCCTTCGATGTTCTCAATCAAACAACAATTACCTCGATTGACCCTCGCCGCTGCGTTGGCGATGGGCCTCAGCCCATTGCTGGCGATTGCCCAGGAGCCGGCAGCTGCACTGTTCAGCTTCGACATTGCCAGCGGGCCGCTCGACGAAGTGCTGCTGGACATCTCGCGGCAGAGCGGCGTACCGATTTCCTTCAGTCAGCAACTGGTGCAAGGCAAACGCAGTGCGGCGGTGCGCGGGGCTTTGGGCGGTCGTCAGGCAGTGGAAAAGGCCTTGCTCGGCAGTGGTCTGCAAGTCGAACAAAGCGCCCAGGGTTTAACGGTTCGCGCGGCCGATGTGCCGGCGAAAGTCACAGCCGTGGCGCCGGTCACCAGCGCCGATTACCGCATGGAAAAAGTCACCGTCACCGGTTCGCGCATTGCCCGCGCGCAGAGCGATGGCGCCACACCGGTCAACGTCATCACCCACGAAGAAATGGAAGCGCGCGGCTACAAAAACGTCTACGACGCCTTGGCGACACAAACGCAAAACACCGGCATGACCCAAGGCGAAGATTACGGCAACACCTGGCAACCGGCGGCCAGCGCACTCAACCTGCGCGGCCTCGGCCCGAACCATACGCTGGTGCTGATCAACGGCCGCCGCGTCGCCGACTACCCGACGCCGTACGACGGCAAGGTCAACTTCACCAACCTGGCGAATATTCCGTCGGCAGTCATCGAACGTATCGAAATTCTCAGCAGCGGCGCCTCGGCGATTTACGGTTCGGACGCGATTGCCGGGGTGGTCAACATCATCCTCAAGGACAAGATCAACGGCGTCGACGTCAACCTCAAGGGCGGCACCAGTGAGCGCGGCGGCGGTGACAACCAGCGCTTGCAGATCAGCGGAGGCGGCAGTTGGGGGGATTTTGACGGCTTGTTCGGTCTGGAGCTGACTAACCGCGATCCGATCTGGGCCGATGACCGTGGCTTTATGCAAAACGGCCCGCTGGCGGACGTCGGTTACCGCCGCGACCTGAGCAACAGTCGTTATCTGGGACCGGGTTGCGGTGCTTATCAGGGCACCTTCGACAACAAACTGGTCAACAGCGGCGGGCGCTGCCGCACCGACCAGATGTACAACGATTACTGGACTGTGCAGACCCAGAAGGAAAACTACGACGGCTACACCCGTGGCACCTGGCATTTCAGCGACAGCGGCCAGGTCTTCGCCGATTTGATGTACGGCCTCGACCATATCCAGAACAACACACGCGGGCCGACCTTCACCTCGCCGGATTTCATCAACCAGAACAGCGGCAATCTGGAGCGCTGGTATCGACGCTTCGGCGAAGAGGAAATCGGTGGCCGCACGAGCAACAACAGCAAGTGGCGCGATACCTCGTGGACCGGCACCCTCGGACTCTCGGACAAGATCGCCGACACTGGCTGGAGCTACGATCTGGCGGCCAATCGTTCGGAATATCGCAGCGTCAGGACAACGCGTTATACGCCACTGTCGTCGATCCAGGATTTCTACCTCGGCCCACAGCTCGGTGTCAGCGGTGGTTACCCGGTGTTTGCTCCGGATGCCTCGCGTCTCGACCGGCCGCTGACACCGCAGGAATGGCAACAGTTTCGCGGCAACCTGACCCAGAGCAGCAAATCGGTGTCGACCAGTTACAACGCCTCGGTCAATGGCGATCTGTTCGATCTGCCGGCCGGGCCCGTGGGATTCGCCGGGGTGCTGGAGGCGGGCAAGCAGGAGTATCGCGTTGACCCGGACGATGGCCTTAACGACGGCACTTTTTACGGCGTGAGCCCACAGCAAAGTTCCGGCGGCTCGCGCAAACGCTATGCGGCGGGCGGCGAGTTCAGCATTCCGGTCACCGACACGATTCTGGCGACCGCCGCCGGGCGCTGGGACCAATACAAATTCAGCGGCCGCACCGAACAACAGAAGACCTACAACCTCGGGCTGGAATGGCGCCCGGTAACCAGCCTGTTGCTGCGCGGCAGTTATGGCACCAGTTTCCGTGCGCCGGACCTGAACTACATCTATCAATCCGACAGCAACGGCTACTATCCGGCGCAGATCGATTACTACGGTTGCAGCCAGGGCGTGGAGGGCGCGTGTGATCGTGGACGGGTCGATTACACCCAGAGCGGCACCGCTAATCTGGAGTCGGAACGCGGCAAATCCTGGACCTACGGGTTTGTCTGGTCGCCGTCGCGCAACTTCGATTTCTCCACCGATTTCTGGCGCGTCGAGATCGATGATCTGCTGACCACCGTCGATGAAAACCGCTTGCTGCAACAGGAGAACGAATGCCGCAATGGCACGCAGGACATCAACTCGGCCAATTGCCAATCGACCCTGGCGCGCATCGATCGCAACGCTGGCAATGCCGCGGTCGATCCCAACCAGTTGCAGCGCGTTCGGGTCAATGCGATCAACGCCGCCAGCGAGCGGGTCAGTGGTCTGGACTTCAAGAGCAATATCCGCTGGGGTGCCGGGCAGTACGGCGCGTTCAGTTCGGCGCTGGGCTATACCCTGGTGCTGTCGCACTACTACAAGGAATCGGAAGAGGCGCCAACGCAAGACTGGCGCACTTCACGCACCAACTACGACTGGCGCAGCAAGGTCAACGCCAGCCTGACCTGGGATTACCAGAAAGCCACGGCGACGCTGATGGGCATTCGTTACGGTTCAGTCACCAACGGCGCAGGAGACGGGCGTCTGTCGCCGTGGACGGTGTTCAACGCCAGTGCGCGTTACAAACTCAATGACCGGGCGAGTGTCGGGCTGACCGTGAACAACGTGCTCAATCAGATCAAACACGATGACTCGGCGGGTTGGCCGTATTACCCGACCGGCAACTATGACCCGTACGGACGGCAGTGGTGGCTGGATGTGAGTTATCACTTCGGCGGATGATGGCAGGCATTTCGCGTTTTACGTCCTACGGAAAACGGCGGGTTTTGCGGCAAACAGGGGATATTTCCGACGACCTTTTCAGGTTGGTCGTCGGAAGCGCGATCTATAGCATCGGACCTGACATTGAAGTCGCTGAGCGGCTTGAACGCTCAGGCTCCCAGATCAAGGATCTATTATGCGTACCCCACACATCGAACATGAAACCCCTGTTTATTCCCTGCGCAACTTCTGGATCGACGATCGCGCCAGATGCCCCATGGAGGATGTCGCGATGCCCACATCAAAAGCACCCCGGCTGACGTTGCTGAAGAAGGCCGAGGGAAAACCTGTCGATTTGCTCGTGCACGGCCAGGACCTCGGTGATGATGCCATGCTGATTGTCCGCCTTACCGACGAGGGCTTTGAGCTGAGCGACGTCGTCAACATGCTTTCAACTTCCGAAATGTACCTGCGCGAAGACATGGTCAAACGCATCACCGGCAAATCTGTCAGAACCGTGCAGCGGCTGTTGAAGAAAGGCAAACCGGTACGGCTTGACTCGCAACAGAGTGTCGTCGCCTACCAATATGCGCTGGTGCTGGAGATGGCCACTCGGGCGTTCGGGGGGCTGCCACAGGCGGAAATATGGATGCAGAAGTCGACCCCTTACCTTAACGGCTACGTGCCGTTGGAATTGACCCGTCATCCACTGGGCTTCCAGATGGTCGAGCAATACTTGTGTCGGGTCCTGTACGGGGGTTACCCATGAATCCCTTGCCCTGGGAAGGACAGTGGTATGGCTGGCGCCTGGATCAGGAGGCCTACGGAGACACGTGGGACAGCGGGATGGGTCCAAAACTGAAGGGCGGTCGATGGAACGCGCCTGGCCGGCGAGTCGTCTATGCATCTGTCGACCCGTCCTCGGCCATTCTGGAGGTGGCAGCCAATAACAGTTTTGATGCACTGGACAGAGAGCCTTATGTGCTGACGTGCTTTGAGGTCATCGGCGATGCACGGGTCAAAGTCGTTCAGCCCGAAGAGGTGCCGAATCCGTACTGGTTGAGTCCCGCGTGGCCGTCGCCCAATCAACAACGGTTTGCCGACGCATTACTGGATGAACATCCGTTTGTCCTGATTCCCTCGGCGGCAACTCGCCACTCGTGGAATCTGCTGGTGAGCTGCGACCTCGCAGCGGGGCAGTTCAAAATGGTCTCTCAAGAACGTTTTGGTCTGGATACACGGTTGCTGAGGGACATGGCATCGGCTTGATATCGAGGCATGGCTTTTTTTTGCATAACCTCAGCACCCAACAGTCTAAATCGCCCTCTATAAATACTTATTCGTCATCGCACATCCCTGCATAAACCAAAACGCAGGGATGGCTGTTCATGATTCAGTTTTCACCCGTCAAATCACCTTTGAGCCTGGCCTTGCTGCTGGCAATCAACACACTGCCGGCGATCGCCGCCGACAGCACGGCAACTGAACCGACCACCCAACTGCAACGGGTCGAAGTCACGGGGACGGCAATCCGCCGGGTCGATGCGGAAACCGCAGTGCCGGTCACCATCCTGCGCGTCGAAGAGCTGCGCGAGCAGGGTGTTACTACCACGGAGGAGCTGGTCAGTCGCATTTCCGCCAACCAGTCTTCAGTCGGCTCCGGGCGTTCGGTGGGGTCGAGCAGTGGCGGCGCGTCGTATGCCGACTTGCGCGGTATCGGCGCGAACAAGACATTGGTACTGCTCAACGGCCGGCGCCTGAGCAACAACGCCACCAACGCAATCAATGGCTCCGGTGTCGATCTCAACACCATTCCGTTCGCGGCCATCGACCGGGTCGAGGTGCTGCGCGACGGCGCCTCGGCGCTGTATGGCACCGATGCGATCGGCGGGGTGATCAACTTCATCACCAAAACCAGTCTCACCGAGGGGCAGATCAGCACCAATTACGACACGCCGACGCATTCGGGGGGCGGTGAAAGTCGAAACTTCAGCGGCAGTTGGGGCTTCGGTGATTTGCAGGATGATCGCTTCAACGTGTTCGGCGTGGTCAGCTACGACAAACAACAACGTCTGGCCGCCGAAGATCGCGGTTACACCTACAACTATCAGCCCAATCGCGGGCTCGACTACACCTCCGGCACCGCATCGCCGGCCAACTGGAGTCAGGGCAGCAATGCCACCAACCCTTTGGCCGGTTCCGGCTGCAACGCACCGGGTTTGCTGGCACGCAACGGTATCTGCCGGCAAAGCCTGTGGAATTACCTCGATCTGGTGCCGGAAACGGAGAAGACTTCGGCCTTCGCCAAAGCCACCGGCAAGCTGTCGGACGATCACAACGTCAGCCTCGAATACTTTTGGGCGCGCAACGAAAACCGCACGCAAATCGGCCCCGGCACGTTGATGGGCAATCAGGTCAACCCCGGCACGGCGTTCTATCCGGGCAACGGCATCACGCCCGGGCCGAACGGCTTCGCCCTCGATCCGACGCAAGCGGTCGACGTCAACTGGCGTGAAACCGCCGTCGGTGCGCGCCAGCATGAAGACGACAACACCAGCCAGCGCTTGCTTTTGAGTTTCGACGGCACGCTGGTCGGCTGGGATTACAACCTCGGCGCCTCGTACAACCAGAACAAAGTGGTCAACAGCATTCAGGACGGCTACGTCAATGACCGTGCCGTCAGCGCCGGTATTGCCGACGGCGTGATCAACCCGTTCGGCCCGCAGACGGCTGCCGGTTCGGCGCTTTTGGCGGCCAACGCGGTGGACGGCGATTACGCCACGGCGGTAGGGCGGGTCAAGGCCATCGACGGGCGCATCAGTCGTGAAATCGGCGACTGGTTCGGTGCCGGCCCTTCGGCATTGGCGCTGGGCGGCGAGTATCGCAAGGAAGACTTCCATCAGGATTTCGCCGCATTTGCCGGCGACGTGCAAAGCCTCGGTGTTGATCCGAACGGCAGTGTTGCCGGGGATCGCAGCGTCTCGGCCGAATACGCCGAGGTCAATGTGCCGGTGCTCGACAGCCTCGAACTGTCCGCCGCCGTACGCCACGACAAGTACAGCGACTTTGGCAGCACCACCAACCCGAAATACTCGTTCCGCTTCCAGCCGTTCAAGGAACTGGTGGTGCGCGGTGCCTACAGCGAAGGGTTTCGCGCGCCATCGTTGTATGAGTTGTACAACCCGACGTTCAGCAGTTTCACCAACGCCAACTACAACGACCCGCGGTTGTGCGCTGGTGGCAATCCGAGCAATGGCGGCATCGCCAACCGCGACTGCGCGCAGCAGTTCAATCGCACCAGCGGCGGCAATACCGACTTGAGCCCGGAAACCGCACGCAACGTCACCCTCGGGTTTGTCTATCAACCATTCGAGCGCCTGAGCGCCGGGCTGGATTTCTGGTGGATCGACATCGCCAACCAGATTGCCGAGTTCCCCGAATCGGCGGTGTTCGAGAATCCTGAGCTGTACCCGGATCGCTTGGTGCGCAAGGCGGATGGCTCCATCGATCACATCGTCACCGGGCTGGCCAACCTCGGCAAGATCAAGACCAACGGCGTCGACGTCAGCTTTGATTACCGTCTGCCGAGCACACCGTACGGCAACTTCGGCATCGGTCTGCAAGGCACTTACGTCACCCGCTATGACTACCAGCAACAACTCAAGGGCGATTACATCGACAAGCTGGGTGATTTTCGTGGTGGCGACTTTGCCTCGGCGGGCGCCGTCGCGCGCTGGCGGCACAGCCTCACCGGCAGCTGGAATTACGGCCCGTTCGGCGCTGCCCTGACCAACCGTTACACCAGCGGTTACCACGACTCCGATCGCGACACTCACGATTACGTCGGCTCGTACAACGTCTGGGACCTGGCCGGCACCTACACCTGGCGCAAGACCCTGAGCGTGACCCTCGGCGCGAAAAACCTGTTCGACCGCGAGCCACCGTTCAGCAACCAGACGTACACATTCCAGAGCGGCTACGACCCGAAATATGGCGATCCGTTTGGGCGGACGCTGTACACGCGGGTCAGTTACAAGTTCTGAAAATGATCAGCGATGACGGGTTTTAGTCACCTATTGATCTAAGGCCTGCCCTATAAAAATCGCCGGCCTGTTGCACATCACAGGTAGGCAGAAGGTGTGTTGAATGCACTGACGCTTTCGCGAGCAAGCTCGCTCCCACAGGGACTTGAGTTCACTGAAGACCCATGTGGGAGCGAGCTTGCTCGCGAAGAGGCCGTCAGCGACACCGTGTAAAAGGATCTGCCCTATGTTCTCCAGGCTCATTTTATTCAGCGCTTTCGCGCTTCTAACACCGTTCAGTTGGGCCGCCCCGCAACCGGCGTTAACCGTCTACGGCGAACCCGCCAAATACGCCCCCGACTTCCAGCACCTGGCCTACGCCAATCCCGACGCACCGAAGGGCGGCAGCCTGCGCCGGTCTTCGCTGGAAAGCGGCCCGTTCGACCACCTGATTCCTTACACCGACAAAGGCACCGGCGTGGCCGATATCGATGGCTGGCTCTATGCGCCGCTGGCCTATCGCAGCAAGGACGAACCCTACAGCGTCTACGGTCTGGTGGCGCAGCAGATGGAGCTGGATCCGGATCGCCGCTGGATACGTTTCTACCTGAACCCGAAGGCGCGTTTCGACGACGGCACGCCGATCACTGCCGAAGACGTGCGCTACACCTTCGAACTGTTCACCACCCAGGGCAGTCTCAAATACCGCCAGCAGTTTCGCGATGTCGCTGAGGTCGTCGTCGAGTCGCCGACGCAAGTGCGCTTCCTCTTCAAGAACAACGACAGCCGCACCTTGCCGCTGGACCTGGCGACACTGCCAGTGCTGCCCGAACATTGGTGGCGCACGCGGGATTTTGCCGAGGGCGGCGGTTTCGAGATTCCGCCGGGCAGCGGCCCGTATCGCATCCGCGCGGTAGATGCGGGGCGCAGCGTGAAATTTCAACGGGTGCAGGACTGGTGGGCCAAGGACCTGCCGATCACGCGCGGCCTCTACAACTTCGATCAACTGAGCGTGGAGTTCTTCGCCGACACCGACGTGTCGCGGCAGGTACTCAAGGCCGGCGGCTTCGATTACAACCGCGAGTTCTCGGCCACCAGTTTCACCATCGGTTACGCGGGGGCGGCGCTGGAGCAAGGCAAATTGCTCCGTGAGCACCTCGCGCCCGGTGCTGCGCAAGGCGCGCAGGGCTTTGTGTTCAACCTGCAAAAACCATTGTTTCAGGATCGTCGGGTGCGTCAGGCGATCGCCCTGCTCTGGGATTTCGAATGGAGCAACCGCCAGATGATGCGCAGCATGTACCTGCGTCAGCGCAGCTTCTTCTCCCACAGCGCACTGGCGGCCACTGCATTGCCGGATGCCGAAGAGCTGAAGATTCTTGAGCCATTGCGCGGACAGATTCCCGGTGAAGTGTTCACCACGGTGTTTCAAGCGCCGAAAACCGACGGCAGTGGCAATATCCGCGCTGAACAATTGCAGGCACTGAAACTGCTCGAAGACGCGGGCTGGAAGCCGCGCGGCGATGAATTGGTGAACGCCAATGGCGAGCCGCTGCACTTCACCTTCCTCAATGGCCAGAAGGGCTTCGAGCGACTGTTGTTACCGTTCAAGCGCAATCTGGCGCAAATCGGCATCGGCTTCGATATCCGTCAGGTCGACACCGCGCAATACACCAACCGCGTGCGTAATCGTGACTACGACATGATCGTCGCCGGTTATCCGGTGAGTCAGGCGCCGGGGCGCGAGATGTTCAATTACTTCGGTTCTGAGGGCGCCGCTGATCCCGGCTCGAACAATTACATGGTGCTGCGCGATCCGGCCGTCGATGCACTGCTCGAAGGGCTGGTGCAGGCCGACAATCGCGAAAGTCTGCTGCGCCATGCTCATGCGTTGGATCGGGTGTTGCAGTGGGGCTATTACTGGGTACCCAACTATTACCCGCCGGGAATATCCACGGTGTGGTGGAACCGCTTCGGCCGACCAGCGATTGCGCCGCTGTACGACGCCGGTCTCGACACCTGGTGGGAAATCAGCCCGACTGCACTGACGTCAACCCAAACGCACAAGGAGTACAGCCATGTGGGGTTATAGCCTGCGGCGTCTGCTGCTGATCGTGCCTACCTTGCTGGCGATCCTGCTGGTCAATTTCGTCATCGTCCAAGCCGCGCCCGGTGGCCCGGTCGAGCAGGCCATTGCGCGTTTGCAGGGGATTGGCGTGGGTGCAGCGGTGGGTTCTAGCCATGTCGAAACCGTCGGTGGCGAATCCCGCGCCACCCGCGGACTCGACCCGAAACTGGTGGCCGATATCGAGCGTCAGTACGGCTTCGACAAACCCGCCAGTGAGCGTTTGTGGTTGATGCTTAAAAGCTATGCGCGACTGGATTTCGGCCAGAGTTTCTTTCGCGGTGCCAGCGTCACGGAGCTGATCTGGCAGAAACTGCCGGTGACCTTGTCGCTGGGCCTGTGGGCGACGTTGATCACCTACCTGGTGTCGATTCCGCTGGGCATTCGCAAAGCCGTGCACAACGGCTCGGCGTTCGATGTCTGGAGCAGTGTGGCCATCATCATCGGTTATGCGCTGCCCGGATTTCTCTTCGCGCTGCTGCTGATCGTGGTGTTTGCCGGCGGCACGGCGCTGGACTGGTTTCCGGTACGCGGGCTGGTCTCGGACAACTTCGCCGAGCTGTCGCCGTGGGCCAAGGTGGCCGACTATTTCTGGCACTTGGTGCTGCCGGTGATTGCCTTGGTCATCGGCGGTTTCGCCACGTTGACGATCCTGACCAAGAACAGCTTTCTCAACGAGATCTCGCGCCTTTATGTGGTGACCGCGCGCGCCAAAGGGCTGAGTGAACGGCAGGTGTTGTACGGCCATGTGTTTCGCAACGCGATGCTGTTGGTCGTCGCCGGTTTGCCGCAAGCGTTGGTGACGGTATTTTTCGGCGGCTCGCTGCTGATTGAAGTGATCTTTTCCCTCGATGGTCTCGGTCGCCTGAGCTACGAAGCGGCGGTCGCCCGCGATTACCCGGTGGTGTTCGGCTCGCTGTTTATCTTCACCTTGTTCGGCCTGCTGATAAAACTGCTCGGCGACCTTTGCTACACGCTGGTCGACCCGCGCATCGACTTCACCGCGAGGGCTGCCTGATGCTGACATTGTCTCCAATCGGCCAGCGTCGCTGGGCGCGGTTCAAGGCGCATCGGCGTGGCTGGTGGTCGCTGTGGCTGTTTCTCACGCTGTTCGGCGTGAGCCTTGGCGGTGAACTGGTGGCCAACGATAAACCGCTGCTGGTGGCGTATCAGGGCGACTGGTATTTCCCGGCGTTCAAGCGCTACACCGAGCAGGATTTCGGCGGTGAGTTGCCGTTTCAGCCGGACTATCGCAGCGCGCAGGTGCGGCAATTGATCGAGGGGCAGGGTGGGCGGCTGTGGTTCGCGCCGATTCCGTTCGCGTTCGACACGGTCAATTACGACCTGACGGAGCCTGCGCCGAGTCCGCCCAGTGGCGACGACTGGCTGGGCACTGATGATCAGGCGCGCGATGTGCTGGCGCGGGTGATTTTCGGCACGCGCGTGTCGCTGCTGTTTGCCTTGGCGCTAACGGTGGCGAGTGCGCTGATCGGTATCGCCGCCGGGGCGTTGCAGGGTTACTACGGCGGTTGGGTCGATTTGATCGGTCAGCGCGTGCTGGAGGTGTGGTCGGGGCTGCCGGTGTTGTACCTGCTGATCATTCTGTCCGGGTTTGTCGAGCCGAATTTCTGGTGGTTGCTGGGGATCATGGCGCTGTTTTCCTGGTTGAGCCTGGTCGATGTGGTGCGGGCCGAGTTCCTGCGCAGTCGCAGTCTGGAGTATGTGAAAGCCGCACGGGCGCTGGGTGTCGGTGATGCGCAGGTGATCGTTCGGCACATCCTGCCCAATGCCATGAGCGCAACGCTGACCTATTTGCCGTTCATTCTCACCGGGGCGATCGCGACCTTGTCGGCACTGGATTTTCTCGGTTTCGGCATGCCGGCCGGCAGTGCTTCGCTGGGTGAGTTGATCGGCCAGGGCAAGAATAATCTGCAAGCGCCATGGCTCGGTTTGACCGCGTTCTTTGCCTTGGCGCTGATCCTTTCACTGCTGGTATTCATCGGCGAGGCCTGCCGCGATGCGTTTGATCCAAGGACTTGATATGCCGGAACATCTGATTGAAATACGTGACTTGCGCGTCGCCTTCAATGGCCAGACCGTGGTGCACGGCATCGACCTCGATATCCGACCCGGCGAGTGCGTGGCGCTGGTCGGGGAATCTGGCTCTGGCAAATCGGTGACGGCGCAAAGCATTCTGCAATTGCTTGACCCGGCCATCACCCGGATCGACGGCAGCATCCGCTATGCCGGCGAGGAGTTGCTTGGCGTGCATGAGCGCTACTTGCGGCAATTGCGTGGCAACCGCATCGCGATGATTTTTCAGGAGCCGATGAGTTCACTGAACCCTCTGCACACGATTGAGCGACAACTGGCCGAAAGCCTGGCGCTGCACAAGGGATTGGCCGGGGCGGCGGCGCGCCAACGGATTCTGCAATTGCTCGAGCTGGTGGGCATTCAACGCCCGCGCGAGCGGCTCAAGGCCTATCCGCATCAGCTGTCGGGCGGCCAGCGGCAACGGGTGATGATTGCCATGGCGCTGGCTTGCGAGCCGCAGTTGTTGATCGCCGACGAGCCGACCACCGCGCTGGACGTGACCGTGCAACGCAAGATTCTGTTGCTGCTCAAAGAGCTGCAAGAACGGCTGGGCATGGCCCTGTTGATCATCAGTCATGATCTTAATCTGGTGCGCAATATCGCTCAGCAGGTGGCGGTCATGCGTGGCGGATTGATTGTTGAGCAGGCGGCCTGCGAACAGTTGTTCCGCGCGCCGCAGCATCCTTATAGCGTCGAGTTGCTCAATGCCGAACCGGGTGGCGAAGCGTTGTGCCGGGAGCCTGCGGAAGATTTGCTGCAGGTGCGCGATCTCAATGTGCGCTTCCGTTTGGGCGGCGGATGGCTGCGCGCGAAGTCGTACTTGCACGCGGTCAATAGCATTGATTTGAATCTTCAGCGCGGCAAGACCTTGGGTATCGTCGGCGAATCCGGTTCCGGAAAATCGACGTTGGGTCAGGCGATTCTGCGTTTGCTGGATGCTCAGGGAAGTATTCGTTTTCAGGGCGAGGCGCTGGAGTGCTTGAGCGGGAAACAGCTCCGGCCGCTGCGCAAACGCCTGCAAGTGGTGTTTCAGGATCCGTTCGGCAGCCTCAGTCCACGTTTATGCGTGGAGCAGATCATCGCTGAAGGTTTACAGGTGCACAGCGATTTGAACGCAGGCGAGCGCGAGAGGGCGGTGATTGATGTGCTGCGTGAAGTGGGTCTCGACCCGGCCACCCGTCATCGCTATCCCCACGAGTTTTCCGGTGGTCAGCGGCAACGCATCGCCATTGCCCGGGCGCTGGTGCTCAAGCCCGACTTGATCCTGCTGGATGAACCGACGTCGGCACTGGATCGCACGGTGCAAAAACAGATTGTCGCGTTATTGCGGCGTTTGCAGGCGGAACACGGCTTGACCTATCTGTTCATCAGCCACGATCTGGCGGTGGTGCGCGCGTTGGCCCATGACTTGATTGTGATGAAGGACGGTGAAGTGGTGGAGCGAGGCGAGACAAATGCGCTGTTTCATGCGGCGCAGCATCCGTATACCCGTGAGTTGCTCACCGCCTCGTTCACTGACTGACCACATATCAAATGTGTGCGAGCTTGCTCGCGAATGCGATGTGACAGGCAGCGGTGATGTCGACTGAGTTGACGCCTTCGCGAGCAAGCTCGCTCTCACAGGTATTGAGTGCGAGCAGTAATCCTCAGCGCTCGAATGTAAAAATCCCGCCATGGAGGCGGGATCTTCGTGTCACTGAACGTCGCTATTACGACGGGAACAGCTCGGACAGTTTCATCGACAGCATCATGTCGCCTTCAACGCGCAGCTTGCCGCCCATGAAAGCCTGCATGCCGTCGGTTTCGCCGCTGACGATACCCTTCAGGGTTTCGCTGTCCAGCACCAGCGTGCAGTTGGCGTCCGGGTTTTCACCTTCCTGGATATCGCAAGTGCCGTCTTTGACGATCAGCGAATACTGCTTGTCTTCGTCAGTGATGTTGAAACCGAAGACCAGATCCAGACCGGCAGCAGCGGCTGGGTTGAACTTGGCTTGCATTGCTTTTACGGCATCGGCTACGGAGGTCATGGTTCGATCCTTATGAGGTTGATTACAGCAAGGTTCACAGTTAACCGGACTCAACGGAAAGTGATGAGTTCCGGAACCTTCAACAGCTGCAGATGTGCATGACTGTTGAAGGAGGCCAAAGCCACCTCGCGACCGCGGAACTTCAGCTGGTTGAGCGAGGTGTTGACGATTTGCCAGTTCAATTCAAAGGCCTGTTTCGCAGGCATTTGCGTAATGAGGTGGAGCAGGGCGGTGATGGTGCCGCCGGAGGTGAACACGGCGATTTTCTGGTTTTTATCGGCCAGATCAAGAATTCGGTGCAGCCCGGCCTGGACGCGTTCGACGAAACCCAGCCAGCTTTCCAGCCCCGGCGTGTCGTAAGTGCCGGCCAACCAGCGTTCGATGATCAGGGCAAAAATACGTTGGAACTCGCCACGGTTCTGCGCGGCATTGCGCAGGATTTCGAGGGCTTCCGGCTCGTCCGCCAGCATGTCCGGGAGCAGGGCGCGGATCACCGCGTCGGCATCGAATTCGTTGAAGGCAGAATCGGTTTCCAGGATCGGCACCGACAGACCTTTGGCAGTGAATTGCTCCAGCGCGCTGGTGGCCGTGTGTTGCTGACGGCGCAGGTCTCCGGCGAGGCAGCGATCGAAGCTGATGCCCAGTTCAGCGAGGTGCTGACCGAGAATTTCTGCCTGGCGCACACCGGTTGGCGACAGGACGTCATAGTCGTCTGCACCAAAGGAGGCCTGGCCATGTCGAATCAAGTAGATGCTGCCCACGTCCGCGTCATCCCGGTACGTTGAAGGTTTGGCGAGGTTATGAGGATGACGGGGAGCTGTCAATGAAAAAACATACGCTTGTTTGAAATGCCCGTTACAGGGGTGTTGCCAGAGGTTTCACGGCTGGCCGATGAGCCGGCGCATGGGTATGCTGGAGCCATCCCGCGTGTGTTTCACATCCACGCACTGTTCTAAGGAGTCTCTGTGGAGTTTTTCACCGAATACGCCAGTTTCCTGGCCAAGACCGTCACCCTGGTGATCGCCATTCTGGTGGTGCTTGCCAGTTTTGCTGCATTGCGCAGCAAGGGCCGACGCAAATCCGCCGGTCAGTTGCAGGTCAGCAAACTCAATGATTTCTACAAGGGCCTGCGTGAGCGCCTGGAGCAGACCTTGCTCGACAAGGATCAGCTCAAGGCTTTGCGCAAGGGCGAGGCCAAGTCCGAGAAAAGCGCGAAGAAGCAGAAGAAACAACCCGAAGCCAAGTCCCGCGTATTCGTCCTCGATTTCGACGGCGACATCAAGGCTTCCGCCACCGAAAGCCTGCGCCACGAAATCACTGCGCTACTGACTCTCGCCACGCCAAAAGACGAAGTGGTCCTGCGGCTGGAAAGCGGTGGCGGCATGGTCCACAGCTACGGCCTGGCGTCGTCGCAACTGGCGCGTATTCGCGAGGCCGGTGTGCCGTTGACCGTGTGCATCGACAAGGTCGCGGCCAGCGGCGGCTACATGATGGCGTGCATCGGCGAGAAGATCATCAGCGCGCCGTTTGCGATTCTTGGCTCGATCGGCGTGGTTGCACAGCTGCCCAACGTCAACCGCTTGCTGAAGAAGCATGACATCGACTTTGAAGTCCTCACCGCCGGCGAGTACAAACGCACCCTGACCGTGTTTGGCGAAAACACCGAGAAGGGCCGCGAGAAGTTCCAGGAGGACTTGGACATCACCCATCAACTGTTCAAGAACTTCGTCGCCCGCTACCGCCCGCAACTGGCGATTGACGATGTCGCCACCGGCGAAGTCTGGCTCGGCGTCGCGGCGCTGGATAAGCAACTGGTCGATGAACTCAAGACCAGTGATGAATACCTGGCAGACCGGGCGAAAAAGGCCGAGGTCTATCACCTGCATTACGCCGAGCGCAAAAGCTTGCAGGAGCGCATCGGCATGGCTGCCAGCGGTTCGGTAGACCGCGTACTGCTGAGCTGGTGGAGTCGCCTGACCCAGCAGCGCTTCTGGTAAATCGGGCAGGCATAAAAAAACGCCGGTCACATGACCGGCGTTTTTTTGTCCGCGCTAAACCTGAAGACTTAGCGGCGACGGAACAGCGGCAGCGGTTCGTCAGTGGCAGCCTGATAGGTCACCGAGAAGTCCTTGAGGCCTTCAAGCGCTTCGTACGGGTCTTTGTCGGCGCGAATGGCGAAGGCATCAAAACCGCAGCGATGCATGTAGAACAGCTGATCGCGCAGCACGTCGCCAATCGCCCGCAACTCACCTTTGAAACCGTAACGGTCGCGCAGCAGGCGGGCGTTGGAGTAATTGCGGCCGTCGGTGAACGCCGGGAAGTTCAAGGCAATCACCTGAAACTCGGCGACGTCTTCACCGATTTCCTCGGCTTCTTCGTCAGCGTCCAGCCAGACACCCAGACCACCGTCGCGGGCCTTGAGCATGCGGCTGTGTTCGCGCCACAGTTGCAACGGCACGATCAAGTCGTCGCAGTTGCTGATCTCGTCAATGTTGAAATCCTTGGGCAGCAAGTGCCAGGTTTCGTCGACGACCTCGTTGTTCTTAATGATTCGCTGCATAGACGCGTTCCTTGAAGAGGTCGATGCCAATACGCTGGTAGGTGTCGATGAAGCGCTCGTCTTCGGTACGTTGTTCAACGTACACGTCGATCAGCTTCGAGATCACGTCAGGCATGGCTTCCTGAGCGAAGGACGGGCCGAGGATCTTGCCCAGGCTCGCATCACGGCTGGCACTGCCGCCGAGGGAAACCTGATAGAACTCTTCGCCTTTCTTGTCGACGCCGAGGATGCCGATGTGGCCGACGTGGTGGTGACCGCAGGCGTTCATGCAACCGGAGATGTTCAGGTCCAGCTCGCCGATGTCGAACAAGTAATCGAGGTCGTCGAAACGACGCTGGATCGATTCGGCAATCGGGATCGACTTGGCGTTGGCCAGCGAGCAGAAATCACCGCCAGGGCAGCAGATGATGTCGGTCAGCAGGCCGATGTTCGGTGTGGCGAAACCGCCTTCACGCAGTTCGCCCCAGAGGGTGAACAGCTGGCTTTGCTCGACGTCGGCCAGAATGATGTTCTGTTCGTGCGAGGTGCGCAGTTGACCGAAGCTGTAGCGGTCGGCCAGATCGGCGACGGCATCAAGCTGTTTGTCAGTGATATCGCCCGGGGCAACGCCGGTCGGTTTCAGCGACAGGGTCACGGCGACATAGCCCGGCTTCTTGTGCGCCAAGGTGTTGCGGGTACGCCAGCGGGCGAAACCCGGATGCTCTTTGTCCAGCTCGGCCAGTTGCGCGGTCTGGTTGTCCAGCGCCTTGTAGTCCGGGTCGACGAAGTGCTTGGCCACACGCTGCAGTTCGGCGTCGGTCAATGTGGTCTGGCCACCGCGCAGGTGCTCCATTTCCGCATCGACTTTCTGTGCGAACACTTCCGGCGTGAGGGCTTTGACGAGGATCTTGATCCGCGCCTTGTATTTGTTGTCGCGACGGCCGTAGCGGTTGTACACCCGCAGGATGGCGTCGAGGTAGCTCAACAGGTCCTGCCACGGCAGGAACTCGTTGATGAACGCACCAACCACCGGCGTACGACCTAGGCCACCGCCAACCAGTACACGGAAACCCAGTTCGCCAGCGGCGTTGTGCACCGGCTCAAGGCCGATGTCATGGACTTCAATGGCGGCTCGGTCAGCGGTGGAACCGTTGACGGCGATCTTGAACTTACGCGGCAGGTAGGCGAATTCCGGGTGGAATGTAGTCCACTGACGGACGATTTCGCACCATGGGCGCGGGTCGATCACTTCGTCGGCAGCGACGCCGGCAAACTGGTCGGTGGTGACGTTGCGCAGGCAGTTGCCGCTGGTCTGGATCGCGTGCATCTGCACGGTGGCCAGTTCAGCCAGAATGTCCGGGATGTCTTCCACCGCCGGCCAGTTGAACTGCACGTTCTGCCGCGTACTGATGTGGGCGTAGCCCTTGTCGTAGTCGCGGGCAATCTTGGCCATCATGCGCGTCTGACGCGAAGTCAGCTGGCCGTAAGGCACCGCCACACGCAACATCGGCGCGAAGCGCTGGATGTACAGGCCATTTTGCAGGCGCAGGGGGCGGAATTCTTCTTCGCTCAGCTCACCTGCCAGATAGCGTCGGGTCTGATCACGGAACTGCTTGACGCGGTCCTCGATGATCCGCTGATCGTACTCGTCGTATACGTACATATAAGTCCTGTTCTCAGGCTTGGGCCATTCGGAGTAGCACTGCGTTTTCGCTTGCTGGAGTCCGATTGTGCCTCTGCAATTCTGCGCGCACGGCCGCGCACTCCCTAACGGAGCCGGGGCAATATACCCGTTTGCAGTTATGCGCAAAAGTGATGTTTGAGTATATGTAAAGAACCAAATCGCCTAACGAGAATGGCTGTCAACTAACCCACATTTGTCGTGCGGACAATCATCGTCTTAACTGTGGTCGAGTCTTTCTGCAATCACCGATAAAACCGACAAGAGGCGATGCAATGAGCAATCCGACCAAGGCAAGAAAAAGCGACAGCAGTGTCGATGCGTGGGCCATTCTGTTCCTGATCATTCTCGTAGTAGGGACAGCGGTATTCTGGGTCAGCCATCAGTAAACGACCCATCCGGGCCCCGCTTGCGACAGATTGTCGGACAAAAAGCGGGATCAGGCATCAATAGCCGATGAAACGAGGGCTATAATGCGCGGCCATTTTTCGTTGGGCCCGGATGCTTCATGTTCAAGTTTTTCCATATCAGTCTTCTGTTGTTCGGCGCGCTGTTCCAGACCGGCGCGCGGGCAGAGTCTGTGCTGTTTTTGAATCCGGGTTCGACGCAAGAAGCCTTCTGGGTCAGCTATTCGCAATTCATGCAAGCGGCCGCCCATGATCTGGGGATCGATCTGCAGATTCTCTACTCACAACGTCAGCCCGAACTGACCCTCGCTCAAGCGCGCGTCGCGTTGCAGGGGGCGAATCGGCCTGAGTACCTGGTGTTCGTCAACGAACAATATGTCGCCCCGCAAATCCTGCGCCTGGCCGAGAACAGCGGCGTGAAGCTGTTTATGGTCAATGCCGCACTGACAGCTGACCAGCAGGCCATGGTCGGCGAGCGTGACGACCGCATTGGCAGCCTGGTGCCGAACGACGAGGAGGGCGGTTACTTGATGATGAAGGAGCTGATTCGCCTGCACCCGTCGACGCCAGGCACTGAGCCGATTGAAGTGTTGGCGTTCTCCGGGCTGAAGGTCACGCCCTCGGCGCAATTACGCGAGCGCGGCATGCAGCGGGCGCTGGCCGAACATCCACAGATTCGCCTGCGGCAATTGGTCTACAGCGGCTGGACCCAAGAGCGCGCCTATGAACAGGCCAAACAGCTGTTCGCCCGTTACCCGAAGGTGTCGCTGGTGTGGTCGGCCAATGATGAAATGGCCTTCGGGGCGATGCGCGCGTACGCCGAGATCGGCAAAGTCCCCGGCAAAGATGCCTTGTTCAGTGCGGTCAACACCTCCCCGGCGGCTTTGCAGGCACTGGTTGACGGGCGCCTGAGCGCGTTGGTCGGCGGACACTTCACCCTTGGCGGCTGGGCGTTGGTCGAGTTGCATGACGTGGAGCAGGGCGTCGATTTGAATAGTTACGGCGGCCGTGATCGGCAGATTCCGTTGCTGCAACTGATCGACAAACGTCACGCCCGACAAATGCTGGCCATGGGTGAGTCGCCGAACTACGGAGTAAATTTCCGCAAGCTCTCAGCCAAGGGACAACCGCAGTCGTATCGCTACCCTTTTACTCTGCAAACCCTGATGCGCTGAGCGCGTCAGACCCCGGCGAAGTGCAGCACCAGTTTGACGATGGCAAACAGCGTCAACGCAAACACCGCGGTGAACAGAATCCCCAGCATCACGAAATGGCTGGGCTTGCCATGGGTAAAGTCCCTTGCCCGGTTCTTGCCGCTCTGCACCCCGAACGCCGCCGCCATCACGCTGTGCAGCATCTGCCAGAAGGTCGGCGGTTTGTTGTCGACTGGATCGTCCATAAATCCCTCGTCTGCCGTGTGTGTCAGACAAGCATAGCCAACCCTCTGCAGAACACCGCAAAAGCAAATGTGGGAGCGAGCTTGCTCGCGAATGCGGTCGATCATTCAGCATTAATGTTGAATGACATGACGCCTTCGCGAGCAAGCTCGCTCCCACAGGGTTTTGCGTAAGTCTTGATTAGTTATCGTAGCCTAGGTTCGGCGCCAGCCAGCGCTCGGTCACGCTCAGTTCCTGGCCTTTTCGCGAGGTGTAGCTGGCGACCTGATCCTTGTCGACCTTGCCCACGGCAAAGTACTGCGCCTGCGGATGGGCGAAGTACCAGCCGCTGACCGCTGCCGCCGGGAACATCGCGTAGTGCTCGGTGAGGAACACACCGCTGCGACCGGCGCGCATCTCTTCAGCTTCCGGATCGAGCAAGGCAAACAACGCAGCCTTCTCGGTGTGATCCGGGCACGCCGGGTAACCCGGGGCAGGGCGGATGCCGCTGTATTGCTCTTTGATCAGCGCGTCGTTGTCGAGGGTTTCGTCCTTGGCATAGCCCCAGTGCTCTTTACGCACCTGCTGGTGCAGCCATTCGGCGCAAGCTTCGGCCAGACGGTCGGCCAAGGCTTTGACCATGATCGAGTTGTAGTCGTCGCCCGCGTCCTGATAAGCCTTGGCCACTTCTTCGGCGCCAATACCGGCGGTGGTGATGAAACCACCGACGTAGTCGGTCACTTCGCTGTCCTTCGGTGCCACGAAGTCGGCCAGCGAGAAGTTTGGTTTGCCGTCGGTCTTGATGATCTGCTGGCGCAAGTGATGCAGTTTGGCCAATGGCTGGCCGTCATCGCCGTACAGCTCGATGTCGTCGTCATGCACCTGATTGGCCGGCCAGAAGCCGAACACCGCGCGGGCGCTGATCAGCTTCTCGTCGATCAGTTTGGCGAGCATCTCTTGCGCGTCCTTGTACAGCGCGGTGGCGGCTTCACCGACCACTTCGTCTTCGAGGATGCGCGGGAATTTGCCAGCCAGATCCCAAGAGATGAAGAACGGCGTCCAGTCGATGTATTCGGCCAGCACCTTGAGATCGATGTTGTCCAGCACCTTGCTGCCGGTAAACGTCGGTTTGACCGGCTCATAAGTCGCCCAGTCGAACTGTGGCTTCTTGGCGATGGCTGCGGCGTAGCTCAGGCGCTCGGTGCGGGCGCTGCGGTTGGCGGTACGTTCGCGCACTTCAACGTATTCGGCACGGGTTCTCTCAACAAAACCGGCCTTCAATTCTTTCGACAGCAACTGTGTGGCCACGCCCACGGCGCGGGAGGCGTCGGTCACGTAAACCACGGCATCGTTGCTGTACTTCGGTTCGATCTTCACCGCGGTGTGCGCTTTGGAGGTGGTCGCGCCACCGATCATCAGCGGCAGATGGAAGTCCTGACGCTGCATCTCGCGGGCCACATGGACCATTTCATCCAGCGACGGCGTGATCAGACCAGAGAGACCGATGATGTCGCACTTCTGCTCTTTGGCCACCTGCAGGATCTTCTCTGCCGGCACCATCACGCCGAGGTCGACGATGTCATAGCCGTTGCAACCGAGCACCACGCCGACAATGTTCTTGCCGATGTCATGCACGTCGCCTTTCACGGTTGCCATGAGGATCTTGCCCTTGGCTTCCGGCTTGTCGCCCTTTTCCAGTTCGATGAAAGGGATCAGGTGCGCCACGGCCTGCTTCATCACCCGGGCGGATTTCACCACTTGCGGGAGGAACATTTTGCCGGCACCGAACAGGTCGCCAACGATGTTCATGCCCGACATCAGCGGGCCTTCGATCACTTCGATCGGGCGGGCGAACGACTGACGCGATTCTTCGGTGTCTTCAACGATGTGCGTGGTGATGCCCTTGACCAGCGCATGTTCCAGACGCTTGTTGACGTCCCAGTTGCGCCACTCTTCGGTCTCGGCTTCCTTGACGCTGCCGTCGCCCTTGTACTTGTCGGCGATGGCGAGGAGGGCGTCGGTGCCTTCCGGCGTGCGGTTGAGGATCACATCTTCAACAGCATCGCGCAGCTCTTGCGGGATCTGGTCGTAAATCTCCAGCTGACCGGCGTTGACGATGCCCATGGTCAGGCCCGCGCGGATCGCGTACAGCAGGAACACCGAGTGGATCGCCTCACGCACCGGATTGTTGCCCCGGAACGAGAACGACACGTTGGACACGCCGCCCGACGTCAGCGCGTACGGCAGCTCGTCGCGGATGTAGGCACAGGCGTTGATGAAGTCCACAGCGTAGTTGTTGTGTTCTTCGATGCCGGTGGCGACGGCGAAGATGTTCGGGTCGAAGATGATGTCTTCCGGCGGGAAGCCGACTTCGTTGACCAGAATGTCGTAGGAGCGTTTGCAGATCTCTTTCTTGCGCGCTTCGGTGTCGGCCTGGCCGGCTTCGTCGAACGCCATCACCACCACTGCCGCGCCGTAACGCTTGCACAGTTTGGCGTGATGGATGAACTGCTCGACGCCCTCTTTCATGCTGATCGAGTTGACGATGCCCTTGCCCTGAATGCACTTGAGGCCGGCTTCGATCACTTCCCACTTGGAGGAGTCGATCATGATCGGTACGCGCGAGATGTCCGGTTCACCGGCGATCAGATTGAGGAAGGTCACCATGGCCTTCTTCGAATCGAGCATGCCTTCGTCCATGTTGATGTCGATCACCTGCGCGCCGGCCTCGACCTGTTGCAGGGCGACTTCCAGCGCTTCGGTGTAGTTGTCTTCACGGATCAGGCGGGCGAACTTCGCCGAACCGGTGATGTTGGTGCGCTCGCCGACGTTAACGAACAGCGAACTGCGATCGATGGTGAACGGCTCCAGACCCGAGAGGCGGCAAGCCTTGGGAATGTCCGGAATCTGACGCGGCGCGTAACCGGCAACAGCTTTGGCGATGGCTTCGATGTGCCCCGGCGTGGTGCCGCAGCAACCGCCGACGATGTTGAGGAAGCCGCTCTGGGCGAACTCTTCGATGACTTTGGCGGTTTCCGACGGCAGTTCGTCGTACTCGCCGAATTCGTTCGGCAGGCCGGCGTTCGGGTGCGCGGAAACGTGGGTGCTGGCCTTGTTCGACAGCTCTTCCAGGTACGGACGCAATTCGCTGGCGCCGAGCGCGCAGTTGAGGCCGACCGAGATTGGCTTGGCGTGTGCCACCGAGTTCCAGAACGCTTCGGTGGTCTGGCCCGACAGGGTCCGGCCGGAGGCATCGGTGATGGTCCCGGAAATCATGATCGGCAGTTCGAGGTGCAGCTCTTCGAACACGCCTTGCACAGCGAAAATCGCCGCTTTGGCATTGAGGGTGTCGAAAATGGTTTCGATCAGGATCAGGTCGGCGCCGCCCTCGATCAGACCTTTGGTGGCTTCGGTGTAGTTTTCCACCAGCTCATCAAAGGTGACGTTGCGATAGCCGGGGTTGTTGACGTCCGGCGACAGCGAGCAGGTGCGGCTGGTCGGGCCGAGCACGCCGGCGACGAAACGCGGCTTGTCCGGGTTCTCGGCGGTCTTGGCGTCGGCGACCTTGCGCGCCAGACGCGCGCCTTCTACGTTTAACTCGTAGGCCAGTTCTTCCATGCCGTAGTCGGCCATGGAAATGCGCGTGGCGTTGAAGGTGTTGGTTTCGAGGATGTCGGCGCCGGCATCCAGGTAGGCTTTTTCGATGCCGCCGATCACATCGGGACGGGTGAGCACCAACAGGTCGTTGTTGCCCTTGACGTCACTCGGCCAGTCCGCGAAGCGTTTGCCGCGATAATCCTGCTCTTCGAGCTTGTAGCTCTGGATCATCGTGCCCATACCGCCGTCGAGTATCAGGATGCGCTCTTTGAGAGCTTGCTTGAGAGCTTGAAGGCGGACGCTGCGATCGGACATTTGGACTACTCGGAAAGACCATTACGAAGGAGCGGGATCATAGCAAACCTGTGCGCTTTTGGAGCATGCGGGGCTTTTGCATGAATATCGCTCATGTTGGTACGAGCGTCATACTGTAGACTCACGGCGTTTTTTTACAATCGGGATCAGCAGCATGTCTTACCGCGTCATTGGTTTTGTGTTGCTGTTTCTCAGCTGGGGCGCCGTGGCGCAAGAGCCCACGATCTCGTACAGCCGTGATATTCAACCGATCTTCACCGAGAAGTGCGTGGCCTGCCATGCGTGTTACGACTCGGCGTGTCAGCTCAATCTGGGCAGTGGCGAAGGCGCCGCCCGTGGTGCGAGCAAAATGCCGGTCTACGATGGCGAGCGCACACAAGCGGCACCGACTACTCGGCTGTTCTACGACGCCTTTGGCAAACGTGCCTGGCAGCAGAAAGACTTCTATTCAGTGCTCGATGCGCAGGGCAGTCAGGCGGCGCTGATGGCGCGCATGCTCGAACTCGGGCACAAGACGCCGCTGACACCGAACGCCAAACTCCCGCAAGACATCGTGCTGGGCCTGAATCGCGAGAACATGTGCGCGCTGCCCGCCGAGTTCGAAGGCTACGCCGGCGCTCATCCGAAAGAAGGCATGCCGCTGGCGGTCACCGGGCTGACCGATCAGCAATATCAGACGCTGCAGCGCTGGCTGGCCTCTGGTGCGCCGATTGATGAGCAAGGCCTGGCACCGAGCGCCAAAGAGGCACTGCAAATCGTCCAGTGGGAAAACCTGCTCAATACTCCCGGCGCCCGGCAGAGTCTGGTCGGACGCTGGCTGTACGAGCACTTGTACCTCGCGCACCTCTATTTCAAGGATGGCGAGCCGGGGCATTACTTCCAGTGGGTGCGTTCGCGCACACCGACTGGTCAGCCGATCGACCTGATCGCCACCCGTCGTCCGAATGACGATCCGGGCACCCAGGTGTATTACCGCTTGTGGCCGGTGCAGGGCGTGATCGTGCATAAAACCCACATCACCTACCCGCTGAGCGCGGCGAAGATGGCGCGGGTCAAAAGCCTGTTCTACAGCGGCAACTGGCAGGTCAATGCGCTGCCCGGTTACGGCCCGCAGAGCCGCGCCAATCCGTTTGCCACGTTCGAGGCGATTCCGGCGCAGGCGCGTTATCAGTTCATGCTTGATAACGCCGAATACTTTGTCCGCACCTTTATTCGTGGGCCGGTGTGCCGGGGGCAGATCGCCACGGACGTGATCCGCGACAACTTCTGGGCACTGTTCCAGGCACCGGAACACGACCTCTATATCACCGACCCGAACTATCGCGGCCAGGCCACGCCGTTGTTGGCCATGCCGGGGCAGAACGACGATGTCGGCAGCGTCCTCAGCCTGTGGCACAACTACCGCAACAAGCGAAACGAGTACGAGGCCTTGCGCCGCGACAGCTACGCCGATCTGCCCGCGCCGAGCTGGTCGACCCTGTGGGCCGGCAATGACAACGCCTTGCTGAGCATTTTCCGCCACTTCGACAGCGCTTCGGTGACCAAAGGCCTGATCGGCGAGGTACCGCAGACAATGTGGCTGTTTGACTATCCGCTGCTCGAACGCACCTATTACCAGTTGGCCGTCAACTTCGACGTGTTCGGCAACGTCTCGCATCAGGCGCAAACCCGTCTGTATTTCGACCTGATCCGCAACGGCGCCGAGCAAAACTTCCTGCGCTTGATGCCGGCCGATTCCCGCGAGGATTACCTCGACGATTGGTACCAGCGCAGCGGCCAGTTCAAGATGTGGCTGGATTACGAAGCGATCGACGACGACAAGCCGACGGCACTGAAACTTGATGAGAAGGACCCGAAATACGACTTCGCCATGCAGTTGCTGGCGCGTTACGGTGATCTCAATGCGCACCCGGATCCAATCAACCGCTGCGATGGGGCTTACTGCTCGCGGCCGAATATTGACCCGGCCCTGCAAAATGCCGAGCAGGCGCTGAGCCGCCTGACCTCGCGTCCGGCAGCCGGTTTGAAGGTGATCGACCTGTTGCCGGAAGCGACGATGCTGCGCATCGAAACTGCCAACGGCAAACGCGAGGTCTACAGTCTGTTGCGCAACCGCGCGCACAGCAACGTGGCGTTTCTGCTCGGAGAGTCGCTGCGCTATCAGCCTGGGCTGGACACAATTACCATTTTTCCGGGCGTGCTCAGCAGTTATCCGAACTTCATTTTCAACATTCCGGCCGATCAAGTCCCCGAGTTTGTTGATGCAATGGAAAACGCCAAGGACGGCAATCGTTTCGAGAAAATCGTCGAACGCTGGGGTATTCGGCGCAGTCACCCGCAATTCTGGTTCTATTTCCACGATCTGAGCCAATACCTGCACGAAACCGATCCGGTGGAAGAGGGCGTGCTGGATATGAACCGCTACGAGAATCTTTGATCGTTTGAGATTGGCCGACTGTCACAGTTTCAAGCAACACCGCAAAACCCCTGTAGGAGTGAGCCTGCTCGCGATAGCGGAAAATCAGGCACTGGAGATGTTGAATGTGCCGCCGCCATCGCGAGCAGGCTCACTCCTACAAGGGATCTGCGGTGGTTTCAGGAATTGTGGACGGGAGCGGCAGATGTTGATTTCAGTGCAAGCCCTGCGTGCGCTGGCCGCGTGGACGGTGGTGTGCCACCACTTCATGCAGATTTTCTTCGACTTCAAAGCGCGCGGGCCGATCGGCCAACTGTTTATCGACAAAGGCGCGGTGGGCGTCGATATTTTCTTTGTCATCAGCGGTCTGGTGATTTTCCTGTCTACCGAGAGCAAACCGCTGCCGCCAGCGCGATTTCTGCTGTACCGGCTGTTTCGCATTGTCCCGGCGTACTGGCTGTACACGCTGCTGATGGCGCTGCTGGTGGTGTTCGCCCAGCCGTTGTTGCCGGATCAAACCGTGGATTGGGCGCACCTGCTGTTGTCGCTGGTGTTCATTCCGACTGAGAACCCCGGCGGCTACGGTATCTATCCGACGTTGAATGTCGGCTGGACACTGAATTACGAAATGCTTTTCTACGTGCTATTTGCCTGGGCGTTGCTGTTCCGTCTGCAGGTGCGCCTGCTGGTAGTCGCGGCGTTGCTGTTTGCAGTGAGTCAGGCGTGGACCGGGTTTGGCTGGATCAGCGAGTTTTACCGTTCGGACATCGTCTACGAGTTTCTACTGGGGATTGGCATCGGCATGCTTTATCGCCGGGGCTGGATCGGCACCGGCCTGTGGCTGCCGCTGCTGGCGATCGGCGCAGCGCTGCTGATGATCTATCACCTGGCGCCGGCGCCAAGGCTGCTGAACTGGGGCGTGCCGAGCGCAGTGCTGGTCATGGCGTGTATCTCACTTGAGCGTTATGTCGAGCGCAGCCATGTGCTCAAACTGCTGGGTGATTGCTCGTATTCGGTGTATCTGATGCACGTTCTGGTGCTGTCAGCGGGTGGATTTATTGCGCAGCGCTACGCGATCAACCCGTATTTGATGTTTGTGGTGTGTGCGCTGGCGATTGGCGTTGGCTCGTGGTTGAGCTACGAATGGGTGGAAAAACGCAGTTACCATTGGCTCAAGGCGCAGATTGACGAGAAGCCGGACAAGAATCTTTCCCGACAAAAATACTAGGACTTTGTCCGGCGCAACGATTGGCGTAAACTGCGCCCAAGCCTGCGAGGAGTTTCCATGACCGCTATTACCATTACCGACGCCGCCCACGATTACCTGGCTGATCTGCTCTCCAAGCAGAACACCCCGGGCATCGGCATCCGCGTCTTCATCACCCAGCCTGGCACCCAGTACGCCGAAACCTGTATTGCCTACTGCAAGCCGGGCGAAGAAAAACCTGAAGACACCGCGCTGGGGCTGAAAAGCTTCACCGCTTATATCGATCACTTCAGCGAAGCGTTTCTCGATGACGCCGTTGTCGATTACGCCACTGACCGCATGGGCGGCCAGCTGACCATCAAGGCGCCAAATGCCAAAGTACCGATGGTCAACGCCGACAGCCCGGTCAACGAGCGCATCAACTACTACCTGCAAACCGAAATCAACCCGGGGCTGGCCAGCCACGGCGGTCAGGTCAGCCTGATCGATGTGGTTGAGGACGGCATCGCCGTATTGCAGTTCGGTGGCGGTTGCCAGGGCTGCGGCCAGGCGGACGTGACCTTGAAGGAAGGCATCGAGCGCACCTTGCTCGAGCGTATTCCGGAGCTGAAGGGTGTTCGCGACGTGACCGACCACACGCAGAAAGAAAACGCCTACTACTAAGGTGTTCGCTGCGGACATGAAAAACGGCGCCCCGTGAGCGCCGTTTTTTTATGGGTGAAATTTAATGACGCCTTCGCGAGCAAGCTCGCTCCCACATTTGGAATGCGATCAAATGTGGGAGCGAGCCTGCTCGCGAAGGGGCCTTCATGGGCGATAGAGATGAGCATGCCCGGCGCGATACAACGATGATTCGCTAAACACCTCACTGCCCAGCACCCGGCCCACCAGAATCAACGCCGTACGCCGAAACCCTTTCGCCGCAACCTTTCCGGCGATATCCGCCAGCGTCCCCACCACCCAATCCTGATCCGGCCACGTCGCCCGGTGAATCACCGCAATCGGGCAATCCGCGCCGTAATGCGGCAGCAGTTCCGCCAGAATCTTCTCCAGATGGTTGACCCCCAAATGAATCGCCATGGTCGCGCCATGCTGCGCCAGATTGCCGAGCTCTTCGCCTGCCGGCATGGCTGTCTTGTCGGCGTAGCGAGTCAGAATCACGCTTTGCGACACGTCCGGCAGAGTCAACTCCGCCCCAAGCAATGCCGCACAGGCTGCGGTGGCAGTCACGCCGGGAATGATCTCGAATGGAATATTCAGCTCACGCAGATAACGGATCTGCTCACCGATCGCGCCATACAGACTCGGATCGCCGGAGTGCACCCGCGCCACATCCTGACCCTTGGCATGCGCGGTCTTGATAAGTTCGATGATCTGCTCCAGATGCAATTCAGCGCTGTTGACCACCGTCTCGGCCTGATGGCCGTCGAGCACCGCCGCTGGCACCAGCGAACCTGCGTAGATAATCACCGGGCAGCTGCGGATCAGCCGCTGGCCTTTGACAGTGATCAATTCCGGGTCGCCGGGGCCGGCGCCGATGAAGTAGACAGTCATCGTTGAATCCTGAGTAAAAGAGGGCACGACCGCGTTGCAGATGAGCAACGCTCATGATCAATGGCGGGGATTATCGGGACTTTACGCCGCGCCGGCCAATGCCAGTGTTGCCTGAGCGTATTTTTGCCGGGAAATCAGCAGTTTTGCCGGAGCCTGAATCAACTGTTCGGCGAGGGCCAGCGCAGCACTCTCGGCAACGCCGTAGCAGCCGGTTCGTTCGTAGGCGATTTGCGAATGGTGACTGAGTCGTTGCTGGTAACTGGCGAGTTCTTCACTGCTGAAATACAGCAGTGGCAAGGCTAACTGGGCAGCCAGCTCCTGTAGGCCGGGTTCATCCCGTTTCAAGTCGATGCTGGCCAGCGCCTTGACCGCTTCCAGTTCAATGCGATGTGCCTGTAATGCCTGATCAAGCAAGGCGCGCAGCGTGCTGGCCGGGCAGCCGCGCTGGCAGCCCAGGCCGACCACGAAGGTCGGCGCTGCGCTGTCATTGGTCATGCGTGGTATTGGCCAGCGTTTTTGCGGCGGAACAACCAGGCGCTGATCAGGCCCAGGGCCAGCCAGAACGCGACGTTGGTCAGCTGCGAAGCGATTTTGAACTGCGCTTCCAATGCCTCGGGTGCGAGCATCGAATGCACTTCCGGCTGCGGTGCGCCGATCACGTGCGGCACGGCGAGAATGGCCACACCGAGGATCTTCATCAGCCAGTGACGGCTGAACACGATGAGAGCCAGGCCGGCAGCGGTCGAAGCGGCCGTGCCGATCCACCACGTCTGCCGCGAAGCCAGATCGGCCGCAGCGGTGCCGGGCAATTCAGGTGGCAGGCCCATCGTCGGTGCCAGTACGAATGTGGCGTAACCGGCCAGTCCCCAGAGCAGGCCTTGCGAGGTTTTGGTCGGGGCGCGCAGGGTGTACAGGCCCGCGAGCATCAGGGCGAAACCGACGGCTACCACCAGATTGCCGCCCGTGGTCGAGACCACGCGCTGCCAACCGTCTTCCGGTTCCCAGGCTTCAGCATCGTGGGTGTGCGCAGCGGTGCCGGCGGCGTGTTCGTGTACTTCAGCCACCGGTTCGGTTTTCTCGAAGGTTTCCGCCTGCAGAATCAGCGGCGAGACCCAGAAGCTTTGCAGCAGAGTGAGGAGCAGGGCGGCCAGCAGACCGGTGAAACCTGCGGTTTGCGCAATACGCTTGATCATGTCGGCAGGTCTCAGTGGCACGGGAACGCGGCGCTGTGGCGGGTATCGTGGGCGGCGTTGTGCACCGCTTCGATGTGCGAGAAACCGGCGAAGTAGACCAGGCTGGCGCCGAGGATCGACGCGAAGATCGCGGCGGTCAGGCGTTGGCTAAGGGTGGTGGTGCTGGAAATTTTGTCCGTGTTGCTGCCGGTGCTGCTGATGATCGACATGGCGCTTCCCTCTGGAATGTCAGTGGGTGAATCGAGCGCATGAAAACCCCTGCGGGTCGGGCTCGCAGAGGTTCGAACAGCGCCCGCCCACCGCGGGTTTGTTATGTTCAGCGACGCACAAGGTGCGGGCTGTGTGTTGCGGGCCGGTCTCCGGGCTCACGAGGGGTTGGCGTCAGGCCGACCTGCAAGCGTCACCTTCCCATGCCTTGTTGGCACAGTGGTTTTGACGCTTCGCTCGCTTACCGTTGCGGGGGCAGCACCGGACTGACATGGGCTTGAGTAAAGCACATGATTCACCGGTTTCCCGTTTCACCCTGTGAAGGGCACCCGTAACAAGTTGTGTAGGAGAGCATGAGGCGGGGATTTTAGTCAATTTTGTGGGTGGATCCGTTGCTGCGGTAACGGCTTGTTAGGGTTCCGCCCTGACGTTCGGCCCGCTCGCTAAAGCTCGGGGTTCCTTCGCTGCGGGATCGATCCGGGCGCAGCGCCTACGGTTTGCTTCGCTGCACCTCCTCTCGCTGTGTTTGGTTGCGCTCCCACTCCCGGATCAATCCCGGAACGAAGCCTTCCGACGTCGCCCGTGGATCAAGATCAAGAGCAGGCGAGCTGACACTCGGCCTATTGAGTGGTGAAGAGCGCGGGTGTTCGGCTTTTGATTTGCGTTGTTGCTGCCCCTCACCCCAGCCCTCTCCCGAGGGAGAGGGAGCCGATTTTTGGGCTTTTCAGAATGCGCGTTCAACGCGGTATCGCACGTCGGCGTACCTCGCCCAAACAACTCGATCAGTCCCCTCTCCCTCCGGGAGAGGGCTAGGGTGAGGGGCTTTTGATCCGGCTTTTGATCTGGCTTTTTTGCCCCTTCGGCAGGCCGAGCGAAGGTGTTCATCCGGGGGTTAGGCGCGCAGCGCCGTGCGGCGCAGCCGCACACATCGAGAGGAAGTGCAGCGAAGCAAACCGTAGGCGATGCCCCCGGATGGACACCGCAGCGAGGGAACACTGAGCCTCAGCGAAGTGCCGTACGCCGGGGCAAAGCCTTTTGGGTTACCTTTTCGGCGTTTGGAAAAGGTGACTCGCTGTAAGAGCGAAACCGCCAGCAGCAACACCCGCAGCAACGGATATGCCCCCAATCCAAACATTGACCCATAAGCAAGCCATGCGTAGCCTTGCGCTTTCGAGGTTCTTCGGCCCACGCCGAAGCTAAGAAGGGAACGCGGTTAATGCCGCGGCTGCCCCCGCAACTGTGAACGGTGATGTTCGCTGCCACGCCACTGCCAGCTCAATCGATGAGCCAGCGGGAAGGCGCAGCAAACGCCAGGCCCCACGCCTGAACACCGTCAGCCAGGAGACCTGCCTCGACACAGATTCTCACTACAACCGGGCGGGGTGATCCGGTGGCGAACGCTTCCGGCGCGCACGCGCGTTGCCGGTTCTCGTCCCGTATGCCCGCCGCTTGCCAAAGGGCATACCGATGAAAACACTGGCCAAACTCCCCGTCACCATCGTCACCGGCTTCCTCGGCTCGGGCAAAACTACATTGCTGCGGCACATGCTCGACAACGCTCAGGGCCGTCGCATCGCGGTGATCGTCAACGAGTTCGGCGAGTTGGGCATCGACGGTGAAATCCTCAAGCAATGCACCATCGGTTGCACCGAAGAAGAAGCCACCGGTCGCGTTTACGAATTGGCCAACGGCTGCCTGTGCTGCACCGTTCAGGAAGAATTTTTCCCGGTGATGCGCGAACTGGTCGCCCGTCGTGGCGATCTCGACCACATCCTCATCGAAACCTCGGGCCTGGCCCTGCCAAAACCGCTGGTGCAAGCCTTCCAGTGGCCGGAAATCCGCAGCGCCTGCACCGTTGACGCGGTGATCACCGTGGTCGACAGCCCGGCCGTGGCCGCTGGCACCTTTGCCGCGTTCCCGGATCAGGTCGATGCGCAGCGCAAACTCGACCCGAACCTCGATCACGAGTCGCCGCTGCACGAGTTGTTCGCCGACCAACTGGCCAGCGCCGACCTGGTCATCCTCAACAAGGCCGATCAGACCAGCCCGGAAGACCTCGCTCGCGTTCGCGCAGAAGTCGCCGAAGAATTGCCGCCAGCGGTAAAAATCATCGAAGCCAGCAACGGCCGTCTGCCGCTGGACGTGCTGATCGGCCTCGGCGCCGGTTCCGAAGAACACATCGACAGTCGCCACAGCCACCATGATCATCACCACGGTGAAGGCGATGACGACCACGATGACCACGATCACGACGCCTTCGATTCGATCTCCATCGAACTGCCGCAAGCCGACGAAAGCCTGCTGCTCGATGCCCTGACGCAACTGGTGGTCAAGCACGGCATCCTGCGTGTCAAAGGTTTCGCGGCGATTCCGAACAAGCCGATGCGCCTGTTGATCCAGGGCGTGGGCACGCGTTTTGACAAGCACTTCGACCGTCAGTGGGGCGCCGAAGAAGCGCGCGTTACCCGTCTGGTATTGATCGGCCAGCAACTCGACGCCGCGCAACTCGAAGCGCAACTGCGCGCCGCGCTCAGCGTTTAAATCATGCACCTGCTCAGGACCCAGCCCGGCGGTTTCGTCTCGGATGACAACATTGCCGACCTTGGACAAACCCCCGCCGAGCTGGTGATCCTGTGCAGCGGCGACTCCAGCCTGGCGCTGCTCGCCGAAGCCGCGCAGCAGTTGCCTGAGGATTATCCAAGCCTGCGTCTGGCCAATCCGATGCAGGTGCAGAATCACGCCTCGGTCGATCTGTACGTCGATGAAGTGCTGCGCCACGCCAAGGTGATCCTGATTTCGCTGCACGGTGGCATCGCCTATTGGCGCTATGGTGTCGAGCGCTTGGTCGAGTTGGCCGAGCGCGGTGTGCAGGTGATTCTGGTGCCGGGCGATGACCGTCCCGATCCGGAGCTCAGCGACTTGAGCACCGTCAATGCCGAAGATCGCGACCGCCTCTGGCAATTCTTGCGCCAGGGCGGCCTGGGTAATGCGCTGGATTTTTTCCGCTGCCTGGCTGATCGTTGGCTCGCCCGCGATTACGCCTGGGAAGAGCCGCAAACCCTGCCGCGCACGGCGATTTACCACCCGAACAAAACCACCGCCGCATTGGGCGACTGGCAAGCCGAATGGCTGCCGGAAAACCCGGTGGCGGCGGTGCTGTTTTACCGCTCGCACCTGCAAGCGGCGAACACCGCGTTCATCGATGTGTTCTGCCTGCGCTTGCAGGCGGCGGGGCTGAATCCGCTGCCGATCGCCGTGGCCAGTCTGAAAGAGCCCGGCTGCCTGACGGTGGTCGAGGATTGGCTGGACGAAGTGGAGGCTGGGGTGATTCTCAACACCACCGGGTTCGCCCAGTCCAGCCCTGAGGCCCCGCACCTGCGGCCGTTTCGCCGCAACATTCCGGTGATTCAGGCGATCTGTGCGCAGGACAACGAGCCCGGCTGGCGCGACAGCCAGCAGGGCCTTGGCCCGCGCGATCTGGCGATGCATATTGCCTTGCCGGAACTCGACGGACGCATCATCAGCCGACCGATCAGCTTCAAGGATCTGGCCTGGCGCAGCGAGCGCAGTCAGTCCGATGTGGTCTGCTATCGCGCGCAACCCGAGCGCATGGATTTTGTCGCGGAACTGGCGCGGCGCTGGATCAATCTGGCGCGGGTGCCAAATGGCGAAAAACGCATCGCGCTGATTCTCGCCAACTACCCGACCCGCGACGGACGCATCGGCAACGGCGTCGGTCTCGACACGCCGGCAGCGGCGCTGAATATCCTGCGCGCTTTGCAGGCTGAGGGTTATCCGATAACGCCAGAACTGCCGAACAGCGGCACCGAGTTGATCCAGCAATTGCTCGGTGGCGTCAGCAACGATCTCGACACGATTGACTTGCGCCCGTGCCAGCAAAGTCTGGCGATGGACGCTTACCTGACGATGTTCAACGCGCTGCCCGAGGCCAATCGCACCGCCGTTTTCGAACGCTGGGGGCCGCCGCAAGACGATCCGATGTGCCGCGACGGGCGCATGATGATCGCCGGCATTCGCTTCGGCCTGACCTTCGTCGGCATTCAACCGGCGCGTGGTTATCAGGTTGACCCGAGTGCGGTCTATCACGACCCGGATCTGGTACCGCCGCACGCTTATCTGGCGTTCTATTTCTGGTTGCGCAACACCTACGGTGCGCACGGCGTGATCCACGTCGGCAAGCACGGCAACCTTGAATGGCTACCGGGCAAAGGCGTCGGGCTTTCGGAGAATTGCTGGCCGGACGCGCTGCTCGGACCGCTGCCGAATATCTATCCGTTTATCGTCAATGACCCGGGCGAGGGCGCTCAAGCCAAGCGGCGTACACAAGCGGTGATCATCGACCACTTGATGCCGCCGCTGACCCGCGCCGAAACCTACGGCCCGCTGCGTAATCTGGAACTGTTGGCCGACGAGTATTACGAAGCGCAACTGCTCGATCCGCGCCGCGCCCGTGAGTTGCAGCGCGACATCCTGCAACTGGTGCGGGATACGCAGATCGATCGTGAATTGCAGCTCGATGCCGGGCTGGACAGCGATGCCGACGCGGCAATCTGGCTGCCGCGTCTCGACACTTATTTGTGTGATCTGAAGGAATCGCAGATTCGCGATGGCTTGCACATTTTTGGCGAGTCACCGACGGGGCGTTTGCGCATTGATACGCTGTTGGCGTTGTTGCGGATTCCACGCGGAGACGGGAAGGGCGCACAGTCGAGTCTGCTGCGCGCACTGGCGAAGGCGTTCGAACTCGGATTCGATCCGCTCGATTGCACGTTGGCCGAACCATGGACAGGTCCGCGTCCCGAGCACCTGCAATCGCAAAGCGACGAGTCCTGGCGCACAGCCGGCGACACCCGCGAACGCCTCGAACTGTTTGCCACACAGCTGATTTCCCAAGCCCTGCACGATCCATGTGGGAGCGAGCTTGCTCGCGAAGGCGTCGTGTCAGCCAGCACTTCATTCACTGACACACAGCTTTCGCGAGCAAGCTCGCTCCCACAGGGATCGGGGGGGGCTGATGTGAATGCGATTATCCAGTCGCTGCGCGAAGTCGTCGCCCCACGCCTGGATGCCTGCGGCCCCGCCGAAATGCGCGGCCTGCTCGACGCCCTCTGCGGCCGCTTCGTTCCCGCCGGCCCCAGCGGCGCACCCAGCCGTGGCCGCCTCGACGTGCTGCCGACCGGCCGCAACTTCTACTCGGTCGACGTGCGCAACTTGCCGACCACCACCGCGTGGCGCATCGGTTTCCAGTCAGCGACATTGATTCTCGAACGTCACCTCCAGGACCACGGTGATCACCTGCGCCAGCTCGGATTATCCGTGTGGGGCACCGCTACCATGCGCACCGGTGGCGACGACATCGCCCAGGCCATGGCGCTGATGGGCGTGCGTCCGGTGTGGGCGACTGGCAGTCAGCGTGTCGATGATTTCGAGATTTTGCCGCTGAGCCTGCTCGACCGTCCGCGTGTCGACGTCACGTTGCGGGTTTCCGGATTTTTCCGCGATGCCTTCGCCAACCTGATTCGCCTGTTCGACGCAGCCGTGCAAGCAGTGGCCGCGCTGGACGAGCCGGACGATCTCAATCCGCTGGCGGCAAAAGTGCGCGCCGAGCGCGAGTCGCTGCTGCAATCGGGTCTTGATGAAGAAACGGCGCGGCGTCAGGCCGGTTGGCGGATCTTCGGCGCCAAACCCGGTGCCTACGGCGCGGGCGTGCAAGGCGCCATCGACGGTCGCTTGTGGCAGAGCCGCGAGGATCTGGCCGAGGTTTACCTGAACTGGGGCGCTTACGCCTATGGCGGTTCCGACGAAGGCACGGCCGCCCGTGAACAATTCGTCCAGCGCCTGAGCCAAGTGCAAGCGGTGCTGCAGAATCAGGACAATCGCGAGCACGACTTGCTCGATTCCAACGACTACTACCAATTCCAGGGCGGCATGCTTGCTGCTGTGGAAACCCTGCGTGGCGAAGCGGCGGCCAGTTATCACGGCGATCACAGCCAACCGGATCTGCCGAAGATTCGTACCCTTAAAGAAGAACTGAATCGGGTGATTCGCTCGCGAGCAGCCAATCCGAAATGGATCGACGGGGTCAAGCGCCATGGCTATAAAGGCGCGTTCGAAATGGCGGCGACGGTGGATAACCTGTTTGCGTTTGACGCCACCACGCAGTTGATCGATGACCACCAGTACGCTTTGCTGGCCGATGCTTATTTGCTCGATCCGGCGACGCGGGATTTTGTTCGTGAGCATAATCCGCACGCGCTGCGGGATATGACCGAGCGCATGCTTGAGGCGCAGCAGCGGGGGATGTGGCAGGAGCCGGGGGCTTATAAAGAAGCGCTGGAGAATCTGCTGCTGGATATTGAGGAAGATATGTAACCGGTCAGAAGCTACCCTCACCCCAGCCCTCTCCCGGAGGGAGAGGGGGCCGATCTATGTTGCTGTCAAAACTTGAGCTCGGCTCGATATATCAGGTCGGCGTAACTCGCCAGAACAACTCGGTCAGTTCCCTCTCCCTCTGGGAGAGGGCTAGGGTGAGGGCCACCCCGACTGGCCCCCGACAACACTGAAACACACCCACGACCACGACAGAGAAAACCAAAATGACCGACATCCCACATTTCCCGCTCTCCGCCGTGGTCGGCGCCGATCACTTGAAACTCGCCCTGTACCTCACCGCCATCGACCCGAAAATCGGTGGCGTGCTGATCGAAGGCCCGCGAGGCATGGCCAAATCCACCCTGGCCCGTGGCTTGGCCGATCTGCTCGCCAGCGGTCAATTTGTCACCTTGCCGCTCGGCGCCACCGAAGAACGTCTGGTCGGCACCCTTGACCTCGACGCGGCCCTCAGCGAGGGCCGCGCACAGTTTTCGCCAGGCGTACTGGCCAAGGCTGACGGCGGTGTGCTCTACGTCGATGAAGTCAATCTGCTGCCCGATCATTTGGTGGATCTGCTGCTCGACGTTGCCGCCAGCGGCACCAACCTGATCGAGCGCGACGGTATTTCCCATCGGCATTCGGCGAAGTTCGTGTTGATCGGCACGATGAACCCGGAAGAGGGCGAGTTGCGTCCGCAGTTGCTCGACCGCTTCGGCCTGAACGTCGCCCTCAGTGGCCACACCGCACCGACCGAACGCGGGCAAATCATTCGTCGGCGGCTGGATTTCGACAGCAACCCGCAAGCGTTCTGCGCACAGTGGGAAACCGAACAACAAAACCTGCGCGCGCGTTGCGAACACGCTCGCGGCGCCTTGGCCAATATTGCGCTGGACGATGCTGCACTGGCACAGATCACCGAGCGTTGTTTCGCTGCCGGAGTCGATGGTTTGCGTGCCGATCTGGTCTGGTTGCGCGCGGCGCGTGCCCACGCGGCATGGCGCGGAGCTGAGCAGATTGGCGAAGAAGATATTGACGCCGTGGCCGAGTTTGCCCTGCGCCATCGTCGTCGTGAGCAAGCGCCTTCGAGTCCGCAACAACCGGCTCAGTCGCCGGCCGAGACTCAAGCCTCGTCGAGTGAAGGGCAGGGCCAGTGGGGCGACATGCCGGCGCCCGCGCTTGCCACCGGCGCTCGCCGTGAAGTGCCGAGCTGGCCAAAAAAGCCTTAGGCATTCGCCCCCGATCCGATGCGGGGGCGAATGCCAGACCCCGCGCCGGACGGCTGGACAACGGACGCCAGGGCAAACGTCATGCCGCCCGCAGTGGCACGGTGAACTGGCCGGGCACGTTGCTCAATGGACGTCCTCGGGTCCGTGAAGATCTGCTGTTTCAACTGCGTACGCGCTCGCCGCATGAGCTTTGGCTGGTGATCGTCGACGCTTCAGCCTCGACGCGGCGTCATCAGGCTTTGAGCGATGCCAAAGGGCTGCTCGCGCAACTGTTCGATGACGCTTACCGCCAGCGTGCGCGGCTGGCATTGCTGACTGCCAGTGGTTCGGCGCCGAGATGGCAGGTGCAGGGGTTGAAGGCATCCAGCGGTTTGCGTACCTGGCTGGAGGCATTGGGTGCCGGCGGCGGCACGCCGTTATTGGCGGCACTGGTGCAGGCCGAGCAATGGCTGGCGGTGCGACGCAAGCGTTTTCCCGCCGAGCAGCAGCGGTTGCTGGTGGTGACCGATGGGCGTTTGAAACAGTGGTCGGGATTGCCGGCGCTGGGGTGCCCGGGGTTGTTGATCGATATCGAGCGCGGGCCGATCCGGTTGGGCCGGGCGCGGGATCTGGCTGAGGCGCTGGGATCAGAGTATCGACATATCGATGAGCTGATTTCTCTCTGATACCTTCTGTGTATGGTCGGGCCTCATCGCGAGCAGGCTCACTCCTACATTTGGAATACGTTCCCTTGTAGGAGTGAGCCTGCTCGCGATTGCATCGATCCGGTCTCGAGCCGAACACTCAAAACCCGCATCCCTGCTCTATGCTGCACCCAGCCCAATCACAAGGAGTGAGCGATGCGCGTACTGGTCAAAAATCCCGCGGACGATTTCCGCGTCAAAGCCTACGCCGGCACCAACGGCGTGCTGCTGGCCATGGATCTGGCCGAGCCCCGGCGCAAAGGCTTGTTGGGTTTCGCCATCGAAAAGCAGCAGGGCGCCAAACCCTGGTTGTTTCTGTTCAACAGCCTGACCTTCCCCGGCAAGGCGCACACGTTTCCCCAGTTCCACGCCACACCGAGCGATACCGCGCCGCTGCAGAAATTCCGCTGGGCCGATTACGCCGTCAATCCGGGCATGACTCTTCACTATCGTGTGCACCTGGCCTACGGCACTGCGGATGCCGTGCAGTTGGGCGAGTCGCTGCAACTGACGATTACCTCCGATGACGGTCAGCCGAGCAATCAAAGCGTGATATTCAATCGTGCTGTCGCCGCCAGTCAGGCGTTCCAGCGCAAGTTTCCCGATCTCGACGCGCAGATCAGCGCCAATAAAAACATGCCCATCGAAGCCTGGCCCGATGCGGCCCGTCAGTGGCTGGAAAACGGCTTGCTCGGGCGCTTGCTGGGTTTTATCGAGCGCGCCGTCGATCAGCAATGGGCGCTGGACATTGCCATCTATGAATACCAATTGCAGGCGATTGTCGATGCGGTGAATGCGGCGTTCGCGCGGGGCGTAACGGTGCGGGTGCTGTATCACGCCCGGCCGGACGACGAAGACACCACGATCAACCAAGCGAGTCTGGCTGCGCTGCCGCTCGCGAGCAAACGCGGTCGGGTAACCCATAACATTTTTCACAACAAATTCATCGTTCTGAGTCGCGTCGACGGCGGCGAGCATCAGCCTGCAGCGGTGCTGTGTGGCAGTACCAACTTCACCGCCAACGGGATCTATCGTCAGGCCAACGTGGTGCATGTGCTGGACGATGAATCGATTGCTGCCAGTTATCTGCAAACGTTTGAGCAAATCTGGGCGCGCCCGGACGACGTCGGCGCAACCCGTGACTGGATCACCGAACACAATCCGATGAATCCGCAGCAACCTTTGTTCGCCGGGTTTTCACCGCGTACCGGCGGGGCCGATCTACAAGAATTCGTGCGGATCATCGGCGCAGCGAAAAAAGACGTGCTGTTCGTCACGGCATTCTCGCTGCCCGACGCAATTCTCAACGCCTTGCTCGGCCAGCCTCACGACGACATTTTGCGTTATGGCCTGCAAAACACTGCCAGCCGCATCAGCGGTTTCCACGCCGACCGCAGCGCCGAATTCGCCGCCACCGCATTGCTCAACACCGGGCTGGAAGGCTGGCTGCGCGAGAACATGAAAGGCCAGAAAGGCAATCTGCTGGTGCACACCAAAGCGGTGGTCACCGACTTCACCACGGACGCGCCGACCATCATCAGCGGTAGCCACAACCTCAGCGCTTCGGCCAGTAACGGCAATGACGAAAACTACCTGATCATTCGTGGCGACAGCGATCTGGCGGATCGTTATGGCCTGGAGTTGCTGCGGTTCTACGAGCATTACCGGTTTCGTTATTTCGCGAAGAAGCTGGCGTTGAAGCAGGTGAGTCCGTTGGCCGTGGATGACAGTTGGACCAACGATTACTACGTCGAAGGGGATTTGCGGCAGTTGTCGCGGTTGCGTTTTGCCGGCCGCTGACACCGTACTGTAGGAGCTGTTACAGATTTTGAAATGATTTCCAGCTGTAGGAAATGTTCCCAAAGCCTGTACGCTCCAAGGCCATTTTTCATTCAGGATCTACATGAACACCCTCTCGGAGCCTCCCAGTCGCACCTTCCCCTTGCGCCACGGCGCGGTCTTGACGCACTCGCAACATCCAGTTTTCCGACATCCGACTATCGTTGCTAACGCGGCTCCAGAGCCTTCGCGTTGCGCTTTGCCGTGTCCGGCAGCCTGAATTAACCGAGAGAGATAGAGACGTTTTATGGAATGGTTAGCGGATCCCACAGCCTGGTTAGGCCTGTTGACTTTGATCGTGCTGGAACTGGTGCTGGGTATCGACAACCTGGTGTTCATTGCAATCCTCGCGGATAAACTGCCGCCGCATCAGCGTGACCGTGCACGGATTATCGGCCTGTCGCTGGCGCTGATCATGCGCCTGGGCCTGTTGGCGAGTATTTCCTGGCTGGTGACCCTCACGCAGCCGTTGTTCGAGGTGTTCGACAAGAGCTTCTCCGGCCGTGACCTGATCATGCTGTTCGGTGGTGTGTTCCTGTTGTTCAAGGCCACCATGGAATTGCACGAGCGTCTTGAAGGCCATGTCGGCGAACGCACGACCAACAGCGCTTATGCGATGTTCTGGCCGATCGTTGCGCAGATTGTGGTGCTCGACGCGGTGTTCTCGCTTGATGCTGTGATCACCGCCGTCGGTATGGTCGATGAACTGGCGGTGATGATGATCGCGGTGATCATCTCGATCGGCTTGATGATTGTCGCCAGCAAGCCGCTGACGCGCTTCGTCAACGCGCACCCGACGGTGATCATGCTGTGTCTGGGTTTCCTGATGATGATCGGTTTTGCCCTGACCGCCGAAGGTCTGGGCTTCCACATTCCGAAAGGTTATCTGTACGCCGCCATCGGCTTCTCGATCCTGATCGAGGTGTTCAACCAGATCGCCCGGGCCCGGCGCAAGCGCTCGATGCAGGGTTTGCGACCGATGCGCGAGCGCACAGCGCACGCGGTCATGCGTTTGCTGGGCGGTCGCAAGCTGGCGGTGGAAGAAGTCGGTGAGGAGATATCCGATCTGCTGGACAATGGTGACGCGCCAAGCGCGGAGCTGTTCGACCGTCGCGAACGGGTGATGATCAGCGGCGTGCTGCAACTGGCCGAGCGCCCGATTCGCGGGCTGATGACCGTGCGTGCCGATGTCGACACGATTGATCTGGCCGATGACCGCGAGGCGATTCGTACCCGTTTGATGCATTCGTCCTACTCGCGGCTGCCGTTGATTCGTAATGGTGCGGTGGATGAGCCGTTGGGCTTCGTGCACAAGAAGGAATTGCTTAAGGAGTACCTGGCCGGCACCGAGCCGAATCTGGAGCACTTGGCGCGCAAGACCATCAACCTGCTCGACAGTTATTCGATCCTCAACGCACTGGAACAGATGCGCGCGGCCTCGACGCACATTGCCTTTGTGGTCAACGAGTTCGGTGATTTTGTCGGTGTGTTGACCATGACCGACATCCTTGAGTCGATTGCCGGCGAGCTGCCGGATGCCAGCGAAGTCGAAGGCCCGGATGTGATTGAGGAGCAGGGCGGGTTTATGGTCAGCGGTGCGCTGAACCTGGCGCGGGTGCGTCAACGCATCGGGTTTGGCGCTGAACCCACCGAGGACTATCAGACCATGGGCGGGTTGGTGATGAGCCTGCTGGATCGACTGCCGGTGATCGGTGATCGTCTGGAACTTGAAGGCTGGCACATGACGGTCAAAGCCGTTGAGGAACGGCGTGTGACGCGGGTGTTGTTGGTGCGTGCTGCCGCGTAATACTTGCGTTCTCTACTAACTGTGCCGGCCTGCTCGCAAATGCTTGGGCTCAGGCACCGCAGTATTCACTGATGAAAAGTGTAGTTGTTCAGTACGCATGTTCAACACACGTTCCGCAGGCGCGCACGGGCAACGGTGCGCAAAGTACGAAGTGTCTGACGCAACCAGGGCAGATCATGCGTTCGCTTGCGCAGCGCAGTGGGCGCTTTGGTCTTGCCGACGTGCTCGGCGAAATCCCGTGCGAGGGTTTCTTCCGTGCCGATGCCTTTGAGTTTTTTCACCAGTCTGCCGTTCTTGTAAAACAGCACGGTGGGTGTCCCGGTGACCAGTGGATGGCGCGGGGACTCGCTGGTTTTGAGCATGTAGATATTGGCGCGATGCCGATACGGCTCGGCCGTCTGACGAAAAATCGGCCCGGCCCACTCGCAGGCGGGGCAATGTTCGTTGGCGAAATACAGGATTACCGGGCGCCAGGTTTGCAGGGCTTTGCGGTAGGTGGGGGCCAACGTGGAGAGAGGGATATTCGCGTTCATGAGAATCTCCTTTTCGAGTGCAGCAACACCTATAGACGGTAATCCAGTGCAAGCCATGCGCCTACTGTCAGAGTTGACAGGTGTAACCCGCCTAGATTTGTGCCATGCGCCCCGAAATGTGGCGCGAATACCCGGAGTGTGTGGCCAACGGTAGCGTGTATTAATCGCGCTCTTGGTAACAACGCGACTGTCCCTTACTGCATCTCTTTGATTTCGAAAACATTTAGATCTTCTGCAGATTCTCATCCGATCCTGTGGCACACTTTCTGCTGTCTATTCCGTAGTAACAAACCGTGTTCCGGTATAGCGGAATAAACACCATCCTGGAGTGCTTGCCATGCATCGCCGTCCTTCGTTGTTCAAAGCGTGTGTTTTTGTTCTTGCGGCTTCGTCCGCTGTCATGGGTATGGCCCAGGCAGCCGACAGCAAGCTCGACAGTGTTCTGGCCCGTGGCAAGTTGATCGTGGGGACTGGCAGCACCAATGCGCCGTGGCACTTCCAGGGCGCGGACGGCAAGTTGCAGGGTTTTGATATCGACATCGCCAGGATCGTCGCCAAAGGTCTGTTCAACGACCCAAGCAAAGTCGAGTTTGTGGTGCAGTCGTCCGATGCGCGGATTCCCAATCTGCTCACCGACAAAGTCGACATGAGCTGCCAGTTCATCACCGTTACCGCCAGCCGCGCGCAGCAAGTGGCGTTCACCCTGCCGTACTACCGCGAGGGCGTCGGCCTGCTGCTGCCGAACAACAGCAAGTACAAGGAAATCGAAGACCTGCAAGCCGCCGGCGACAGCGTCACCGTGGCGGTGCTGCAAAACGTTTACGCCGAAGAGTTGGTGCATCAGGCATTGCCCAAAGCCAAGGTCGATCAGTACGACAGCGTTGATCTGATGTATCAGGCGGTGAACTCCGGTCGCGCCGATGCCGCCGCCACCGACCAGTCTTCGGTCAAATACCTGATGGTGCAGAACCCTGGCCGCTACCGCAGCCCGACCTATGCGTGGAGCCCGCAAACGTACGCGTGTGCGGTTAAACGCGGCGATCAGGATTGGCTGAATTTCGTCAACACAGCGTTGCATGAAGCCATGACCGGCGTGGAATTCCCGACCTACGCCGCCTCGTTCAAACAATGGTTCGGCGTAGATCTGCCTTCCCCAGCCATCGGTTTCCCAGTCGAATTCAAATGATCCCGTGAGAGTGGGGCGATGCACGTTGCCCCGCTCAAGGTACTGCTGACCATGAACTATCAGTTGAACTTTGCCGCCGTGTGGCGCGATTTCGACACCTTGCTGGCGGGGCTCGGTCTGGGTCTTGAACTGGCGCTGGTGTCGATCGCGATCGGCTGCGTGATCGGCCTGCTGATGGCGTTTGCCTTGCTTTCAAAGCATCGCGCTTTGCGGGTGCTGGCCTCGGTATACGTCACGGTGGTGCGTAACACGCCGATTCTGGTGTTGATTCTGTTGATCTACTTTGCGTTGCCGAGCCTGGGGATTCGGCTGGACAAGATTCCGTCGTTCATCACCACGCTGTCACTGTATGCCGGGGCGTACCTGACCGAAGTGTTCCGTGGCGGTTTGCTGAGCATTCCAAAAGGACAGCGTGAGGCCGGGCTGGCCATCGGTCTCGGCGAGTGGCAGGTCAAGGCTTACGTCACCGTGCCGGTGATGCTGCGCAACGTGCTGCCGGCGCTGTCGAACAACTTCATTTCGCTGTTCAAGGACACCTCGCTGGCCGCCGCGATTGCGGTGCCGGAGCTGACCTATTACGCGCGCAAGATCAACGTCGAAAGCTACCGGGTGATTGAAACCTGGCTGGTGACCACGGCGTTGTATGTCGCGGCCTGTTACCTCATTGCCATGCTGCTGCGTTACCTCGAGCAGCGTCTGGCGATCCGCCGATAGGAGGCTGCGATGTACGAATCTCCCAGTTGGTTACATGAATTGTGGATCGCGCGCGAACCGCTGTGGCAGGGCTTTCTGACCAGCGTGCAAGTGTCGGCGCTGGCGATTCTGCTCGGCACAATGCTCGGCGTGGTCGCCGGGCTGGTGCTGACCTACGGCAAGTTCTGGATGCGCGCGCCGTTTCGCTTCTATGTCGACCTGATTCGCGGCACGCCGGTGTTTGTGCTGGTGCTGGCCTGCTTCTATATGGCGCCGGCGCTGGGCTGGCAGATCAGCGCGTTTCAGGCCGGCGCTTTGGGCCTGACGCTGTTCTGCGGTTCGCACGTTGCCGAGATTGTCCGCGGCGCGCTGCAAGCCTTGCCGCGTGGGCAGATGGAGGCGAGCCAGGCCATCGGCCTGACGTTTTACCAATCGCTCGGTTACGTGCTGTTGCCCCAGGCACTGCGGCAGATCCTGCCGACCTGGGTCAACTCGTCCACGGAAATCGTCAAGGCCTCGACCTTGCTCTCGGTGATCGGCGTCGCCGAATTGCTCCTCAGCACGCAACAGATCATCGCCCGGAACTTCATGACCCTGGAGTTCTACCTGTTCGCCGGTTTTCTGTTCTTCGTCATCAACTACGGCATCGAATTACTCGGCCGGCACATTGAAAAGCGGGTGGCACTGCCATGACTCAAGCTCAAGTTTCCCCACAGAATCAGGCATTGCTGGACATCCGTGGCCTGCACAAACAGTACGGCGCGGTCGAGGTGCTCAAGGGTGTCGACCTGAGCATGCAGCGCGGCAACGTGGTCACGCTGATCGGTTCCAGCGGTTCGGGCAAGACCACGCTGCTGCGTTGCGTGAACATGCTCGAAGAATTCCAGGGCGGGCAGATCCTGCTCGACGGTGAATCGATCGGCTATGACGAGGTCAATGGCAAGCGTGTGCGGCATGCGGAAAAAGTCATCGCCCGCCATCGCGCGATGACCGGCATGGCCTTTCAGCAATTCAATCTGTTCCCGCATTTGACCGCGTTGCAGAACGTCACTTTGGGCCTGCTCAAGGTCAAGAAGATGCACAAGGACGAAGCCGTCGTGCTCGCGGAAAAATGGCTGGAGCGCGTCGGCTTGCTGGAGCGGCGCAATCACTTTCCCGGTCAGTTGTCCGGTGGTCAGCAACAGCGCGTGGCGATTGCCCGCGCCATTGCGATGAACCCAAGTTTGATGCTGTTCGATGAGGTCACCTCGGCCCTCGACCCGGAGCTGGTCGGCGAAGTACTCAACGTGATCAAGGGTCTGGCCGAAGACGGCATGACCATGTTGCTGGTGACCCACGAGATGCGTTTTGCCTTCGAGGTCTCGGACAAAATCGTTTTCATGAATCAGGGGCGGATCGAAGAGCAGGGGCCTCCCAAGGAACTGTTCGAACGCCCGCAATCGCCGCGTCTGGCTGAGTTTCTGAAAAGCACGCGGTTTTAATCTTGCGTTTTCAAATCAGGAGAAACACCCATGAGCATTACGCGTTACGGCACCGGCAGCACTGCCGCTGGCGGCCAGCCACGGCCATTCGCTCGCGCTGTTGAAGCGGATGGCTGGCTGCATGTGTCCGGCCAGGTACCGGCAGTGGATGGCGAGATCATTGTCGGCGGCATCGTCGAACAGACCCACCAGACCATGAAGAACCTGATCGCGATTCTCGAAGAGGCCGGGTATGGCCTCGAAGACGTGGTGCGTGCCGGCGTGTGGCTGGATGATCCGCGGGATTTCAGCAGTTTCAACAAGGTCTTTGGCGAGTACTTCAAGCCCGAGCACGCACCGGCGCGGGCGTGTGTGCAGGCGAGCATGATGGTGGATTGCAAGGTCGAGATCGACTGCATCGCGTACAAGAAAAAGGTTTGAAAATTGCTGCGTTGCCTAGGCCGCAGCCCCTCACCCTAATCCTCTCCCAAGGGAGAGGGACTGATCTCTATCGATGCAGGTTTTGGCGGCTGATCACAACATGTGCATCGATACAGTCAGGCTCCCTCTCCCTCTGGGAGAGGGCGGGGGGTGAGGGCAGCAATCCAACTGACACAACCCCACAGGCCAGTTACCATCCGGCGACTTTGAATGGGAACCACTGAAATGACCGAAGACACCATCAAGCGCCGGGCCCGCGGTCTGGACCGGGCGTTCGATATCCTCGATTTCCTCAAGGAAATCGGCCAGCCGCTGCGTCCGAACGACATCGCCAACGGCATCGGCAGTCCGAAATCCACGGTCTACGAACTGGTCGCTTCGCTGCTGGAACGGCGGATTCTGGAGCCGGTGGGCAAGGACGGTCACGTCTATCTGGGCCGCCAGTTGTACTTCCTCGGGCAAGCGCATTTGCGCCATTTCGACCTCAGCCGCGAGGCCGATCACGCCTTGCAGGAGATCGTCAGCCAGACCCATGAAACCGCGCAGATGTGCCTGCTCAACGGGCGTAAATACACAGTGGCACTGATGAAGGAGGGCGAGCGGCATTTCCGTATTTCCTCCGACATCGGCGAAAACGCGCCAATCCCGTGGACCGCTTCCGGACGGCTGTTGCTCGCACACCTGAGCGATCAGCAGATCATCGACCTGATCGACGAAGATGATTACATCCTGCCCGATGGCGAGCGTTTGCCTCTGGAACGTTTCCTGGCGGAAATTCGTCAGGCCGGCATCGACGGGTTCTTCTCCTTCGACAGCGTCGCCGACACCTTTACCCATTGCTTCGCCGCCCCGGTCAAAGACCGCAATGGCATCGCGATTTGCACCTTGTGCATCGTCGCCCCACGGGCCGATGCGAAAAACAATTACAACGACTATCGCCGAGTGCTGATCGAGAGTGCCAACAGCCTCGCCCGGCGGATCAACGAATAACCGCGGCTGCCTGCGGCCGCGAAAGTGAGGAGTTCGACCATGACGACTGCCAACAAAAACGCTGTGGAGAAGGGCAACGCTGCGATCAGCGCGCACCTGGTACGCGACGTCAGCCTGCCAGCACTGGTGCTGCATCGCGAAGCGCTGGAGCACAACATCCGCTGGATGCAGAAGTTCGTCAGTGACAGCGGTGCGGAACTGGCGCCCCACGGCAAAACCAGCATGACCCCGGCACTGTTCAAGCGTCAGCTCGACGCCGGCGCGTGGGGCATTACCCTCGCCAGCGCAACTCAGACCCGCGCCGCTTACGGCCATGGCGTACGCCGCGTGCTGATGGCCAACCAATTGGTCGGCACGCCGAACATGGCGTTGATCGCCGATCTGCTCGCCGATCCCGCGTTCGATTTCTATTGCATGGTCGATCACCCGGACAACGTTGCCGATCTTGGTGCTTACTTCGCCTCGCGTGGCGTGACGCTGAATGTGATGATCGAATACGGCGTGGTTGGCGGACGTTGCGGTTGCCGCAGCGAACAGGAAGTCATCGAACTGGCCAAGGCGATCAACGCACAACCGGCGCTGGCCCTGACTGGCATTGAAGGCTACGAAGGGGTGATTCACGGCGATCACGCCGTCAGTGGCATTCGTGAATTCGCTGCTTCACTGGTACGTCTGGCGGTGCAGTTGCAGAATAGCGGCGCGTTCGCCATCGCCAAACCGATCATCACCGCCTCGGGCTCGGCGTGGTACGACTTGATTGCCGAATCGTTCGAAGCGCAGAACGCCGCCGGGCGCTTCCTCAGTGTGTTGCGTCCAGGCAGTTATGTGGCGCACGACCATGGCATCTACAAAGAGGCGCAATGCTGCGTGCTCGACCGCCGCAGCGATTTGCACGAAGGATTACGTCCGGCGCTGGAAGTCTGGGCGCACGTGCAGTCGTTGCCGGAGCCGGGTTTTGCAGTCATTGCACTGGGCAAGCGTGATGTCGCGTTCGATGCCGGTTTGCCGGTGCCGTTGTTGCGTTACAAGGCAGGTGTGGTGCCGGCGGTGGGCGAAGATGTCGGTGCATGCAAGGTCACGGCGGTGATGGATCAGCACGCGTTCATGACGGTGGCGCCGGGTGTTGAATTGCGCGTGGGGGACATCATTTCCTTCGGTACTTCGCATCCGTGTCTGACGTTCGACAAGTGGCGTGTGGGGTTGTTGGTGGATGACGAGTTGTCGGTGATCGAGAGCATGGAGACTTGTTTCTAAAGCTTGAGACCGAGTCGCGGCCATTCGCGAGCAGGCTCGCTCCCACAATTTGGAATACATTCCCCTGTGGGAGCGAGCCTGCTCGCGAAGGCGCCAGTCCAGACACCCGCGCATCAACAGAGACAGCACAAGATGAACACCCTCAGCCCCCTGGGCCCGAACACCCCGCGGATCGCCCTGATCGGCGAATGCATGATCGAACTGCAGCAACGCGCCGACGGCAGCCTGCAGCAAAGCTTCGGCGGCGACACCCTGAACACCGCGGTGTACCTGTCCCGCGCCATGGGCGACAAGGCGCAGGTCGATTACGTCACCGCGCTGGGTGACGACAGCTTTAGCGACGCCATGTGCCAGATCTGGACCAGCGAAGGCATTAGCCTCGATCTCGTCCAGCGTCTGCCCGGGCGTTTGCCGGGCCTGTATTGCATTCAGACCGACGCCAACGGTGAGCGGCGTTTCCTTTATTGGCGCAACGAGGCGGCGGTTCGCGACTGTTTCACCACCCCGGCCGCCGAGCCGATTCTGGCGGCGCTGCCGGATTACGATGTGTTGTATTTCAGCGGTATCACCTTGGCCGTCCTCGGTGCATCGGGCCGGGAAAAACTGATCCAGACGCTGATTGAAGCGCGCCAGCGTGATGCGCGGATTGTCTTCGACAACAACTATCGGCCACGGCTTTGGGCCTCGGTAGAAGACGCGCGCGCGGCCTATCGCAGCGTGTTGCCCTACGTTGATCTGGCGTTGTTGACGGTGGATGACGAGCAGGCGCTGTTCGGTTTCGCCGATTGCGAGGCGGTGTTTGCCGCTTATGCGCAATTCGGCACGCCGGAAGTGGTGCTCAAGCGCGGGGCCGAGGCGTGTCTGATTCGCTGTGATGGTGAGTCATTCGAAGTGCCGGCGCAGAAGGTTGAAACGGTAGTGGACACCACAGCGGCGGGGGATTCGTTCAGTGCGGCGTATCTGGCCAGTCGATTGATGGGCGGCAGTCCGGCGGAGGCGGCAGAGGCCGGGCATCAGTTGGCCAGTCGGGTGATACAAGTGCCGGGGGCTTTGATTCCTAAACAGGCTTGAATGGCCGCTTGCTGCGCAATCGGTTCGCGAGCAAGCTCACTCCCACAGGGGAATGCATTCCAAATGTGGGAGCGAGCTTGCTCGCGAAGAGGCCCTGAAGCCAACCCGTCAATCCCGGTAAAACACCTGCACCAGGTGGTACCCGAACTTGCTCTTGATCGGCCCATGCACCGTGCGCAGCGGCTTTTTGAAAATCACCGCATCAATCGCGCCGACCATCTGCCCCGGCCGCACTTCACCCAGATCGCCGCCGCGCTTGCCGGACGGGCAGGTCGAAAATTTCTTGGCCAACACGTCAAACGCTTCACCCTTGGCGATGCGTTGTTTGAGCTGTTCGGCCTCTTCGGCGGTTTTCACCAGAATGTGGCGGGCTTGGGCTTTCATCTTGCGGTACCTGATAACGGGGTGACGGCGGGGCGCGGATTATGCCTCAAGTCAAGGCGTTTGGCTGATCATCGTGCGGATCTTGCTGGCCAGAAGCTCCATGGAGAACGGTTTGGCCACCATGTCCATGCCGTCCTCGAGAAAGCCCTGACGTTCGGCGGCTTTTTGCGCATAACCGGTCATGAACAGCACTTTGAGTCCTGGACGATGCTGGCGAGCGATTTCCGCCAGTTGCCGCCCGTTCATGCCCGGCAGACCCACGTCGGTAACCAGCAGGTCTACGCGTAGATCGGACTCCAGCAGGGGTAAAGCGGTCTTGGCGTCTTCCGCTTGGTGGGCCTGATAACCCAGGCTTGTCAGCAGATCCAGGACCAGCATGCGCACCGCCGGGTCGTCCTCGACCACCATCACCGCTTCACCACTGGCCGCGGCGGCGGGCGGCTGATCGGGTTCGACTGACGGGCTCTGCGTTTCCAGACCCAACAGTCGGGGCAAATACAGGCGCACGCAGGTGCCTTGCCCCGGCAGACTGTCGAGGCTGACGTGACCGCCCGATTGCTGGGCAAAACCATAAATCATCGACAGCCCCAGACCGGTGCCCTGGCCGATGGGTTTGGTGGTGAAAAACGGATCGAATGCCTTGGCGCGCACTGATGGGGTCATGCCCGTGCCGTTATCGCTGACGGCGAGCATCAGATAGTCGCCGGCCTTGACCGGTTCCAGAGTCGTAATGTCGCTGCCATCGAGGTAGACGTTGGCGGTTTCGATCAGCAGTTCGCCGCCCTCCGGCATTGCGTCGCGGGCGTTGATGACCAGGTTGAGCAGGGCATTTTCCAGTTGGCTGACATCGGTGCTGACCGGCCACACGTTGTCGGCCAGACGCAACGTGAGCTCGATCGGGTCGCCCTTTGTGCGGCGAATCAGGTCTTCCAGCGAATGGATGAGCTCGTTGACGTTCAGTTGTTTGCGATCCAGCGACTGCCGCCGCGAAAAGGCCAGCAGGCGGTGAGTCAAGGCCGCTGCACGGTTGGCCGAGGCAACGGCGGCTTCGGTAAAGCGTCCGATCTCATCGGCCCGGCCGTTGGCAATATAGCGTTGCATCAGGTCGAGGCTGCCGATGATTCCGGTGAGCATGTTATTGAAGTCATGAGCAATACCGCCGGTGAGCTGGCCGACCGCTTCCATCTTCTGCGCATGACGCAGCGCATCTTCGGCGCGCTCGCGTTCGAACATCTCGTTCTGCAAACGCTGGTTGGCCTGGGCCAATTGTTCGGTGCGGGCGCTGACACGCTCCTCCAGGGTTTCATTGAGATTGCGCAGAGCCTCCTCGGTTTTTTTACGCTCCGATTCGTCGATCACAAAGATGTAGAAGCCGTTGACTGCACCGTCCGCACCGTGGCGCGGCAGGTAATTCATCAACGCGTGGCGGCTGCTGCCGTCGCGGTGCGGTGTGTACAGGCTGAACGAACAGGATCGCCCGGCCAGCGCCTCGGCGATATACGGTGCGCGCAGGAAGTAAGCCTCTTCTCCGATCACCTCGCGAATGGTGCGACCGTACAGTTCTTGCGGCGTCAGGCCGTACCAATCGAGATAGGCGGCGTTGTTCAGGCGAAAGCGTTCTTCGTGGTCGACATAGCTGATCAGGATCGGCATGGCATTGATGATCAGCTGCAATTCGGTCTGACTCTGGCGCAGCGCCTGCTCGGTGTGCTTGCGCTCGGTCAGGTCCAGCGCCGCACCGAGAAAGCGCACTGGCCGGCCATGGTGATCCTTGTAGCAACGCCCGCGCGCAAAGACCCAGCGCATCTCGCCATCGGCCTGCAGCAGGCGATATTCCTCGGCGTATTCAGTGCCGTGAGTGATGCAATGCTTGATGCTGCACGCGACCAATGCCCGATCTTCCGGATGCACACCGTGCAGATACTCGCTGATGGGCAACTGACTGGCGCGCGCTGGATCAACGCCATGTAACTGGGCGAAATGGGCATCGGCAATGAACCGGTCCTCGCCGATGTCCCAGTCCCAGGTGCCGACTGCATCGGTGGCGGCAAGCGCCAGTTGCAGGCGCTCCTCCGATTGTCGTTGCGCCTTGAGGCTATCTTCCGAGCGCTGTTGCAGTTCAAGGGCGATGCGTCGGCGCTCGTTGGTTTCAATGGCCGTCACCAGAATACCGGCCACTTGCGCAGATTCATCGCGGATCGGGCTGTAGGTCAGATCCAGCCAGAAGTCGGAGTCCTTGCCATCACGTTGCAAGGTAAAACGTCGTTCGCTGTAGGTACGTACCTGACCTTGCAGGACGGCGCTGTAAATCGGATCAGTAAAGTCTCGCAGTTCAGGCCAGATCAGGTGCGCGGGTTGTCCGAAAGCGTGCGGATGCTTGTGGCCGGCGAGCAGAGCGAAACCATTGTTGTAGATCTGCGTGAGCTGCGGCCCCCATAGCAACAGCATCGGCATCGGCGAGTGAATCACGATGTCCACAGCGGTACGCAAGCTCTGCGGCCAGGTGCCAGCAGCGCCAAGCGGGCTGCGACTCCAGTCAGTGCGGGCGATCAATGCCTGGGCGTCATCGGTGGTCGGTACAGCGTTCATTACTTCAATCCTGAGCGGCGGTCGTTGAGACGGCGTCTACTATGCTGATTCGGTAGACGCCGTTTGGCCCGTTGCATCACGGCGCGAGCCCTCTCTGTTCATTGAAAGCTTCGCAGGTGCTTTTTGCCATGGAAATCGACGCACTGCTTAAACAACTGGCGAGCCGTCACGGCTCGGATCTCTATCTTTCCACAGGCGCGCCGCCAAGTGCTCGGTTCGAAGGGGTGCTGACGCCGCTGAGCGAGCAATTCTTCAAACCCGGCGAAGTGGCGATGATTGCCGCTTCCCTGATGGACGCCGAGCAACGCCGGGAGTTCGACCGGGATTTGGAAATGAACCTGGCGATTTCACGAACGGGCGTTGGCCGCTTTCGCGTCAACATCTTCAAACAGCGCAACGATGTATCAATTGTAATTCGTAACGTCAAACTCGATATTCCGCGTTTCGAGGACCTGAAGCTACCGCCGGTGTTGCTCGACACCGTGATGCTCAAACAAGGCTTGATCCTGTTCGTCGGCGCTACCGACTGCGGCAAGTCGACGTCGTTGGCAGCACTGATCGATCACCGCAACCGCCATAGTAGCGGGCACATCGTCACTATCGAGGATCCGATTGAATACATCCATCAGCATAGGCTGTCGATCATCAATCAGCGTGAAGTCGGCGTCGACACGCGCAGCTTTCAAGCTGCATTGAAAAACACCCTGCGCCAAGCCCCCGACGTCGTGCTGATCGGCGAAATCCGCGACCGCGAAACCATGGAGCATGCGCTTTCGTTTGCCGAGACCGGGCATCTGGTTCTGTCGACATTGCACGCCAATAACGCCAATCAGGCGTTGGACCGGATTATCAATATGTTTGCCGAAGAGCGACGACCGCAGTTGTTGCAGGCGTTGGGCAACAATCTGAAAGCCTGTATCTCGCAGCGACTGGTGCGCACGATGGATGGGAAAAGAAGGGCGGCCGTCGAGGTGTTATTGGGGTCGCCTACCGTCGCTGATCTAATTCATCGGAGTGAACTTGGTGAACTAAAAAAACTGATGGAGAAGTCGTCTGAGTCGGGCATGCAAACTTTCGATAAGGCGCTGTTCGCCTTGGTGTCGGAGGGTGTAATTGCCGAAGAAGAAGCTTTCAAGCATGCAGACTCGGCGAGTAATCTGAAGCTACGCATGAGGCTGGTCGGGAATACAGCGGTGACAGAAGATTCAAACTCGGGAAAGTGGGGTTTGATAGAGTGAAAGTTGCTTGTTTAGTTTGTGGTGGTGGTGCTCTGGAAAAAGTATTTAATAAGTTTTAGTTGGCGGATTTTAATTTTAATAAGTAGAACGTCATTGGGCTGAATGATCGGCCATTAACTTGATGAGGTTCTGTAATGAGTGCTGCCACAAAAAACAAACTATTCCGTTCGTCAAATATCAGTCTTGCCGAATGGAGGCGCATGACCGATGCCGATGCGCTAGAGCGCCAACAGGTTCTAGTTCAGCTGGAGCAGGCGCTGGATAAATACGCTGAAGATCAAGTAATAAATTGGTATTCGCATGAAGTTGAACTACAGGAGGGTTCGTCGCTTTACCAGATTTATTACCCCGGTCAGGTTCTGCTACAGCGACTGCTCGAAACCAGCCCGGTAAAAAGTGCGCTGAGTCAGGAACGTGCGACGAATCATGATGGCCTTGTACGTGTCACGTCCGATGGCAAGATGGAAGTCTATTCCAGCAACGGCTGGCTGGACTTGGTCGCTGCTGGTTATTTCAAGCAGAGTGAGCTGACACGCTCTTCAATACAATTGATTGCCGATCTGGCCCGGGTGGCGGGTGGGTATATATGGCCTGACCTGGATATCACACTCGATCAATGGTTCGGCTTTCATGAGGTGGAGTTGCCTGAAAAGAAGGCGAAGGTCAGGAATCTGATCGAGTTGTTCAAGTTTGATCCGGAAGTCAAGGAGCCAGCGAACTATTGGGAGCACTTCCAAACAGATGATCAGGCTCTCGTTGCTCTTTCCGAAGACCAGTTGGCGGCGATTCGCGCAGCGACAGTCAAGCTTATGCCGCAAAGAAAATTGCTCAATGCATTGCACAACCTCACTGGGCGTAACGCTATATCGCATGATAATGCGGCTCAGCGAATCAACGAATTTGTCAGCTACCCGGTCTCGCTGAATCTCGCCAGAAGCTATTTGAGCGAACTGGGTTGGTTTGGTGTCAATGAGGGGCAGATTGTCTCGGAAAATACCCTTCGACAATTACTGACCACGGCCCTTCTGCTGGAACTCGATCCGACGATACTGCACAACCACCAAAGGAGAAAGATCGCTGGTTTTGATCTCTATGCACCCAGTAACGTTGACCGCCAGGCATCGACCGTACGTGAAGAAATAACTGCTTTTGTGCGGGCGAAAGGCTGGGTTGATCTGGATTTGGCGCCTTTGATAACGCACATGCTGTTGGCGCGTACTGCACCGGAGTTTCTGGTCAGGGAAATTCCGTCGGCAATGACTCTGGGATCCATTGGCTGGATCAATTTCTGTCGTGCCGTCGTACTTGTGGAGGCTGCAAAGACAGGCGCGTCGCGAGTCCTGACCTATGCACAGATCATGGCCTATGCGGATCTGGAGCCGGTCAGTGATGCGCAAAAACATTTGCGGGATCTTTCCATGATTGATCCGATCGTCAGTTGGGCGCTGATCAACCAGGTTATAACGCAGACTGAACTCGATCAGGCTGAGGAAGCCAGCACCCGCCGTGCGATAGAGGCATTTGAACAGCACTCGGAAAAGTTTGCCGAGATAGCCAAGGCATTTTCGACAATTCTGCCGAACAGAGCAGGTATCGCCCGTGCAGCATTGAAAGTCGCGGCGCCGGGCTGTGACACGCTGGATGAAAAAGCACTTTCCGAAAAAGGCGGGCAGCAGGTCATGTCCATGGTAGACCTGCACCAATCGGGTGAACTTGTCACCGGCAAATGGGATAGGCGAACCGTACGCCTGGTCACCAACGGCATAGCTCGCCCGGCCATCAATTACAACCCTTCGGGTGTCAGTATCTACAGGCGTTATCCACAGTTACTGAGGCTCGGATCTTGCGACGAAGAGATGGATCGTCAGTTGGCGGTATATCTGAAGGACCTCAACAGTGCCATGTTGTCGACCGTGAAGTTGGCATTGGCGCAGATGCCCGAGGCGGATTTGCGTGCGTTCATGAATGCCCGAATCGACTTTTTGACAGTGCGCGAATCAGCGATTTATACCATTACACGTCGTGCCGGCGGACCTTTCAACGTTGAATTTCCAAGAGAAACGCAACAAAGCCGAGATGCTGCAACGGGGCGATTTGGTCTGGTGATGTGTGCGTCCTACAACAATGCCTTCGTTTGCTATGAGCTGTTCACATCCCGTGGAGAATTCCGCAAAAATGATGCCTTGGGGGCGCTGATCATTCGGGAGCGGAAAATCGAACAGCGTTCGAGAATGAGTCAAACGGCAGATTTGACTGCCCATCTGACACCGACAAATTTGCAGAGTCTACCGATCAATGTGAAGTGTTATACCCACGCTGTTGCACCAGACCCTTCGGTCAAAAGCAGCATGGCCGTCATTGAGAACTTTGGCCTGCTGCCGGAACCGAAAAAAATCGCAAATCCCAAGCAAGGCTTTTACCAGCGCTTCAACGATCCGAACGTTGCGCGTATTGCCGAGTTTATTATCAAACATCGCCCGTTTTTGAATGCCCAGGAACTCAGAGAGCTGGTTCGCATACCGACGCCTCTTGAGCTCTCCCGAGACGAAGGCGAGCGACTACTCACCTATTTCATCGACCTGGTGGTGCCGTTCAAAAAATGCATCGAAGACATTGCCACCGGTGAGCATGACAAGGTGGTAGATGGGATCTACGGCTGCTTAATGGATGGCATCGGCCTGATAGGGACGGTGGCGGGAGCCAGTTCGAAAGCGTTGATTATTTCCGCCAAGGCCATTTCCGCGACATCAAAAGCGGCGCGTTTCGCCAAGCTGGCCTTTACGTCAGCGATCTCTCTGTTCAATCCGCTGGATGGTGTGCCCTCGGGCCTGCAGGCCGGTAGTAAATTGCTGCGCAAGGGTTTGCTGCGGTTCAACAAGAACACCCACGAAATTATCACGAAGGCGAACAAACAGTTGCACACGCTCAGTGGTCGCCGGCAATCCTACGATTTGATCGACAGCGCTGGGAGCGCGCAATTAGGCCTTGGCAGTTGGCGTCCACGCGGCACCGGGAGCGATGCCGTTACGGTTCTGGCCGCGCGCCGTGACAACAAATGGTATGCGTTGAATCGTCGCGGCGATCTGTGGGGCAAGCCGCTGGATGGCTTTTCCTATAACGCGCCTTTGCAATTGAGTTATTCGCCCAGAACCTTGCCAGCAAGCTATACGCGAACGTTCATCGAAAAAAGTCTGCCCCGTGCTCGAGCGAAAATCGATAATGCCATTGGGGTGATGAGCCGGCATGATTTCAAACGCGATTGCAGTCTGGTGATGAAGACACTGTTCGGCGATACCTCATCGGTTGCCACTGAACGTCTGGTCAACTATTTGCGCTTGATTCGCTTCGATTTTGCGGGCTTCTCCATCAGCAACATGGTGCTTGATGAGATCAAGGAGCAAAACACGATCGCGGCGTTTGACATGAACGGGTACACACGCTGGAAAAGCGCCGGAGCCAGCAACGGGTCTGATGTTGCGTTCGTTGAAATCTACACAAAAAATCTCAACCGACACTTCGTCAGTCTCGGCTTCAACCACGATGTGGTGGCCGATGACCTGATTCATGAACTGTTTCATGCCAGCGCGCAAACCAATGATGTCGGTTACGCCTCCGATGCACAGAGCGGCAGCGAAAGCGGGCAGCGAATCGATGTAGCTCCGCTGCTGAATATTGCATCGGGTTGCCTGCCGGTGGTGGAGCAGGGCACGGTCTGTCATGCACCGTCCAGATCTTTTGCAAATGCAGACTCCCTGGCGGTGGCGACCTCGTTACTCAGTCAGCTTTCCACGGACAAAACCACGTATGACCGTAATATGGCGATCATCCGCGGTGCTCTCGACGTCAGTGCTGGCAAGGCAATTGTCGAGCCGGTTGTCATCACGTTGAACAAACAGGCGTGACGGTTACGGTCTTCGGTTGACCGCTTGCCACCGGCCGATCAACTTGCCAGTTCCGGCCGATTCCGAAACTGTTCCAGCGCTTCGGGATTGGCCAATGCATCGGTATTTTTCACCGGCTGTCCGTGCACCACGTTTCTCACGGCAAGTTCCACGACCTTGCCGCTGATGGTGCGCGGGATATCCGTGACCGCGACGATCTTCGCCGGCACATGACGTGGCGTGGTGTTGGCGCGGATCACCTGGCGAATCTGCTCCTGCAGGGGGGCATCCAGTTCAACGCCATCCTGCAAGCGCACAAACAACACCACTCGCACGTCATCCTGCCATTGCTGTCCGATCGCCACGCTGTCGAGCACCTGCGGGACTTTCTCTACCTGACGATAAATCTCCGCCGTGCCGATGCGCACGCCTCCCGGGTTGAGCACTGCATCGGAGCGACCGTGGATCAGCATTGCGCCATGGGGCAACTGTTCAGCGTAATCGCCCTGCGCCCAGACACCAGGGAACAGGCTGAAATAGGATTTTCGCAGCTTCTCGCCATCGGCGTCGTTCCATAGCCCGATCGGCATCGCCGGAAAATGTCGGGCGCAGACCAGTTCGCCTTTCTCGCCGATCACCGCCTGGCCGGCGTCATTCCACACTTCAACGGCCATGCCCAGACTCTTGCCCATGATTTCACCGCGGCGTACCGCCGACAGCGGATTGCTGTTGACGAAGCACGACACGATATCGGTGCCACCGGACATCGAGGCCAGGCAGACATCGGACTTGATGTCGCGGTAGACGAAATCGTAACTCTGCGGCGACAGGGCAGAGCCGGTGCACAGCAGGGTTTTCAAACTGCCCAGATCATGACTCTCGCGAGGTTTGCTGCCACTGCTCTCCAGAGTGGCGAGGAACTTGGGACTGGTACCAAACACGCTGATGCGTTCGTCGTCGATCAAATCCAGCAAGCGATCATTGGCGGGATGAAACGGCGAACCGTCGTACAGCACCACGGCGCTGCCGACCGCGAGCGCCGATACCAGCCAGTTCCACATCATCCAGCCGCAGGTGGTGTAGTAAAACAGGCGATCAGCGGGGCCGAGGTCAACGTGCAGCCCGTGTTCCTTGACGTGTTGCAGCAGCACGCCGCCGCTGCTGTGGACGATGCATTTCGGAACGCCCGTGGTGCCGCTGGAATACAACACATACAGCGGATGATTGAACGGCACCGGTACGAAACGCGGTGCTTCACCGGGTTGGTAGAAATCATCCCAGAGCGTGACGTCGGCCTGCGTCCGGTAATCCTCGCAGCGGGCTTGTGCACGGGCATACGGCACGATGATCAGCTGTTGCAGCGAGGGCAGTTGCGCAAGGATTTCGTTGAGCTTGGTGGTTTGATCCATTTCTTTGTCGGCATAGCGGTAACCGGCGCATGTGATCAGCACCTTTGGTTCGATCTGGCCGAAGCGGTCGATGACGCCGTGGGTGCCGAAGTCCGGTGAAGAGCACGACCAGATTGCGCCGAGGCTGGTGGTTGCGAGCATCGCCACCAGCGTTTGCCAGGTGTTGGGCATGCACGCAGCCACCCGGTCGCCGAGGCCAACGCCGGCGGCTTGCAGGCTGGCTTGAAAACCGCCGACGTGCTCTGCGAGTTCGGCCCAGGTCAGTTGCTCACGCTGGCCATTTTCGGCCACCGCCACCACCGCTACGGCGTTATCGCGACGGCGCAACAGATGCTCGGCGAAGTTCAGGGTTGCGCCGGGAAACCATTCGGCGCCGGGCATTGATGGGCCTTCGCGCAGCACGGCATCGGGCGGGTTATGGAAACGAATATCGAAGAAATCGACGATGGCCTGCCAGAACGCTTCGCGCTGATCGATACTCCATTGGTGCAGGGCAGGGTAGTCATCAAGGTTGAGAGAATGGCTTTGATTGACGAAGCGTCGGAACGCGTCCATGCGCGATCGGGCGATACGATTGGCGTCGGGTTGCCAGAGGATGTCGGACATTGCGTGCCTCTTGTTATCTGATTCATGCACACAGGCTGTGCGCCAAAGCCCCGTCTGAGCCGGGGGCAATTATTGCGCCAGCCAGCCACCATCGATGTTCCACGCCGCCCCGCGTACCTGACTGCCAGCCTCGCTGCACAAAAACAATACCAACTCGCCCAGATGCTGCGGTGTGACGAACTCCAGCGAAGGTTGCTTCTCGGCGAGCAGATCATGCTGCGCCTGCTGTGGATCGACACCCTTGGCCGCGCGATCATCGATTTGTTTCTGTACCAGTGGCGTCAGTACCCAGCCCGGGCAGATCGCGTTGCAGGTGACGTTGCTGGTCGCGGTTTCCAGACCGACCACTTTGGTCAGACCGATTACGCCGTGCTTGGCGGCCACATAAGCCGCCTTGCCCGTCGAGCCAACCTGACCATGCACCGAGGCGATATTGATGATTCTCCCCCAGCCTTTAGCGCGCATTCCGGGTACGCTCAGGCGCGTGCTGTGAAATACCGAGGACAGATTGATGGCGATGATCGAATCCCAGCGTTCGACAGGGAACTCCTCCACCGCGGCGACATGCTGGATGCCGGCGTTGTTGACCAGAATGTCGACACCGCCGAACTCGCGCTCGGCGTAATTGATCATGTCGGCAATTTGCGCCGGGTCACTGACATCGGCCGGATGATGGCCGACCTTGCCACCGAACCGAGCGACTTCGGCGATGACTTTCGAGGCATCACCGAAGCCGTTGAGAATCAAATTGGCGCCGGCCTTGGCCAGGCTCAAGGCGATGCCCAGACCGATGCCGCTGGTGGAACCGGTAACCAGTGCGGTCTTGCCGGAAAGAGTCGTCATGAATACCTCACACAATGCCAGTGGCGTAGAAAGTGCCGATCACTACGAAAACCGCCAGGGTCTTGATCAGCGTAATACAGAAAATGTCTTTATAGGCTTCACGGTGGGTCAGGCCTGTCACCGCGAGCAAGGTGATGACCGCGCCGTTGTGCGGCAGGGTGTCCATGCCGCCGCTGGCCATCGCGGCGACGCGGTGCAGCACTTCCAGCGGAATGTTCGCCGCGTGGGCCGCACTGATGAACTGCTCGGACATCGCCGCCAGCGCAATGCTCATGCCGCCGGATGCGGACCCGGTGATGCCAGCGAGCAGGGTCACGGTGATGGCTTCGTTGACCAGCGGATTGGGGATTTGCTTGAGCCAGTCAGCCAGCACCAGAAAGCCTGGCAGTGAAGCGATCACTGCGCCGAAGCCGTACTCCGATGCAGTGTTCATCGCCGCCAGCAACGCGCCGCTCACCGCGCTTTTGCTGCCCTCCGCCAGTTTGCTGCGAATCGCCTGAAAGCCGAACGCCAGCACCATCAGAATGCCCACCAGCAGCGCGGCCTGGACCGCCCAGATCGCCGTCAGTTTGGCGATTTCAGTGGTCACCGGTGTGGCCATGCCCGGTAGCGCGAGGCTGTGAGTCTTGCCGTACCACTGCGGGATCCACTGGGTGAACAGCAGGTTCATGATGCCCACCGCCAGCAGTGGCGACAGGGCAATCCACGGGTTCGGCAGTTTCAGGTCCTCAGCGGTTTCCGGCTCGTTGCGCAACTCGGTGCCATAACCCTCACCCGCGCGCATCGCCTTGTTGCGCTGACGCTGCAAAAACAGCATGCCGGCGCAGAACACGAAGATCGTACCGATCACACCCAGCCACGGCGCCGCCCATGCGGTGGTGTTGAAGAAGGTGCTGGGAATGATGTTCTGGATTTGCGGCGTGCCGGGCAGGGCGTCCATGGTGAACGAAAACGCGCCAAGCGCGATGGTGGCCGGGATCAGACGCTTGGGAATATTGCTCTGGCGGAACATCTCCGCGGCGAACGGATAAACCGCAAAGACCACCACAAACAGCGAAACGCCGCCGTAAGTAAGCAGAGCGCAAACCAGCACGATTACCAGCATGGCCTGCCGGGTGCCAAGGAGGCGGATCGCTGCGGCGACAATCGAGCGCGAGAAACCCGACAGCTCGATCAACTTGCCGAACACGGCGCCGAGCAGGAACACGGGAAAGTAAAGTTTGATGAAACCGACCATTTTCTCCATGAACACCCCGGTGAAGGCGGGGGCGACGGCGGAGGGGTCGGTGAGCAGGACTGCGCCGAGGGCGGCAATCGGAGCGAAGAGGATGACGCTGTAGCCACGGTAGGCCGCCAGCATCAGCAGCGCCAGCGCTGCCAAGGCAATGATCACACTCATGGTGTGTCTCTCCAGAATTGTTATTTTTGTGGGTGGAACGGGTGTGGGAGAGGTGTTAGCGAGATCTGTGCCAGTTATCTAACACGTTGAAATATAAAGGTATTGTCGTGCAAGTAGGGCAGGCTTCAGAGTTTTTATCTCACTATAGAGACGGCATTAAGCCGAAAAGATCGCAGCCTTCGGCAGTTCCTACAGTGCGGACCCGATATTCCCCTGTAGGAGCTGCCGAAGGCTGCGATCTTTTGATCTTGACGAATTTTCTAATTAATGAGATTCGCGTCTCTTTATAGAGACTCAAGCAATCCCCAGCGCCACCATCTTCTTGTACAGCGTCGACCGACCAAGCCCCAGCCGAGCAGCTGCTTGCGGTACATTTCCCGCGCATTGCGCGAGGGCAGACTGAATCAACTGCCGATCAAACCGCTCGCGTGCCTGGGCGAATGTTTCCTCTGGCACCACCTCAGCCAGTGGGCCAGAACCACGCTCAACCGGCGTCAACGTACCAATCGCCGCACGAATATCCTGCTCGGTCAGCATCAAGTCATCACTGAGCAATGCCGCTCGCTCCAGCACATTGCGCAGTTCGCGAATGTTCCCCGGCCACGCGTGCTGTCCGAGCAATGCCAGCGCATCACCGTGCAGTTCATGCTGGCTGCGCAGTTCTTCAAGAATGGCTTCGCTGAGCGCTGGCAGGTCATCAAGACGTTCTCGCAGTGCCGGCACCTGAATCGGCAACACATTGAGGCGGTAGTACAAATCGGCGCGGAACTCACCGCGTTTGATCGCCGCTTGCAGATCGGTCGAAGTCGCGGCAATCACCCGAACGTCACTCTGAATCACGTCGTTGGAACCGACCGGCTCGAACTCCTTTTCCTGCAGCACACGCAGCAGTTTGCTCTGCAAGGGCAGCGGCATGTCACCGATCTCGTCGAGAAACAACGTCCCGCCCTGAGCGATTTGCAGCTTACCGGTACGACCCTTGCGGTCGGCACCGGTGAAGGCGCCCGGCGCAGTGCCGAAAAACTCCGCTTCCAGCAATGCCTCGGGAATCGCCGCGCTATTGATACTGACGAAGGCTTTGTGTGCCCGCGGCGACGCACTGTGGATGGCCTGGGCCAGCAACTCTTTGCCGGTGCCGGTCTCGCCGAGCAGCAACACCGGTGATTCGGCGCTGGCGCTGCGTCGGGCGCGGCGTTTGACCTCGAGGCTGGCGGCACTGGTGCCGATGAAGTGGGCGAAGTTGTATTTGGTCTGCCGTGCCCGCAGCAGAGAGCGGGTCGAGGCCAGCTCCTCTTGCATGCTCAAGTAGCGTTTGAGCATTGGCGACAAGGTGCGCAATTCGTCGAACAGGGCAAAGCCGATCGCACCGATCACCGTGCCGGCATCGTCGTGGATCGGCAGGCGCATCACCACCAACGGCTCTTTCGGTGTGTCTTGCATGTCCAGAAGAATGGGGCGGCCGGTGCGCACGACTTCGCGCAGCAAACTGCCGGGAATCACGCTCTCGCAGGGTTTGCCGATTGCGCCGGCAGCCGATTCGAGACCGAAACGTCGGGCATAACGTTCGTTCATCCAGACGATGTTGGCATCGCGATCGACAATCACCGTGCCTTCGCTCGACTGCTCGATGATCTCGAACAGCGAGCGGATCGCCAGGGTGCGAACCCGTTGGTAGTCCTTGAGGCTTTCGGTGGTGTTCATCTGGCAGATCCTGAGGTATTTCGCCTGTTGTGACGCCATCGCGAGCAGGCTCACTCCTGCACTTGAAACGCATTTCATTGCAGGAATGGAGCCTGTTAGTTGTTCGACTTGCCCGGATCATGCCTAACCCGGATGCGCCGCCGCCAACAGCTCTTTGGTATACGGATGCTGCGGCGCGTCAAACACATCATGACTGGCACCACGCTCTACCACTTTGCCGTCCTTGATCACGATCATATCGTGGGCCAGCGCGCGCACCACTGCCAGGTCATGGCTGATGAACAGGTAGGTCAGACCGTGTTTTTCCTGAAGCTGGCGGAGCAGGGCGACCACTTGTTTTTGCACCGTACGGTCAAGCGCCGAAGTCGGTTCGTCTAGCAGGATCAGCGCCGGTTTGAGTACTAATGCCCGGGCGATCGCGATGCGCTGGCGCTGGCCACCGGAAAACTCGTGCGGATAGCGATGGCGACTCTGCGGGTCGAGGCCGACTTCCTTGAGCACGCGGATCACTTGTTCATCGCATTCTTCGGCGGTCGACTCGCAATGCACTTCCAGGCCTTCGCTGATGATCTGCGCCACTGACATTCGCGGGCTGAGGCTGCCGAAGGGGTCCTGAAACACCACCTGCATCTGCCGCCGCCACGGTCGTAATTCTTTCTGATCGAGGCCATCGAGCGCTTCGCCCTGGAAGCGGATGCTGCCCTGGGAATCGAGCAAGCGCAGGATTGCCTGACCGAGCGTCGATTTGCCTGAACCGGATTCCCCCACGATGCCCAACGTCTTGCCGCGTTGAATGTTCAGGCTGATACCGTCCACCGCGCAAAAGTACTTTTTGCGCTGAAAAAGCCCGCCACCGACAACGAATTCGACCCGCAGATCTTCAACTTCCAGTACGTTCTCGCGCTCATCCCGAGGCAGCGCTTCACCTTCCGGTTCGGCGTTGAGCAACACACAGCTGTAAGGATGCTTCGGCTCGGTAAACAGGGTTTCGCAGGGTGCCTGCTCGACGATTTCCCCAGCCTTCATCACGCAGACACGCTGCGCAATGCTGCGCACCAGATTGAGGTCGTGGCTGATCAGCAGCAGCGACATGCCCAGGCGTTGTTGCAAGGACTTGAGCAGCAGGAGAATTTTGCGCTGCACCGTCACATCAAGCGCGGTGGTCGGTTCGTCGGCGATCAACAGTTCCGGTTCGCAGGCCAGGGCCATGGCGATCATCACCCGTTGCCGTTGCCCGCCGGAGAGTTGATGCGGATAGGCCTTGAGGCGTTCCTTGGGTTTCTGGATGCCCACCAGACCGAGCAGTTCGAGGATGCGCGCCTGCGCTGCTTTGCCACCGAGGCCGCGGTGCAACAGTAGCGTTTCTCCGATCTGTTTTTCGATGGTGTGCAGCGGATTGAGCGAGGTCATCGGCTCCTGAAAGATCATGGCGATGCGGTTGCCGCGCAGTTCGCGCAAGACCTTGGGATCGGCACCGATCAATTCCTGTCCGCGATAGCGAATGCTGCCAGTGGTTTGCGCTTCGCTTTCGGGCAGCAATTGCAGAATCGAATGGGCGGTCACCGATTTGCCTGAGCCCGACTCGCCAACCAGGGCCAGACACTCACCGGGGCGAATGTCCAGGCACAGGTCGCGGACCACGCTCTGGCCATGGAAGGCAACGTTGAGGTTACGGATTTCAATCAGGTTGTCAGTCATGGCCACGCTTCAGGATCGAGGGTCGAACGCGTCACGTAACGCTTCGCCGATGAACACCAATAAAGAAAGGATCAGCGCCAGGGTGAAAAATGCCGTCAACCCGAGCCACGGTGCTTGCAGATTCTGTTTGCCCTGACCGATCAGCTCACCCAGCGAGGCGCTGCCGGCGGGCATGCCGAAACCAAGGAAATCCAGCGCGGTAAGGGTGGAAATCGCCCCGGTCAGAATGAACGGCAAGTAGCTCAGTGTCGCGTTCATGGCATTGGGCAGAATGTGCCGGAAGATCACTTTGCGATCACTCAAGCCCAGCGCGCGGGCGGCTTTGACGTACTCCAGATTGCGCCCGCGCAAGAACTCGGCGCGCACCACATCCACCAGCGCTAACCATGAAAACAGCGCCATGATCCCCAGCAACCACCAGAAATTCGGCTCGACGAAACCAGAGAGGATGATCAGCAGGTACAACACCGGCAGCCCCGACCAGACTTCCAGCACGCGTTGCCCGAGCAGATCGACCCAGCCGCCGTAGTAGCCTTGCAATGCCCCGGCGGCGATGCCGATCAGCGCGCTGACAAAGGTCAGCATCAAGGCAAACAGAATCGACACCCGCGCGCCAAAAATCACCCGCGCCAGCACATCCCGCGACTGGTCGTCAGTGCCCAGCCAGTTGACTGACGTCGGCGGGCTCGGCGCCGGTTTGTTGAGGTCGTAGTTCGGCGTGTCGTCACTGAATGGAATCGGCGGGAACAGCAGCCAGCCACCGTCCTTGCGAATCAGATTCTGCACATAGTCGCTGCGATAATCGGCCTGGAACGGCAGTTGCCCGCCGAACTCCTGCTCGGTGTGGCGCTTGAGTACCGGGAAGTACCACTGGCCCTGATAGCTGACCACCAACGGTTTGTCATTGGCAATCAGCTCGCCGCCCAAGGTGAGCACAAACAGCCCGATAAACAGCCACAACGACCACCAGCCACGACGGTTTTTCTTGAAGCGCTCGAAACGGCGACGGCCCAAAGGCGAGAGCTTGAACATCAGGCGTTCCTCGCGGCGAAGTCGATGCGCGGATCGACGAGGGTGTAACACAAGTCGCCGATCAGTTTTATCAGCAGGCCAAACAGGGTGAAGATGAACAGAGAGCCAAACACCACCGGGTAATCCCGGGAGACGGCCGCTTCATAACTCATGCGACCGAGGCCGTCGAGGGAGAAGATCACTTCGATCAGCAAGGAGCCGGCAAAGAACACGCTGATGAACGCTTGGGGAATGCCCGATACCACCAACAACATGGCGTTGCGGAACACATGGCCGTATAGCACGCGGCGTTCGCTCAGGCCTTTGGCGCGCGCGGTGACCACGTACTGGCGAGTGATTTCATTGAGAAACGAGTTTTTGGTCAGGATGGTCAGCGTGGCGAACCCACCGATCACCAGCGCCGTTACCGGCAGAACCAGATGCCAGAAATAATCGGCGATCTTGCCCAGTGTCGACAGCGATTCGAAGTTGTCCGACACCAGCCCGCGCACCGGAAACCAGTTCAATGACGTTCCACCGGCGAATACCACGATCAGGAACATCGCAAACAGAAACGCCGGCATCGCGTAGCCGATGATGATCGCGGTGCTGCTCCAGATATCGAAATGACTGCCATGGTGCACAGCCTTGCGGATCCCCAGCGGGATCGACACCAGATAGGTGATCAACGTAGCCCATAGCCCGAGGGAAATGGTTACCGGCATTTTTTCCAGGATCAGGTCGGTGACCGTTGCGCCACGGAAAAAGCTTTTGCCGAAATCCAGTTGTGCGTAGTTCTTCAGCATCAGCCACAGGCGTTCATGGGCCGGTTTGTCGAAGCCGTACTGTTTTTCGATGTCCTTGATCAGTTGCGGATCGAGACCTCGACTGGCGCGGGAGGTGCCGCTCATGGTTTCGCTGGCACCGCCACCGACACTGGCGCCGCCGATCCCTTGCAGATGGGCGATGGCCTGTTCTACCGGGCCACCAGGCGCGGCCTGGATGATCACGAAATTGACCAGCAGAATGATCACCAGCGTCGGAATGATCAGCAGCAGGCGCCGCAGTATGTAACCCCACATCAGTGCGGCCCTCCGGGTCTGCCACGAGCGATTTTTTCAGCCGTCATCTGCTGATTGGTCAGCGGTGTGCTGCTGATTTCCCACCAGCTCTCGATGGCCTCGTCATTACTTGCCTGCACCGACGGAATCCCGAATCGGTTCCACCAGACCGTCGAGGTGCCGGGCGGGTAGTAATTGGGAATCCAGTAGTAATTCCATTGCAGGACCCGATCGAGCGCGTGCGCGTAGTGCAGCATGTCGGATTGGGTCGAAGCGCGGATCAGGCCGTTGATCAAGGTATCGACCGCCGGGTTTTTCAACACCATATAATTGTTGGCCCCCGGGTCGTTGGCTGAGGCGGAACCAAAATAGTTGAGCAACTCGCCACCGGGAGCCGTGGTGACGGGGTAACCGGTGACGATCATGTCGTAGTCGCGACTCATCAGTCGATTGACATATTGCGAGGAGTCGATGCGCCGGATATTGAGCTCGATGCCGATCTGTTTCAGTGTGCGCTTGTATGGCAGCAACAGACGATCCATGCCGTTCTGGCTGACCAGGAAAGTAAAACTCAGCGGCTCATCTTCGGCATTTACCAGTCGATCGCCATCGGGTTTCCAGCCGGCCTGCTCGAGCAGTTCAAGGGCTTGCAACTGTTTGTCACGGATCAGGCCGCTACCATCGGTTTTCGGTGCCTCGAAGACTTGTGTGAAGACTTCATCGGGCACCTGCCCACGCAATGGCTCAAGGATTTTCAGCTCTTGGGCATCGGGCAATTGCCGAGCCGCGAGATCGGTGTTGGAAAAGTAGCTTTGCTGGCGGATGTACAGATTGCGCATCATCTGCCGGTTGCTCCATTCGAAGTCCCACAACATCGCCAGAGCCTGGCGTACGCGACGATCCTTGAATACCGGCTTTTGCAGGTTGAACACAAAGCCCTGGGCCGATTGCGGCGCTTCAGTGGCCAGGTGGGCCTTTTGCAAGCGCCCGTCACTCAACGCCGGGCTGTCATAGCCGATCGAATAACCGGTGGCGGAGAACTCACGGTTATAGTCGTAGGCGCCACCGCGCAGCACCTGGCGCGCGACGTCGGTATCGCCGAAATACTCAATACTGAAGTGATCGAAATTGTAGAGGCCGCGACTGACCGGCAGGTCCTTGCCCCACCAATCCGGATTGCGCTCGAAGGTGATGCTGCGCCCCGAATCGACTTTGCCGACGCGATAGGGGCCGCTGCCCAATGGCGGCTCGTAACCTCCACCGCCGGCGAAATCGCGGCTCTTCCACCAGTGCTCGGGAAGCACCGGCAGGGTCGCGATATCCAGGGCAAGGGTGCGGTTTTCGTTGCTTTTGAAGTCAAATCGTACTGTCAGCGGTGCTTCGACCGCGACGCCTTTGACGTCGGCGAACTGCGTGCGATAGCGCAGGCTGCCTTGGGTCATCAGCAGGTCATAGGTGTAGCGCACGTCTTGTGCAGTGATAGGTTTGCCGTCGGCGAAACGGGCTTTGGGATTGATGAAGAAACGCAACGACAGACCGTCGTCCGAGCGCTCCATCTTTTGCGCAACCAGGCCGTAGACGGTGTAAGGCTCGTCCATTGAGCGCTGGGCCAGTGGCGAGTACAGCATGCCGTCAATCTGGGTGACGCCGATGCCTTTGTCGATATAAGGAAGGACGTGGTCGAAGTGACCGATTTCAATCGCCGAGCGGCGCATCGTCCCACCCTTGGGAGCCTGCAGGTTGGTGTAGTCGAAATGACTGAAACCGGCAGGGTATTTGGCGGGTTCGCCATAAACGGTCAACGCATGTTGCGGGGCCGCGTTCACACCAGCGGCGCCCGACAGGAGGGCTAGGGCGGTGAGCATCAATGTGGGGAAAACCAGTCGCATTGTCAGCCTAGGAACCGGGAAATCGATAAGCGCAAGTTGTACGCGAGAGGCACGCCAGTCGCCAGCCGTATATGTAACTGAAACACAACGGCCCACCAGAAGGCGGGCCGTTGGCTGGCAATCAGGTGACGGATCAGTCCTGACGGCTGGTAACTTCCAGCAGGTGATAACCGAACTGGGTTTTGACCGGGCCTTGCACGACGTTGATTGGCGCGCTGAAAACCACGGTGTCAAATTCCTTGACCATCTGGCCAGGACCGAACGAACCCAGATCACCGCCCTGACGGCTGGACGGGCAGGTGGAGTTGGCCTTGGCGACTTCGGCGAAATCGGCGCCGCCTTCGATCTGGGCCTTCAGTTCGTTGCACTTGTCTTCGCTGGCAACAAGGATGTGGCGGGCAGTGGCTTTTGCCATGGGGAAACTCTCCAGTCTATTTCAGTAAAGTGTGGAGCCTACCGGATTCAGTGGGCGAATTCTCGGCAAAGTTCCGTTCGCAGGGTTGTGGGCTGATCAGAGATTCGCAGTTCGCAGGCGCGCGGCGTGTTCAACGTAAAGATCAATCGGATCGAGTTCGCGGTTGGCCACGCCAGCACTGCGGCGCAGACTGCTCAGGTGATCCAGCGGATAGTCGGAACGGATCACTTGCCCCAGATGAGAGCTGAAACGCCCGACGAAACCGTCATTCTGTTCTCCTTCAGTCATGAAATATTGTGACAGCGCCTGGCAAACGCCTCGTACCGGGTCGCAAATCGGCAGCTCGTTTGTCTCGTTTGTCGGCAGCACCCCGCTCCACGAGTAATAGTGCACGCCATTGACCTTTGCTGCGCCATGCCCGCCCCAGGTGCCGGGCAGCCCTTGGGGGAACTTGTCGTTGAAAGTGCCCACGCCCTCGGTTGTCAGTCCATTGAGCGCTGCCAGTGCATTTTGCGGCAGCGTTACGCTACCGCTGAGCAGTGACAGAAAATCGGCAAACAGTGTTGCCACGTTTTGCGCGACGATTTCCGGTAGTCGGCCTGGCACCAGCGCCTTGCGCAGGAAGTCCGCCAGTTCCGAACCGTGGTTCGGGCCGCTGACTGAAGTCACCGAGGCGACGGCGTCTGGCGCAAGCGCTGCAGCGTATCGTGCAGCCAAAGCCCCCTGGCTGTGCCCGATGAGATTGACCTTTCTGGCACGCGTGCCACGCAGGACACTATCGATCTGCTTCAACAGTTGCTCACCCCTGACTTCATTGTCGTGGGTTGCGCTGAGGTGGGGAACGAACACTCGGTTGCCAGCCGCTTTCAGGGCGCTCTTAACGTCATGGAACAGCTCGAAATGGGCGATGCGTTCAAATCCGAACAGGCCGTGTACCAGAAGGATGGGATAACGAGTTGTAGCATTCCGTTGCATGTTCTTACCTTTTTCTCAGAAGTTCATCGGGAAATCTGTGGGCCACTCTAAAACACACAACTCGTTTAAGAAGTAAGAAGAGGCTTCACTTGCCCGTTGAATCTGGACTATGGGCTGTATGATTTTTCGGATACTTGGGAAGTCCAAATCGGAAGATCTGGCGGTCTCGCGCCTGGCCGAAGTCGATTTAGCGTCGGTTGCCTACTGGGCTCGTAGCTTTTACCTCGTGTCTGCGGCGTATCGGGCTGATATCCAGAGCACGAACAATCGCGTTGAATGTTGGCTGTCGACGTCGTCAATGAAGGCAGCGTTAGTCCAAGGCATGGAGCCAACAATGAACACGCATGAAATCGAGTTTTGCTACCGGATGCGCCACCCCGCCAGCCCTCTCGCCGCCAAAGTGTTGCTGCCGGCAGCGACACTCGAAGCGCGGGAAGGGCGCGTACTTGATCCTTCGCTGGGCAAGGTCGTCGTCCGTATTGCCCCTTATCCGAACATGGCGTCTGGCGATCAGTTGCTTTTGCGCTGGGAAGGGCTTGATATAGAGGGCTTCGCCTATCACCACGAAATGACGCGGCATGTCAGTGAGGCCCAGGTTGGCAAAGACATCATTTTCGTGATCAAGGGGCTGCATATTGCTGCACTGGATGGCGGTTCACTGGAGGTTTACTGGACACTTTTCAGCGCCGGCCTGACCGAGCCCGCATCGTCTGCGCGCGTGCAATTGTCTGTCGGTGATACACGGCCGCAACTGCTGGCTCCTCATATTGTGGACGCAGTCGCCGGGACACTGGATCCGGCACGCGTCACGGAAGGTGCTCTCGTCACTCTCCAGCCTTATGCCCAAATGACGGCAGGTGACCACATTGCGTTGATGTGGTCTGGAGACACCTCGCCACTATCATTCAGTGATCGGTTGAAGGTCGAAGCCTTCGCTGTTGCCGACACCTTGTCATTCTGGATCCCGCGTGAGTACATAGCAGCACATCTTGGAGGCGAGGTGACGGTACGCTATCGAGTCGAGCGAGAGGGTGGGGCGGTGCTCGAATCCGATCCTGCGAGAGTTCTCATCAGCGCCTTGCTGCATGGTCAACTGGACGCGCCCGATGTGCTTGAAGCTGAGGATGGCGTGTTATTGGTGCAGGATTGCATTGATGGCGTCACCGTTGTGATCGGCAATGCCCGGACGCAAGAAGGCGAGTTGGTCTATCTCAAGTGTGATGGCGATTTATTCAATCACCGCGATGACCGCGAAATTACGCGGGAAACCGCCGGCAAGCCGCTTATCTTTATCGTGCCACACCGCTTCTGGCGCGAGCATCACGGTTCGATCGTGCGTGTTGCCTATACGGTTGAGCGTTTGGATGATGTCAGTCAGGACTCTGCGGTGACGCAGGTCCGGCTGGAGGCGTAGCTGTAGCGGACCACCCTCCGGTTCTTTGACCGGAGGGTGGTGCCGTCAATTTCAGTGGTGTGCGTCAATACGCTGAGCTGCATCAAGCAGCAATTGTTGCGTTGCGTCAAAGCCGAGACAGCCATCGGTGATCGATACACCGTACCGCAGCGAGGCACTCAGCGGCTGACAGCCTTCGAACAGATGAGACTCCAGCATCATGCCGATCACAGAGCTATCGCCCTGCAAGCGTTGCTCAAGGACTTCATTGAAAATGCCTGGCTGGCGTAATGGGTCCTTGCCGCTGTTGGCGTGACTGCAATCCACCATGATCCGGTTCGGGACCTTCAGTCGGTTCAGGTCAGCGTGGATTCTGGCAATGCTCTCGCGATCATGATTGGGGCCGTGATGACCTCCGCGCAGGACCAAATGAGTATCAGGGTTGCCTGCTGTCTGAATGATCGCCGGGTGACCCTGGCTGTCTACTCCGAAATGCCGATGAGGATGGGCTGCCGAGCGCATGGCATCGACAGCTACGGCTGCGCCGCCGTCAGTGCCGTTTTTGAAGCCTACAGGCATGCTCAAACCACTGGCCATTTCGCGATGAATTTGAGATTCGGTGGTGCGTGCGCCAATGGCAACCCAACTGAGCAGATCGTCAAGGTAGCCGGCCGCCAGGGGTTGCAGCAGCTCGGTCGCCACGGGCAGACCGAGGCGGATCATTTCCAGCATCAGTTCACGGGACAGTGCCAGGCCAGCGGCCATGTCATCACTGCCATCCAGATGCGGATCGTAGGCCAGGCCTTTCCAGCCAACGGTAGTGCGCGGCTTCTCGACGTAGGCTCGCATCACCAGGAGCATTTTGTCGCTGACCTGTTCGGCCAGTCGTGACAGTTTTCCGGCATATTCGAGTGCAGACTGGGGATCGTGGATAGAGCAGGGGCCGACGATTATCAGCAGACGTTGATCATCACCGTTGAGGATTGCGCGAACCGCCTCGCGATGGGCGGCGACTTGTTGACTCAAGGCATTGCTCAAGGGCAATTGCTGTTTGAGTTGCAACGAACTGGGCAGACGCACGGTCAGCGCTTCGTTGGCGCAATCGAGGGTGGACAATGGCAGAGCAGAAACGGACGAGTTCATATTCGGTCTTCCTGGGCTGGCGGCGGGTTCTTCCCGCGCGCTCGGCCCTACTGGGGTGTTCGACAATTGGCCGTATTGGCAATGTGGGCGTGTTTGCCACCTGTAGGTGACCGATCGGAGGCGGCAGGCTGTCCCGAGCGGAGGCTGGTAAATCGCCAGGCGCTAAAGCTGTCGTAACGGTAATAAGTGGCGTAGTTCATTTCGTGAGTCCTCAAAGTGTCTGGTGTATTACTGAAAATTCGGGCTTGAAAAAACAAAACCCCCGGTCGGGAGGCCGACCGGGGGTTGAGAAATCTCTGGTAGGCGACCCGTTATTATGGGCGCCGTTTGGGTATCAGGCGCGCCAGTGGCTAAACCAATACCCAAAATAAAAGCTGACCGGAGCGCAAACGTCATTCACCCGGACAGCCGCAACCGAGCGCAGGGCGCTGGCGGTACGAAGCTGTGAAAGGGTGCTGAACATGATCTGTCTCCGATGAATGGGCCGAGCTTACTAGAGGCCGATGTGGCTCAGCAATCAGAAATTGCTATCGCGTTATCAACAAGATGCCTATTGCCTGATTTGGGCAAGAGTGGCGACACTCAGCGTATTGTTTGATTGCCAAGGATGAAACGTGTCGACACTGACCATTGCCGCTGCCCAAAGCCTCTCCCTTGCTGGCGACCTCCCCGGGAACATTGCCCGACATTGCCGCTTCATTGAGGCAGCAGCGGAGCAGGGTGTTGAGCTACTGGTTTTTCCCGAGTTGTCGCTGACTGGCTATGAGGGAGAAACCGCCGCAGCTTTGGCGATCGAACCGCAAGATGCCGTGTTGCAACCTCTTAGGGATTTGGCCCGAAAGCTTGGGGTAACTGCCGTTGTCGGTATGCCCATCCGGTTGGAGGGCAGTGTTTCAGCGCTGATCGGCGCTCTGGTTCTGGGCGCGGATGGTTCTCTCGGCGTGTACAGCAAGCAGCATTTGCACACGGGCGAGGAACTTGTTTTTGCACCCGGTTTCGGTGGCCCGACGCGGAATATTGACGGGGACGTTGTCGCGTTGGCGGTGTGCGCCGATTTCACGCATGCCAGCCATGCCGCGGCGGCCGCCGATCAGGGCGCTGACCTGTACGCAGCCGGTGTATTGATCAGCGAGAAAGGTTACGCAGTCGATACGGCAATACTTCAGGGCTACGCCCGGCAACACTCGATGGCTGTGCTAATGGCCAATCACGGTGGGCTGACCGGCGGTTGGCAATCCGCCGGGCGCAGTTGCATCTGGTCTGAAGACGGTTCGCTAATTGTTGCAGCTCCGGGGACGGGCGATCTTCTGGTCGTCGCTCAGCGTAATGAAGGTGTATGGCAGGGACGGGTTGTTCCTGTTACACAAGCCCGATGACATTCCGCTTACGTCTTGCCGCTCCAGAGGACCTGGGATTTGCCCGCGATCTCACCTGTCAGAACATGCTGCGTTACTACATTCACCATGACCTGTTATGGCAGGATGAAGCGTTTGACGTAGCGTGGCCAGGGCGACAGAACTGGCTGATAGTGCGGGGTGAGCTGGCGCTGGGGTTTCTCAGTCTCAGCCGGGATCTGCGTGCACTCTACATTCGGGAATTGCAGATTGCTGAAGCGTTTCAGGGGCAGGGCGCTGGTTCCTGGGCGATTGATCAGGTTATCGACATAGCCGTTAAAGAAAGGCGCCGAGCTCTGCGCCTTACCGTGTTCGAAAATAATCCGGCAAGAAACTTGTACGAAAGAAAAGGACTACGTGTACAGGGCGAGGACGAGTGTTTTCTGCGAATGCAGCTGGATATCAGTACACCTGTGCTCTGAAACCCACGGCCGGCAAGCCCTCAATGATTAATTGAAACTTTTTAAATGCGGCTTTCCGCTAGGTCTGTCGGGCACTTTTTGCTAAGGTGTCCGGCATCCCAATAAGACCATATCGCGAGGTGTCTGCTTGATTAGGGTGCTAGTGGTCGATGACCATGATCTCGTTCGTACAGGCATTACACGGATGCTGGCCGATATTGATGGCTTGCAGGTGGTGGGCCAGGCCGAATCCGGGGAAGAATCCCTGATCAAGGCCCGAGAGTTGAAACCCGATGTGGTGCTGATGGACGTCAAGATGCCCGGCATCGGCGGCCTGGAGGCCACGCGAAAACTGCTGCGCAGCCATCCGGACATCAAAGTGGTCGCTGTTACGGTGTGCGAAGAGGATCCTTTTCCTACGCGGTTGCTGCAGGCTGGCGCTGCGGGTTATCTGACCAAGGGCGCCGGCTTGCCGGAGATGGTGCAAGCCATTCGGCTGGTTTTTGCCGGGCAGCGCTATATCAGTCCGCAGATTGCCCAGCAACTGGCGATCAAGTCGTTTCAACCGTCCAACGATTCGCCTTTCGACGCCTTGTCCGAGCGAGAAATCCAGATCGCGTTGATGATTGTCGGTTGTCAGAAGGTCCAGATCATTTCCGACAAGTTGTGTCTGTCGCCGAAAACCGTCAACACCTATCGCTACCGTATTTTCGAGAAGCTTTCGATCAGCAGCGATGTCGAGTTGACGCTTCTGGCGGTTCGTCACGGCATGGTTGATGCCAGCCTCTGACCATGACTGAAACATTCGATTCCGGCGCTTTCCTGTCAACTGTCAGCGGGCGCCCCGGCGTCTATCGCATGTTCGATAGCGATGCGCGTCTGCTGTACGTCGGCAAGGCCAAGAACCTCAAGAAACGCCTGGCGAGCTACTTTCGCAAGACGGGTCTTGCGCCGAAAACGGCTGCTTTGGTCGGGCGCATCGCTCAGGTCGAAACGACCATCACCGCCAACGAAACCGAAGCGTTGCTGCTTGAACAGACTCTGATCAAGGAATGGCGGCCGCCGTACAACATCCTGTTGCGCGACGACAAATCCTACCCTTATGTCTTTCTGTCCGACGGTCAGTTTCCACGCCTGAGCATTCATCGCGGGGCAAAAAAGGCCAAGGGCAAATACTTCGGGCCCTATCCGAGCGCCGGCGCCATCCGCGAAAGCCTGAGCCTGTTGCAAAAGACCTTTTTCGTTCGCCAGTGTGAAGACAGTTACTACAAGAACCGCACCCGTCCTTGTTTGCAGTATCAGATCAAGCGATGCAAAGCGCCTTGTGTCGGGCTGGTCGAGCCGGATGTGTACGCCGAAGACGTGCGTCACTCGGTGATGTTCCTTGAAGGTCGCAGCCATGCGCTGACTAACGAGCTGTCTACGGCGATGGAAGAGGCCGCCATCAACCTTGAGTTCGAGCGTGCCGCCGAGTTGCGTGACCAGATCGCATTGCTGCGCCGGGTGCAGGATCAACAGAGCATGGAAGGTGGCACCGGTGACATCGATGTCATCGCCGCATTCGTCAACCCGGGCGGTGCCTGCGTACATCTGATCAGCGTTCGTGGCGGGCGCGTGTTGGGCAGCAAGAATTTCTTCCCGCAAGTCGGGATCGAAGAAGACGTCTCTGAAGTGATGGCGGCGTTTCTCGGGCAGTACTTCATCAGTAGTCCGGAACGCGACTTGCCTAGCGAACTTATCGTCAACGTCGTGCACGAGGATTTTCCGACATTGATCGAGGCGATTCATGAACTGCGTGGCCGTGAACTGGCCATCAGTCATCGGGTGCGCGGCACCCGCGCGCGTTGGCAGCAGTTGGCCGTTACTAATGCGGAACAGGCATTGAGCGCTCGCTTGGCCAATCGTCAGCACACCGCCGCGCGTTTTGAGGCCTTGGCTGAAGTATTGAAGCTGGATGAGCCACCACAACGTCTGGAGTGCTACGACATCAGTCACTCCAGTGGTGAGGCGACAGTCGCTTCGTGCGTGGTCTTTGGCCCGGAAGGTGCGATCAAATCGGATTATCGACGCTACAACATCGAGGGTGTTACGGCGGGTGACGACTATGCTGCCATGCACCAGGCCCTGACGCGACGCTTCAGCAAACTCAAGGAAGGCGAGGGCAAATTGCCGGACATTCTGTTGGTCGACGGCGGCAAGGGTCAGCTCTCGATGGCTCGTGATGTGCTCAACGAGTTGGCGGTACCGGATCTGATCTTGTTGGGTGTCGCCAAAGGCGCTACACGCAAGGCTGGCTTCGAAACGTTGTATCTGAATGATGCAGCGCACGAGTTTACGTTGCGCGGTGACTCGCCGGCATTGCACCTTATTCAGCAGATCCGCGATGAGGCTCACCGTTTTGCAATTACCGGACACCGCGCACGTCGCGGCAAGACCCGTCGTACGTCAACCCTGGAAGGCGTTGCGGGGGTCGGGCCGACCCGACGTCGCGACTTGTTGAAACATTTTGGTGGATTGCAGGAGCTGACTCGTGCAAGCATCGAAGAGATCGCCAAAGCCCCGGGGATCAGTAAAAAGCTCGCAGAGTCGATTTATGCAAACCTGCATAGCGAGTAGAATGCCCCTTCACCTCGTAGCCAGTTGTGCCGATGAATATCCCTAATCTGATTACCGTTCTACGTGTTCTGCTCATTCCGATCTTCATTTTGCTGTTCTATCTGCCTTATCAGTGGAGTTACATGGCCTCCGCCTCGGTGTTTGCCTTTGCGGCAGCGACTGATTGGCTGGACGGCTACCTGGCGCGCCGCCTCGAACAAAGCACTCCGTTCGGTGCGTTTCTCGATCCGGTGGCCGACAAACTCATGGTCGCCGTGGCATTGGTGCTGCTGGTGCAGGAGCACGGCAATCTGTGGCTGACTTTGCCTGCGGCCGTCATCATTGGTCGCGAGATCGTCGTTTCGGCACTGCGTGAATGGATGGCCGAACTTGGCGCCCGTGCTCACGTCGCAGTCTCGAACCTGGGCAAATGGAAAACCGCTGCGCAGATGCTGGCACTGGTAATCCTGTTGGCCAATCCAAAGGACTTCAGCTTCTGGGTGGTATTGGGTTACGCATTGTTGATGGTGTCCGCAGGCCTGACTTTATGGTCGATGGTTCAATACCTCCGCGCGGCCTGGCCACATCTGAAAACCGATGTTGAAAAGAAATAAAACTTTTTTGAATCAAAGGGTTGACGGGGCTTCTGAAATCTATAGAATGCGCCACACCAAGCGGGAATAGCTCAGTTGGTAGAGCACGACCTTGCCAAGGTCGGGGTCGCGAGTTCGAGTCTCGTTTCCCGCTCCAGTTTGTACGTGTTTGTTGTTGTGCTACTGACAGCAAATGCTTTGAGGCCGAGTAGCAAAATGGTTATGCAGTGGATTGCAAATCCACCTACGCCGGTTCGATTCCGACCTCGGCCTCCACTATAAACAAGCTCCGTAGATCCATGATTTACGGAGCTTTTTTATTTCCAGTGCACTGCAAGATTTAGTTTTGAAAAGCGGCCACTGCGAACTTGCGTCACCGGGAAGTGATGTATATATTTCCCGCTCTGCTGCCAAAGCCCGATCCTGTCAGGATTGCGAATCGGCGGTTGAAGAGAGCAAAACCGCGCTACCGCCCGAATGGCGAAACTGGTAGACGCATGGGACTTAAAATCCCCCGCTCGTAAGGGCGTGCCGGTTCGATTCCGGCTTCGGGCACCATATACGCACTCAGGTCTTCTCCAGACCTATCAGAAAGCTCCGCTGGCATAGACCTGACGGGGCTTTTTCTTTATCCGCGCCTACACACCTTCTTTTTTGTACATCATTCAGTCTTTCCCCGGTTCGATATGACTGTGAGGGCGGCTACAAGATTTTGATAAATCAACGCCAGGGCGAGTTTGTCCGGCTTGAATGATGTATCTGACATTTGCCCCCCCAATATCCTCCACCTTCAAACAACCCCTTGCGGGATCATTGCACACAGGCCAATAAGCCATCTGGCCACGCGGATGAAGAGTAACGAAGAAACCCGGCCTGGCGCCGGGTTTTTTGTTTGCGCTGATCAGGAAGCAAAAAAGCCCGAGCGTCGCCGGGCTTGTCAGGCGAAACGTCAGCGCGAATCTGCCTCGCGCGCGATCTCGGCGGCAGATCTTTCCCTTCGTCTGCGAAGCCAACTGTAAAACGCATGAACCGGGTGCAGAAAGGCCACAAGCACGGCCAGCAACATGATGATGAAGATGATAATCAGTGGAATGCTTTCGTGCGAGAACATGGTGGGTACTCCTGTAGTCACTATGTCGGAACCCGCAGGGTAGACGCGTTGCTCGCTGTTTTCGATGAACGTATGTTCATCCCCGGGTGCTTGATCTGTGCTACGACAGGGCTCGCGGCAATCTTTGATTTGCGCAGGGAGCACGCACCACAATCCGTTGAACTGCCCCCTCTGCTAACACCTATGGTTGATTGCCGCATATCGGTTTTCCTGCAAAGATTTTCTGTCGATTTTTTCTTCGCGTTTCTCTCAGCTACGGTTAGCAATGGCGCCAGCTGGCAGCCAGGTAACGGTGTCCGATGATCAAGCATTTACCAATGGCTGCGATGGCGATGAATGAAGGTGTGCAGGTTCTGTGGGACGACGGAGAGCGCATGTTCTGTCGGCGCAAACGTGCGGGTGACGGTCTGGACGTGAACGTTCTCATTGCCTCGACGGCAGCGGAGCAACCTTGGCGCACCACCCTTGATCGCCTGGCCCACGAGTATTCATTTAAGGATGAACTGCAGAGCCCGTGGGCGGCTCGCCCGCTGGAGTTGCTGCGTGAAAATGGCACAGTGCAGCTGGTGCTCGAAGACCCCGGTGGCGTGCTGCTTGCCGAATTACTCTCGGCGCCGATGCAAACCGAGACTTTTTTGCGGTTGGCCATCAGCATCTCCGTAGCGCTGGGCAAGCTGCACAACTGCGGGCTGATTCACAAAGACATCAAGCCTGCCCATATTCTGGTCAACTGTGACGATGGTCACGCACGGCTCACCGGGTTCGGCCTGGCGTCGCGATTGCCTCGCGAGCGACAGGCACCGGAACCGCCCGAGACGTTGTCCGGCACGCTGGCGTATATGGCCCCGGAGCAGACGGGGCGGATGAATCGCTCGATTGATTCGCGCAGCGACCTCTATGCCTTCGGCGTCACTCTCTATCAAATGCTCACCGGTTCGCTGCCGTTTGCTGCGGCCGACCCGATGGAGTGGTTGCATTGCCATATCGCGCGCAAGCCAATGCCACCGAATGTGCGTGTCACCACCGTGCCCGAGATGCTTTCGCAGATCGTCATGAAGTTACTGGCCAAGACCGCTGAAGAGCGTTACCAGTCCGCGACCGGGGTCGAGCAGGATTTGCGCCGCTGTATGCAGCACTGGCAACGGCAGCAGTCAATCAGCGAATTTGCGCTGGATGAACGGGGGATGTTCGACCGCTTGCTGATTCCCGAGAAGCTCTACGGGCGCGAATCCGAGGTCGAGACCCTGATTGCCGCTTTTAAACGCATGACGGTCAGTAGCCAGCCCGAGTGGGTGCTGATCTCCGGTTATTCGGGCATCGGCAAGTCTTCGTTGGTCAGTGAATTGCATCAAACCTTGATTCCGGCACGCGGGCTGTTTGCTTGTGGCAAATTCGACCAGTACAAACGCGATGTGCCCTATTCGACCCTGGTGCAGGCTTTTCAAAGCCTGGTGCGCACGTTGCTGAGCAAAAGCGACGCCGAGTTGGCCGGTTGGCGCGAGGAATTGCTGGCGGCGCTCGGTGCTGAGGCGTGGCTCATGACGGAGCTGATCCCGGAACTCAAGTTGATCATCGGAGAAGTGGCCGCAGTCGCTGATCTTGAACCGCCTCAGGCGCAGCGACGCTTCCTGCGGGTATTGCGTAGATTCATCGGCGTGTTTGCCCGGGCCGAACATCCATTGACGCTGTTTCTTGACGACTTGCAGTGGCTGGATCTCGCCACGCTCCACTTGCTTGAGGAGCTACTGACCCGGTCGGACGTGAAGTATTTGCTGTTGATTGGTGCTTATCGCAGTAATGAAGTCGATGCCTCGCACCCGTTGACGGCCCGGCTGCAGTCGATAAAAACGGCGGGGGGGCGGGTGCAGGAGATGACTCTGGCGCCCCTTGCCCGGTCGCACATCGAGCAGTTGCTCGCGGAGTCGTCACAGTCCGAACGTTCCTGCATCGCGCCGCTCGCGCAATTGATTCTGGACAAAACGGCGGGCAATCCCTTTTTCGTCATTCAGTTTTTGCAAACGCTCGTCGAGCAGGGCCTGCTGGCCTACGACCATGAAGTCCGACGCTGGGTCTGGGATGCAGACTGTATTGATGCTCAAGGTTATACCGATAACGTGGCCGATCTGATGATCGGTAAACTGGCGCGGTTACCCGCCCAGACGCAGCAAGTCTTGCAGCAGTTGGCGTGCCTGGGCAACGTCGCTGACGTCGCCACGCTCTCAACCGTTCTAGGCGTGGCTGCCTCGCAGATTCATTCACAGTTGTGGGAAGCGGTTCGTCATGAACTGATCACGCGTCAGGATAACGTCTATCGATTCGTTCACGACCGGGTTCAGGAAGCGGCTTATCTGTTGATTGAAGAAACATCGCGCGCGCAAAGCCATCTGCGAATCGGTCGAATATTGGTTGCGCGGACGCCAGCACGAAAGCGCGAAGAAGCGATTTTCGAGATCGTTGGCCAGCTCAATCGTGGCGCCGTGTTGATGGACGAACAGGAGGAGCGCGAACAACTGGCACAGTTGAACCTGTTGGCGGGGCAACGCGCTCGGGCTTCGACGGCCTACGCATCGGCGCTGAAGTATTTCGCCCTCGGTTCAGACCTGCTGGGGGACACAGGGTGGGAGTGTCAGCGTCAATTGCTGTTCGCTTTGGAGTCCGGCCGGTCCCTGTGCGAATTTCTCACCCGGCAGTTGCCTGCCGCCGAAGCGCGCTTGAAGCGCTTATCACGGCGCGCCCTGACACTGCCTGAGCGCACTCAGGTCGCCTGCCTGCAAGTCGATCTCTACCTGATGCTGGATCAGAGTCACGACGCGGTGGCGGTCTGTCTGGCGTTCCTGCGTCATCTGGGCATCGACTGGCCGGCACATCCCGGTGACGCAGAGGTGGAAGACGAATACCTGCGCATCGAGCGTCAGCTCGGCGGCAGAAGCATCGAGGCGTTGATCGACCTGCCGCCCATGGAAGACGCCGTTGCTCTGGCCACTCTTGAGGCGTTGTCCAAGCTGATTGTGGCGGCGCTGCACATGGACGGTAATCTTCCCGGCCTGGCTATCTGCCGGGCGATCAACCTGAGTATCGAGCACGGCAATAGCGATGCTTCGTGCGTGGCCTATGCCAACGTTCCGAGGATCGCCGGACGGCGTTTTGCCGATTATCCGGCGGGTTTGGCTTTCGCTGAGCTTGGCTGTCGACTGGTCGAGCGGCGAGGCCTGGAACGTTATCAGGCGCGCACTCAGCTGGCGTTTTTGCTGTTTGCCCAACGCTGGGTTCAACCGGTGCGCACCTGTGTTGCGCCATTGCGTCAAGTGTTCGAGGTGGCCAACCGCACGGGCGATTTGCCGGTTGGCGCTTTCGCCGGTAACAGTCTGGTCTCCAATCTGTTGGCCACTGGCGAACCGTTGGCCGAACTGCAAGGCGAAGCCGAACGCGGTCTGGCCTACGCCCGGAAAATAGGCTTTGGTCTGGGCATCGATTTCATCGAAGTACAGTTGGGGTTTATCCAGATGCTGCGTGGCCAGACGCGACCCTTCGGCCGACTCGAAGCTGCGCCACCTTCTGACCTTGGTAACGAGCATCGCCAGACCTCCACCTCGCTGGTGTCCGCTTGTTGGCGTTCGATTCGCAGGTTGCAAGCCAGCTATTTCGCGGGTGATTACCCAGCGGCCACCCAAGCGGGCCTGATTGCTCAGAAGTTGTTGCGGTCGTCACACGCATTCATTGAAGAGGCCGAATACTCCTTCTACAGCGCCCTGACAGCTGCCGGCCTGTGCAGCGCTGCCTCTGCCAAAACCCGACAGGCATCCCTTGCAGACATTGGCATGCACCATCGGCAACTGCAGGTGTGGGCTGATCTCTGCGCGCAGAACTACGCCAGTCACGCCACGCTGGTGGCCGGTGAAATGGCACGTATTGAAGGCCGATACCTGGACGCCGAGCAGGCCTATGAACAGGCTATTCATCTGGCGCAGAACACTGGTTTTTTGCACATCGAAGCTCTGGCCAATGAACTGGCGTCGCGCTTTTATACGCAGCGTGGCCTGGGAAAAATTGCCCGAATGTACCTGCAGGATGCCTGTTACGGCTATCGACGCTGGGGAGCCGAGGGCAAGGTTCGGCAACTGGAGGCTGACCATCCGTTTCTGCGCGTCGAACAACCGGTACTCGGGCCCACCACCACAATCGCCACACCGGTCGAACAGCTGGACCTCGCCACAGTGCTGAAGGTCTCGCAAGCGGCGTCCAGTGAGATCGTCCTGGAGCGGCTGATCGAAATGATCATGCGCACAGCCATCGAACAGGCGGGCGCCGAGCGCGGTGTGTTGATCCTGACGCAGGCCGGTGAACAGCGGATTGTTGCCGAAGCGACGACCCGCGATGACACCACGCAATTGGCCCTTCGTGATGAGCCGGTGAGTGCGGCGCTGATACCTCAGTCGATCCTTTTCCATGTGCTGCGTACCCAGGAGAATCTGTTCCTGGATGACGCGCTGGCCGAGCCGCCGTTCGCCGTCGACCCTTACGTCATCGAGCACTGCGCACGCTCGGTTCTGTGCCTGCCGCTGATGCACCAGGCGAAGCTGATCGGCGCGTTGTACCTGGAGAACAATCTGAGCTCGCGAGTGTTCAGCCCGACGCGGATTGCAGCGTTGAAACTGGTCGCTTCACAGGGGGCCATCTCGCTGGTCAATGCGCGTCTGTACCGTGATATTGCAGTGCGCGAGGCGAAAATCCGCCGTCTGGTTGACGCCGATATCATCGGCATCTTGTTCTGGACGACTGAGGGCGAGATTGTCGAAGCCAATGACGCATTTCTGCGCATGGTCGGGTACACGCGCGAGGATGTGGTTTCGGGGCGTGTGCGGTGGCGAGAAATGACCCCGCCGGAGTTTCGCGATGTCAGCGAAAAGGCCATGGCCGACGCTGTGCGAACCGGGCACGCGCCGCCATTCGAGAAGCAATACTTCAGGAAGGATGGCAGCCGCCTGCCGGCGCTCGTCGGTCTGGCCATACTTGAAAGCAGTCAGCAGCAGGGCGTTGCGTTCGTCCTTGATCTGACCGAGCGCAAACTCGCCGAAGCCAGCAATCGCGCCAGCGAGCAGCGTTATCGCGAGATTCAGGCGGAACTGGCGCATGCCTGTCGCGTCGCGACGATGGGCCAGCTTGCCGCATCGATCGCTCACGAAGTCAGTCAACCGCTGGCCTCGACACTCGCCAGTGCGCAGGCGGCGGTACGTTGGCTGACCGCCCAGCCAGCGAACATCGAGGAAGTGCGATTGTGCCTTGAACGTATCGTCAAGGATGCCAATCGGGGCAGTGAGGTATTGGCGCGCATCCGCGGGCTGATCCGCAAATCGCCACAACCCAGGGAGTCGGTCAACCTCAACGACGTTATCGGCGAAGTCATTGAAATCACTCGCGGTCAGGCCCAGAAGGGCGATGTAGCGGTTCACTTGCAGCTGTTGCCCGGGTTGCCTCGGGTCAACGGCGATCGGGTCGAACTGCAACAGGTGGTGCTCAATTTGATGATGAATGCGCTGGAGGCCATGGGCAGCACAAGTGCCGGCGAGAGAGCGCTGGGCTTGCGCACGCAGATCACGGAGACGGGGCAGGTATGGGTCAGCGTCAGCGATTCCGGGCCGGGGTTCGGCGCGCAGTCCTGTGAACATCTCTTCACGCCGTTTTACACCACCAAACCCAGTGGCCTGGGCATGGGCCTGGCGATTTGCCGATCGACCATCGAGATCCATGGCGGGCAACTCTGGGCCTGCGCCAACGAACCCTGCGGTGCGATTGTTCAGTTTGTCCTGCCCGCCGAAATGGTTGGTTGACAGGCGCATCGAGCAGATCGGCCGGGGCGCAAAAAAAACGCCCGCCAAAACAATCAATGGCGGGCGTTTGGGAAGTGCCGGCGCAGCAAGGAGAGCGCTGCCCCGGTCAGGGACTTGATTTCAGATCAGGCAGCGCGCCCGTTTTGCTCAAGGCGCAGGCGATTGAACCCCACCAGGCGCATGACGTAACCGAGTTTGATTGCCGTGGGCCCGAGTATCGTCAACGCATGGGCGGCCACCAGTTCAGGCAACGTCAGGTGCGCGTCAATGCCGTAAGCCAGGATGACCCCGACGACGAGCATGATCAGCCCGCCGAGCAGCAAAGCGAGTGACAGCTTCAGCACCCGATAGGTACTTTCGAAAAAGCTGAACATCGTCCGACGCGGCTCAAGCCACTGGGATCAACGGATCGGCAGCCGCCAGTGCCGTCGCCCGATCCGCTGCCGGTGGGTAGATCCACACGGTATTGATCTGCGTCTTGAGCTCTTTGGCCTCCTGCCCGACCAGTTTCAACTGACGGTCCCAGCCTTCGGTGTAGACCGCGCCCCAGGCTCCCAGATCAAGGCAGGTCACATACTTGGGCTGGCTGTAGGTCATCGGTTCGACGCCCAGCAGATCCGCGGCGACGTTGTTGCCGGCATACCGACCCAGACAAATAGCGTGTTGGCAGGACATGGCAGCGAAGTTACCGACGGTATCGGTAGCGGCGTACGCGACATCGCCGGCGGCAAACACATCGGTGTGGCCGAGCACTTTCAGGTGGCCGTCGACATGCAGGCGGCCTTGCGGATCGCGGGTGCCGGCCACCTGTTCAGTGAGCGCACTGGCGCGGAAACCAACGGTCCAGATGACCGTGCTCGCCTCGATGCGCTGTCCATCGGCCAGGGTGACACCACCGGCATCGACGGCGGCGACGGAAGCGTCAAGCACCCATTCGACGCCCAGTTCTCTGGACGCTTCGACGATGGAAGGTCGAATGCCATCACCCAGCGACGCGGCGATCTGCGGGCTCCGATCCACTACGATTACGCGGATATCGGCGTCGTTGCCCAGTGCAGCACGCAAGCGGGCCGGTAGTTCGGTCGCGGTTTCGATGCCGGTGAAACCACCGCCAGCCACCACCACGGTGTTGCGAGCAGCGCTCGGCGGCAGGCTCTTCAACGACTTGATATGGGCTTCGAGGCGAGCGGCCTCTTCAATCCCATCGACGTCGAAAGCATGCTCGATAATGCCTTCCAGCGCCGGACGGATAACGCGGCTGCCAGCAGCCAGCACCAGGCGATCGTAGCTCAGCGTGCCCTGCGCGCCGGCGGCGTCGGTGTAGGTGACGCGTTTGCTGTCGGTGTCGATGTTGTCAGCGCTGCCTTTGACGAATGTCACCCCGACGGCCTCGAACAGTTCGCCCAGGGGGGCCTTCATGGTATGGACATCCGGCTCGTAAAAACGCGGGCGGATACGCAGTTCCGCCTGCGGAGCGAGGAGGGTGATCTGCACATCGTTACGATCATGCTGGTCCAGCAGGCGGGCTGCGCTCAAGGCACTCCAGACGCCACCAAACCCTGCGCCAATAACCAGAATATGCTGTTTCATCGGATGACTCCTGAAGAAAAATGGATCATTTAACGGGCAGTCTGTTCAGGCGTGACCGTTTCCAGGTCACGCGATGTGCAGGCTGCAATCAACGACCGCCGTGCGCGTGCCGGTTTGATTCGCTGGAGGAAATGCTATCGGGTCAACGTTGGCGAAACACTTCTACATAGGGTCAGCGCCGCCATGCCTAGGTGTGAGGCGGACATACCCAGGTATATAGGGAGGACGGTCAGGCGGGGCGATTGAGGATGGCGTCGATGCAGGCCAGGAGTTCGCTGCAAGGGAATGGCTTGGGAAACCAGGCCACGGGTTCGGCGGACTTTGCGCTCAGGCGAGGTGGGCAGCCCTGGTAACCGGTGATGAAAATGATCGGCACACGAATGCCTCTGGCACAGAGTTGATCGTACATTTGAATGCCCGACAGACCGGGCATCTGTATATCTGAAATGAGGCAGCGTGTGTGTTGCGCTGCACTCGAGGACAGAAATGCCTCGGCGCTGGCGTACAACTGCACGGTGTACCCGTTGGACCGCAACAGACTGTCGAGCGCCATGCGTACGGACTCATCATCGTCGACAACCGAAACAACAGCAGTGTGGGCCATTTCTATACCAGGACGATCTCGGGTAGCCCAGCAAGGACGCCCGCCATTTGCGCAAGATACGCCGCTCGATCAAGCGGCGTACTTATACGTGCGTATAGAAATCGCATTGAACTTTCGCGGTTCTGCAGGGTAGCGCGTGGCGCAGATCACACGGCTGTCAGCGTGAAAACCGGCTGCGGTATTCGCGCGGCGTAATCGAGAGGTGACGGTGGAAGGTATAGCGCATGCGCTCCTCGTCGCCGAAGCCGCATAACTGTGCGATCTGATCGATGTTGCGCTCAGAGTCCTCGAGCAGCCGCCGTGCGGCTTCCAGGCGAAACAGCTCCAGCGCTTTCGCAGGCGTACGCCCCAGCTTGTTTTTGTAGACGCGGGCAAAGTTGCGGGTGCTCATCTGCGCCTGGCGCGCCAGTGACTCGACTGTCAGACGAGGGTCGCTGAGGTTATCGCTGATCCATAGATGCAAAGCGTCAAAGCTGCCTCGGTCGTCAGTTTGCGCTTGCAGCAACTGGCTGAATTGCGCTTGCCCTCCTGGGCGCTTGAGAAACACCACCAGTTCCCGTGCGACTTCCAGTGCGACGTCGCGACCGCAATCGGCTTCGACCAGTGCCAGTGCCATGTCGATGCCGGTGCTCACGCCCGCCGAGGTCCAGAGCGTACCTTGCTGGATGAAAATCGCATCAAGGTCGACATCGATGCCGGGGAAACCATGCTTGAGCAGGTCGCACATCGCCCAGTGCGTGGTCGCGCGCAAACCTTCAAGCAGTCCGGCCTGGGCCAGCAGAAAGGTGCCGCTACATACCGATGCGGTGCGTCCGGCCTTGACCGACGCCTCGCGCAGCCAGTTCACCAGGGCGACTTCGTCAATCAGCGCCTGACGAATGTCGGGCGCGCCGGGCACGATCAGGGTGTCGATTGCCAATCCATCGAAAGTGGCCAGGGATGTGGTGTGCACCGACAGCCCCTCGGCCGTGGCGATCAGTCCACCTGCAAGGCTTGCCGTGTGTATGTCGTAGCCAGGCAGGCCGCGGACGGCCATGGCTTTGGACGCGGCCCAAAATACGGTTTGCGCACCGGTCAGGTCCAGCAGACCCATGTGTGGGTACGCGAGAAACACCAATGTGCGCGGTTGAACGCGCAGATTGCTGATGTGGTGAGTCTCGGGAAGAATCGAGTTCATGATTGCATTGAGGCCCGGTACGAATGATTGAGGTATTGGCAGCCATCCGTTTTGGCCGTAATCCACGGTTATAAGTCATAAGCCTTTCGCGCGCCAGCCGACATGTGTTGGCGGGCGAAACGCTCTTCTCACTGAATGACGGGGGGCCCGAGTATCAGCGAGAAGGGCGCAGACATGGCGGGTCAGCGACAGGCCAGGCAGAAACCGGCGACCGCGCCGGCGCCATAGGTTGCGCTGTTGTCTGCCACGCGATTTTCGATCAAACGATCCGAGCCGCCTTCGGCGATTTGATTCTGCTGCAGGCGATCGGAGCCGTCGGCGGCGACTTGACGTTCTCGCAGACGCTCGGCGCCGCCTTCGGCAATTTGATTCTGTTGCAGGCGATCGGCGCCGTCGGCGGCAAGTTGACGTTCTTTCAAACGCTCAGCACCGCCTTCAGCGACATGCTGATCCCTGGCCTTGTGAAGTGTGTGTTGCAACAACGGCGCGGATGCATCCCGGTCACCTCCGGCGCGACCGCCACTGCGAACTTCAGTGGCATATATTGTTGATGACAGACAGCTGACGGTGCTTATCAATGCCATGCTTAGAAACAGATTGGGTAGTTTCATTGTTTGATCCACTCATTAATTATGGAAGTTTGCACAACAGCATCAATTTTAATGAAGTGGTGAATTTCGGCACCCATGCAATGGGTTGTCCGGGCGCGCCGATTGGTATTAAAGACTCATCCCTGGGTATATCTGCCGTTTACCGATAAAGGACATTTATTCAACGACGTTTCAGTCGTGGCAGGCCGTCGTGGCAACCACAACAGTGAATACGTTTTAACCGGCAGGTTCGCACTTATACATTGGTATGGCTCACCGTTGCTGCAACGTCGGTGGCACTCACGCAATACGGTTCTTTCCCTATACCCGCGTATGGTTTTTGGCGCCGTGGTCGCCATGCACACTCCTTCCCAAGGAGCGCTGTATCGCTCTCGCCAACAGGGCATTCGCCCAAACGGGTTTTTGAATCAGTAACAGGAGCGCGACCATGTCAACGTATCTGAACCACTCTGCGGCGTATCAGCAAGACTTTGCACCGCAAACTTCATCCGGCCAGCCCATCACGTCGACCTTCGGCGGCGTGCAGGAGCTGGTTCCTTCGCGTTACGCGCTGCGGGTAGGCGACATTGATGTGGTCGTGATCAGCGATGGCGTGCTGCCTCTGCCGACATCGACCATGTCTACCAACGCCGATCCGGCCGCGCGCGCCGCCTGGTTCAAGGACATGTATCTGGGGCCGGATGCATTTGACTGGGCCTTGAACGTGCTGGTGATTCGCAGCGGTGAACAGATCATTCTTGTCGATGCCGGGCTGGGCGGGCAGTTTCCCGGTTTCCCGCGTGCCGGGCAATTGCCCAAGCGCCTGCAAGCCGCTGGCATTGATCTTGGCGCGGTGACGGACATAGTGATCACCCACATGCACATGGACCACGTCGGCGGATTGCTGGTCGACGAAGTGAAGAACCAGCTGCGTCCGGACGTACGCGTGCATGTTTCGGCAATCGAGGTGGCGTTCTGGGAAACGCCGGATTTCACCCAGACCGTCATGCCGACACCCGTGCCGGATGTACTGCGCGCGACCGCCAATCAGTTTATCGAGGCTTACCGCGGTAACGTCCGTACATTTGATGACGAATATCAGGTGGCGCCCGGTGTGGTGGTGAAACTCACCGGTGGTCATACACCGGGACATAGCGTCGTTTACGTGAACTCCGGCGGGGAGCGCCTGACCTTTGCCGGCGATGCATTGTTTCCGGTGGCGTTCGAACATCCTGACTGGCACAACGGCTTTGAGCACGATCCCGAGGAGTCGGTCCGCGTCCGGGTTCGCCTGATGCGGGAGGCGGCGGCAAGCGGCGAATGGTTCGTCGCCACCCACTTGCCGTTCCCTTCGGTCGGTCGCGTGGCCGTCGACGGTGAGGCGTTCCGCTGGATTGCGGCGTTCTGGGATTACTGATGAGCCAACCGGGTAACGGTAAGGCTCTGTAGACACTGTGGCACGCTGCGATCGTTGATCTTGTTTCAAATGACAAGATCCAAAGATCGCAGCGTGCCGTTTTTTTTGCAGGATTAAACATTCAATGGTCGCGACTAAACCCTGAGAGCTTGCCAGCGAACCAACATCGACGCTGGCTGAGGCGACGCCAACGCAAGCAGGCTGGCAGTTTCGCCATCAACGCCCGCGCTTCAACGCCCGCTCAATACAGGCCAAAAGCGCCTGAGTGTCGAATGGTTTGGAAAAGTAACCTTCCGGTTTCCTGACCCTGGCACTGAACTGCGGGGGCAGGCCAGGCTTTCCCGTGATGAACAGGGTCGGAATATGAGCATTCTTCGCCGCCAGTGCCTCGTACAGTTCGACTCCGCACATGCCGGGCATCTGGATGTCGGAAATCAGGCAATCGGTGTGCTCGCAGTCAGCCGTATCAAGAAACGCCAATGCACTGCTGTAAGTCTTTACGGTATAGCCGTATGCGCGCAATAGACTGTCCAGAGAAACAAGCATACGTTCATCGTCATCGACGACTGCAATTACTGCGGATTTGAACATGGCAGACCTTGCGTCTTTACCCTGGTTATTCATGGGGCAAGTTGTTCTTGATCAGGGAAAGAAACTGCGCGTTGCGCCGAGTGCATTCTTCGAAGAGCCTTTTACTGGCAGGGTCTTTATTGGCGATCGCACACTCGCGAAACTCGCGCAGCATTGCGTCCGTGACCTGTAGCCGGCGCACACCTCGACAGATGTCGGCCAGGCAGTCGGCGAAACACTGGGTCTCGGTGGCCCCGCTCAGGCTGTAAAGCCCCTCGGCTTGCGTGTAACCACCCAGGTCAGCGATACCGGTAACGAGGAACTGGGTGTAGTTGGCATTGGCGCGAGCGAGTTTGCAAAACATTTGCTGGACTGGCCGGAAACTGACGTTATGCAGTTTTTTCTCAATGCATTCGAGCTGCGCCTGAATGCTCACCGTTGTGCGCAGTGTCTGCGTAAGGGCGTCGATAACATCAATACGCGCGGCGGTGGACAAGGATATATGCGCGCCATAACGGCTGATGCGCAGCGGATGACTGATCCGGTATAGCGTTTGCGGTGCGTTCATGACAACCGTCTCAGGCTGGCGCGTCAGCGCGGTAAGTGACTTGTTGGTGCGTGGTAAACAGCTTAAGGCGACGTGTTGCCGTTAACACTTCTACCTTGAGACGGCGGGCTAGCACGTGGGGTCAGGCGCCTCATACCGGGGTATGAGGCGTGGCGTCAGTCGGTTGCATATTGCGATTGCAACAACGGACTCCATTGTTCCTGATTGTCCGGGCGCCGGTAGTAAACCACCATGCGCCGGGCGACCTGCATGGCCACATCACGACCGTTATCGGCCTCGACCAGCGCCAGCGCCAGGTCGATTCCGGCACTGACACCAGCGGAAGTCCACACCGGAGCCTGCTCGACGAAAATCGCTTCGCGGTCAAGTTCGACCCGCGGAAACATCTGCTCGAACAGGTCTGCCATCAGCCAATGCGTCGCGACTCGCAAGCCGTCGAGCAAGCCGGCGCGAGCCAGAAAAAAGGCGCCGCTGCACACGGAGGTGGTACGCCAGGCCTTGCCGAAGGCGACACGCAGCCAGTCCACCAGTGGCGCGCTGTCCATCAGTGCCTGGCGAATGTGCGGCGAGCCGGGAACGATCAGTGTATTGATCGGCTCATCAAGCAGATCGTCCAGACGCAAGGTCTGGACGACAAGACCTTCACCCGTGCGGACCGGGCCACCGTGCAGGCTGGCCGTGTGCAGCACATATCCGGGTAATCCGAGGTCGGCCAGGCAGCGGGTCGCCGCCCAGAAAACCGTCTGGGCACCGGTCAGGTCCAGCAGGCCCATTTGCCCATAGGCAACAAAAATGATGGTGCGAGGATCGGCGCATTTTGCGCGGTGAGCGTTTTCTGGATTAGGCACTGCCGAAGCTCCTTAACGCCGCATGGCGAGGGTGGATAACATTCATTTTTCGAGCCTGAGCGAGTTCAGCGCAATCGCAAACATGAACTGCGTGCCGAGCCCCTCGTCACTGTTGACCCAGATGCGACCACCGTGAAATTCAATGATCGAACGGCAGATCGACAGGCCCATGCCCAGCCCGGTGGGTTTGGTGGTGAAGAACGGGTCGAACAGTGAAGGCAGGATGTCCTCGGCAATACCGATACCGGAGTCGGCGATTTCGAGCACGGCTTCGTCCTGTTGTACCGAGGTGTGAATGCGGAGCACGCGCGCCCGGTCATGAACATTGGCCATGGCCTGGCAGGCATTGATGATCAGATTGATGATGACTTGCTGCAGTTGCACCCGGTCTCCTTTTATCAACGCGTCCGGGGCGCCGAGCTGCGCGTGCGTGCGGACGTCGTGCAGCGCAATGTCGTGCTGCATGAGCGTCAAGGCATCGGTGACGATGTCGTCGAAGATTTCGACTTTGCGCTGCACTTCGCTCTGGCGCGACAGCGCCCTGATACAGGTGATGACATCGGACACTCGGGCGGAGTTTTGAATGACCCGGTCCAGGGATCGTCGCGCTTCTTCCAGATTGGGCACGGGGCGATTGATCCAGCGTTTGCAGGATTCGCCACTGGTGATGACGGCTGCCAGCGGCTGGTTGATTTCATGGGCAATGGAGGCGGCCAGTTCGCCCATTGAAGTCAACCGCGTGACGTGGGCGAGGGTTGCCTGAGAATGAAACAGCGCTTCTTCGGCCTGTCTGGACTGTGTGACATCCATCAACGCGCCGGCGTACTCGGTCCGTGTGCCGTGCTTGAACAGCGGGCTGGCGATCATTTGTACATATTTGGTCCGGCCATCCGGCATGACCAGTCGATGTTCGACTTCGATCAGGCTTTTCTGACGCCTGGCCTGTTCCACGACACTGTCGACAATGGGCAGATCATCGGGATGCGTCCGCGCCTGAATCAGCGCCAGCGTTGGCACGACGTGCGGCGGGTACTCGAAAATCCGTGAAGACTCTTGCGACCACGTTACCGTCACTTCGTCATGGATGATGAAACCGACGCTTCCGGTATGACTGAGTTGTTGCGCGCCCAGAAAGAACGCCTCTTTGCGCTTAAGCGTTTCGGTTGCACGCTTGCTGCGCAGGGCCAGCAAACTGATGGTGGTCAGCGCAATCAGACAACGGATGAAGGCGGCGATCAGCTTGTAATCACGATAGCCTTCGTCAGCGATGAAACTGGCGGTGAGGATCGTTACGCAACCGAGGGCAACGGCGAGAAAGACCGGCACCGAGAAGATGCTCGCCGACATGAAAACCAGGGTGATGTAGAACAACGTCGGTGCGACGTCCAGTTCCAGATACGCGTTGGTAATGAAGATCATGCTGCCGACGGCGATGGCCGCCAGCCAGGCGAGGGCGTCTGAACAAAAAAACTGTGCGCGACGTTTGATGATAGACATTTTTTATTCCGGGTTTTTGCTATCGGACGGCACGCGCAAGATCATCGCTGATGCCGGGCAAACTCTTTGACAGACGAAAAATGACGAGGGAAGAAAGGTGTTTTCGATGAGGGGTTGCTGGCCGCCCCAACTACGGGTTTGCCATGAAAAAAGATGGTATTGCAACGGCCTGGGCAGGGCACCGCTACATTGGGTCATTGCCGCCATGACTAGGTATGACGCGGATATACCCAGGTATTAATGGCAGGGCGCCAGACGGCGCAGGGGATAACGCAAAGGGCTGTCGCGCAGAATTTTCAGCGCCTTTTGACACGCTGTCAGTGAGAAGCACGGTGTGGGGAACACACCGTGCGGGTTGTGCGATCAGCGGTTTGCCGGCTGAGCGGCAATGGCCTCGGACATGCGCACCAGATCGGCAAAGGAGCGCGCACCCATCTTGCGCATGGCCTGGCCGCGGTGAATTTTCACGGTGATTTCACTGAGGCCGATTTCCCCGGCGATCTGCTTGTTCATCAAGCCAGAGGCCGCCAGCGCCATGACCGTCTGCTCGCGAGCCGTCAGCGTAGCGTGACGTGCCCGTAATTCATCGGCGTGTCGGCCCGACTCACGACGCTGTTTGTCCCGGGTGTGAGCGGCGCACACGGCATCGATCAAGTCTTGCTCGCGAAACGGCTTGGTCAGGAAGTCCACTGCACCGGCTTTCATGGCGCGCACCGTCATGGCGATATCCCCGTGCCCGGTGATGAACACAATCGGCACGCTGATGCCGGCGATCGCCAGTTCGTTCTGAAAGTCCAGACCGCTGCTGCCTTGCAGGCGCACATCAAGAACCAGGCAACTGACGGTATCCGGGCGCTGATGGTGCATGAACTGGGCGACCGATCCGAACAACTCGACCTGCAGACCGATGGAGCGCAGCAGGCTGCCGAGGGATTCGCGCAGGGCTTGATCGTCGTCGACAATGTAGACCACGGGGTCGCCTGGATTTTTGTTCGGCACGGGATGATGGTTCATTGCTTTTTCCCAAAAGGTTTGACTGTGTCAGATCGCCGAGGCGTAACCGGGGTCGTTAACGGCCAACAGCGGCAACGCAAACATGAATGAGCTACCCTGACCGACCGTGCTGCTCGCCCAGATTCGCCCCTGATGGGCGTCGAGTATCGAGCGGCAGATGCTCAAGCCCATCCCCAGACCGTGCTCCTTGGTCGTAAAGAACGGTGTGAACAACTGTTCCAGTAAAGTGGCGCAGATACCCGGGCCTTGATCGGCCACTTCCAGCAGCGCCTCGCGGTCACTCACCGAGGTGCGCAGCAACAGCGTCCGAGGCGCGGCGTTCACCGTGCTCATCGCCTGGCAGGCGTTGATGATCAGGTTGATGATCACCTGCTGTAATTGCACGCGGTCGGCGCTGATCTGACCGTCGAAAACCGTCAGCTCGATTTTAGCGCTGATCCCGTGATCGGCCAGTTCATGCCTGACCAAAGGCAGGGTCTCGTTGACGATGTCGTTAAGTGACTCGGTGCGCCGCAGCGGAGCGGATTTTTGTGACAGCGCCCTGACCCGGGCCGTGATCTCGCTGCCCCGATCGGCGCTGGCGATGATCCGCTCCAGCGCCTGGCGCGCTTCCGGCAGATCGGGTTGCGGGCGGCTGAGCCAGTTGCGGCAAGCCTCACCACTGCTGGTAATCGCTGCCAGTGGTTGATTGACTTCGTGGGCGATGGACGCCGCCAATTCGCCCAGAGCGGTCACTCGACTGACATGTGCGAGTTGCATCTGTGCCTGGCTCAGCGCGGCCTCAGCGTGTTCGATGGCGGTCACATCCATCAGCGCCCCAAGGTATTCGAAGCGATCAGGGCGGGTGCAGAGCGGCGTCGCGATCATGTGCAAATGCCTGACGCGCCCATCCGGCATCAACAAGCGATACCTGACTTCGATCATTGCGTCATGGCACGACGCTTTCTGCAAAGCGTTCAGCACCAGCGATACGTCCTCCGGGTGGGTGCGAGCGAGGATCATGTCCACGGTGGGCGGCGTGTCTGACGGATACTCGAATATCCTTGCCGACTGTTGCGACCAGCCGATGCGGGTGAGGTCTGCGCGAAAACCGAAGCAGCCGGTCTGGCTCAGGCGCTGTGCGCCGCTCATATAAACTTCTTTGTGGCGCAGGTGATCGGCCACCTGTTTGCCGCGCAAGGCCAGCAGCGCGATCGCTGCGAACACCGCCAGTTCGCGTAGCCAGTGTGCCGTCGATTCCCGCTGCTCGAATCCGCCCTGAAAGACAAACATCACCGTCAGCGCCAACATGCTCAGCAGTACCGTGTAGATCACCCCGACGATCGTCAGCAAGTTGGCGGTCAACAGCAGCAACGCAAGGTAAAGCGCAGTGGAGGCGAAATCGACATCGACTTGATTGGCGAGGAACATCCCGCCTGCCACCAGCACGGCCATAAACCCGATCAACAGGTTTTCCAGCGGCTTGAGAGAGGCATCGAGCAGACGCGTCAGCCTTGGGTTCGAGTTAAACGGCATCTGACTGCAATTTCCTTTGGCGCAGAATTCGCGCGGCGCGTATTTGCAGAGGGTATGGACGGATGTCGATCATGCGCGCTCTGGTTTGTTGTTGGGGGCGGGAGCAGAGAATCGGTTCAGTATCGTAGTTGGCCGAGCGCTGCATCGGCTAGGACAAAAAACCCGGAAAAACCGCCATCCCCGGTTTCCATGTTCTGCCTGCCGTCACCTGCAAGTTGTTTATTTCACAGGTTTTTTTTGTCTGGTTCATACAGAGGTATCAAAGCCTGCACCTAACGCATGATGGTGCTGTCCCGATGTACCACAGACGACCGGCGAGCACCGCCGTAACCTGAGCGTGCTCTCTGTCGATCTCAATGGCCGCATGCCGGGTGGTGAACTCCATGAACAGAAATGATCTGCGTCGCATCGACATTCATCTGCTGGTGGTGTTCGAGACAATGATGCATGAGCGCAATGTCAGCCGCGTCGGTGAAAAACTGTTTCTCGGTCAGCCGAGCATCAGCGCCGCGTTGGGCCGCTTGCGCCATTTGTTCGATGACCCGTTGTTCGTGCGTGCTGGCAGATTGATGGAGCCCACGGCGCGGGCGGAAGAAATTTTCGCCAATCTGACGCCGGCACTGGATGGCATTGCCGCGGCGTTGAACCGATGCCAATCGTTCGAACCCTGCACCAGTGACGCGACGTTTCAGGTCGGTCTGTCCGATGATGTCGAATACGCGTTGCTGCCCCGATTGTTGCGGCATCTGCGTGCCGAGGCGCCGAACATCACGTTGATCGTGCTGCGCGTCGACCAGCAACAAATGTCACAGCGGCTGTTCAACGGCGAAATCTCGCTGGGCATCAGCCACACACTCGATTTGCCAGCCAGCGCGCGCCGCAAGGTGCTGCGCCCGATCCGGCCAATGCTCCTGCGCACGGATGATCGTCCCGGCGAATTGGACCTGGATGAATTCTGCCAACGTCCGCACGCCGTTGTGTCTTGCATGGGCAACGCCACCGATCAGGCCGATCATGCCCTGAGTCGTCTGGATCGGCGCCGCAAAGTGGTGTTGGCGGTGCCGCAGTTCAGTGCGCTGCCCAGACTGCTGGCGCACAGCGAGATGCTGGCTATCGTCCCGGATTATGTCGCTAGGGCGATGGTCTCGGTGGAGGGCGTCAGAGCCGAACCCGTGCCGCTGCCACTGCCGGTGCAGGAGCTTACGATGGTCTGGCGTGCCGCGGCGCACAACGATGCCGGGCAACGCTGGCTGCGTTCGCGGTGCCAGGCGTTCCTCGGAGTGCCTATTGAATTGCAGGTGGTGCCAAAATCTTCAACGCCCTCGCGCATCGGTTCGACGTTATTGGCGGCGAGGTAGGCTGACGTCGGGCCAAATCATCGTCGAGCCAATAAAAAGCTCCGATTCAATCGGAGCTTTTTATTGCCATGTGCACGCGCTTTCCGGCTATCGGTCTGTCTCAAGCGTTGATGAACGCCAGCAGGTCCGCATTGATTTGTTCGCCGTGGGTGGCGCACATGCCGTGGGGCAGGCCGGGATAGGTTTTCAGCGTGCCGTGCCTGAGCAGTTTGATCGACAGCTGAGCCGAGTTGGCGATCGGTACGATCTGGTCATCTTCGCCGTGCAGTACCAGGGTCGGCACATCGATAGTTTTCAAGTCATCCGTGAAGTCGGTTTCGGAGAATGCACGAATGCAGTCGTACTGCGCTTTGACCCCTCCGCTCATGCCCTGGCGCCACCAGTTTTCAATGATCGCTTCGCTGACTTTGGCGCCTGGGCGGTTGAACCCATAGAACGGGCCACTTGGGAAATCCCGATAAAACTGCGTGCGATTTTCCGCTACTGCTTTGCGCAAGCCATCGAGCACGTCCAGTGCGATGCCGCCCGGATTGTTCGCGGTGCGCACCATCAGCGGCGGGACAGCACCGATCAATACGGCTTTGGCCACACGACCGCGACCATGACGCGCCACATAACGCGCCACCTCGCCACCGCCGGTGGAGTGGCCGATGTGCACGGCGTTACGGATGTTCAAGTGCGCCATCAACTCGGCAACGTCGGCGGCGTAGGTGTTCATTTCGTTGCCGACAGCGGTCTGCGAAGAGCGGCCATGACCACGTCGATCATGGGCGATGACCCGAAAGCCCTTGTTGAGGAAAAACAGCATTTGCGCATCCCAGTCGTCGCTCGAAAGCGGCCAGCCGTGATGAAAAACGAGCGGCTGGCCGTGCCCCCAGTCCTTGTAGAAAATCTGCGTACCGTCCTTGACGGTGAACAATCCAGAGCCATTGGCACTGCCAGCGCTTCTGCCGCCCGTTGGCGCGGTCGTCTGTGTTGACTGCGCCGCCAGTGCAGGCAACGCCACCGCGAGGGTAGCGGCCATGGCCCCGGTAGTGATCAAGCCTCGACGTGTGGTTCCGCTGGTCTCGTCAGTCATGTGCAACACCCTTTGAATGGTTGAGATAAAGAAGCGACAAGGCGTGAGCCTCGGTCTGGGCAATATTTGGGCAAAGGCCGGAGACTGACCACCAGACATGGGTGTTTGAAACTAATGCTTTGGTATGCCTGCCGGTCATGCGCAGGCATGTGAACGCCACAAGAAAACGTGAGAGTGAACTCCGGGTTCAACCTAAAGAAGGATCTTGGAAAAGCGAGAAGCCTGAAGAAGCTGGGGGCAAAAAGCACCTGCTCAATCAGGCATTGAACAGGTTGAAAAGCTGCAGCGTACAACTGACAAATAAACAAGGGCCGATTAATCGGCCCTTGTTCATCCAGGTCTAAACGAATGCCTGTCCAGCAAAGCCCCGAGGCAGTCGTTGTAGACCGGCCATCTCCGTCAACCGCTCAATCCACTCGGCGCGCCAGTTCGTGGCGTGTGCGGTTTTTGCTTGCCGGGCGTTGCGGCGCGCGGCATTGCGTTGATCTTTTCTCGCCTGTTTGTAGGCTTCGGTATTACGGCAACTGCGGCACTTTACGCGATTGAGCTCTTTGCTTGCTGCCAGTTGTTTGCCTTTATGACCACAGGCCAAATGGCCGCCGACGTTGAAGTGAATGACCATGAACTGTCTCCTTCGTGACGTGTACAGGTTTTGACCGTTCATGGACAGCGCAGTTCTTTGACTGGATCAGCACGCAAAAAAACACCCGCATGCGGGCGGGCGAGAGGGGTTTTATCTAAAGGAGTGAATGCACTGTAGGCGCGCCGATGTGATTTTTATGTGAAAAGAAACAACCCGCACAGGAAATATACAAACAGCGCACAAGCGACAGCGCGGTGACGCTTGTATCACCGCTCCTGGAGCCTCTTTCGATGAACGTTACGCAACCGGTTTACCTGAATCGAGGCAGTGGCCGATCAACAGGTTTGAGCGCCGATAGCGTGTTGCGGATCAGCGGGGCATCCTTTTCGATATCGTTAAGGCGGTCGCGGATGCGCAGGGCGGTCGGGTGCCCGCCTTGGTGGTCGACCCAGTCGGCGATCTCTTTGCAAGCGGCCGCGAGGCGTGCCTGACGGGCGTCGAGCAGGGTGAGGAGGGTGGTGATGGACTCTTTTTCGGACATGAAACACCTCCGTTCTATGAAACCTGAGCTGCAGCAAAAAGCCCGCGCGTCGCGAGCCTTGTGCCGTGGGGCGCTGCTCCTTCAGCTGGTTTCAGTATAGACCCGCTTATGATCGGCATCAGCCGGACGATTCGCGGACCGCTTTTGGGGAACTGGCTGCGTTGAGGCGTTTGCATTCACGTCGTGCATCCTCTTCAACGTCGTAGCCATCGCCGATGAAGCCGTTGGTGCGGGTATCGCAGATGCGAAACCAACTCAGGGCTTCGGCGGGATCATGCTGGCTGTCTCCGGCGCGTCGACCATGAATGATGATCTTGTTGCAACGCTTCACAACGAAAATGTCTTCCATGGCGTCACCGCAGCTGATTCGTGTCAGATCAACTATAGAAGCCTCCGGCAATCGTGCAAAAAATAGACAGGTCAACTCGTCGGTTGCCGGCGCCTTTCTCGGCGTTCCGATCAATCCAGGCGTTGCTCAACGGGCACCAATCTTCGACGCTGGTGAACGGCCGGTCCTGGCCTGTAGCTGGGCGATAAGTTGTCGATCAAGGCGCGGTGGTGATGTCGCTCATGCGTTCAAGAAACATTGCCAAAGCCACTTCTTCGGCGCGCAGGCCTTTGCGCACGCGGGGGCGCGGTAATTCGGCGAGGGTGCCGAGCATGAAATTCTCCACCACCGCCGGGTGGATATAACACTTGCGACACACCGCCGGGGTGTTACCCAACTGCCTGGAGACATTTTTCACCATCTCCACCACATGCCGTTTGGCCTCGGTCTCGGATTCATGCTTGAGTTCGCGCAATACCGCCAACGCCAGGGCGCTGCCAGCCCAGGTGCGATAGTCCTTGGCGGTGAAGTCGGCACCGGTCAGGGTTTGCAGGTAGGCGTTGACGTCGGAAGAGCTGACGGTGTGCCGCTCACCGTTTTCATCCAGATACTGAAACAGGTTCTGCCCGGGAATCTCCAGACAGCGCTTGATAATCCGCGCCAACCGCCGATCCTTGACGGTAATCTGGTGTTCGATGCCGCTCTTGCCGCGAAACTGAAACAGGATCGCACTGCCGTTGACTTCGACATGCCGGCTGCGCAGGGTGGTCAGGCCGTAGGAGCGGTTGTCGCGGGCGTATTGCGTGTTGCCGACCCGAATCAGCGTCGCATCAAGCAGGGTGATTACGGTGGCCATGACCTTGTCGCGACTGAAGCCGGGCGCGGCCAACAACGCTTCCAGTTGCTTGCGCAGTTTCGGCAAGGCCAGGCCAAACTCGCGCAGCCGCGAATATTTATCGGCATCGCGCACTTCGCGCCAACGCGCGTGATAACGATATTGCTTGCGGCCACGGGCATCACGGCCGGTGGCTTGCAAATGACCTTGCGGATCGGGGCAAATCCACACATCGATGTAGGCCGGCGGTACAGCGAGGGCATTGATGCGTTTGATTTCGTCGGTGTCGGTGATGCGCTGGCCTGACGGCTCGAAGTAGCAGAACTTGCCGCGCAGTTTCTTGCGGGTGATACCGGGCTGGGTGTCGTCGACGTAATGCAGGTCGGATGGCAGGTCGGCAGTCAGCACGGTGTCGGGCACGGTAGTTTCCTTTAATGGCGCGGCGGTCTGTAAAACGATTGACCGCACGCCGTTGCCGTGGTGCCGAATGATTTAGGCGAGGACCGCGACCGCTTTGATCTGCGCCCATAAATGCTGGCCCGGATGCACGCCCAATTGGTCTCTGGAGTAGCGCGTGATGCGTGCGACCAATGGCGTACCGCCGGCGTCGAGACGAATCAGCACGTGGGCGGCATTGTCTGCTGATTGCTCGCTGACCACGGTGACCGGCAGCCGATTGAGAATGCTGCTGAACTCGCTGTTCTGCAGGCTCAGGCTGATGTCCCGGGCGTGCACTTTGCAGCGTAGGGGCTGACCCAATGCAATTGGTGCGTGGGTGACGCGAATGCTCATCTCGGTGGCCGGCAATTGCAGGCTGAGCAATTGATACTCGGCATCGTAGGCGCTGACCTGGCCTTCAATGATTACGCCAGCGTCATCGCCCATCGCCATCGGCAGGTCGAGACGTGCTAGGGTTTCACCGATCGGGCCGCTGGCCAGCGCTTTACCTTCGCTGAGCAACACCAGATGGTCTGCCAGCCGCGCGACTTCGTCCTGCGCATGGCTGACGTACAACACTGGAATGTCCAGTTCGTCATGCAGGCGTTGCAGGTACGGCAGGATTTCACTTTTGCGCTGGCTGTCGAGAGCAGCCAGTGGCTCGTCCATCAACAGCAGTTTCGGGCTGGTCAGCAACGCACGGGCGATACCGACTCTCTGGCGTTCGCCTCCCGACAAATGCTGCGGATGACGTTCGAGCAAATGACCGATACCCAAGAGTTCAGTGGCCTGCGCCATGTCTACCCGACGCTGGGACTTGGCGATGCGCTTGAGGCCGAATTGCAGATTGGCCAATACCGACAGGTGCGCAAACAGGCTGGCTTCTTGAAACACATAGCCGAGCGCCCGTTTGTGTGGCGGGACGAAAATGCCGTTGTCGCTGTCCTGCCAGACTTCGTCGTTGATCTGCACGAAGCCATGTTCAGCGCGTTCAAGCCCGGCGATACAGCGCAGGCAGGTGGTTTTGCCCGAGCCGGAATGCCCGTAAAGCGCGGTCACGCCACGGCCGGGCAAGTTCAGGTCGACATCGAGGCCGAAGTCCGCATAGACCCGTTTCAGACGTACAACAATCATTGGTCAGCTCCAACCTGCGCGGGTTTTGCGGCTGGAGTACAGCGCCAGCAACACCAGAAACGAGAACACCAGCATCGCCCCGGCCAGCCAGTGGGCCTGTGCGTATTCCATTGCTTCGACGTGATCGTAGATTTGCACGGAAACCACGCGGGTCTTGTCGGGAATGTTGCCGCCAATCATCAGCACCACGCCGAACTCACCGACGGTGTGTGCGAAGCCGAGGATCGCCGCAGTGATAAAACCAGGACGCGCCAGCGGCAGGATCACACTGAAAAATGTGTCCCACGGATTGGCGCGCAAAGTAGCGGCGACTTCCAGTGGGCGGGTGCCGATCGCCGAAAACGCGTTTTGCAACGGCTGCACCACGAACGGCATGGAATAGATCACCGAGCCGATCACCAGGCCGGTGAAGCTGAAGGTCAAGGTGCCCAGGCCCAGCCATTGGGTAAATTGGCCGAGAAATCCGTGCGGCCCCATCATCAGCAACAGATAGAAACCAATCACGGTCGGTGGCAGCACGAGGGGCAGGGCGACAATTGCCCCGATCGGGCCGCGCAACCACGAGCGGGTACGCGACAACCACAGGGCAATCGGCGTGCCGACAACCAGCAGGATCAAGGTGGTCAGGGACGCCAGTTTCAGCGTCAGCCAGATCGCCGCGAAATCGGCACTCGTCAGCGACATTTACAGCTGATAACCGTAGGACTTGATCACCGCAGCGGCTTTCGGGCCTTTGAGGTATTCAACCAGGGCCTTGGCGGCGGCGTTGTCTTTGCCTTTGTTGAGAATGACAGCGTCTTGCTTGATCGGGTCGTGCATATCAGCAGGGACAATCCATGCCGAACCGCTGCTGACTTTGCCGTCCTTGTAGATCTGCGACAGGGCCACGAAGCCCAGTTCGGCGTTACCGGTGGAGACGAATTGATAAGCCTGGGTGATGTTCTGACCTTCAACGATCTTGGCTTTGGTCGCCTCGGTCAGTTTGAGTTTTTCCAGCACTTGCGTGGCGGCCAGGCCATAGGGTGCGGCTTTCGGATTGGCGATGGACAGGTGCAGGTACTCGTTCTTTTTCAGCACCTCGCCTTTCCCATCGACATAACCTTCTTTCGCCGACCACAACGCCAGTGTGCCGACGGCGTAGGTGAAGCGCGAGCCCTTGACGGTGTCGCCTTCTTTCTCGAGTTTTTCCGGGGTGGTGTCGTCAGCGGAGAGGAACACTTCGAACGGCGCGCCGTTTTTGATCTGGGTGTAGAACTGGCCGGTGGCGCCGTAGGCGGCGACCAGTTTGTGCCCGGTGTCTTTTTCGAAATCGGCGGCGATGGCCTGGATCGGCGCGGTGAAGTTGGCCGCAACCGCTACCTGAACTTCATCAGCCTGAACAGCGCCGACGGCGAAGACCGCGAGCAAGGAGGCCACGCAGACAGGGGCAAAACGTGAGGCACGAATGGTCATGTAACAGCTCCGTTATTGGCGAGTGCAGAGCGCAGTTATTGTTGGAAGTGGACTGCGCCCATGCAAGGGGGGTAATTCGCTATATAGTGGAATATATAGCGAAATGCCGCCAAACAGGAAGTGTTGGTTGAAACCCGTGTGAGGACGCCTGAATCCTCACACTGCGCAGCTTCAATGACGAGTGAGTTTTGCCAGTGCACCTTCAGCTAATTGTCGGGTCAGTTCAGCGCTGCCCATGTCTGTGCCCAGGGTGAATGCCTGACCGGCCCAGAGGTTGGCAAATTCTGCCTCGTTGATTGCCCGCAATGGCATCAGCGCACCACCGGCCAAGGGAAATGCCGGCGCTTTCGGCGACATCGGTCCCAGCTCACGCATGACGCGGTTGAGAATGCCCCGCGCCGGCCGCCCGGTGAAAATATTGGTGACCGCCGTTTCGCTTTCCTTGGCGGTGCGCAGTGCTTTGTGGTGAGAAGCGCTGACTTTCGCTTCTGGCGTGAACAGGTAGGCAGTGCCAACCTGTGCCGCTGAGGCCCCCAACAGGAACGCCGCCGCGACGCCGCGTGCATCGGCAATAGCCCCGGCGGCAATCACCGGCACTGTCACCGCATCGACTATCTGAGGCACCAAGGCAAACGTGCCGACCTGACTGCTCAGGTCATCACTGAGAAACATGCCGCGATGGCCACCGGCCTCGTAACCCATGGCGATAATCGCGTCGCAGCCGTGCTGTTCCAGCCAGATCGCTTCATCGACAGTGGTGGCCGAGGAGAGGATTTTCGCTCCGGTTGCCTTGACTCGATCGAGCAGGGATTTCTCTGGCAGACCGAAATGAAAACTCACCACCTGCGGCCGAAATTCTTCCAGCACCTCACAGGCTGCCGCATCGAACGGCGCTCGGTTCGACACCGGCGTCGGTGCAGCGAAATCGGCACCCAGTTCGCGGTAATAAGGTTCCAGCAGATGCTTCCAGTCACGTGCACGTTGCTCATCGGCTGTCGGCGGCTGATGGCAGAAGAAGTTCACGTTGAAGGGCTTGTTGGTGTGTTGGCGAATGGTGTTCAGCTCTTCGCGCAATTGCTCGATGCTCAGCATCGCCGCCGGCATTGACCCCAGACCACCGGCATTGCACACGGCGATGACCATGGACGAATTCGTCGCACCGGCCATCGGGCCCTGGATGATTGGCAGTTCAATGCCGAGCAGATCAAGTATGCGGGTGTCTGGCCATTGGCTCATGAAAGCTGTTCTCCGAACGAGGTAGCGGGCAGGGACGGCAGAACCGGTTTTTAACAGCAAAAGCGGATCCGCAGCCAGTTCGAAATTCAGAACAACCCGTGCAGTTTTTCAGCGTCGATGGAGTCCGCCACCGCCGCCGCCAAACGAGCGATTCATCAATTGTGAGGAGTTGTGAAAATTGTTGGTGCGCTGGTTGCCGAAGTTGCGTGCGGCGGATTCACGGTTGAGATTCTGCAACTGGGCATTGTTATTGACCGGTGCAGTCCGGGTCGCGCCACCCTTGACCATTGGTTGCCAGCCGTTATCGGTTTTTTTGTACACGTTGCCATCGTGACCTGCGTAAACGTTGTCACCCACGCGTGCAGCGCCGCCATTGCGCCCGCGAACGCCACCATATTGTGTGGTGTTGCCAGTGCTGGGGTTGTACACGGCGCCACGATTGGCGGTGACCTGGGTGCCGTTGCGCGCATTGCCGGCGGTGACGCGTTCGCCGGCAATTGCGCCACCGTTCGGTCCGACTGCCACGCCGCTGCGTCCGGCCGCGTAATTACCGGTGTAGACGTTGTGCACGGCACCGCGTTGACCCGCAGCCGCCACGCCGGTGCGTGAGTTGTAGGAAGAACCGACCTGACCGGCCCAGCGATTGCCGGTCCAGGCGTTGTAGCCGGCGCCATAGCGGCTGACCGTGGCCCGGTCACCCCATTGGTGATAGATGTTGCCGGTAGTGCCCGCCCAGCCACCGGGACCCCAGGCCACCGCGCCACCGCGGTAACCGTAAGCGGCGCCGCCCCAGGCCAACGGCGCTGGGTACAAGTGCGGGCCCCAGGCGTATCCCCAGCCGTAATTGCCCCACCACGGATAGGCGCCCCAGCCCCAACCCATGGCGACAGTGCTGCCGCCCCAACTCCAGCCAAAACCGAAACCGAAGGTCCAGCCCGTCCACGGTGTATAGCGAATGGCGACGCCAAACCCATAAGTCACCGGCGGGCCATACCAGACGCTGCCTACCCAGGGTGTGTAGGGATAACCGGTGCCATACACCACGACGCCTGTGGCCGGATCCAGATTCGAACCCTGATAACCGGGCGTGTAGCCGACCACCACCGTATCGCCGCTGGACTCGTAGACTTTGACGTAGGTGAGGTAATGCATGGGCGAGCTCGGCGGGATCGAATAGATCACCGCCGGCACGGAACTGGCGACTACCCAAGGGCCGCTCACGCTGGTAGCGGTGAACCAGATACCGTTTTCCACCGCGTACCAGCTGTCGTTGTCGACACGGATGATGGGCGTTGCGCTGTTGACCACGTATTGCAACGTCGTGGTATTGATGGCTTTGAGTTGCGGCTCGCCATCGAACTGTGGCGCGGTCATTTTTACCGCGCTTTTCTTGATCGCTGAAGTCTGCGGAATGGTCGCGGCGATGGCCGCTTCTTTGGCTTGCGGCGTGCCGGCGACCGACGCCTTGACGTTTTCTTTCGGGCTGTCGTCGGGGATGTTGGCGAAGTCTGCCGGCAGTTTGTCTGCCGGGGTAAACGTCCACGGGCCATTCATATCGGTGGCGCGAAACCAGCGCCCGGAGATCAGCACATAGCTGTTCTGGTCACCGATCTCCTTGAAGATGTGCCCGGTGGTATTGGTGACATACAGCAAGCCTGTGCCTTGAATGGGCGACCACTGCGCTGCGCCATCGGTGACCAGCAATTCGGTGGGGGTTGTGGCGATGAAGATTTTCGGTTGTGGCGGCTTGGCCAGGCTGGGGACCTTGTCTTTCGGGTCGCTTTGCCCGGTCAACAGATCCACCTGCCGGCTCTGAATGGCAGCCTGCCTGGCTTTCTCCAGATCTGCTGGCGGTGTGGCCAGACGCGTATAGGCGCCATTGATCTGGTCGGCGACCATCCAGCCATCGAAGACGTGCAGATAATGTGTGCCCTGCGCGTCTTTCAATAACAGCGGACGAGTGTTGATCACCCGTTGCAGTGCAGTGCCGTCTACCGGTCGATAGGCCGCATCGCCATCGATATAGACGAGCAGGGCGGGTACGTCGGAACTGACGATGGTGGGCGGGGTGTTTTGCAGTGGCGCGCTGTCAGCTTTCTGCTCGGCTGACAGTACGCCAACCGCGGCTTCCAGTTGATCCAGCGAGATGGTTTTCTTGCGGTTTTCGGCGTCTTTCTGCAAAGCCGCGACCCACGTGGTGGCTTGACTGGCATCAGCCGGGAAATCGGCCTTGATGATTCTGTACTGATCCAGCGCGACCCAGCGTGTGGCCTTGTCGACCAGCGTATGTGCGCTGAATTGCACAATGCCGTAGGTGGATTTGCCATCGGCGCCGGTGGCTTCAACGGCCGCACGGGCATTGAGGGTGTAACCATCCCAACTGTCGAGTTGCGGCTGATACACCGTCAGTTTCGCTTTGCCGCTGCTGATGACTTGCGGCCAGGTCGGCTCGCTCGGGGCCTCAGCGGCAGGTGCCGCCCAGGCGCTGCCGAACGTCAGCAGGCACAGCACCAACATCACTAACAACGAGCGCGGGTAAGACATTGTCAGCTCCATCGACAGGCCGATTTCTAAAGGAATAACGGCAAAAGCACGACCGTCGAAAAAGCATAGTCGCCCGCCATGGAAATACCCGGCGGATTCGCCGATTGGCGCAAAGTCGAATGTGGCAGCGTGTTGCGATGTGGTATTTCAAGGCACGACATTCTGAAAACAGTCATGCGAGGCAGTCATGTTCAACGCCATTGTGATCGACAAAGACGACAGCGGTTATCGCGCCAACCTGCAACAGGTCAACGAAGAGCAATTGCCCGAAGGCGATGTCACCGTGGCCGTCGCGTACAGCACCCTGAACTTCAAGGACGGTCTGGCGATTACCGGCAGCAGCCCGGTGGTGCGCAAATTTCCGATGGTGCCGGGGATCGACCTGGCGGGCACCGTGGAAGCCAGTTCCCACCCCGACTATAAAGTGGGTGATCAGGTGGTGCTGAATGGCTGGGGCGTTGGCGAAAACCACTGGGGAGGTCTGGCGCAGAAGGCGCGGCTCAATGGCGACTGGCTGATTCCGTTGCCCAAAGCCTTTACAGCGGCGCAAGCCATGGCGATCGGCACGGCCGGTTATACGGCGATGCTGTGCATTCTCGCGCTTGAGCGTAATGGCGTGACGCCAGAGCAGGGTGAGGTCCTGGTGACGGGCGCCAATGGTGGTGTCGGCAGTTTTGCCATCGCGCTGCTGAGCAAGCTTGGCTATCGTGTCGTCGCGTCGACTGGCCGGGTTTCCGAGCATGAATATCTGCAGCAGTTGGGCGCCGGTGAAATCATCGACCGCGCCACGTTGTCAGCGCCCGGCAAGCCGCTGGCCAAAGAGCGTTGGGCAGCGGTGATCGATTCGGTGGGCAGTCATACACTGGCCAATGCTTGCGCGAGCACCCGCTCCGAAGGCACCGTCGCCGCCTGTGGTCTGGCCCAAGGTATGGATTTCCCGGCCTCGGTGGCGCCGTTCATTTTGCGCGGTGTGACGCTGGCCGGCATCAACAGCGTGACCCAGCCCAAGGCCCGTCGCCTGGAAGCTTGGGATCGTTTGGCGAGGGATCTGGATTTCTCGTTGCTGGCCTTGATCAGCCATGAAATCGGCCTGAGTGAAGCCATCGATGCGGCGCCGAAATTGCTCGCCGGGCAACTTCGCGGACGGGTTGTGGTGGACGTCAATCGCTGACAGCCGCCGACGGCGCGGGACAGCCTCTCAGGACGTCGTCTCACGCTCCAGCAACTGACGCTTGCGCTCGACACCCCAGCGATAGCCGGAAAGATTGCCATCGCTGCGCACCACGCGGTGGCAAGGGATCGCCACCGCCAGGCGGTTGGCTCCGCAAGCCAGGGCCACTGCACGCATGGACGTCGGTGCGCCGATGCGCTGGGCAATTTCGGCGTAGCTCGCCGTATGGCCCGCCGGGATCTCCCGCAGCGCCTGCCACACGCGTTCCTGAAACGCGGTGCCGCGAACGTCCAGCGGCAGGTCCAGGCCAAGCGCCGGGGCTTCGATAAACCCCACGACCTTGGCGATCAGTTGTTCGAATCCGGCATCGGCGCCGATCAGGTTGGCCTTACGAAACTGATCCTGCAGGTCGCACACCAGTTGATGCGGGTCGTCACCCAACAGAATCGCGCACACCCCACGCTCGCTTTGCGCCACCAGAATCGCGCCGAGCGAGCACTGGCCAACAGCGAAGCGGATATCGTTGTTCTTCCCGGCCGCACGATAGTCGCCGGGTTTCATGCCCAGCAAATGATCTGCTGCCTCATAGAAACGGCTGTTGGAATTGAAACCAGCGTCGTACAGCGCATCCGTCACCGAGCCGCCGTCCGCCAGGCGCTCACGGACTTTGCGCGAGCGATGGGCCGACGCGTAGCCCTTGGGCGTCAACCCCGTCGCGGCTTTGAATACGCGATGGAAATGAAACGGACTCAGGCCGGCGGTTTTTGCCAGTTCATTCAGTGCCGGCAAGGTCTCGGCGGATTCGATAAGACGGCAGGCAATGGCGACGGTCGCGGCATGCTGTGCGGCCACATCACTCTGATCTTTGCTGGCACGCTTGCTTGGGCGATAGCCTGCGGCTTCGGCTTGTTCAGCGGTATCGAAAAACTCCACGTTTTGCGGTTTCGGCAAGCGGGAGAGGCTGCTCGGGCGGCAGTAGATGCCAGTGGTTTTCACCGCGTAGACAAACTGCCCATCCGCCTGTGGATCGCGCGCAAGCACGGTGGCCCAGCGTGGATCATTTTCGGTGTTGAGCGGGGTCGAAAGCGTTTTCATGATGAGTAATCCGTTGACCTGTTTGATTCAGGTTAACCAGCCTCGCCTGGCACAACACTCCGGGCCTTGCGGTCAAACTTTTGGGGCTCAGCGAGCGACCCGAAACGTCAGGTTGATCCGTTGTTCACCCAAGCGTGGATGCTGACCTTGCTTGATCGGCAATACGCCGTGGTAGCGCAATCGGTCAACGCCGCCCCAGACCACTATGTCACCGTGCAGCAGCGGGATTCGCCGGGTCTTGTCGCTGCGGGCAAAACCACCGAACAGAAACATGGCCGGCAATCCGAGTGACAGGGAAACGATCGGCGCGGCGTAGTCCTTTTCGTCTTTATCCTGATGCAATGACATTTTTGCGCCAGGGACATAGCGATTGATCAGGCAGGAATCTGCAATGAAGTCAGAAAAACCAGCTAGCTCGGCTGCCGAATGCGCCAGAGCAGCGAACGATTTGGGCATCTGCGGCCAAGGCAGCCCGTTGAGCGGGTCGACAGCCGAATAACGATAGCCGCTGCGATCAGTGATCCAGCCCCAGTCACCGCAACTGCTGGTGCCGACTGACATATTGAAACCGCCCGGTGTCACCATGTGACGCAAGGGCGCCGCGGCGAGAACGACGTCCAGTGCCGGCAGCAACTGATCGACAGTCGGCAGGGCGAAGCCGCGCAATAACCAGGATTGCTCGCCAATCTGTTCGACTCGGGCTTGTTGTTCGGGTTCGTGGTCAGCGAACAGGTCGAATGTTGTTGAAGACATGGTCATCAGGTTGCGTCGTGAAAGATGATACCTAGGGTATGCCTTTTTCCACTGTGCAGGCGACTGACGCCATGACGCATGGTCACCCGATAGTCGCCGTGCCCGCCTTTGACCGGGCGTTGATTCACGGCAAAAATCAGTGCGTCGCCTTGTTTCAGGTCTTGCACCAATGGGCGCGATTGCATGCGCGGGCGTTGTTCGGTGAGGACGAATTCGCCGCCGGTAAAATCCTTGCCCGGTTCTGACAGAAGAATCGCCACTTGCAGGGGAAATACCAATTCGCCGTACAGGTCCTGGTGCAGACAGTTGTAGTCCTGCGGGCCGTACTGCAATAGAAGCGGAGTAGGGCGCGTCTGGCCGGCGGCATGGCAGTGCTGAAGGAACTCGCTGTGGATCTCGGGAAAGCGCGTTGCCAGGTTCATGCGCTCGAACCAGCGGTTTGCCTGCGGCACCAGATGAGGGTAAAGCGCAGTGCGCAGGCGTTCTACGGTTGAGGGAAGTGGATAGCGGAAATACTTGTACTCGCCACGACCGAAACCGTGACGCGCCATGATGACCTGCGAGCGAAACGGTTCGGCTTGCGTATAGAGCGCACTTAAACGCTCGCAGCTTTCTGACGACAGCAGTGAGCGGATAATCGCGCAACCATCGTGATCCATTTGCTGCTCCAGATTTGCCCAGTCGAGCAGCTCCAGCCGGAAGGGTGACATTGACATGCTGATGCCTTGACTGATGGTCGAGGCGGTCAGTTTAAGCAGGGCCTGCGGCAGAACACTCCGCCGCTTGCGCTCGAATTCGAGGTCGCGCCTTACAGTGCTTTGCTGACGCTGATTTCGCTGATCACGTCGTCGCTCTGACCGTGAATCGCGTCCAGGGCAGCTTTGGCCTCTTCTTCAGTGCCGTTTTCGAGTTGCGCGAACTCAAAGCGGCGTTCACCGTTGAGTTTGTACTTGATGACGTATTTGGTCGTTTGGGCCACGGTCATGCATTCCTTTCTGATTGAGCGACGTGTCTCAGCTGAGTTTGGTGCTGGAACGACGGATGATCTTGATCGAATGGGTCAGCGTCGGCTTGCGCGTGACGCTGATTGGCCGACGGTTGACGGTGTCGATGGTGATGTTCCAGAAACCCGTGCTCGGCGCGGTGATACGGGCCGGAAACGTGTCGAAGGCGCCGCCGTGATAGGTGTGACGGCCGCCATTCTTGAAGCTGCGGAAGTTGGCGTCGTTCATCAGACGGATGTTGCACATTTGCGAGCATTGGATGACGACGATGTCGTCTTCGTTGAGGTGCTCGCGCTGGTGAATGAATTTCATGGGCGCCTCCAGAAGGGCTTTTTCTACAAAATCAAAACGATAGCTTGTAATTGCGCGCAGTTTATCAGTCTGCACGGGTTATTATCTGGCCGTCGGGCGTTGGTTTGACAATTTTGAACAGATATTCGCGATCGGATGCGAGTTAAATGCAGAAGGACCCGGAGAAAAACGGCATTTGTGCTGTCGGACGGTCTTTAAAGGAGGAATTGTATGAAGTGGGGTGTGGTGTGTCTGCCGTTGGTTCTGGCTGTGGGTGGTTGTGCGAGTGTTTCTGAAATCAATGAAACGCTGCCGACCATGAGCGTGATCTCCGGCAAGAAACCCCATGAATATGCCCAGTGTCTGGCCGAGAAACTGGCTGACAGCCGCGGCGCGCTGCAAATGCAGCCACACAAGGACGGGGTTCAGGTAATCGTTCCGGGGAAACTTTCTACCGGCGCGGCAGCCGTGTTTGATATCGAAGATCGCTCCGGTGGCAGCAGCATCAAGTTGCATGAGCGCATGTCGAATGTGCCGGTTCGCCCGCGTGACGTGCAAAAGGCCGCCAATGCGTGTATTTCCGGCTGATAGACTGACAGTCATCAGCACCGATGCCGTCGCAGTCATGCTGTGACGGCATTTTCATTTCTGGAGTCGCGATGAAGCGAGAGCAAGTACGGGAGCGCCACGTAGAGGGCCTGATCTCTGCCACCCATGTCATCCAGAACCCGGCGAATCCGGGAGAATGGATTGTGTTTTTCAAGAAAAGCGCCGGCCGCAGTTACTTCCTGGTCGACGAAAACGACGAAGTCGAGTCTTTCAATCGACTCGACGATCTGATCGAGGTGGTGCGCGGACTCGGAATCAAGTTCGCCGAAATTCATATGTAAGGTCTATTTGCAGACCACGACGACACTGCGGTTCTTGTAGTTGCCGACATCGACACCCAGGGTTTTGTCGCTCTCTTTGGGCTGGGGCGTGCCGTCAGTGCCAACGATGCGATAACCAGTGCCCGCGCAGGACGCATCGGCTTTTTCATAGCAGGTCGCCCAGGAGTTGGCTTCGCCGGAGCAGTCGATCGCAAGCCCCTGTTCACCGTTGTTCAGGTAGGTGGGTTGTGAGGTGGCACAGCCGGCCAGTGCCACTACCGCGATCAGTGGCAGGAATTTTTTCAGGGTCATGTTCATGGTCTTCAGCGAGGGGGACTAGACGCTCTGACAGCGCCGGTGTGAAAAGGTTATAGCGTTTGGCCACTTGTTTGTCAGCGGGCACAAAAAAGCCCTGCACAAGGGCAGGGCTGGGGCATGTCGGGGCTGATCAGTCCTGATCTTTGCCACGGCGCTTGGCCGATGCCGGAGTGTCCGTGAATACGGAAGCAACATCGGTCGCCATTTGCTCGCTGTCGAAAGGCCCGGCGATGTGCTCGCCGTTGGTAGTGGTCAGGGTCCACTTGCCGTCTTTCTTGTCGATCACATACCCATTGATGATTTTTACCGCGGCCATCTATCTGTCTCGTTCGCTGGTTCAAAGGCGCCATGATACCGGCAAATGCTCGCATTGGGGGGCGATGAGCGTATGGTGATTCAGTTTGCCGGCAGCTTTGAGCTACGCTGATCTGGCTGCGCCCGGATGTCGATGGAACTATCGGCGAGAATATTTCTCTATGTTGGCATCGGTTAGCCAGTGCGGGGCATTGTAAGGTGCACGCCGCCTGATTAGACTGCGCCGAAACTCGTACACACAGCCCTTTCAAGGACTTATATGATCAAGAAATGCTTGTTCCCAGCAGCCGGTTACGGTACTCGCTTCCTGCCAGCGACTAAAGCCATGCCTAAAGAAATGCTGCCGGTGGTAAACAAGCCACTGATCCAGTACGGCGTTGAAGAAGCTCTGGACGCTGGCCTGACGGAAATCTCCATCGTGACCGGTCGTGGCAAGCGTGCTCTGGAAGACCACTTCGACATCAGCTACGAGCTGGAAAACCAGATCAAAGGCACCGACAAGGAAAAATACCTGGTCGGCATCCGCAAACTGCTCGACGAGTGCTCGTTCTCCTACACCCGTCAGACCGAAATGAAAGGCCTGGGCCACGCGATCCTGACCGGTCGCCCGCTGATCGGTGACGAACCGTTCGCCGTGGTCCTGGCGGACGACCTGTGCGTCAACCTCGAAGGCGACGGCGTCCTGACCCAGATGGTCAAGCTGTACAAGCAGTTCCGCTGCTCGATCATCGCCATCCAGGAAGTCGACCCGCAGGAAACCAGCAAGTACGGCGTGATCGCTGGCGAGATGATCCGCGACGACATCTACCGCGTTCACAGCATGGTCGAGAAGCCAAAGCCGGAAGACGCGCCGTCGAACCTGGCGATCATCGGTCGTTACATCCTGACCCCGGACATCTTCGACCTGATCGAACAAACCGAGCCAGGCAAGGGCGGCGAAATCCAGATCACCGACGCCCTGATGAAACAAGCCCAGAACGGCTGCGTCATGGCCTACAAGTTCAAAGGCAAGCGTTTCGACTGCGGTGGCGCTGAAGGCTACATCGAAGCGACCAACTTCTGCTTCGAGAACTTCTACAAGACTGGCAAGGCTTATTAAGAGCGCTTGATTGGTTTGTAGGTATGTCACACGGCTCGGCTCGTGTGACGCAAAAAAACAAACGCCCCGACTTGTTCGGGGCGTTTGCGTTTCCGCGAGAAGGAAAATTAATCTCCAGTCTTTTCCATATCTAAGTTCAGCCATCGTTGGCTGTTTTGCCGAAAAATCGATATTTTGTAACTTAACATTTAAGTTTGGTATGCGGCCGAAAAATATTAATTTAAGTTTCGATGATTAACTGATTGGTTAGCCTTCGTGTTTGTTAGGCTTTGCTGGCTTTTTGTTGATTGAATGTGTGAAAGTATTTCAAAGATACAATATGAAACAAATGCTCTATTGAACTGGTATGTAACGAAACTATAGAAATGTTTTGTTTTTAAAAAGGTGGAAATTCAATTCTCTTAAACCGTAAGTAATATTTTGAGGTCAAAACATGGAGTTCGACGTCATTGTTGTAGGGGCGGGTGCTGTGGGTGGTTCAATCGCGTATGAGTTGTCATCGCGAGGTTTAAAAGTCTGTCGGGTCGGCGAAACCGATCGTGCGAATGCAGCCTCGAGGGCTGCCGGGGCAATGAACGGTTGTTTTGGTGAGGTTACCAGTGGGTTGCTGGCGAGCGATTTTGGCCGCCTGAAGCTGGATATGGATCGTCAAGCCCAGCAACTATGGCCAAGCTGGGCGGAACGTTTGGCCGTTTCTTCTGGTAATCCGACATCCCTGTTCACTGCAATGGGGACTCACGTTTTGCTCAATACGGCGGGCATGGACGAAGTCGATAGCGTCAACTACGACACTATCGAGAGCACGCTGACTGAGTATGGCGAACCCTTCGAAGTCATCGATCCACGTAAAATGGAGTGGCTCAAGCCGAATCATCTCGTTCGTCCTCTACGAGGGCTGTACATTCCGAACGAACATTCAGTGAACTCCCACCTGTTACTGGAAAAACTGGATGCTGCATTTGTCGCTGAAGGGGGCACTCTGAAGAATGAGAGTGCCGAGCGAGTGCTGGCAGAGGGCGATGTAGTCACTGGTGTGGAGTTGGGCAGTGGAGAGGTACTTTGGGCACGAAAAGTCATCGTCGCTGCGGGCGTTCACTCTCTGGATTTGCTGAGTCACTTTGACGAGGTGGTTAAGAGGATTCCACCATTGTTCAGTGGGTATGGCGTGTCCATACTGGTGAAAATGCCGGAGGGGGGCGAACTGCCTAACTCCGTCATTCGTACCCCGAACCGTGCATTTGCCTGCGGCCTGCACTGCGTCCCCCGTGGTGATGGAATTCTATACCTTGGGGCGACCAATATTATTTCCGAGCAGCCTAAGAAACACGCGCTGATTTCGGATGTGCAGTTCTTGCTTGATTGTGCTGTCGATCAGTTGAGTTTGGATCTCCATGGAGCAGAAGTCATTTCCATTCAGGTCGGCAACAGGCCCATTCCGGCAGACGGATTCCCATTGATAGGTGAGTGCGGTATAGAGGGGCTTTGGCTCGCAACAGGCACTTATCGGGACGGGTTGCATCAGTCGCCGTTATTGGCAGGCTATATAGCTGACTGTTTGACTGGCATGAAAAGTAATAGTCTTGATCTCAGTCCGTTTACGCCAGTGCGCGCTCCACTGACCGGATTTGCCCGCGAAAACACTGTTAAAGAAACGGTGCAACAGATGTTTGCAACGGGCTATGAGTATCGCTGGGATATAAAACCTTATTGGTTTCCACTTCTGGATGAGGGGTTGTCGCGCAACTATCAAAAGTTGATAGATGATTTGCACCCGTCGTTTACTCCGCCACCGGAGTTAGTAGCGTTTTCTTATCTGTACGAGTCAATCCTGAATAAACTCTCCCAATATTACCGGGAGTGGTCATGAGTCTTACTGAACGTGAGTTCCTCGCTATTGACCAGGCGCGAGAACTGCTGAAAAAGTCCGGCGTCTGGAGTCTGGAAGAAGACCTGAGTTGTCTTGTGGATCGCTTTATCGAGCGCGCGGATAAGAGTTTGGCACTGGAGGAGTTCATGTTGGCGGTCCAAGAGCGCTGCAACCGGATTCCGCTCGGGCATATTGTCGGCACGGTGGACTTTGACGATTTGTCGCTTGTCGTCGGGAGTGGGGTGTTCATCCCGCGACCTCATAGCAGAGTCATTCACAAATGGATTGAGCGCAGTGCGGCGCTGGAGTCGGGCTCAAAGGTTCTGGATCTGTGTGCGGGCAGCGGCGCCATCGGTCTGGCGATTGCCCGGCGCAGACCTGATCTCGACGTCACTTGCGTAGAGTTTGATCCGATAGCCATCCAGTATCTCAAACGCAATATTGATCGCTTGTCGTTCAAGGGCGTACACGCAGACCACCTGCAGGCAGATATTCTCGACGAAAAGGCGTTTGCGCAATTTGATCAGCAGATCGACCTTATTGTCGCCAATCCTCCCTACGTTCCGCAGGCCCAGGAGTTGCTGCCCGAATGGGGTGAGCACCATCCTCCTGCGTCTGTTTATTCCGGGGCCGATGGTCTTGAGTTGATTCGGCAGATTATTGCTCTCGCCGACCGATTGCTCGTTCGCGATGGCTGGCTTGTGATGGAGCACGGCGAGGATCAGGCCGAAGCGTTGCGAGAACTGTTCAGGCTCGCTCATCTGGCAGAGATACAAACAGTGATTGACAAGGACCAGTCTGATGCGTCGGGCAGCTCGGTAATGACTATCGGCCGCAAGCCTCAGTAAATTTGGAAAGGAGCTTTAGCAATGGATGTGCAAGTCAAGCAAGACTGGATGAGCATTCGCCGTGGCAACACCACCGGTGCACTGACAACTGCCTATGAGGAAGGGTTGACGGGTTTTACCGTCACGAGTCGTATCGGCAAGCAGATCACCCTTCAGGAAGGAGGTGTGTACACCGAATTTGTGTCGTGCTCGTATTTGGGGCTCGAAACCCATCCTGCACTGATTGAGGCTGCACAACGGGCACTCAACAAATGCGGGCTGCACCTGTCCTCTTCTCGGAGTGCGATGCGTCCGCATTATCTACCTCACCTGGAGGATCTGCTTGGTCAGGTTTACAGAGGTAGCGCGGTTGCAGTGTTCACCTCTACCAGCAGTGTGCATCTAGGTGTTCTGCCTCTGTTGGGCAGTGGGTCATTGGCGGGCTATCCCGTCAGAAAGAGAGTGCATTGGCTAATGGACAAAACTGCCCATGCTTCGATGCAAGTTCTGAGGGGGATTCTTGAGCAATTCGGTTCTGTTTCCAGAGTTGAATCTACTGATCTGGAGTCGCTGACCGACACGCTGAAAGAGTGCTCGAACAGGGGCGAAACCCCAGTGCTCTTGATTGATGGCATTGGATCAATGAGTGGTTTGGTACCCATAGCCGAACTTTCCCGGCGATTAGAGTCTGCGCAGGGATATCTATATGTAGACGATGCGCACGGTATTTCGATTGTCGGCCGACATGGTGCGGGTTATGCGTTTTCTGCGGTAGATCATTCGTTGCCTGCAAATATTATTCTGGCCGGGTCACTTTCCAAGGCTTTCGGCGGTGCAGGTGGTTTTGTCGTGGTCTCGGAATCGCAGGATGTCGAGATCATCCGAACTTCAGCAAACCCATTGATATTTGGTCACTCCATTATGGTGCCGATGCTCGCGGCGAATGTTGCCTCGGCGCAAATTCATCTCACTGATGAAATTGATGTGCTGCAACGGCGCCTCTGGAAAAACGTCAGCCTTTTAGATTCTGTCACCGATCACCAGTTGCTCAATGCTGGTATTCAATCGCCAGTCAGGGGGGCCTTTTTTGAAACCGAAGAGGCCGGATTACAGGCTGCACGGGCCCTGCGCGATCAGGGCATGCTGCTGTTCCCTGTCTTTTATCCGATCATCGCCAAAGGTAAGGCAATGCTGCGATTTGCAGTGTCGGCTGATCACAGTGAGCAAGAGATCAGATCGCTCGGGGTTGCTTTGCAAGTGTTGTCGCGAAACGGGACGTGGGCACCGAATCTCAGCGAACCAGCCTGAATATGACCGTCGTATACCTTGTAGAAATTGGCTAATGGAGGTGCATGTATGCAACAACATGGACAGTTAACACAGACAGGAACGTCAAACATTTTGCAACCATTGCGAGAAAGGCTCGATTCGATAAATTTGCAGGTGGTTGATCTGCTTTCGGAGCGCATGAAGTTGTGCATGGATATTGCCGAGCTTAAAGCCGCACATGGCATAGCGATGATGCAGCCCGGGCGAATTTCCTATGTGCTCGATATGATCAAGGAGCGATCATTGGCTTCGGGGCTCAGGCCGGAATACACCGAATCGGTATTCAATCTGATCATTGCTGAGACGTGTGTGCGGGAAGACGTGCTGATCAATCAGCGTCTGAGTCAGAGCGTGTCCTCATGAAAATACTGATGATTGATAACTTCGACTCCTTTACCCATAACATCGCCCAATATCTTTTCGAGGTAACGGGGGTATCTGCAGACATCGTAAAGAACTCTGTTTCCTACAGCGAGCTGGGCATCGAACGATATGACGCTGTGGTGTTGTCGCCGGGCCCCGGACATCCTGCCGAAGAGGAGGATTTCGGTGTCTGCGGTAGTGTCATTTTGCATTCTCCTGTACCGATACTTGGTATATGCCTGGGGCATCAGGGTATTGCACAATTCCTTGGCGGTTCTGTCGGGCATGCCCCAAGTCCTGTGCATGGCTATCGCAGCCCCATTACGCATACAGGTAAAGGGCTTTTTCGGGACTTGCCCGAGCAGTTTGATGTGGTCAGGTACCACTCGTTGATGTGCACAAGTTTGCCATTAGAGCTTCAATGCACAGCTTGGACGCCCGAAGGCGTGGTAATGGCAATCGAGCACATCACTCGGCCTATATGGGGCGTGCAATTCCACCCGGAGTCCATTGATTCGGAGTATGGGCATGCGTTACTGAGCAACTTCATACGCATGGCGCTTGAACACAATGTCAGTGTGAGAAGTCGGCTGGAGTCCGATACGGAATGCGCTTCGCCAAAAAGCGCCTATGTCGCGGTGGGGGGCGAGCTGAATATGCAGCTCGCGTACCGCGAGCTGCCCGAAAACATGGATCCCCAGGCGGTATTTTCGTCCCTTTATGCAAATGACCGTTTCGCGTTCTGGCTGGACAGCGAAAAGTCGGAGAGACCGAATGCTCGTTACTCGATCATGGGCAGTGGGGAGGGGCAGGGCGCGATAAGGCTTGATTATAATGTCACTGATGAATACCTGACACTCGATGGGCCAAAAGGCAAAAAAAGTATCAGAGGCGACTTTTTCACCTTGGTTGCACAGATTTTTGAAGCCGTTCAGATCGCCACTCCACAGTACTTACCATTTGGTTTCAAGGGAGGTTTTGTCGGTTACCTGGGATATGAGTTGAAAGCACTGACCGGAGGAGGAAAGACCTATCGGTCGAGTCATCCGGATGCGGCATTCATGTTTGCGCCGCACTTTCTGGTCTTCGATCATCAGGACGGTAAAGCTTATCAGTGCATGATCACTGCCACGGGAGAGGCGGGCGTTTGGCCGGCGCTGCCTCGCATCGCCGAGCTTGTAGAAACGCCCGCCCTTTTTGGTGAAAAGTTCGTTCCTGGGGCTGTAGATCAACTGAAGCTTTCACTTGATGATGGACCGGATGATTACATTGCCAAGATCACTCAGTCGCTGCAGTACATTACCGATGGCGAGTCTTACGAGATTTGTCTGACTAATCGCGCAAAAATGGCATACGACGGTGTTCCATTGAGTGCTTACAAGCGAATGCGTCATGCCAGCCCCGTACCTTATGGGGCATATCTTTCATTTGCGCAGTTCTCGGTGCTCAGTGCATCGCCGGAGACTTTTCTCAGAATTGATGACAGCGGGATGATCGAGTCCCGGCCAATCAAAGGAACGAGGCCGCGCAGCAAGCTGCCTTTTGAAGACCAGAGGCTGCGTGATGAGCTTCAGGTTTCATCTAAGGACAGAGCAGAGAACCTGATGATTGTCGATCTGGTCCGCCATGACTTGAATCAGGTGTGTCGTCCAGGAAGCGTACATGTGCCCGAGATTTTCTCGGTCGAAAGCTTCTCGTCGGTACATCAACTGGTTTCCACAGTTCGCGGTCACCTTAGATCTGAAGTGGCAACGCTTGAGGCGATTCGCGCCTGTTTTCCGGGTGGCTCTATGACCGGAGCACCTAAGAAGCGCACGATGGAAATCATTGACGTGTTGGAATCCTCGGCACGAGGTATCTATTCTGGCGCTTTGGGATGGTTATCTTTCAGTGGTGCTGCAGAGCTCAGCATTGTCATACGCACAGCGGTTGTCCAGGACGGCGAGGCGACCTTCGGTATTGGCGGTGCGATCGTTGCACACTCTGATCCGCAACAGGAACTTGAAGAGACATTGGTCAAGGCTAGCGTGCCTTACTACAGTTTTATCGCAGGGAGCGAAGCGTGATGAACGACACGGTAGTCGTGCTGGGTGGTGCGGGGCTGGTGGGGGCCCTCTTCACCCGCATACTTATGCAATACGGATGCAATGTCCGCGTGGTGGATCGTAGGCCTCCAGAACAGCCCAGTGTTTTTCATGAGGTCGATGTCACCAACCCGTTCAGTAATACCGAACACATTTTTGAAGGGGCGACGGCGGTTGTTTTTGCTTTGCCGGAAAGTGTGGCGATTCGGTCAATACCTTGGGTGCTTGGGGCTGTTTCGAGCAATGTTTTATTTGTTCCGACTTGTTCTGTTCAGGATCCGTTTTACCGAGCTCTGAAGAATGAGTCTCCTCAACAGCCCTTTGTCGGGATTAACCCGATGTTTTCACCCAAGCTTTCCGTTCAGGGGCGCACCGTTGCTGTTTGCTTGGATACGGAGGATTCGCCTTCAACCTTTATCGAGCAGTACCTGCTCGGCGCAGGAATGAAGATCAAGCGAATGACGCCTGTTGCGCACGACGAACTGATGGCGCTTTGTCAGGCGTTGCCTCACGCCGCCATTCTTGGGTTTGGCCTTGCGTTGTCCAAGTGCTCACTGGACCTTGAGAGCGCGCTGGAAGTGATGCCGCCACCTATGCGTACCATGATGGCGTTGTTGTCTCGCGTATTGGTGAATCCACCCGAAGTTTATTGGGATATTCAGCTGGAAAATGACCACGCCATCAAACAGCGTGAGGCGTTGGCAGAGGGAATGAAGCGCTTGATGGAGAGTGTTCGTAGCCAAGATTACGATGGATTTAGCAATGATCTGCAAGGTGTTTCAAATGCTTTGGGTCGTCGTTTGAATTCGGGGGCAGTCGATTGTCAGCACGTGTTTTCACTGCTGAACTGATCCATGTACGCCAGGGAAGTGCGTAGGAAAACGTTTCACGGGGGGGGGGAGTATGAAGAGTGCCCCGTGAAACACTCTTTTTGTCTAAGGAGTTTTATCCGTGGCATTAACAAATGAGTCTACCCGCAGTAACGCATCAAGGCGCTGGTTCGGCCTCGGCGTGTTGATGTTGCCAGTGCTACTGGTAACCGTTGATAACACCGTACTGGGTTTCGCATTACCCAAAATCGCCGAAGCTTTGCGCCCAAGTGCCAGTCAACAACTGTGGATGATCGACGCCTACTCGTTGGTGCTCGCCGGACTGCTGGTGTCCATGGGAAGTCTGGGAGATCGGGTCGGGCACCGCAAGTTGCTGCTTATCGGCTCGCTCGGATTTGCTGTGGTATCGGTGCTGACCGCCTATTCTGAGACGGCCTTGCAGTTGATTATCGGGCGTGCCTGCATGGGGATTTTCGGGGCGATGCTGATGCCTTCCACATTGGCATTGATACGTTCGGTGTTTGAGGATCGAGATGAGCGCAGGCTGGCTGTCGCGATCTGGGCCACGACATTGACCGTCGGTTCGGCTCTGGGGCCTTTGGTGGGCGGAGTGTTGCTGCAGTTCTTTGATTGGGGCGCGATTTTTCTGTTGGCGGTACCCGTTCTGATTCCGCTGTTGGTGTTGGGTCCGCTATTGCTTCCTGAGTCGGAGCGTGATGCATCTGGGCCGTTGGATCCGATCAGCATTCTTCAGTCGATGGCCGCCTTGGGTGGCATCGTTTACGGCATCAAGCATGCCGCCAGTGAAGGTGTTGACGGGGTCGTACTGGGGGCCTTTCTGGTCGGCGTATTGGCAGGCTGGATGTTTGTCCGGCGCCAGTTACGTCTTCCTGTGCCGCTGATGGATATGACTCTGTTCCGCAACGGGACTTTTAGCGGGTCTGTTCTGATCAATTTGATGAGTCTTGCGTTCCTCGTTGGTTTTGTTTTCTTCACCACTCAGTTTTTGCAGATTGTCCTGCAGATGTCGCCTTTGAGTGCGAGCCTAGCGTTGGTGCCGGGCCAAATCATGGCGATTGCGGTTGGAATGGCGGTCGTCCCGGTCGCTCAGCGTATGCCTGTGCATGTGCTGATACCGATTCTGGTGGCCTTCGCCGCTGTGGCGTTTTTACTCGTGGCCAGCGTGGGCAGTAGTCTTGCGGTATTGGTTGCGGCGTTCGCGTTGCTGAATATCGGAGTGGGCGCGATCGCTACGGTTTCCAATGACGTGATTTTGTCGGCGGCGCCCCCAGCTAAGGCCGGTGCAGCTTCCGCTATCAGTGAAACAGCCTATGAGGTAGGCGTCGTTTTGGGGACGACCCTGCTTGGCGGCCTGGTTACGGCTCACTATCGCGCAGACTTGCAGCTTCCAGCGTTTTTGAGCGATGCCCAGACGATGCTTGCAAGTGAAACGCTGGCTGGTGCTCATCATGTGGCGACGGGGTTGGCGGGGGATCAAGCGCAACAGTTAATGCAGCAGGCGGGAAGTGCATTTGAAGGCGGAATTGCATTGGTATCGTGGGTCGCTTTCGGTTTGGCATTCATAGCGGTTTTGATCGCCTGGCGTACGCTGCGGTTACCGAAGGCTCAGTCCGCAGAATGTCACTGAACAAAAGCTTGCTGCTCGAATCCTCGGCATTGGTCATCGGCATAACGGCAGAGGCTTGCTCAATGAGCATCTGCAGGTATGCTGATCCCCTGCCGAGGAGATAGAAATGGCCTACGATTTTGACCTTTATGTGATTGGTGCCGGTTCCGGCGGTGTGCGTGCTGCGCGTTTTGCGGCCGGTTTCGGTGCGAAAGTGGCGGTGGCGGAAAGCCGTTATCTGGGCGGGACCTGTGTCAACGTTGGCTGTGTGCCGAAAAAGTTGCTGGTGTACGGCGCGCATTTCGCCGAAGACTTCGAGCAGGCGTCCGGTTTTGGCTGGAGCCTGGGCGAAGCGAATTTTGATTGGGCGACGCTGATCGCCAACAAGGATCGCGAGATCAATCGCCTCAACGGCATTTATCGCAATCTGCTGGTCAACAGCGGCGTGACCTTGCATGAAGCGCACGCGAAGATCGTTGGCCCGCATGAAGTCGAAGTGAATGGCGAGCGTTTTACCGCGAAAAACATTCTGATCGCCACCGGTGGCTGGCCGCAGATTCCGGAAATTCCGGGGCGCGAACACGCGATCGGTTCCAACGAGGCATTCTTCCTCAAAGAGCTGCCAAAGCGTGTGCTGGTGGTTGGCGGCGGTTACATCGCGGTCGAGTTCGCCGGAATTTTCCACGGCCTCGGCGCGAACACCACGTTGCTGTATCGCGGTGATCTGTTCCTGCGTGGTTTCGATGGTTCGGTGCGTAAGCACTTGCAGGAAGAGCTGACCAAGCGTGGTCTGGATCTGCAGTTCAACGCCGACATCGCACGTATCGACAAGCAGGCCGATGGCAGCTTGAAAGCAACGCTTAAAGATGGTCGTGAGCTGGAGGCGGATTGCATTTTCTACGCCACGGGTCGGCGTCCGATGCTCGACAATCTGGGCCTGGAAAACACCGATGTGCAGCTCACCGACAAAGGCTTCATTAAAGTCGACGAGCAGTATCAGACCAGCGAGCCATCGATTCTGGCGCTGGGCGATGTTATCGGTCGTGTGCAACTGACGCCTGTGGCGCTGGCGGAAGGTATGGCTGTGGCGCGGCGTCTGTTCAAGCCTGAACAGTACCGTCCGGTGGATTACAAGATGATCCCGACGGCGGTGTTCAGCCTGCCGAACATTGGCACGGTCGGTTTGACCGAAGAAGAAGCGCGCGAAGCGGGTCATGATGTGGTGATCTTCGAAAGCCGTTTCCGACCGATGAAGCTGACCCTGACCGAATGTCAGGAAAAGACGCTGATGAAACTGGTGGTTGACGGCAAGACCGACAAAGTCCTCGGCTGCCACATGGTCGGCCCGGACGCTGGCGAGATCGTTCAGGGTTTGGCGATTGCGTTGAAGGCTGGCGCGACCAAGCGTGACTTCGACGACACGATCGGGGTGCACCCGACGGCCGCCGAAGAATTCGTCACCATGCGTACGCCGGTCGGCGCTTAAGCGTCTTTCGGTTTGGCCGAGTCTGGCGCTGCCGCAACGGTAGCCGCCAGACGTTGGCTTTCTTCCAGGCTTGCTTGAGCCTTGTTCAATTCTTTTTCCAGTGACTGGTTGAGCAGTGTCTGCTCCTCGACGCTCTGTTTGAGTGTCTGGCTTTCCAGTGTCGCAACGCGCAGGCGTTCCTGGAGGAGGGTGCGCTCGTTGTCGACACGGGTCGCTTGCTCCAACAGTTGGTCCTGACGCTGATTGCTTTGCTTGAGCTGGTCCTGCATCAGGCTCAGTTCACGCTGTGTGCCACGGTTCTCGGTAAGCAGGCGTTCGTTGTCACGGTGCAACTGGGTGATTTCGTCTTGGCGCACCATTGCGCTTTGCTGTGCCTGACGCAGCTCGGCCTGAATCTGCTGCACTTGGCTTTCGTGGCGGCTCTGTTCCTGCTCGCGCTGCTCTTTAGTGGCATTGCGGTAATGCTCCAGCGCATCGCGAGCGTGCAGATGTTTCTCTTCCAGCGAGCGGATTTGCTCGTCCTTGTCCTGTAGGCGCAATTCAAAATCGGCCAGTGCCTGATTCAGTCCGGCATTACGAGTCTGTTCGGTTTGCAGCATCGAACGGGTGTTGCCAAGCGCTTCGGACTCACGCGCCAGCGCAGCCCCTTGAATATCGTGATCGTGTTCGAGTTTTTCCAATGCCTCGCGAGTCTGTTTCAGTTCCGACTCCAAAGCTTCGCGCTGTTCCTCGAACTGCTCGCGGGCCTGCTCGATAGGCTCTTGCGCCTGTTCTTTGAGGCGTTGCGCGAGGCGCGAGACGAGGGCGCTCAACTCATCATCAATGGGCTCTGCCGAGGCTTCAACCGGCTGCGCGCCGTCATCCAGCTCTTTCAAATAGCGATGGATCGTGGTTTTCGAGCCGGTGTTGCCCATTTCAATGCGTACTGCATCGATGCTCGGGTGTTCGCCACGGGCGAGGATCGCTGTGCGCGCGATCTGCACAAGGGCTTTGGTAATGCCGCCACGGGCCATGTGAACTCCTACGGTTACGTACTGTGGTACATGCCACTAAAGTACGCAGTGTACCATTTAGGAAATAAAGGTAAACCTTTGATAATAAAGACACGGGATATACTGGTATTACCCAGTGTCAGGCGGCAAAATGCGCATCTGCATCCCCGTATCAGTACGCCAGCGAGAAAACAGCCCATGAGCGATCTGGATCGCTATCTGCAAGCCGCCACCCGTGACAACACCCGCCGCAGCTATCGCGCGGCCATCGAGCATTTCGAGGTGAAGTGGGGCGGGTTCTTGCCGGCAACCGCCGACAGCGTTGCGCGGTATTTGGTGGCGCACGCTGAGGAGTTGTCGATCAACACGCTGAAGCTGCGTTTGTCGGCGCTGGCGCAGTGGCACAACAGCCAAGGGTTTGCCGATCCGACCAAGGCGCCGGTGGTGCGCAAGGTCTTCAAAGGCATTCGCGCGTTGCATCCAGCGCAGGAGAAACAGGCCGAGCCGTTGCAGTTGCAGGATCTGCAGCGCGTCATCGATTGGCTTGAGCATGAAGTACAAATCGCCAGAGAGCAGCAGGACCGCCCGTTACTCCTCAAGGCTTACCGTGATCGCGCACTGATACTCCTGGGATTCTGGCGTGGCTTTCGCAGTGATGAGTTGTGTCGCTTGCAGATCGAACACGTGCAGGCGCACGCAGGCAAAGGCATCACCTTGTATCTGCCACGCAGCAAGGGCGATCGGGAAAACCTCGGGCAGACCTATCAAGCCCCGGCGCTGCTCAAGCTGTGCCCGGTGCAAGCCTATATCGACTGGATCACCGAAGCGGCGCTGGTACGCGGCCCGGTTTTTCGCAGTATTGATCGCTGGGGCAATCTGAACGAGGAGGGGCTGCACGCTAACAGCATCATCCCGCTGCTGCGCCAGGCGTTGCAGCGCGCCGGCATTGCTGCCGAAAACTACACCAGCCATTCATTGCGTCGAGGCTTCGCAACCTGGGCCCATCAAAGCGGCTGGGATCTGAAATCCCTGATGAGTTACGTCGGCTGGAAGGATATGAAGTCCGCCATGCGCTATGTTGAAGCCAGCCCATTCCAAGGGATGGCTCGGATTACGGATAACCCGGCTTCGTCGTAGATATGGTTTTCTTCTATTAATACAGTCGGCTAATAGCGAAAACAAATCAGCAGCATCAGGTTTGCCAATGAGCCATCCGTCGAGTGAGTGGGTAGGATTCACCCATCGAATTCACAACCACTGACGGAGAGTCATCAATGCCTATCATCAACAGCCAAGTAAAACCGTTCAAAGCTACCGCGTTCAAAAACGGCGACTTCGTTCAAGTCTCGGACGCTGACCTGAAAGGCAAGTGGTCGGTCGTGTTCTTCTACCCAGCCGACTTCACCTTCGTTTGCCCAACCGAACTGGAAGACCTGGCTGACAATTACGCTGCCTTCCAGAAACTCGGCGTAGAGATCTACAGCGTTTCCACCGACACCCACTTTGCCCACGCTGCCTGGCACAACACTTCGCCAGCCATCGGCAAAATCGAATACACCATGATCGGCGACCCGACCCACGCCATCTCCCGCAACTTCGACGTGCTGATCGAAGAAGTTGGCCTGGCTGACCGTGGCACCTTCGTGATCAACCCTGAAGGCCAGATCAAAATCGTTGAACTGAACGATGGCGGCGTTGGCCGTGACGCTTCCGAGCTGCTGCGCAAGATCAAGGCTGCTCAGTACGTTGCTGCTCACCCAGGCGAAGTTTGCCCAGCCAAGTGGAAAGAAGGCGAGGCCACTCTGGCACCGTCCCTGGATCTGGTCGGCAAGATCTAAGTCTGTGACACGCAACTCAGGGCGGTACGCCGCACCTTCTTAAGTACGCTGCACCGCCCAATAAAAATGCCCGGGCGAGTTTCGCTCGGGCTTTTTTTCGCCTCAAATAAAGGAAATCGCCCGTATGTTGGACGCCAATCTTAAAGCCCAGTTGAAATCGTACCTGGAACGGGTCACCCAGCCGATCGAGATCGTTGCCTCCCTCGACGACGGTGCGAAATCCCGTGAAATGCTGGAACTGCTGAAAGATGTTGCCAGTCTTTCGAGCCAAATTACCTTGATCGACAGCGGTGACGATGCACGCAAGCCATCGTTCTCGATCAACCGCCCGGGCGCTGACATCAGTCTGCGTTTCGCCGGCATCCCGATGGGCCACGAATTTACTTCGCTGGTATTGGCCTTGCTGCAAGTCGGCGGCCACCCATCGAAAGCCAGCGTTGAAGTGATCGAGCAGATCCGCTCGCTCAAAGGCCAGTTCAGCTTCGAGACGTACTTCTCGCTGTCCTGCCAGAACTGCCCGGACGTAGTCCAGGCGCTGAACCTGATGGCTGTGCTCAACCCGAATATCCACCACGTCGCTATTGACGGCGCGCTGTTCCAGGACGAAGTCAACGATCGCAAGATCATGGCCGTGCCGAGCATCTACCTCAACGGTGAAAACTTCGGTCAGGGCCGCATGGGTCTGGAAGAGATTCTCGCCAAACTTGACACCGGCGCGATCGAGCGTCAGGCCGAGAAGATCAGCGCAAAAGAAGCATTCGACGTGTTGGTTGTGGGTGGTGGCCCGGCCGGTGCTTCGGCCGCAATTTACGCTGCACGTAAAGGCATCCGCACCGGTGTCGCGGCTGAACGTTTCGGCGGTCAGGTGCTCGACACCATGGCCATCGAGAACTTCATTTCCGTACAGGAAACCGAAGGGCCGAAACTGGCCACGGCGCTGGAAGAACACGTCAAGCAATACGACGTCGATATCATGAACCTGCAGCGCGCCGACAAGCTGATCCCGGGCAAAAACGGCGAGCTGCACGAAGTCCGTTTCGCCAGCGGCGCGACCCTGAAAGCCAAAAGCGTGATTCTGGCGACCGGTGCGCGCTGGCGTGAGATGAACGTGCCGGGTGAGCAGCAATACCGCAACAAAGGCGTGGCGTACTGCCCGCACTGCGACGGTCCGTTGTTCAAAGGCAAGCGTGTTGCGGTGATTGGCGGCGGTAACTCCGGCGTGGAAGCGGCCATCGATCTGGCGGGTATCGTGTCGCACGTGACGCTGCTGGAGTTCGACGTACAACTGCGTGCCGACGCCGTATTGCAACGCAAGCTGCACAGCCTGCCGAACGTCACCGTGATCACCAGTGCGCAAACCACTGAAGTCACCGGCAATGGCGAGAAGGTCAACGGCCTGCGTTACAAGGACCGCAACACTGATGAACTGCGCACTGTCGAACTGGAAGGGATCTTCGTGCAGATCGGTTTGCTGCCGAACACCGACTGGCTGAAGGGCACCATCGAGTTGTCGCCGCGTGGCGAAATCATTGTCGATAACCGTGGTGAAACGTCGATCCCGGGCATCTTCGCTGCAGGCGACGTGACGACCGTGCCGTACAAGCAGATCGTGATCGCGGTGGGTGAGGGCGCCAAGGCTTCGCTGAGTGCTTTTGATCACCTGATCCGCACCTCGGCCCCGGCGTAACTGTCAGGCCAGAAATGAAAAAACCCGTGAGCGATCACGGGTTTTTTATTGCGCGTTAAAAGCGGCCCTTCACCCCAGCCCTTTCCCTCCAGGAGAGGGAGCCGACCGAGGTGTCTGGCGTTTTCCATCGACCTGAAAGCGCCAGTCGATTATGGATTCAGCGCTAATCTTTCAAGTCGGTGAGCTTCTGCAATATCCCCCGATCAGTCCCCTCTCCCTATGGGAGAAGGCTAGGGTGAGGGCTTTTCAGCTTTTACAGTGGCGCAGGCTGAATGATCTCGACCCAGTAACCATCCGGATCCTTGATGAACGCCAGGCTTTTCATGCGGCCATCGGTCAGGCGCTTCTGGAAGTCGCAGCCCAGCTCTTCAAAGCGTGCGCACGCCGCGACAATATCCGGCACCGAAATGCAGATATGGCCAAAGCCACGCGGATCGGTATTGCCGTTGTGATAAGCGAAATCCGCGTCGTTCTCGGTGCCATGGTTATGGGTCAGTTCGAGGATGCCCGGAATCGACTTCATCCACTCGGTGCGAGCGGCTGCGTCGGCCGGGATCTGTGCCTTGTCGACCAGCGCGAGGAAATACAGGCTGAACTCGGCTTCCGGGAAGTCACGCTTCTCGACCAGCGAGAAACCCAGTACGCGGGTGTAGAAGTCCAAGGATTTGCTGATGTCTTTGACACGCAACATGGTGTGGTTGAAAACGAAGTTTCGGGTTGCGCTGTCTGGCGTAGCGGTAACGCCGGGGAAAGTGTTGAGTTCGTGCAGGCTCATGGGCCCTCCAATAACTATGGGCGAGTGAATGGACGCAATGATACGCATGCCTGTCGGCATCGCCAAATGAAAGGGCAGGCTTGCCCTGCGTGCAGGCGAGCCTCAGACTTTACCGCTCAATCTGCGAGTGCGCCCGGCAATGATCCGACTGTTCAAATCCCTGTTTGTTTTTTCTGTGTTGTCGCTTGTGGCTGTCTGCGCATCGGCAGACGAACCGAGCATCACCTGGCCGGCCGGCTGGGAAGTGGAGGCACTGCCTGAGACAAGTGCACAAGTTTCCCGTCAGCGTGCGGTGAAGAACGACGCCAATGGCAATCAGGTGATGGTGATGGAATTGACCATGACTCAGGTTGAGAAAGACCATCAGGTCAATTTGCAGGGTGTGCTGCTGGAAATGCGCAAGTCGATACAAAAGGATTTCTTCCAGACCGGCTACCAGAGTGTCTGCAACAAAGTGCATCCGGCCACGCTGGGCACTTTAGCGGCGCTGGAAACCACTTGCACGATCACTGAAAACGGTCGGCATGTGTTGTCGCAAACCTTGGTGGCGGCGGTCGAGGCGAACAGGGCTTATGTTCTTTCCTACGCCGGCCAGGCCGAGGTTTATAAGGCAAGCGCAGACGAGATAGTGGCGGTGAGAAACAGCTTGAAACTTTAAGTCGCTGTACTCTTCATGGCTTGATTAGATACCCGAAGGGATTAAGCACAAAGTTTAACGCAGGGCTACGATCGCAACATTGCGCAGCAAAATGTTTAGCTGTCTGACTCAGCCACGTTACAGAAAAGTCGAAATTGTTAGATGAAATTCATTTCATTTGTTAGATATTGTCAATAAAAAAGCCCTGCATCAGCAGGGCTTCGTTGTTGGCGTGGGATTAACCGCGCAACCAGGAATCAACAGTGCCTGCACCGTATTGTTCCTTCCAGGCTTTCAGGCCACGGTGGTTGCCGCCTTTGGTTTCGATCAGTTCACCGGTGTGCGGGTTCTGATAAACCTTGACCACGCGAGCGCGGCGGGTTTTAGGTGCAGCAGTTGCCTGCAGCCCCGATTTTGCCGGGTTCGGATCGAGAATGGCGATGATATCTTTCAGGCCTTTGCCGTAGTGTTTCATCAGCCCCTGGAGCTTTTCTTCGAATTCGATTTCTTTCTTGAGCCCGGCATCGTTCTTCAGCGATTCCAGCTGCTTGAGCTGTTCCTGAAGGGCCTTTTCAGCTGCACGAAATTCAGCGAGTCTGGACAATATCTTTACTCCAATAGTGTGTTTGGCTGATACCAACCGCAAACAAAGCTATAAGCCAAGAGCCTTGAAGCGACTCGGTGATAAATGGCTCACCTGCCAATCTTGCTCAGGTTGAAAAAATTGTAGTAGTTAATGCGCCAAGAGTAAATCCTGATGTTGTCTTCATGTAACAACAGCGGTCTTTTGTATCAATTTGGTGCGCCTGGTCGGTACGCTCGTCTTAACCCTGCTTAGTTAATGTTGAGTTAATGCGCTGATGAAGTCCGCGGCCGGCATCGGTTTGCCGAACAGGTAGCCTTGCAGAAAGTTGACGTGATGTGCGGTCAGATAATCGGCCTGCGCCTGAGTTTCGACACCTTCGGCAACAATACCCAAATCAAGCTTGGCCGACAGTTCGATAATGGTGTCGAGAATGTGTCGGGACAGCGCATCGATGCCGATCATGGCGACGAAACTCTGATCGATCTTGAGGAAGTCCACATTGAATTTGCGCAAGTAGCCGAGGCTCGAGTGGCCGGTGCCGAAGTCGTCAATAGCAATCTTCACGCCCAGCGCGTGCAGTTGCTCGAACAGTTGCCGGGTGATATCGGTCGGTTCGATCAATTCGCGCTCGGTCAACTCGAGCACCAGGCTGATACTGTCCGGGGTGAACGCGGCGAGAAACGTTCGGCAGTCCTCTACCAGTTCAAGATCTTTGCAATGGCTGGCGGTGATATTGATGCCGATATGAAATGGCGCGGTGAACGTCGCTGACAGCGGCCCCAGCAGCGCGGCGGTCTGTTGCATCAGTGCGCGAGTCATCGGCACGATCAACCCCGAATGCTCGGCGAACGGAATAAACAGATCCGGGCGCACCAAGCCTTCTTTGGGATGAGTCCAGCGCATCAACACTTCAGCCCCCGACCATTTCTTGCTGTCACCGTGCACCACGGGCTGGAAGTAAGGAATGAACTCGCCGGCTTCGAGTGCCCGGAGCATCTCGTGGCTCGGCGACGTAGAGCGCTTTTGCAAGACATGGCCGATGGCCCCCGAGACCACGCCAAAAAAGATCAACAGACTGAACAGCGGCGGATACTCATCGGCCATGTAACGCCAGGTTTCGCCCTCGGGAAAACCGGCGGAGACACTGAACGCGTAACGCGAAGAATCCAGTGTGTGTTGTGCTATCGGCAACGCGGGAAGGGCGCCAGTGTGTACTTTGCCGTCGGCTGACAGCCAGTTGTCACCCACTTGTAGCACCAGCAACATGTGCCGGCCGATCAGACGCAACATGTTGCTCAGATGGTAACCGTCGAGTGTCGTCAGTGCGCCGCCGCGACCTTCGCTGAGCCGATAGACCAGCAGAGCGGTGTTGGGTGTGACCGGGTTGCCATTCATCAGCCACAACTTGCCCTGGTTGTAGTCTCCCGCGTTGACGGCTTCCTTGAAGTCGCCAAACAACGAGCTGCAATAGAGGTTGTCGTCCCACACCAGATTGGTCGAGCGCACGAACGGGCGGCGGGTCACTTGCTCGCGCAGGGCGAGTTTGACGTTCTCGCAGGTCTGGCCGGCCAGTGGCAGCAATTCATGGGCGGCCTGTGCGGTGTTGTCGAGCATCAACTCGAATTGGCGCAACGCCTCTTCGGCAGTCTGTTGTGAGCCTTGCGCCAGCGTGCGTTCGGCTTGCATATAAAGAATTGCACTGCCCAGCAGCACCGGAAGCAAACCGCTGAGCAGTGTGAAAACGATGCGGGTGCTGCGTTTGCGGCGGTGTCTGACGGTCAACGGCATGGGCGCATCCTGTCGCGGTGGAGTGGGGCTCTTGAATGCAGGCCGGGTAACGGCGCGCCGCTGAAAAATACATCAGCCGGAGGGGAGGATAGATGGCAGAAGGCGCTTGCGCCGCTCATCAAGGATTCATCCGCGTTGCCACTTCGATAAAGGCCAGGGTGGCCGGGGAGGCCTGGCGCTGATCGAGGACGGCGAGTCCGACCTGGCGCTGCACGGCGGGCAACAACGGCTTTTTCACGTAGCGAGGCGTTGCTTCCTCCGGCAATGAGCCTTCGGCAACAATCGTGATGGCGTCACCACGGCTGACGGTGTCGAGGGTGCTCAGCAGTTGCGAGCAGCGATAGCGGATATTCGGTTGCAAACGCGCGGCCATGAACAGCCGCGATACCAGTTCTGAAGAACCCGCCTCGGTGAGCACGAACGGGGCGTCGCACAAGTCCTTGAGCGTCAATGCCGATCGCGCTGCCAGCGGATGACCTACAGGGAGCAGGGCGACCATCTGGTCTTCGATCAGCGCAAACGTATCGAGGCGGTCTTGGGGCAGCACCACAAAACCGATGTCGATCCGCCGCTCTTCCAGCCATTGAGTCACTTGACGGTCCGGGCCTTCATCGATATGCACCTCGATGCCCGGATGCGCCTCGCGATAACGCCGCAAAATAGTGGGCAGCAGCTTGATCGACGAGGTTGGCCCAAACGAGCCGATGCGCAAGGTGCCGCTTTTCATGCCGCGCGCATCGGCGGCTTCCTGGCGCAAGGTGTTGGCCAGACCGAGCATGGCGCGGGCGCGCAGCAACAGTTGCTCGCCGATATCGCTGAGTTCCACTGACGACTGGTGCCGACGCAGCAGCTCGACCCCCAGTTCCTGCTCCAGCGCCTTCATCGCATGGGACACCGCCGACTGCGAAATCCCCAGCCGATGTGCGGCGAGGGTGAAACCGCGCAGTTCGGCGACCAGCGAGAAGATTTCCAGTTGTGTGAGGGTCATGAGTGTTTGCTCATTTTACGATGACAAAGAATGAGGTGAATGATACGGCATTCCGTTAGTTCTTTGGTCTGGAGCCTCATGCGCAACGTCGAGCAACTGCATACAACCTCGTCCGACATCCCGGTTTATCTGACACTGGCGGTAGTCACCATGATCTGGGGCGGGACCTTTGTCGCCGGGCGGTTCCTGGCTGGCAGCCTGAGTCCGACCTTCGCGGCCAGCCTGCGCTTTTTGCTGGCCAGTGCAGCGTTGCTCGGCTTTTTGTGGTTGGCGCGGATCCCCTTGGCGCGACCGACATCCCGGCAGTGGTTGCAACTGATGCTCTTGGGGTTCTTCGGGATTTTCTTCTACAACCTGTGCTTCTTTTACGGCCTGCAATACATCAACGCCTCGCGCGCCTCGTTGATCGTCGCGTTGAACCCGGCAGTGATCGGTCTGGCCTCGTGGTGGTTGTTCAAAGAGCGCCTGGGCCGGATCAAAGTCGGCGGCATCGCGACCTGTATTGTCGGCGCCGGTCTGGTGATCGTCAGTCGCAATCCGCAGTTACTGGCTGCAGCGCCTGATGCATGGATCGGTGATCTGTTGATTCTCGGCTGTGTGCTGGGCTGGGGCGTTTACTCGTTGTTTTCCCGTGAACTGAATCAGACGCTGGGGCCGGTGCAGACCGTGACGTACTCGATCCTGACCGGCACGCTGATGCTGTGGATTCTGGCGGCCGCACGCGGCGAACTGAGCTGGAGTGCGCTGAATAATCTCGGCCTGCCGCAATGGCTGAGCCTGATCTACCTCGGCGTCCTCGGCTCGGCGCTGGCCTACATCGGCTACTACGATGGCATTCGTAAAATCGGCGCGACGCGCAGCGGCGTGTTTATCGCGTTGAACCCGTTGACGGCGGTCATCCTTGGCGCGCTGCTGCTGGGCGAGCAACTGACGCCGGCCATGTGCCTGGGCGGTGCACTGATCCTGGGCGGCATCTACCTGTGCAACAAACCCCTTGCAGCGGGCGCAAAAAAGCGGATTTTATAGGGAGGGCAGACAAGCCTATTTACGCTGTGTAGAATCGGGTTACGCATACAATAATAATCGTCTTCTGGCAGCAGAAGCCTCGCCCGCAAGAGCCTTGGGTCGACAATGAAGATATTCGGGTTTCAACTGATCTACGGTGACTTCCTCGCCCGCAGTGTGCGTGGCATCTCCTGTGCGCCACCCAGCACCCTCGCATGACTGACAAATAACCCTGGTTAATTGATAAGAAATGATGAGGCGTCACCATGACAGATTTATACGAAAACCCAATGGGTCTGATGGGCTTTGAATTCATCGAGCTCGCATCGCCGGTGCCGGGCACCCTGGAGCCGATCTTCGAGATCATGGGCTTCACCAAAGTCGCCACCCACCGTTCCAAGAATGTGCACCTGTATCGTCAGGGCGCAATCAACCTGATCCTCAACAACGAACCGAACAGCGTTGCTTCGTACTTCGCCGCCGAGCACGGCCCGTCCGTTTGCGGCATGGCATTCCGGGTCAAGGATTCGCAAAAGGCCTACAACCGCGCACTGGAACTCGGCGCCCAGCCGATCCACATCGAAACCGGCCCGATGGAGCTGAACCTGCCGGCGATCAAAGGCATTGGCGGCGCGCCGCTGTACCTGATCGACCGTTTCGGCGAAGGCAGCTCGATCTACGACATCGACTTCGTGTTTATCGAAGGCGTTGATCGCAACCCGGTCGGTGCCGGCCTGAAAATCATCGACCACCTGACCCACAACGTCTACCGCGGTCGCATGGCCTACTGGGCGAACTTCTACGAGAAACTGTTCAACTTCCGCGAAATCCGTTACTTCGATATCAAGGGCGAGTACACCGGCCTGACCTCGAAAGCGATGACCGCACCGGACGGCATGATCCGCATCCCGCTGAACGAAGAGTCGTCCAAAGGCGCCGGGCAGATCGAAGAATTCCTGATGCAGTTCAACGGCGAGGGCATCCAGCACGTCGCGTTCCTCACCGACGACCTGATCAAGACCTGGGATCAGTTGAAGAAAATCGGCATGCGCTTCATGACTGCGCCGCCGGATACCTACTACGAAATGCTCGAAGGTCGTCTGCCGAATCACGGCGAGCCGGTGGATCAGCTGCAATCGCGCGGCATCCTGCTCGACGGTGCTTCGGAGCAGGGCGACAAGCGTCTGCTACTGCAGATCTTCTCGGAAACCCTGATGGGCCCGGTGTTCTTCGAATTCATCCAGCGCAAAGGCGATGATGGTTTCGGCGAAGGCAACTTCAAGGCGCTGTTCGAGTCGATCGAGCGTGATCAGGTGCGACGTGGTGTACTCGCTACCGAGTAATCCGCAATTGAAATGAAAAAATCCCGGCCTGCAGAGATGCAGGGCCGGGATTTTTTGTTTCACACAAGTCCTGTGGGAGCGAGCTTGCTCGCGAATGCGGTCTCCCATTCAACATCCAGGGTGACTGAACCACCGCTTTCGCGAGCAAGCTCGCTCCCACATTTTTTTGTGTTTGGCTTAAGGACGGCGTTGCCGCATCAGATGTTTGAAGCCTTCAAAGACCAGCACCACAACCGCCAGCCAGATCGGAATGTACGTCAGCCACTCCCCGGACTTGATGCTCTCACCGAGCAACAACGCCACACCCAGCAACAGCACCGGCTCAACATAACTCAACAAACCAAACAGACTGAACGGCAGCAAACGGCTGGCAATGATGTACACCACCAACGCCGACGCGCTGATCAACCCAAGCAATGGAATCAGCCACATCAGCCCTGGATACTGATCGAACACGGCCATGCCTTGTTCGCCGCCCTGCACAAACCAATAGGCGACGGGCAGCATCAGGGTCATGTCGACCCACAATCCGCCCAGATTGTCAGTCTTCAGGTATTTGCGCAGCACGAAGTACAACGGGTAGCCAACCACAACCACCAGCGTCGCCCAGGAAAACCCGCCGACCTGATACAGCTCGTTCACCACACCCAGGGTGGCGAAGAACACCGCGACTTTTTGCAGATACGACAGGCTCTCACCGTAGGCAATCCGCCCGGTCAGCACCATCGCCAGTGGCAGCAGGAAGTAGCCCAGCGAAACATCGAGGCTGTAGCCGTTGAGCGGCGCCCACATGAACAGCCACAATTGCACACCGAGCAGGGCCGCCGAAACGATCAGGCCTGCGATCAATTTCGGCTTTGCCGCCATCAGCCGAACCAGCTCCAGCCCCCGTCGCCATTCCCCGGACACCAGCATGAACACGGTCATGCACGGAACGGTCAGCAGCATCCGCCAGCCAAAGATTTCCACGCCACTCAACGGCGTGAGCAACGAAGTGTAGTAATACATGACGGCAAACAGCACCGAGGCTGAAACCGATAGAGCGATACCTTTAGACAAACTGTCCTCGCGGGTTGATGGTCAAACGGGGCGCGAAGGATACGTGGTTTTTGTGCTGAATATTGGCCGAGTGGTCAATATTCCCCACACCCTGAAGATAAGCACAAAACCTGTGGGAGCGAGCCTGCTCGCGAACGCGGTGTGCCAGACAACGCAGATGTTGAATGTGCCGGCCTCTTCGCGAGCAGGCTCGCTCCCACAATGGATTTGTATTGCCCCCCAATCTGCTTACTTCAAGCCTGACGCGGTTTACGCCCCGACACAAAATGGCTCACATCATTGAACCCCGGTGTCGATGAATGCCCCGGTGTTACCAGCGAATCGATAAAAGCCTCATCCTCAGCCGTAATCTTCACCGTCTGCGCCAAGGTGTACGCATCCCATTGCGCCTCAGTGCGCGGCCCGACGATCGCCGACGTCACGGCGCCGTTGTTCAACACCCACGCGATCGCAAACTCGACCATGCCGACCCCGCGTTGCTCGGTGTACTGCTGAATCTGCTGGGCAATGCGCAGCGACTCCACCCGCCACTCGGTTTCCAGAATGCGCTTGTCCTGACGCCCGGCGCGGCTATTGGCGTCCGGTTGGACGTCCGGTGCGTACTTGCCACTGAGCACACCACGGGCCAGCGGACTGTAAGGCACCACGCCAAGGCCATAGGTTTGCGCCGCTGTAATCTGCTCGGTCTCGGCCTGACGGTTGACGATGTTGTAAAGCGGCTGGCTGATCACTGGACGGTCGACGCCGAGCTTATCGGCGATTCGTATCACCTCGGCAATCCGCCAGCCGCGATAGTTCGACAAACCCCAATAGCGGATCTTGCCCTGACGAATCAAATCGCCAATCGCCGAAACGCTCACTTCAAGCGGCGTGTTGTGGTCTTCGCGGTGCAGGTAATAGATGTCGAGATAATCCGTGCCCAAGCGAGTCAGACTGGCCTCAAGACCATTGAAAATGTGTTTGCGACTCAGGCCGCTGCGGTTCGGCACACCGTCCACCGGGCCGAAACCGACCTTGGTCGCCAGCACCCACTCATGCCGATGCCGGGCAATCGCTTCACCGACAATCTCTTCGGAACGGCCGTTGGTGTAGACGTCGGCGGTGTCGATGAAATTGATCCCCTGATCCCAGGCCTTGTCGATGATGCGCAGCGAATCCTCGGCGCTGGTCTGTTCGCCAAACATCATCGTTCCGAGGGTGAGGGTGGACACCTGCAAGCCCGAGTGACCGAGTGTACGAAAGCTCATGCCGAAATCCTTTTGTCGGTGGGAAAGGGTTAATCAAATACCAGAAGCGTGCAATGCGGCAAAGTGAATTATTGGCTAAACACAGCCCTCACTAACCCTCTCCCGGAAGGAGAGAGGACCGACCGAGGTGTTTGAAAGAGGTACGCCGACGTGCAATACCGAGTCGAACTCAAGTCTTGAAAAGCCCGCAGATCGGCTCCCTTTCCCCCTCGCCCCCCTGGGGGAGAGGGCTGGGGTGAGTGGGAAAAGATCTACAGGACACCACAAAAACCAAGCGGAAACCCGAATAAAAAACGGCCCTGAAAAGGGCCGTTCTTCTTCGCTTCAAAAACTCAAGCCCGCAACGTCCGCGTCATGCGCAACGCCAGCAGACTCCCGCCAACAATCACCCCCGCCAGCAGATACAACGCTGCATCCGTCGAGCCGGTGCTGTCCTTGACCCAACCCACCAGGTACGGGCTGAGGAATCCAGCCATTTGCCCCATCGAGTTGATCAACGCCAGCCCACCAGCCGCAGCGCCCGCGCTCAACATCGCCGTCGGCACCGGCCAGAACATCGGCAGACCGGTCAGTGCGCCCATGGTGGCAATGGTCAGGCCGAGAATCGCAATCGCCGGATTCGCCGCAAAATTCACCGCAATCACCAGGCCGATCGCCCCCATCAGCATTGGCACCACCAAATGCCAGCGGCGCTCTTTACGCAGATCCGCCGAACGCCCGACCACCAGCATGAACACCGCCGCCAGCAAATATGGAATCGCACTGAGCCAGCCGATCACCAGGTTATCGCTGAAACCGAGGTTCTTGATGATCGACGGCAGCCAGAAGTTGATCGCGTACACGCCGCTCTGGATGCAGAAATAGATCAGGCCGAACGCCCAGATTGCCGGGTTCTTGAACACCGCCAGCAGCGAGTCGGAGGTGGTTTTCGGTTTGTTCGCCAAGTCTTCGGCCTGATCCGCTTCCAGCACTGCACGCTCATGCGGGCTCAACCATTTGGCGTTGGCGAAGCTGTCGCTCAACAGGAAATAGGCGAGGGCACCGAGGATGACTGTTGGAATGCCTTGCAGCAGAAACATCCACTGCCAGCCGGCCAGACCGCCCTGGCCCGCCGCGAAGTGATTGAGAATCCAGCCTGAGAACGGGCTGCCGAGCAGACCGGACACCGGGATCGCCGACATGAACAGCGCCATGATCCGCCCACGGCGGAAAGTCGGGAACCACTGCGAAAGGTACAGCACGACGCCTGGGAAGAACCCGGCTTCGGCCGCACCGGTGAACAGCCGCAGAGTGTAGAACTCGGTCGGAGTGGTGACGAACAACAGGCAGGTCGACAGCGTGCCCCAGGTGATCATCATCACGGCAATCCAGCGCCGTGGGCCGAATTTGGTCAGGGCCAGGTTGCTCGGCACGCCACACAGCACGTAGCCGATGAAGAAGATACCGGCACCGAGGCCGTACACGGTTTCGCTGAATTTCAGTGCGTCGAGCATCTGCAGTTTGGCAAATCCAACGTTGACCCGGTCGAGGTAGTTGAACAGGTAGCAGATGAAAATGAAGGGGATCAAACGCAGGGTGATGCGTTTGTAGACGGCGTTTTTATCGTCATCGATGGTCTGGGTAGCTGCGGCGCTCTGCGACATAGCGGCTCTCTCTTTATTATGATTTTTTGCGATGCAAAGGGTAACGTTGATCGCCCCGAGAGTCTCGGTCACCTTTGGCCGGATTGTCTTTGTGCCTGAGCACAGGGTTTGCCGCCAGACCCTGTGCGGGTGAACAACCGACTGCCGCGTTTTTCAAGGATCTTGCCCATCATGTTTGAACTCGATCACGACCTCGCCCAGGACATCGTCGACCGGGCCATGGCCATTTTGCCGTACAACGTCAACGTCATGGACAGTCAGGGGCTGATCCTCGGCAGCGGCGAACCGGAGCGCATCAACACCCGCCACGAGGGTGCGCAACTGGTGCTGGCCAACGGTCGAGTGGTGGAGATCGACGCGCAGACCGCCGTGCATTTGAAAGGCGTGCAACCGGGCATCAACCTGCCGCTGTTGCTCGATCAGCGCTTGATCGGCGTGCTCGGCATCACCGGTGAGCCAGAGCAACTGCGTACGTATGCCGAACTGGTGCGCATGACCGCCGAGATGCTCGTCGGCCAGCGCAATCAGCAGGCCGAGCAGCAATGGCGGCGCCAGCGTTGCGATGATCTGCTGGCGTTGCTGCTGAGCGAGGCGGGCGATTCGCCGCGACTGATCGATGAGGCGCAGCAGTTGGGGCTCAAACCGCAATTGACGCGAGTGCCGTATCTGTTCGAGCTGGGTCTTGAACATGGGCCGGGGCAAACCGTCGAGGCGCTCAGTGCCTGGCTGATGTCGCGTTATCCGGACAGTTGGTGCGTGAGTTCGGCGAAGTCGTCTCTGCTTTGGTGTCGGCCGGCGAGTCAGCACGTCGAGCATGATCGCTTGCTGGAAAAGCTCGATGGCCTGGGTTGGAAGATTCTGCGCATCGCCGTCGGCGGGCAGGCCGATGGACTGGCCGGCCTACGCCGTTGTTATCGACGAGTCGGTGATTTGCTCGCCTATGGCCGGGAAGTGTTGCCGCATTCGCGATTGCTGACGCTGAGCCGCTATCGGTTGCCGGTGATGCTGTGGCGCCATCGCAATGACGATGCACTGGACGAATTGCTCAAACCGTTGCGCAAGGTGATCGCCAAGGATGGCAACGGCCAGTTATTGGCAACGCTGCGCAGTTGGTGTGAACACGATGGCCAGAGTCAGGCGTGTGCCGATGCTTTAGGGATTCATCGCAACAGCCTGCGTTATCGGATGGAGCGGATTGCCGAGTTGAGTGGGGTTGATCCGCTGCGGCTCGATGGGATGCTGGCGCTGTATCTCGGGGTACAGCTGCTGCCACAGACAGATCCGGGTTAATTGGGCATCTTCAAAGACGCCTTCGCGAGCAAGCTCGCTCCCACAGGGGGAATACATTTCAAATGTGGGAGTGAGCTTGCTCGCGAAGGCGGCGGAACATTCAAAAACAGATCTTTTGTGAAAATGAACAATAAACGCCCACGCCACTTGTGCAGCGGACAGGCGTCAAGGCGCAAGCCGACTGGCAGCATGAGGGCCATTGCAACCGGAGAATCAGCATGAAGATCGTCATCGCCCCCGACTCGTTCAAGGACAGCCTGAGTGCCCAAGGTGCCGCCGAAGCCATTGCCCTCGGCCTGGCGCAGGTCTGGCCGCAGGCCACACTGGTCAAATGCCCGATGGCTGATGGTGGCGAAGGCACGGTCGAATCGATCCTCGCCGCCTGCGAAGGTGAACTGCGCCGTACCCGTGTGCGCGGCCCTTTGGGCACTCCCGTCGACGCCGCGTGGGGCTGGTTGCCACACAACCACACCGCAATCATCGAAATGGCCGAGGCCAGCGGCCTGCAACTGGTGCCCCCGGGGCAGCGCGATGCCTGCATCAGCAGCACCTTCGGCACCGGCGAACTGATCCGTGCCGCGCTGGATGCCGGCGCGCAACGGGTGATTCTGGCGATTGGCGGCAGCGCGACCAACGATGGCGGCGCCGGGGCCATGCAGGCGTTGGGTGTGAAGTTGCTCGATGCGCAGCAGCAGTCGCTGGTACCCGGTGGTTTGGCATTGGCGCAACTGACGCAGTTGGACCTGAGCGAACTCGACCCGCGTCTGGCGCAGGTGCGTTTCGATATCGCCGCTGACGTGAATAACCCGCTGTGCGGCCCGCACGGTGCCTCGGCGATTTTTGGCCCGCAGAAAGGCGCGTCACCGGCGCAGGTGCAGCAACTCGATCAGGCCTTGGGGCACTTCGCCGAACTGTGTGCTCAGGCATTGGGCAAAGACGTTCGCGACGAACCGGGCAGTGGCGCGGCGGGTGGTTTGGGCTTTGCCGCCAAGGCTTTTCTCGGCGCGCAATTTCAAGCCGGGGTTGAAGTGGTTGCCGAACTGGTCGGCCTCGCCGAAGCCGTTGAAGGTGCCGATCTGGTGATCACCGGGGAAGGGCGCTTCGATGCCCAGACCTTGCGCGGCAAGACGCCATTCGGCGTGGCGCGGATTGCCAAGCAACACGATGTACCGGTGATTGTCATCGCCGGCACCTTGGGCGAGGGTTACCAAGAACTTTACGATCACGGCATCGATGCGGCCTTCGCCGTGACCAGTGGCCCGATGACGCTGGAGCAGGCCTGCGCCGAGGCTCCGCGTCTGTTGCGCGAACGCGCTACCGATATTGCCCGCGTCTGGCAGATGGCGAAACACAACGTGTGAAACGGGTCCACAGGGTGTTTCAATCTTGTAACACCCTGAAAAATAGTTGCCCCTGACCCGCAATCTTCCTCAAGCCTGGCCGATACAGCTGACAGGCGCGCACATAACTTCCTAAAACAGTGACGCCGGACTGGACCCGCCCCCCTCGGGCCAGTGATGACGCATGGACGCTCGTAGTTTCTATCTTCCGAGAGCTCAACTATGTCCCTGCGTAACCTGAATATCGCGCCCCGTGCCTTCCTCGGTTTTGCCTTTATCGCCTTGCTGGTGATCGTCCTCGGCGTGTTCGCCGTCAACCGCATGTCGATCATCCGTCAGGCGTCCGTCGAGATGGATTCGACGCAACTGCCCAGCGTGACGCAACTTGCCGTAGTGACAGAAAACGTCCTGCGTCTGCGGATTCTGTCGTTCCGCGTGCTGGTCAATCGCGAAGCGGCCGGGTTGCAGGAAGCGCAGACCCGCATCGGCGTTCTGGTCGACAAGGTTCACGCCGCGCAGGCCAGTTATGCCGCACTGCCGGCAGGCCCGGAAGAGCGGGCGTTGTACCAGACCTTCGCGACCACGCTGGACAACTACCTGCAAGCGCAGAATCAGATGATGGAGCTGTCGCGTCAGGACAAACTCGACGAGATGCGCACCCTGATCAACACGCGCATCAAGGACGGCACCGACCAGATGGGCGAACAGCTCAACAAACTGATCGCCATGAATGCTTCCGACGCGAAAACAGCGTCGATTCAGGCCGGCCAACATTATGACAGCGCCATCACCGGCATCATTATCGTCGCCGTATTCGCGGCCGTTGCCACCGTGCTATTGGCCTGGTTGCTGACCCGCAGTATTGTCACGCCGCTGAACAGAGCCGTGCAGGCCGCGCAAACCATTGCTGGCGGCAACCTCACCAAAGTCATCGAAGTCGACGGCAAGGACGAACCGGCCCGCCTGCTCGAAGCGCTCGCCGCCATGCAGACCAACCTGCGCAAAACCATCGAGCAGATCGCCGGCTCGGCCACGCAACTGGGCGCCGCTGCCGAAGAACTCAGCGCAGTAACCGAAGAGGCCTCCCGTGGCCTGCAGCAGCAGAACAATGAAATCGAACAAGCCGCCACTGCTGTCAACGAGATGACCGCTGCCGTCGAGGAAGTCGCGCGCAACGCCGTATCGACCTCCGAAGCCTCGAACCAGTCGACCCACGCCGCCCGCGAAGGTCGCGATCAAGTGGTAAAAACCGTCGACGCGATCCAGACCATGACCCACGACGTGCAGAACACCGCGCACATGATCGAAGGCCTCGCCGCCCAGGGCCGTGATATCGGCAAAGTGCTCGACGTGATCCGCGCCATCGCCGAACAGACCAACCTGCTGGCACTCAACGCGGCCATCGAAGCGGCGCGCGCCGGGGAAGCCGGACGTGGTTTTGCCGTGGTGGCGGACGAAGTGCGGGCATTGGCTCATCGCACGGCGCAGTCGACTCAGGAAATCGAAAAAATGGTCGCCGGCATTCAGAACGGCACCGGCGAGGCGGTTTCCTCGATGCAGCAAAGCAACCAGCGCACCCAGTCCACCCTGGAAATGGCCCGCGCGGCCGGCGTGGCGCTGGAGCAGATCACCCAGTCGATCCATCAGATCAACGAGCGCAACCTGGTCATTGCCAGCGCCTCGGAAGAACAGGCGCAAGTCTCGCGCGAGGTCGACCGCAACCTGGTCAACATCCGCGATCTGGCCACGCAATCGGCTGCCGGGGCCAACCAGACCAGTGCCGCGACCCACGAACTGTCGCGTCTGGCGGTGGATTTGAACGCCATGGTGGCGCGTTTCGTGATTTGAGATACGGTGAAGGCTGGAGACCGCGCAATCAGGAGACGTACATGCGCTATTCAGCCTTGACCCAACGAATCGCCGGCGAAGGAGCAGCCGCCTGGCAGATTCACGACCGAGCGCTGGAGTTGCGCGCCGAGGGTGTCGATATCCTGCTGCTGAGCGTGGGCGATCCGGATTTCGATACGCCACTGCCGATCGTTCACGGCGCGATCGACAGTTTGCTCGCTGGCGATACCCATTATTCCGAAGTGCGTGGTCGTTTGGCGCTGCGCAAGCTGATCGCCGAACGCCATCGTCGGCGCAGCGGGCAAGCGGTCGATGCCGACCACGTGATCGTCATGCCCGGTGCGCAATGCGCGGTGTATTCGGTGGCGCAATGCTTGCTGGATCCGGGCGATGAAGTGATCGTCGCCGAACCCATGTACGTCACCTACGAAGGCGTTTTTGGCGCTTGCGGCGCAACGGTGGTGCCGGTGCCGGTGCGCCCGGAAAACGGTTTTCGTGTCGACCCGGTCGATGTCGCTGCGCGCATCACCCCGAAAACCCGCGCCATGCTGCTCAACAGTCCGAACAATCCCAGCGGTGCGAGCCTGTCACTGCTGATCTGGCAGGAACTGGCCGCACTGTGCGTGCGGCATGACTTGTGGCTGATCAGCGACGAGGTCTACAGCGATCTGCTTTATGAAGGTCAGCACGTCAGCCCGGCGAGTCTGCCGGGCATGGCTGAACGCACGGCGACCATCAACAGTCTGTCGAAATCCCACGCCATGACCGGCTGGCGCCTCGGCTGGATGATCGGGCCGAAATCGTTGGCCGAGCATTTGGTCAATTTGTCGTTGAGCATGCTCTTTGGGCTGCCGGATTTTGTGCAGAAAGCCGCGCAGATTGCGTTGGAAACAGATTTGCCGGAAGTGACGCAGATGCGTGAGGAATATCGCCTGCGCCGGGATCTGGTCTGCGAGCGTTTGAGCGGTTGCCCGGGGCTGTACCCGATTCGCCCCGATGGCGGCATGTTTGTGATGGTCGATGTGCGCCAGACCGGGTTGGGCGCTCAGGCGTTTGCCGAGCAGTTGCTGGAGGGCTATGGGGTTTCGGTCCTCGCCGGTGAGGCGTTCGGGCCGAGTGCGGCAGGGCATATCAGGATTGGTTTGGTGCTGGATCGGGTGAAACTGGCGGATGCCTGTGCGCGGATTGCGCTTTGTGCGGCGCAGCTTCTGCAGATGCGCAGCGCCTGATGGTTTTGTGTTGCCTGTAGCGGCCTCTTCGCGAGCAGATTTTCCACCGCACACCGCGCCATCGCCTCGCGCGTTTCATGCGTTGCCGAGCCCATGTGCGGCGTCGCCACCACATTACTCAGCTGCAACAACGGCGAGTCATGCGGCAACGGCTCGCGCTCAAACACATCCAGCCCCGCCGCACGAATCCGCTGGTGACGCAGCGCATCAATCATCGCCGCCTCATCGACCACTTTGCCCCGCGAGATATTGATGAAGATGCTTTCCGGTCGCATCAGCGCGAACTGCTCGGCGCCGATCAAGCCTTCAGTCTGCGCCGTCAGCGGCAAGGTCAGGCAAATGAAATCGGCCTGCTTGAGCAAGTCTTCAAGGCTTCGATACTGCGCATCAAAACGCGCCTCGACCGCCGGCTTGCGCGACTGGCTGTGATAGAGCACCGGCATGCCAAACCCGAAATGCCCACGTTGCGCCAGCGCTTCGCCGATGCGACCCATGCCGATGATGCCCAGCGTCTTGCCATGCACATCGGTGCCGAAATGCGCCGGGCCGATGTTGCGGCTCCATTGACCGCTGCGCACCATGTTCGCCAGTTCCACCACACGCCGCGCGGCGGCGAGGATCAGCGCGAAACCGGTGTCAGCGGTGGTTTCGGTGAGCACGTCCGGGGTGTTGCTCAGGAGGATCTTGCGCCGGGTCAGGTAATCGATGTCGTAGTTATCGACACCCACCGATACGCTGGCAATGGCCTCGAGTTGTGGCGCGAGATCGAGCAACGCCGCATCGAGCTTCAGGCTGGCGCCGAGCAAACCGTGGGCGCGGGGCAGGGCATCACGCAATTGCATGAGGCCGTCGGCATCGAGGCTATTGATCAGCGTTACTTCGTACTGTTCCTGCAGACGCGCCATCAGCGCGGGCGAAAGTTTCTTGTACAACACGACCTGTTTTTTCATGGCAGAAGTCTCTTCAGGAATGCGCTGGCACGGCAGGCGTGGCAACGGCTTTGGCGACGACGCGATCACTGGCGCCGGGCTTGAGAAAAATCGTCAGCACCACCGACAACAGCAACGCGCCGCTCATCAGCAGATACGAAGCACCGGGCGAACCGGTGGAGCTGTTCAAATAACCGACCAGATACGAGCCGCCGAACGAACCGAGCGCGCCCATGCTGTTGATCAACGCCATCGCGCCACCGGCAACGTTGGCCGGGAGAATCTCCGGGACGATGGCAAAGAACGGTCCGTAAGGCGCGTACATGCAGGCGCCGGCAATCACCAGCAGCGTGTACGACCACCAGAAATGCTCAGCACCCAACGCGTAAGAACCGTAAAACGCGATGGATGCGATCAGCAGCGGCGGCCAGACAAAGCGTTTGCGCTTCTGCAACTTGTCCGAACCCCACGACACCACAAGCATGCCGATCACCGCCGCCAGATACGGCAGCGCCGACAGCCAGCCGGCCTCGATCATGTCCATTTGCGCGCCGGCCTTGAGGATCGACGGCAGCCACAGCACAAAGCCGTAAACGCCGATGCTCCAGCAGAAAAACTGCAGCGCCAGAATGATCACCTTCGGCGAACGGAAGGCCTCGGCGTAGTTCTTCACCGCTTTGATACCGACCTGTTCAGCCGCCAGCGCACTTTCCAGATCCTGCTTTTCCTGGTCGTTGAGCCACTTGGCCTCGGACGGACGATCATCGGCCAGGCGCCACCAGATAAATGCCCAGAGCACCGCCGGCAGGCCTTCGATGATGAACATCCAGCGCCAACTGAAATGCTGCACCAGATAACCCGAAACCACCGACATCCATAGCATGGTCACCGGGTTGCCAAGGATCAGAAAAGTGTTGGCCCGCGAGCGTTCGGCACGGGTGAACCAGTGGCACAGATAGACCAGCATCGCCGGCATCACAGCGGCTTCGACGACGCCGAGCATGAAACGGATGACGATCAGCCAATAGGCGTTGGAAACCACGCCGGTCAGCGTGGCGAGGCCGCCCCAGAGAATCAGGCTGACGAAAATCAGTTTCTTCACGCTGTGTTTTTGCGCGTAGATCGCGCCGGGCACCTGGAAGAAGAAGTAACCGAGAAAGAACAGCGCGCCGAGCAGCGACGACAGCCCCGGGGTGATCATCAGATCGGCAGCCATGCCGGACGCAGCGGCGAAGCCGTAATTGGCGCGATCGAGATACGCCAGGCTGTAGGTGATGAACACGATGGGCATGATGTACCACCAGCGGCGGGTGGCGAGGGTTGCGGTTTTCATGGGTCTTGCTCCTGAGCTTGTTGTTTTTGTCGCAGCAGGTTCAATTATTTGCGGTGATCAGGCTGGCCTCTTCGCGAGCAAGCTCGCTCCCACATTTGGAATGCATTCCCCTGTGGGAGCGAGCTTGCTCGCGAAGGCGGCCTCAAATTCAACGGATAACTCCAGGCGGGTTGGAAGGCCCTCCATATCCCCGCGACTCTGCACCGCCCGACTGCCAATCCAGTTCGCACGCTGCACCGCCTCGGCAAAACTCTGCTGTTCGAGCAGGGCACTGATCATCCCCACTGCAAAGCCGTCACCGGCACCGACCGTGTCGACGACATGCGCCACCGGCACACCGGCGACAAATCCCGACGCCAGGTGCGTTCGGTAATAAGCGCCTTCCGGGCCAAGCTTGATCGCCACCGCCTCAGCGCCCTGATCGAGATAAAACGCGGCAATGTCCGCCGGATCGTCAAAACCAGTCAGCAAGCGGCCTTCACTCAGCCCCGGCAACACCCAATGGGCGAGGGCGGCGAGGCGGTTGATTTCGGTGATCATTTCGCGCTCGCTGGCCCACAGGCTCGGGCGCAGATTGGGATCGAACGAGACGCTGCGCCCGGCATTGCGCATGCGTGTCATCAGCTCGAAAGACATCTCCCGCGCCGAAGCGGAAAGCGCCGGTGGAATGCCAGTGGCGTGCAGATGGCGAGCGCTCAGCAGGCTTGTCGAGATCGACTGCGGCGACAGATGACTGGCCGCCGAACCGCGCCGGAAATACTCGACCTGCGGGTCGCTGCCGTCGTCATTGCGCGATTTGAACTGGAAACCGGTCGGGTGCTGTTGATCGACATCGACATGGCTGCAATCCAGACCTTCCTTGATCAAGGTCTCGACCACAAAGCGCCCGAGCGAATCATTGCCAACCCGACTCAGCCAGGCGACGTTGAAACCCAGACGCGACAGCCCGATCGCGACATTGCTGTCAGCTCCGGCGATGCGCTTGTGGAAGTGCTCGACCGCCGCCAGATCACCGGTCTGCTCGGCGACCAGCATCGCCATGGTCTCGCCGAACGAAAGAATATCGATCTCAGACATGAGCAGGCTCCAGACGCGATTGGCCGAGGCGGGCGAGGGCGGCGACGTGCTCGGTGGTCAGTTGCACCAGATCTTCGCCCTGCAACGGGTATTCGGCCGCGCGCATAACGCCTTGGGCCATGTGCCGCAGCAGTTGTTCCCACAGATGCAGGTCGCTGACGGCGGGCGGCACCGCCACCAGTTTGCCGTCGGGGCGGCGGGCCACGGCTTTGCAGTGCACATAGCCGACATGCCGGCCGAGCAGGCGTGCAGCGCTGGTGGCGGACTGGTCCTGCCACTGCCAGTTGCCGATATCGAAAGTCATCTTGATTGGCAGATTGTGCTGCTCGACGGCGGCGAAGAAACGCTGAAACGGTTCGATGCGTCCGCCGTGCAAGGTCTGGTCGTTTTCCACCAGCAGTTGCACCGGACTGTGCTGCAAGCGTTCGGCCAAGGCTTGCAGATCATTGTTGTCGGTGAAGTAACCGAGAGAAACTTTCAGCCATTTCGAACCGAACGCTTCGGTCTGTTGCAGCGCGGTAATCAATTCGGGATTCGGTTGCGCCTGACCGGCCAGCCACAGTTCGGTGGGTGAGGAATAGATGCTTTGCAAGCCTTGCGCCTGAGTGGCCATGGCCAGTTGCGCAGGGTCTTCACGGGTCAGCAATTCTTCGCGCCACTCGATGCGATTGGCCCCGGCCGCAGCCAGAACGTCGATAAAAGAAGCTTGCCCTCGCTGACGCACGAGCTCGGCACCGTAGCTGGACAGACTGATGGAAACGGCGGGTTTGTTCATTGTTATTGACCTCTGAAACCGGTTTCATTTTTGTTCAAAAAAATATCGATGAGTGATGTGTTGTTTTTGCTGGCCCCTTCGCGAGCAGGCTCGCTCCCACAATGGAATGCGATCACCTGTGGGAGCGAGCCTGCTCGCGAAGGCGTCAGCTCAAACACCTGAAATCCCAATGGTCGACCCACGCTCAACCAGCACCGGCGCAAAATCCACCACCCGCGCCACCTCATCATCCCCACGCAAACGCTTGAGCAAACACTCAAACGCCCGCGCGCCAATCTCGGCCGTCGGTTGAGCCAGCGCGGTAATCCCGCTGCCCACCAACGGATACCAATCCAGATCATCCAGAGCGATCAGCCCGACATCCTCGAACAACCGGCAACCCATCTGGTGCAACGCCGTCGTCGCGGCCAACGCCGCAACGCCATTGGCGCAAAACAGCGCTTTTGGGCCATTGCCGGGTGTGTTCAAAAAGGTTTGAAGTTGTGCGCTCAGATCATCGCCGGTTTCCAGCACCGCCCCAGTCAGCGCCGAGCGCTGGGCAATCTGCGCCTGAAAACTGCTGACCCGCTCGATCCGCGAACTGGTGCCGTCATACGGTTCAGTGACCAGCACCAGATCCCGATAACCGCGCTGCTCCAAATGCGCCAGCGCCATCTCCACGGCTTGCGGGTTGTTCAGCCCGACCATGTCGCTGTCGAGACCGTCGACCTTGCGATCCACCAGCACCAGCGGCATCTCGCGACGCAGCTCATGCAGTTCATCACGATGATGGCCCAGCGTGTTCACGATCAGCCCTTCGATGTTGTACGAGCGCAGCAGTGCGAGGTGCTGGCGTTCCTGCTCGTCATCGCGGTCGGTGTTGCACACCACCAGGCTGTAACCGTGCGCACGGCAAGCGGTTTCCACCCCGTGCATCACGGCAATCGAATAAGGGTTACGGATATCGGCGACGAGCATGCCGATCAGGCGGGTACGCCCGCGTTTCAGGCCGCGAGCCATCTGGTTGGGGCGATAGCCGAGTTCCGCGATGGCCTGCTCGATGCGCAGGGCAATGGTATCGGAGAGCAGGGCACGGTCATCGCCGATGAAGCGCGAGACGCTGGCCTTGGAGACCCCTGCGCGTTCGGCGACGTCAAGCATGGTGACGCGGCTGCGCTGAGCGGCAGAAAAGACGTTCAATTCGGTAGACCTTATTTTTGGAGGGTAGCGTTTCAATGTGCAAATACCGCTGAAACCGGTTTCAGAAGACACTATCAGACCCGGGCCGTCAACCTTCAAATGCGTCAGAAACATTCATGGCAAGTTGAATTTCCGACAGGCGGCTGCTTTACCTGTCAGATCTGACAGTAGGCAGTTTCCCAATAGCAGCGCTTAATTTCTTCAGGCCAAGATGACCAGCCAGTGAGAGACTCCATGCCGACCAAAGCGCCAATTACAGCCAGTAGCACATTGAGTTCCGCTGTGCTCCTGAGCCTTCCGCGAGTGGACGGAGTTGACCCCCAAGATCCGGCCGGAACATTGCCGCCGGATGCAAAGCAAGTCGGCATCGTCTGCGTGATTGACCGCTGGCTGAGTTTTCCTGTTTCTGGCGCGCGCAAAGACCGTGTGGAGATTTTCATTGTTGGTAACCCCGATTTTGTCGCTTGGGCCGAATATGGGGTCGCGGACGATGCTGTGGAATTTCGTATTTCAGTGGCTCCCGAGAAACTACCGGATGTGGCGACGTTCGAGTTGTTTTATACGGTACGTTCGATCAACCCGACGACGTCGGAAAAACGACGCCTGACCTATGCAATCGTTGCGCCACCGCAACGATTGAAAGAGGCGGGTTTTCCCGACGCAGACATTTGGGGGTATATCGGTTGTCATAAAAATTATCCCGACGATCCGGAATCCTTGTTTATCTGGGAAGGGGTGCGCGTCGAGATTCCTTTTGATGATTTATTTGATCTCAACGATGTCCTCAGAGTTTATTGGCAAGCATGGGGCTCTCTATACGGGCCAGGAGAACTAGTAGATCCATTAACGCCAGAGTTCGAATTCAATGAAGTTGTGACTGATGTTGTAAACAAGCAAGCGGTGAAGTTGGTGATAAAACCATTTGCCTCACATATAGAGCCGATGCGAAACAACCATTCAGCGACCGTCAATTACCAGTTGTTGCGAAATGGAATTCCTATATTTCGCTCTTTTACCGGGCTGGTGAAAGTAGACAGGGTGATTCCGGGACAAAGCGAATATTGCGCTGACTCAAGTTGGATGACTTGATCAGAGCGTAATAGTGGCAGCGATATCACGACTGCAGTTGGCGGCGTTCGCCATTGTCGAAGATGCATGGATTGAAGACATTTTCTACGCAATGGAGAAAGCACATGACAAGTATTCAAACAACGGCGTCAGGGTCACCAATGGGCATTTTGGCTGCGCCTACCCCGGAGTTACCGGATGGGCGCGGTCCAACCGGGAACATTATTCCGATAGCCGCGATCCCTGTGGGCGGCCCGCTGACACTGATGGTCAAGACTAATGTGTGGTTGAACCCCAACAACAGGGATCAGATCGCCCTTGATGTCACGCGAACTCAACCTCCGGCCAATCCGTTGCCGTCGGACTTCACGCGGTTACCTAGGGTGAATCTCGGTGACCTGGCCACCCGCCCTGTAGATTTTCCGATCACAGTGCCTACCGACTATCTGGGCGAAGATGCAACCCCGGTCGGACCGACGCCGATCTGGGTTCGTTGCGTTCTGTATGAGCGGGGGCTCAACCCGCTGACCGGTGATGTAATGCAGTTTTTTATCGACCGTACCGGTGCCTGGCAGGCGAAACCTGCACAAACAGGTACAAATCCCGGGCAGACCCCTGGCGCCAGAACAGTTCCGCCAGCCACGTTTCCAAATGCCCCCGGCGATCTCGATGACGCATGGGCGAACCTGCCAGGTAACTCAGGGGGATTGCAGGTAGAAATTGGTACCAGCTACCCCAACTTTCAGGCGGATGACACGTTGACCCTGTACGTGGCAGGAATACGTACCAACCCTCCGCAAGTGCCGCCTTTTTTTAACGGGCCAATGCCCACCGGTGGCAGGCTGTCCATCCCGACCGCAGAGCTGCGCAAGGTAACGAGCGGCCGGGCGTTCATCTGGTTCATTATTACTGATGCTGCTGGCAACCAGAGCGCATGGGGCGTGTATTTCAGAAACGTACGTTTTCTGCCACTTCCTAAATTGGGCGTAATTACCATCCCGGCAAACGAGGATGGTCTGATCGATTTAAATGATGCGCGTGCAGGTGTGAAGGTAAAAGTCAGCCGGTTGGTAGATACAATCGGCACCGACGGAGTGAGCCTGACGTACGGCGATCAACCAGCCCAGGATCTCCAATTCAATGCACTCCCAGAGCTGGAGTTCACCATTCCATGGTCGAGTCTGAGCAAACAATACTTTGATAACCAGACGGGAACGAATTTTGAGTTGGACGTGGTCGTCAAAGCTGACTTGATGCGTGGCGGTTTATCGATCGACGATGGAACGAAAACTGTAAAAACAGATTTCTCGACGCATCCGCCTTATACCGTCGACCCGACGAACCCGCCCCCTGAGGTTAATCCCGAGTTCCGGAAACTGATTGTCCGCGGCCAGGCCCCTGTCACCGACAACGTACTCGGCCCTCATGACGTCGATCAAACAGCCATAGCTCATATCGATGTATCGCCTGTCACAACCGGGACGACATTTCCCGATCCCGAAGCGGGCGATCTGGTCACTCTGATGTATCTCGGGAATCAAGGCGAAATTATCGTTAATTCAGTGTCAGTGACTACGTCGAATATCAATACAGTCATTCCGGTAGAGTTGCCATATACCGTTGTCGGTCCGGGTGGTATTGGACCTAAAGAAGCTTGGTGGATTTATGAAAACCCGGCTCGAAATAATACTCAAGAGGCGGAAAAACAGACGGTAACTGTCAACACTGTAGTCATCGTCCTCGATAAACCGGTATTCCAACGTCCACCGACCGATGGCACCGAATATCCAGACATCATTTGCGAGAGTTTGACGGGGGATGATCACGTTGCGACGTTCAAGATCCAGCCCAATGATCATTTCACCGCCGGGATGGACATCACATTCAATTGGAAAGGCTGGCATGACGACGCTTATACCGTAGATGCACCGGCCGATACCGTGTTTAGTGAGACTCGTCCTATCACCCCGACGGAACTAACGGCTGGTATGTTATGGGAAGTTCCGTATACACCGAATATTCGCAATCTTCCTCGTCCTCCTGATACCCCACCTGATCCAGCCGAGTTTTATGCGGGCTATGTGAAAATCTGGTACTCCACGCCGACTGTACCTACATCGGAAGTTGAAGAAATGGTGGTTTACTTGCTCAACGGTGACTACTTGTACTGCGAGTCGGAACCGGGTTGGAATCCTGCGCCTGCTCCTTAATCGGCAATCCTTGTTATTGCATTGCCGGGAGAGTGAAGTTCTCCCGGTAATGCAACCTCGTTGACGAATAAAAATGTACGTTGCATCACGATTTTCGACGATTAAACCCACTAACAAAGAGGATTATTCCTACAGAGATGGTTCGGGCTTGCAGGTATCCTCTGGCCCCCTCAACCACGGGTGACTGATGGGGCTTGATTATGTGAGCCGTCGTTTTTCCGTCCCGATTAAACTCAATGAGAAGTTAATATGTCGATCGAAAAAAGACTGGGACCGACAGTTTTGAAAATGACTGGCACGCTCTCGTGCGCCGCAGTGCTAGTTGCTTTCTCGGAGGCTTCTTTTTCGCGAAATCTCAATCCTGGCGAGGTCGAAACCGTATCCGTCGGTGCTACGCCAGAAGCCTGGTTCATCCCTTCCACCGCCACGCTCAACCTCAATGGTGGTGATGCGCTTAACATCGTTGTCGGCGGTGGGACGTTAAACGCGAATTCCGCCAACACTTCACAGATTGAAGCCTCCGCAGATGCCCTCGTGACTCTGGATGGGGCGAAGGTGACCGGTAGCAATTTTGACACTGCGCTGAGCTTGACCGACAGCTCGGCAGTGGTATCCGGTAGTACGCTGTCCAGCGATGGCAGGGCACTGTTGCTTGCGCGCGACCTGAACATACCCGTTGGCTCAACAGCGACCGTCACAGACAGTACGCTGGCAGGAGGTTTCTCGGGTGCAGCGGTGACATCCCTCAGTACGTTGAATCTGGTGAACAGCCGGGTTGAAGGGACCGACGCAGATGGGGTTGGCCTCGAACTTTATGGCGGCAACGCCAACATCAGTGCAGACAGCCGGGTCATCGGAGAGCAGAACGGGATCATCTTCGGCGAGGACACCGTTTTGAACCCGAGCGATGTCACCGCACAGAGCGTATTGAAGGTTGATGGGTCAACCGTGCAGGGGCGCACCGGCGCAGCGATCAAAGTCGATTTTGCGACGCCGGACGATCAACCGGTCTTGATCGAAATATCTAACCGTTCGAACCTGATCGGCGGTAACGGCAATATCCTCGAAGTCATCGATGGCGCAGCGGCGCGATTTCAGGTCGACAACAGCCAATTGACGGGCAATGTGGACGTTGCTGACGGTGGAACCGCCGCCGTTTTCTTGCAAAACAATGCCAGCCTTGACGGCAATTTGCTCAACGTTGGATCTGTTTCGCTCGATACCCGAAGCATACTCACCGGTAACATTCAGGGCTCCGGGACTGGCGTCGTGACGCTGGACAACGACTCGATCCTGCACGGTTCGGTTACAGGCGTCAGTACTATGTCCATCGGGCGTGGCGCTGAATGGAACCTGGTTGGCAACAATTCGTTATCGAATATCGAAATGCAGGGCGGGAACGTGAGATTCGGCACGCCCGCCGAGTTCATCCGCCTGGACGTTGCCAACTTGTCAGGCAACGGCCGGTTTTTTTTGGATGCTGACGTGTCCACCGGTGAAACCGACTTTCTCAACGTTACGGAATCAGCCAGTGGCCGTCACGAGCTGGTGGTCGGTGCAAGCGCCAGCGAACCTGTCACTGGTGCACCCGTTCAAGTGGCTAACATCGCTGGCGGGGATGCTCAGTTCGATCTGAAAAACGGTCAGGTTGATCTTGGTGCTTTGGCTTACAAACTGGTGCGAGAGGGCGAAGGTATTTTCCTGCGAACTGATGGGACAACGCCGAGCACAGGTTCACAAACAGCATTGGCTATTGCCGGTACCGCACCCACGGTTATCTATTCGGAAATGACCACTCTCAATACCCGCCTCGGCGACCGTCGCATGGCCGGCACTCAACCCCGGTCGCGATCGGTTGCTGCACTGGACTCAAATAATCAGAACGCGACATCCGGCCTGTGGATACGGACTCATGCCAATCAGTACAACGTCAAGAATGCCTACGGTGATGGTTATAAACAAAATCAGACTGGCGTCTCCTTGGGGGTGGATACCCCATTGCCGATTGGTGATGGCCAATGGTTGATCGGGGTTTTTGTTGGATACAGCACCACTCGCCTTGACCTTGCCCGTGGCAGCGCCGGCACGATCGACAGCACCTATGGCGGGATGTATCTGTCGTGGTATGACGAAATGACCGGGTACTACGTGGATACCGTTGGCAAAATCAACCGTTTCAGTAATGACGTTAAAGTCACCTTGAGCGATGACACTCGAACAAAGGGTGACTTCGATAATTTCGGCATCAGTGGAACCGTCGAATTGGGTAAGCATATTGACTTGAACCGAGGCTACTTCATCGAGCCCTCTGCTCAGGTTGGTGTAGCGACCGTGAAAGGCAAAGACTATAAGTTGGACAATGGACTGCAGGTAGACAGCAACGAGACCCGCTCATTGCTCGGCAAGGTCGGAATGACAGTTGGCCGCGAGGTGGTGCTGAACAATGGCGGCAAACTGCAACCCAGGCTGCACGCGGCGGTAAGTCATGAATTCGTCAATAACAATCGTGTCAGCGTGAATGACACTGACTTCAACAACGATTTGTCCAGCACCAGTCTTGAGCTGACCGCTGGCCTGAACTGGGTGCCAGCCAATAACAAATGGCAGATGTATGGTGAGATAGGGACAAGCAGGGGCAGCAAAGCTGACCAGGAACTAGGTGGGAGTGTCGGGTTAAGCTTCAATTTCTGACCGCATCAGCAAAAAAAAAGGAAGCTTCGCAGCTTCCTTTTTTCCGTCGTCAGTAAGTGTTTTTTCTTTTGCTCAGGTCGGCGGCAACGACAAACTCTCCAGTGATCGGGAATTCTTCGTTGCCGTTCTCTCCTCCATGGTCATAGGTGCCGGACCAAGTACCACTCAGTGTTTTTTCAATGTCGTCATATTTCACTGTCAGGCTCCCGTTCACAGAGACGTGCAGGTCACCCGTCGCGGGATTGGAATAGTAGGTGCTGCTAACATCATCGCTATCTTTCGACAGGTCATATGTCATCGATTGGGGTTTGAAAGGGAACACAAACTCAAGCGTTCGTGTCACACCATCCTTTGTGTATCCAGCTGTCAGGACGTAACGAGTGCCTTCCGGGTAGGGCTTCGGCCCGAAGGAAGGCGCAGAGGTAGATCGAAACTCCATGAATAGAGGAACTTTGACAAACCTGTAGCGTGGATTGGCATCGCCGTTGATCGTGGCCGACAAATAGGTATGCGCTGAAGCTGGAAAGATTGTCGCGTAGGCACGGGCTGCATAGCTCATGAGTTTTATCTCCATACAATATGGTGGGGGACATCCAAAGACTGACCCGTCCTACTTCTGGATGTTGTATGGAAGCCTGAATACAGTACGCCTGTAAACTGTCAGTGTTGACAGTTTACAGGCGTACTTTTTTGTGATTTTTAACGGTTATAACATGCCGTGTTTTTTCAGCCGAACAACCCTGCTGCAATGTTGATCGAGAACCCGAGGATCGCCGTATTGAACACAAACCCGATCAACGACTGCGCCAGCACAATCTTTCGAATATCCCGCGTTGCAACACCTACATCCGCCGTCTGCACCGCTACGCCGATGGTGAACGAGAAGTACAGAAAGTCCCAATAGTTGGGCGTGGTCAGCCCTTCGGCAAAGCGCAACGCCGGTTCCTTGCCATCCCAGGTGTAATACAACCTCGCGTAATGCACGCAGAAAATCACTCCGATCAGCAGCCACGAACCAATCACCGTCAGCGCGGTGAAACCGTAGTGCATGAGCTTGCGCGTGGTTTCCAGATCCTTACTGCCGGCCAGCTCGAAGGTAATGGTCGCCAGACTCGCCAGCGCAGCGATGCACACCACGAACAGCACCAGACCAGCATTTTCGTCTTCGACTTCAGCGATGCGTTTGACGTCCGGGGCCTTGGCACGCACGGTCAGCCAGAACATCAGTATCAGGTAAGTCCAGACACCGGCGTTCCAGCCGATGAGGATTTTGCTGACGATGGAATCGGCGGGGGCCAGCAGGCCGGTGGCGAGGCCGAAGAGGGCCGCGGCAGACAGGCGAGGGTGGGTGCGGGCGAGGAAGCGCATGGGGACTCAATGGGCCAGGGTGGTTCAGACACCTTAGCCCAGCGATGGAGGATATGACCACTGGCTCGAGTTTATGAAGATCCCTGTGGGAGCGAGCCTGCTCGCGAAGGCGTCGGTACATTCAACATCAATGTTGGCAGACCGGACGCTTTCGCGAGCAGGCTCGCTCCCACAGTTTGGATTAATGGCGTTTGGTGAATCGTTGTACGAGCTTCATGACGACAACAAAGAATACCGGCACAAAGATCACTGCCAGCGTGGCGGTGATCATCCCGCCGATCACCCCGGTGCCGATCGCTTGCTGACTCGCCGAGCTTGCGCCCGTGGCAATCGCGAGCGGCACCACGCCGAGAATGAACGCCAGCGAAGTCATCACGATCGGCCGCAGACGCAGGCGGGCTGCCTGCAACGTTGCATCGATCAGGTCGTGACCTTCGTCATACAGGCTCTTGGCGAACTCGATGATCAGGATCGCGTTCTTCGCCGACAGACCGATAATCGTGATCAAACCGACCTTGAAGAACACATCGTTGGGCATGCCGCGCAGCGTAACGGCAAGTACCGCGCCGAGCACACCCAGCGGCACCACCAGCAACACCGAGGTCGGAATCGACCAGCTCTCGTACAGTGCCGCCAGACACAGGAACACCACCAATAGCGACAAGCCGAGCAGGATCGGCGCCTGGTTGCCGGACAAGCGTTCCTGCAACGACAGCCCGGTCCATTCCTGGCCCAGACCTTTCGGCCCCTGCGCAACCAGACGCTCTACTTCCGCCATGGCTTCACCGGTGCTGTGCCCCGGTGACGGTTCGCCGGAAATCGCGATCGCCGGATAGCCGTTATAACGGGTCAACTGCGCCGGGCCCTGAACCCAGTTGGCCTGGACGAACGCCGACAGCGGCACCATGTGTCCGGCGTTGTTGCGTACATGCATTTTCAGCAGATCGGCGACCTGGCTGCGCTGATCACCTTCGGCTTGCACGACAACGCGCTGCATGCGCCCCTGATTGGGGAAATCGTTGATATAGCTGGAACCGACGGCGGTGGACAGGACATTGCCGATATCGGCGAACGATACGCCCAAGGCATTTGCCTGCTTGCGATCAACGACCAATTGCACCTGCGGCGCTTCGGCCAGCGCGCTTTCACGCACGTTCATCAACACCGGACTTTTTTCCGCCGCCGCGAGCAGTTCTGTACGTGCCTGCATCAAGGTCGCATGGCCGAGGCCACCGCGGTCCTGCAAACGGAATTCGAAACCGCTCGAGGTGCCGAGGCCATCCACGGGCGGTGGCAGTACCGAGAACGCCATGGCGTCCTTGATCTCGCTCAGCGCGATATTGGCGCGATCAGCAATCGAGCTGGCGGAATCATCGCTGCTGCGCTGCGACCAATCCTTCAGCGTCGAGAACGCCAACGCGGCGTTCTGGCCGCTACCGGAGAAGCTGAAACCGAGGATCACCACCGTGTCACTGATCCCAGGCTCGCCGGCGTTATGCGCCTCAAGCTGTTCAGCCACGGCTACCGTACGATTCTTGGTCGCACCGGGCGGCAGCTGAATGTCAGTGATGGTGTAACCCTGATCTTCCACCGGCAGGAACGAGGAGGGCAGACGCGCGAAGCACAGCCCCAGTCCTACCAACAGCACAACGTAGATCAGCAGGTAACGACCACTGCGTTTCAGCGCATAGCCGACCCAGCCCTGATAGCGATCGGTCAGGTGCTCGAAGCGGCGGTTGAACCAGCCGAAGAACCCGGACTTCTCATGATGTTCGCCCTTGGCTATGGGCTTGAGCAGCGTCGCGCACAGTGCCGGTGTCAGGGTCAGGGCGAGGAACGCCGAGAACAGAATCGACGTCGCCATCGACAGCGAGAACTGCTGGTAAATCACCCCGACCGAACCTTGCATGAACGCCATCGGAATAAACACCGCGACCAGCACCAGGGTGATGCCGATGATTGCGCCGGTGATCTGCGTCATGGCCTTGCGCGTGGCTTCCTTGGGCGACAGACCCTCGGTGGCCATGATCCGCTCGACGTTCTCGACCACGACAATCGCGTCGTCGACCAGAATGCCGATGGCCAGCACCATGCCGAACATGGTCAGCACGTTGATCGAGAAGCCCAGCGCCAGCATGGTCGCGAACGTGCCCATCAGCGCCACCGGTACCACCAGTGTCGGGATCAGCGTGTAGCGCACGTTCTGCAGGAACAGGAACATCACCGCGAACACCAGCAACATCGCCTCGCCCAGGGTGTAAATCACTTTGGTGATCGAGACTTTGACGAATGGCGAGGTGTCGTACGGGATCTTGTATTCCACGCCCGCCGGGAAGTAGCGCGCCAGTTCATCCATCTTCGCCCGCACCAGCGTCGCGGTGTTCAGCGCGTTGGCCCCCGGCGACAGCTGCACGCCAACGGCGGTGGACGGCTTGCCATTGAGGCGCGTGCCGAACTGGTATTCCTGACTGCCGATTTCCACGCGTGCGACATCGCCGATACGCACGGTCGAGCCGTCGCGATTGGCCTTGAGGACAATGTCGGCGAACTCTTGCGGCGTCGACAACTGACCTTTCACCAGAATCGTCGCAGTGATTTCCTGACTGGACGGATTGGGCAAATCACCGATGCTGCCAGCGGACACCTGGGCGTTCTGCGCCACGATGGCTTCATTGACGTCAGCCGGTGTCAGGTTGAACGCGATCAGCTTCTGCGGATCGATCCAGATGCGCATGGCCCGTTCGGCGCCATACAACTGAGCCTTGCCGACGCCTTCCAGACGCTTGATCTCGTTCATCACGTTGCGCGCCAGATAATCACTGAGCGCCACGTCATCGAGCTTGCCGTCGCTGGAGGTCAGGGTGATCAGCAACAGAAAGCCGGACGAGACTTTTTCCACCTGCAAGCCTTGTTGATTCACCGCTTGCGGCAAGCGCGACTCGACCACCTTGAGGCGGTTTTGCACGTCGACCTGCGCCAGTTCCGGATTGGTGCCCGGCTGGAACGTGGCTTTGATCGTCGCGCTGCCGAGGCTGCTTTGCGATTCGAAGTACAGCAAGTGATCGGCGCCGTTGAGCTCTTCCTCGATCAGGCTGACCACGCTTTCATCGACGGTCTGCGCCGAGGCGCCTGGATACACGGCGTAGATTTCGATCTGCGGCGGGGCGACGTCGGGGTATTGCGCCACCGGCAACTGCGGGATGGCCAGCGCACCGGCCAACAGGATGAACAACGCGACGACCCAGGCAAACACCGGGCGGTCGATAAAGAACTGCGGCATAGAAAAGCGTCCTGCTTACTGACCAGAGGTCTGGGCAAGTGGAAGAGGGGTGTCGTCGATCTGTACTTTTTCGCCGGGACGGGCGTGTTGCAGGCCTTCGATGACGATGCGGTCGCCGGGCTTGAGGCCGCCGGTGACGATCCAACGATTGTTCTGCACCGCGCCCAGTTGCACCGGTTGCTCGGCGACGCGCATCTGCTCATCGACGGTCAGCACCTGAGCAATGCCGGCGCTGTCACGCTGCACGGCACGTTGCGGTACGGTGATGCCGTTCTGGATGGTGGCCTGCTCCAGACGCACGCGAATGAAACTGCCCGGCAGCAAGTCGAGATCCGGGTTGGGGAATTCGCTGCGCAGGATGATCTGGCCGGTACCCGGGTCGACAGTGATGTCGCTGAACAGCAGCTTGCCCGGCAGTGGATACAGGCTGCCGTCATCCTGAATCAGCGTGGCTTTGACCTGATCCTGGCCGACTTCCTGCAACTGCCCGGAGCGGAACGCGCGGCGCAATTCGTTGAGTTCACGGGTCGACTGGGTGAGGTCGGCGTGGATCGGGTTGAGCTGCTGGATCAGCGCCAGTGGTGTGGTTTCGTTTTGCCCGACCAGTGCGCCTTCGGTGACAAGCGCCCGGCCGACGCGACCGGAAATCGGTGCGGTGACGGTGGCATAACCGAGGTTCAGTTTTGCGCGCTCGACGGCAGCCTTGTTGGCCGCAACGTCAGCGGCAGTTTGCCGGGCATTGGCGCGGGCGTTGTCGTAGTCCTGGCCGCTAATGGCCTGGTCATCGATCAACTGGGCATAGCGCTGCTCTTGCAGTTTTGCCTGGAACGCATTGGCTTCTGCCTTGCGCAGTGCGGCTTCGGCGCTGTCGAGGTCAGCCTTGAACGGCGCCGGGTCGATGCGGAACAGCACATCGCCCTTTTTCACGTCACTGCCTTCGCGGAAGGTGCGCTGCAAGACCACACCGGCTACCCGTGCCCGCACTTCGGCGATACGTGGCGCGGCGATGCGGCCGCTGAGTTCGCTGCTGATCGACAGGGGATGCGCTTCGATCGTCTCGATGCGCACCGTGGCCGGTGGCGTCTGATCCTCTGCCTTCGAGGACGAATCACAGCCGCTCAGTGTCAGCGCCATCGCGATCAGGCCGAGCCCGGCCAGCAGTTTGTTCGACATGTACAACCCCCAATATTGATGTCCGCATCCTACGGGCAGACGCCGAGATTAGCGGTGAAGCTTTGTAGGCGCTGTGTGAAATTGTGTAAGGGTTTTGCTCAGGGACGGGTGAGGGCGTATATCCTTCAGGTCTTGAAATTTATTGCGACAGATAGATAGCTTTCGCGAGCAGGCTCGCTCCCACAAGGGATCGCATTCCAAGTGTGGGAGCGAGCCTGCTCGCGAATGGGCCTTATCAGTCGCCACAGCACTTTCTGGATCACCCCATGCCCAACATCCTCCTGGTCGAAGACGACACCGCCCTCGCCGAACTGATTTCCAGCTACCTGGAACGCAACGGTTATTCCGTCAGCGTGATCGGCCGTGGCGACCATGTGCGTGAGCGGGCGCGAGTCAATCCGCCGGATCTGGTGATCCTCGACCTGATGCTGCCGGGCCTCGATGGCCTGCAAGTCTGCCGTTTGCTGCGCGCTGATTCGGCGACGTTGCCGATCCTGATGCTGACGGCTCGCGATGACAGTCACGATCAGGTGCTGGGCCTGGAAATGGGCGCCGACGATTACGTCACCAAACCGTGCGAGCCGCGCGTGTTGCTGGCGCGTGTGCGCACCTTGTTGCGCCGCAGCAGCCTCGGTGAACCGTTGACCGTCAACGACCGCATTGTCATGGGTAATCTGTGCATCGACCTGTCTGAACGCACCGTCACCTGGCGTGATCAACCGGTCGAGTTGTCCAGCGGCGAATACAACTTGCTCGTGGTATTGGCGCGACACGCCGGTGAAGTGTTGAGCCGCGATCAGATCCTGCAACGCCTGCGCGGTATCGAATTCAACGGCACCGACCGCTCGGTGGATGTAGCGATATCCAAGCTGCGCCGCAAGTTCGACGACCACGCTGGCGAGGCACGCAAGATCAAGACCGTGTGGGGCAAGGGCTATCTGTTCAGCCGTTCCGAGTGGGAATGCTGAACTGATGTTTCGCATCCTGTTTCGCCTGTATCTGGTGACGATCGTCTCCTACAGCGCGGCGATCTATCTGGTGCCGGATCTGGTGGTCATGGCGTTCCGGGATCGCTTTGTCACTTACAACCTCGATTATTCGCGCGGTCTGCAATCGCTGATTACCCGCCAGTTTCACGCCGTGCCGCAGGCGCAGTGGCCGGCGCTGGCGGCGTCGATGGACAAGGATTTCCAGCCACTGCACATCGTTCTCGCGCGGATCGACGATGCCGAGTTCACCGCTATCGAGCAGGAGCGCCTGCGCCGTGGTGAAAACGTCGTGCGCATTGGCGATTGGGGCTGGCGCACGCTGGCGGTGACGCCGCTGGACGACATCTCGGCCGTGCAAATGGTCGTGCCGCCGGACCCGATGGACGTCAATCTGTTGTACTGGAGCATCAATGTGCTGGTCGGCGCGACGCTGCTCGCCTGCCTGCTGATGTGGCTGCGCCCCCACTGGCGTGATCTGGAACGGCTCAAAGGCACCGCCGAACGCTTTGGCAAGGGCCATTTGAGCGAGCGCACGGAAATCGCCCCAAGCTCAAACATCGGCAGCCTCGCTAATGTCTTTGACACCATGGCCGGTGACATCGAAAACCTGCTCAACCAACAACGTGATCTGCTCAACGCCGTGTCCCATGAACTGCGCACGCCGCTGACGCGTCTGGATTTCGGTCTGGCGCTGGCGCTCTCGGACGATTTGCCGGCTGCCAGTCGCGAGCGCTTGTTGGGACTGGTCGCGCACATCCGCGAACTCGATGAGTTGGTGTTGGAGCTGTTGTCATACAGTCGCTTGCAGAATCCGGCGCAAACGCCGGAGCAGGTCGAAGTGTCGCTGGATGAATTCATCGACAGCATTCTGGGCAGTGTCGATGAAGAGCTGGAATCGCCGGAGATCGTCATTGATGTTTTGCTGCACGGTCAGCTCGAACGCTTCTCGCTCGATCCACGCCTGACCGCGCGGGCGATCCAGAATCTGCTGCGCAACGCCATGCGCTATTGCGAAAAACGCATTCAGATTGGCGTGCAGGTCAATGCCGAGGGCTGTGAGATCTGGGTCGATGATGACGGCATCGGCATTCCCGATGATGAGCGTGAGCGGATTTTCGAGCCGTTCTATCGACTTGATCGCAGTCGGGATCGGGCTACGGGTGGGTTTGGTCTTGGTCTGGCGATCAGCCGTCGCGCACTGGAAGCGCAGGGTGGCACGTTGACGGTTGAGTCTTCGCCGTTGGGCGGTGCGCGCTTCAGATTGTGGTTACCCACTACCGTCTAGCCTGCGAAGAACTCCCTGTAGGAGTGAGCCTGCTCGCGAAGGCGCCGAATCAGTCGCCAACTTCAGCGCTGGTTGTCCGCGATTTAGAGACGGCGCAGGCCTGCAGTTTTCTTACACTTTCAGCAGCTGCGCGCGCACCAGTCCCGCATGCTGCTCCAGTTCCGCCGACGAATGACGGCCAATCAACATCCACGCATGCTCACGCTCTGTCCAGTACACCACATTCATCTCACGCCGACGCTCATGGGCCAACGGCCGACTGCCGCTGTTTGAGCGCGTGACACACAGCGCCAATGGCCCATGCTTCGCATCCAGATAAACGATCTGCGCAATCGGCACACCGTCGTACTCAAGCATTTGTGCCCGTTTGAATTCAGCGCCCGGTAGCTTCAAAGTCGCTGGCGAAAGGTTCAGGCCCAGGCGCGCATCGACGGTGCGCAGTTGCGCCCGTTGGGAAGCTTCGTCGGTGGGCAGATGATCGAGCGTCTGCGGCACATACAGCGCCATATAGTCGCTGACCAATACGCGCCAGTTGTTCGATTGCGCGGCATGCCAGCCGAGGAACAAGCGGTCGGCCACCACGCCACCGGCCAATAGCGCTGCTGCGGCGCCACCGATAAACCAGCGGCGACTGAAGCCCGGACGCTGCGGTGAAGGAATGGCATCCAGCCGCGCTTGCAGGCGATCCAGCGGCGCCTGTTGCGCCAGTTCGTCATAAGCGTTCTTGTACGGCAGGTTGCTGCGGCTGAGCCATTGCACGCGCAGGCTCAGTAACGGATCTTCGGTAATGGCACTGTCGAGTTGATCGCGATATCCGCCGTCAAGTTCGCCGTCCAGGTAGGCGACCAATTGTTCATCCGAAGGTGTGTTCATCAACGGTCTCCTTCGGTGGATTTCGGCACAGCCTGCAGTGGCGGGTATTCGGCGAGTTTCAGGCGGGCGGTGGCCAGACGGCTCATGACCGTGCCGATCGGTACTTGCAGGATCTCGGCAACTTCGCGGTAGGACAAACCTTCGACATAGGCCAGATACACGGTTTCGCGCTGGGTTTCGGGCAACGCATCGACGCGGCGAATCACTTGCGCGGCCATGACGTGAGTCTGCGCCGCATACTCGCCATCGAACGCCAGTTGGCCATCGGCATCCACCTGGCCCGCGCCCTGACGTACGCGGCGAGCGCGCACTTCGTTGAGCCAGATCGAATGCAGAATACTCAGCAACCAGCGATCCATACGCGTGCCGGCGACGTATTGACCGGCGCGCTCCAGCGCCCGCACACACGTGGCCTGCACCAGGTCCTCGGCCAAATGCCGATTGCGCGACAGCAGCAAACCGTAACGCCACAGTCGCGCCAGATGCTGTCCGAGTTCTGCTCTGAAGGCCTGATCGCTGACGATGATGGCTGCCCTTATAAATGCTCAGGTTTTTGATGAAACGTTGATGGCTTCGGCCAGGTCCTGGTATTCCTCGCAGGACGTACCGCAAATCGATTTGATCTGCTGCAACTGTTCCTGCGCCAGATCGACGCGGCCTTTGATCACATAGGCCTCACCGAGGTATTCGCGCACTTGCGCGTATTGCGGATCAAGCTTCACCGATTGCAGGTAATAACCGATGCCTTCGTCTGTTCTTCCCAGCTTGCGCGTTGCATATCCGCGATAGTTGAGAGCCTTGGCGGTGTTCGGTTGTTTCAGCGTGTCGAGCAGCGCCAGGGCTTCTTCGTAGCGACCGGCCTTGGCGAGGCGATAGGCGTAATCGGTACGGTCAGCGTCCGGCAGCAGGCTGCTGGTTTGCAGCACACACTTCTGCGTTTTGCTGTCCCAGACCTGGCCTTTCGGACATTCCGGTTTCTGCACCGGTGCTTCTTCATCACCATTGGCCAAGGCCAACTGGCTGGACATCGCCGCGACCAGCAGCAACGGGGCGGCGAACATAACGGAACGGATAGTCATGGGCAAGGCTCCACAAGGGGATATGTTTCACTTTGAACACCACAGGGTGAATTTTTATTCATTGCTTTATCAGTGACTGTTCAAGTTCAGCGTAAATTCAAGCGCTATGCTCGGGAGCGTCTGCCGTCGATCCGATGTTTGCCGTAAGGAGAGTTGCCATGACCGATCACGTCCATCATTCAGCCGCTGCGGGCTACAAAACCGCTGCCGACACCTATGTGAAAGGTCGGCCGGACTATCCGCCGCAGGTGACCGAGTGGCTGAATGCGACCCTGGGTCTGGATCGTCATAAAACCGTGATCGATCTGGGCGCCGGCACCGGCAAGTTCACCGGACGTCTAGTGGCGACCGGCGCGCAAGTGATCGCGGTTGAGCCGGTAGCGCAGATGTTGGAGAAACTCTCTGATGCATGGCCCGATGTGCTGGCCGTGAGCGGTACGGCGACTGACCTGCCGTTGCCGGACGCTTCAGTCGATGTGGTGATCTGCGCACAAGCGTTTCACTGGTTCGCCAGCAGCGAAGCGCTGACGGAAATCGCCCGGGTACTCAAGCCCGGTGGCCAGTTGGGGTTGATCTGGAATCTGCGCGACACCCAGGTCAGTTGGGTGCCGAAACTGGACGCCATCGTCAACGCACTGGAAGCTGACACGCCGCGCTATTACACCGGCGCCTGGCGCACAGCATTTCCGCACCCGGCGTTCGAAGCGCTGCAGGTTGTGAGGTTCCACCATGCTCATGCGGGTTCGCCGGAAGACGTGATATTCAATCGAGTGCGCTCAACCAGTTTCATCGCCGCACTGCCGGATGCGCAGCGGGCAAAGGTCGATGAGCAGATTCGTGCGTTGATTATCGCCGAGCCGGAACTGCGTGACAGGGATGTGGTGACGGTGCCGTATGAAACGGCGGCGTATGTTGCGATTAAGCGGGGCTGAGGTAGCCGGGTTGCGAGAACGCCGGGCTAACCCAGCCAATGTTTACCCCGGCTCTGGTTGCAGCCGAGGTAAAGGTCTAATTTGTCATGTTGAACTTGCCATTTTTGATAAAGACTTGCTGCCCGTTTTTTTCATTCAGAGCTGTAAAAAACACTGTGCCCTCCACTCGCTCACCTTCTTCTGACGGCACGATAGTTAGCGTTATTTGTCCTGACGTTGAATAGTACGACTCCGCATCACCAAGAGTGCCGACCGCATAGCTTCCTCGAAAGTCGCCGTCCCTGGTCAGCGGATAAGTGCCAGCTGTTACCCCCACAGGGAAATAGACACTCAGATAGGCGTGTCGCCGCGGAAGCGGTCCGTCGAATTCCTGATCGCCAATAGCTTGCCAAAAAGGGACAGGCACCGGGCGAGAGCTGATGGCCAGATTCACTAACGTCGTATGAAACAACAAGCGTTCACCACCTTCCGTCTCGGCAGAAAACTCTCCTGTAGATGTGTACTCCGAATCACTCATCGCTCATGCTCCTGACGTATGACCTCGAAGGGAGCAAGCTCCCGGTGAAGGCTCAAGTTACCGCATCAGGGTTGGCGGCATAACTGTCAGACTTGACAGTTGACATCTGGGTTGATCAGGCATTCTTGAACGACATACACCTTGCCAGTGCTGACACCAACCCCTGTGGGAGCGAGCCTGCTCGCGAAGGCAATCTACCCGGCATCCGATAACCCGGATCAACCCACCCGAGCCAGATCCACCGCCTTCCTGTTGCGCTCGCGAACCCCACGCACCACCAGATACAACAACGGCCCGATCGACACGAAAACCGCCGTCAACAACAAATAAGGCAGCACCGACCAAATCGACTGCCCACGCGACCGGGCATCCTTGACCATCCACACCCCGGCCAGAGTCGCCAGCAGATACAGATCAATCACCACCTGCGCGGTATCGGGCCGCGACATCAGGCTGATGCCAAAATCGATCAACGACTGTTCAGCCTGAAGCATCACCGAAACGGTGTAACCGCTGAACGCGAGCAAAGCCGTGAGGGGCAGGGCGATAGACATCATGCAATCCTTCCTTGGTGTGATGAGAGAGTCGCCAGACTAACGTCACCGCGCAAAATTGGCCATTGACTTGCCATTAGCGCACAGGCTAATTTCCAGCCCATGACTTCGACTGTATCGCGCTGCCAGCCAAGCATTATTACCGCCATTCCTCATTCGGCGGGCTAGCTCACGACTGCAGCACCCAACCCGCCCTAGAGGCGGGTTTTTACTTTCTGTCTCCAGGGTTTTGAAAAATGTCAGGAGACGACCATGCCGCACAGCCCCGATCAGCAAACCCTGCTTGAGCACTACGTGAAAAAGATCCTCGCCGCGCCGGTGTACGACCTCGCGGTGCGCACGCCTTTGCAAGCGGCGCCGGCGCTGTCGGAGGCGCTGGGCAACCGGGTTCTGCTCAAGCGCGAAGACCTGCAACCGACGTTCTCCTTCAAGATCCGTGGCGCCTACAACAAACTGGTGCAACTCAGTGACGAGCAGAAGGCGCGTGGGGTGATCACCGCCTCGGCCGGCAATCACGCGCAAGGCGTGGCGCTGGCAGCGCGCGAACTGGGGATCGCGGCGACCATCGTCATGCCGGCGACAACGCCGGAACTGAAAGTGCTGGGTGTGCGCAGTCGTGGCGCTGAAGCGATGCTGCATGGCGAGAGTTTCCCGTTCGCGCTGGCCCATGCACTGCAACTGGCGGAGCAGACTGGACGCACCTTCGTGTCACCGTTCGATGACCCGGAGGTAATCGCCGGGCAGGGCACCGTGGCGATGGAAATCCTCCGCCAGCATCAAGGCACCCTGGACGCGATCTTCATCCCGGTGGGCGGTGGCGGTCTGATCGCCGGCATCGCGGCTTACGTCAAATATCTGCGCCCGGAAGTGCGGATCATCGGCGTCGAATCGGAACATTCAGCGTGCCTGAAGGCTGCATTGGAATCGGATCAGCGCGTGGTGCTGCCCAGCGTCGGCACTTTCGCCGATGGCGTGGCGGTAGCGCAGATCGGCGCGTTCGGGTTTGAGGTTTGCCGCTTTTGCGTCGACGAGGTAATCACCGTCAGCAATGACGACCTCTGCGCAGCGATCAAGAATATCTACGACGATACCCGCTCGATCACCGAACCGTCCGGCGCCTTGGCCGTGGCCGGGATCAAGCAATACGTAGCGCGAACCGGGGTGCGCGAGCAGACATTCGTGGCGATTGACTCGGGCGCCAATATCAACTTCGACAGCCTGCGCCATGTCGCCGAGCGCGCCGCGTTGTGCGGCGTCTCGGCGTGAAGCGGCTTACGGCAGCAAAGGGCGCAGGAAGCTGCGCTCGTAGCTGACGATGAACTTCTTCTCGACCAGGCTGGCCACCAGTGCGGTGCTTTCCGGATCGGTCATCGCGATGTGCCGATAGCTTTCGTAATCCGCCAGCGACGGAAAACTGAACAGGCAATAAGCGATGTTGCTCGCGCCTTCGGACGGCAAAAAATAGCCGTGATGAGTGCCGCCCAAGCGCTCGACGATGCCGAGCCAGGCCTTGGCGTATGCCTCGAACTCGGGCAACTGGTATGGATCGATGACATATCTGACGTGGCAGGTAATCACGCAACGGACTCCTTGTTCGGGTTATTCCTGCAGGGCTGTACCGACTTTGCCCGACGCCGACCAGATGCGATATCGCACTTCGACGTCTGACGGCGCATAGACCACGACTGGTAACTTGCTGTTGTACCGCAGCATGAAGCCGTCACCGACGACCGGCACGAACGCACGTTTCTTCTGGCTGCCAGGTGGGCAGGCCATCATCGTGCTCATCGGGCCGATGACCTTTTCCAGTCGATAGAACGGATAACCCCAACCTTCAAGATTCTTCTCATCGAGAACGCCGCCCAAACGCTGGCGGTTGCAGTCCACTTCAAGGGTCTTGCCGGCGAGAATTTCCACCTGGAAGTTCTCTTCCTGCTCTTGCTTGGGCAAGTGAATGACCTGGCGGGTGAACCCGGCTTCAGCTTTCGGATACGGCGCGACGTCCTCAAGCTTGGCGGCGTGGGCGAGGGTGGACAGGCTGGCGATGAACAAGCCGGTGGTCGCGTAGACGCGTAAAGAACCCATGGAAGCCTCCGTGCGGGTGTAGGGTGGATAACGGGCATTCTTACCGTCATAACCCACGAATGCAAACCGGCGTCGAGTTGCAAATTGCAGTGCCTGCACGATCCATTCTTGCAATTTGCAAGTAGCCAAATACTGGCACCGCCGCCAAGTGCTTGATTTCATGAGGGTGAAAATGAACCGATGAAAGGCACGCTTTATGCGTCTTTTCAGTGCGGCGCACCGGCCTTGGGCGCCTACACTCCAATGGGCATTTCGCAGTACCACCGCTTGTCGCACCAGGGAAACAGCGGGGACACACCCGTGCAGGGGCAGCAACGGTCAGCGTGAATACTTGATTGGCATCTCACAGTAAGGAGAGGGTTTCGCCATGTTTCTGTCTGCCTTGGAACTACGCAATATCATTGAAAGCAGTTTTCTGCCGAAACGCTGCCAGTGCACGCTGTCGCCGGACTTGTCGATGACCGTCAAGGTTTTCGGCGATCACCAGACCGATCAGGTCGATCTGCTGGTCAGTGGCATCGACGCCAGCCATCTCAACGGCTGTCGTGAAATCAACGAACTGATCGCCGGGCTGCGATCGGATCTGAACCAGCAAACTGTGCAACACCACTACAGCCCACGCTCCAGAGTCGTTTAACGCACCGTTTCACCCAGTTCGACCGTCACGCGCCGGGCCTGCACAAAACCAAGGCCCAGCGCGAACTCGACCAGCACCGCGAGCAAAATCCCGGGGCCGGCATGACCGTTCAGCCATTCCGCAAACCCCAACACCGCCAAACCAAAACAACCGACGATAAACCCATTGCTCAGCGCATTGCGCCCCAGCGACGGCGGTGCATTGCGCACCAGATAAAACATCACCCCCAACGCCGCAAACAGCACTGCACTGCGCCGCGCGACAAATCCGGCAGCGTCGGAATACTCGATGCTCCAGATCGCCAGCAGCCTCTCCGGGAAAACGCCCCAGGCCAGCGCCAGCAAAAAACACAACGAACACGTGAAGCCCGACAACGTGCGAAACGACAACTGCATGGCGAATCCTTGCGGCAGTGAGGAGGGCTCCGAGCATAACCGCCGAAACTCCCCACGCCTACCGCAAACCCGCAAATCAGACGTTTCTGTCAGTTCTGGAAGTTGCACGCGTCAGACAATTTCCGGTAGCTGATTTCCTCAGGCTTACCGGCGTTGTCGATGTACTTCATGTCGGCCGTAACCACTTTGCACAGTTGTGTTGGCGGCTCGGTCAACGACACCACCTTGGCCACCTGCAGCGGCATGCCGTACTCATACGGCACGGCTTTGGAAGTGGCAGAGGTGTCATTGGCCTGGGCCAGCCCGGCAAACGCGGTGCAGGCGAGGGCGGCGGTGAGCAATAAACGACGAATGTTCATGAAAGGACTCCCGAGTGGCGGTTCTAGCGTTCGGCGTGATGCACCCGAACCTGCCGCACTGGGCAACAGCCAGAATGGCTGAGGGCGTGCGGTTCAGTAGAGTTTTTGACCACGGCGTTAAGGGATGGTTAACCGAGCTGAACGCCGGCTGTCAGGGAGTGCGGCGGTTTTCTCAGGAAGGTTTGGCGAATTCCTACAAAGGCTGGTGCCTTGTCTGCTTTCGGCGGCTGGAGCGGGGCGGTTATTGTCGGTTGCCGCTGCAAAATCAGTGGTTCGGGTTTGGTCACCCGGGAATAATCGATTGCATATGTGCCATCATCTGCTCCGCGGAGTTCTTTGACCGTGAAGTGCATAGCTGTGGCGGCCGTGTGCAGGACGCCTTCGGGCGAGCTGAGTTGATTGTTCTCGGTTGACCAAGCCTGTACACGGTCCGCCTCCCACCGTTTGGTCACGGTGTCGGCGGTTACTTTTGAAACAATCGAGTAATCAAAATGCGAATAATCAAATTGTTGCACAACCGCTATCTCCCCCTCAGCAGCAACGTCACCGAAACCCCGACGCTGCTCATCGACACCCAAGCCAACCCGAAAGACATCCTCGAAGCCGCCGTCCAGCGCATCCGCGCCGCCGCCGACCTGCTCGAAACCCTGCATTGCCTGTGCTTCAAGCACGCCGACGTGCAGGACATTCCACACATCACCCATGCGCTGTACCTGCTGACGCAGGATGGCAATGATTTGCTGCAGGTGGCGCAGCAGCAGATGTTGAGTTGGAAGGCGCCGGTTTGATGGGCTAGTGAAAACGGCAGGGGTGAACAGCCGAATTTACGTGGGCTGATTCACTTGCTGCCGGTTAATGCAAGCGAGGCGTTGTGCGACTAACCGCTGGGGCTGCGGTCAATCTCCTAGTTTGTCAGGGAAAAATGAGAGGGGTGGGTGAGTGTCTTTCCACTGTTTTGCGAAAACTTTTGATTGCTCGATTTGCTCGGGTGTCATCTTCTCAGAAATTTCTTCTATCTTGCCGTCAACATAGTCTTGGATACCCCCGGCGTCATTCAAGTCTTTCATTAGATAAAACATTGCATAGCCTTCGACTAGATTCAGTGGGTAGCCAATTTTATCTGGTGTATGCGAAATGTAAGCACCATAGTTGCCCATGGCATCTTGCTCGCCAGTTTCAGCTGCAATTTTTAGCCAATGATGGACCGCCTGGATGTCGCCGTCTCTGTAAAGAACTTCCAGATAGTTATTCATCGCTTTAGGGTATCCACCCTCTGACGAAAGCCTTAACCAATTTCGGACCGATTCGTCGCGTTTCCCAGGGATAAAAAAGAATCCCTTCCCCTGCCGCACACTCACCGCCATCCAATACTGCGCAAGTGGATAACCAGCGTTTGCTGACTTTTCAAGCCATTCGTCATTCAAAGTTATTTCATACATCAAGAATAAAGACTCAGCGTCACCGCTTTTCGCTTTTGCCAACGCTAGTTCTTTTGCATACGCAAGCCACTGAGCAGGACTCTTGGAACTGGCAGGGCAGTTATCCATTATCTTGCACAGATCCGAATTTTTGCGGCCTAACTGAATCATCGCGTATATGGAGCCATTCATCGCAGCCGTTTCATACCAGCGCTGTGCTTCGGGCGTCATGTATCGGTTGCGCTTTCTTAGCGCTTCGCCTAGGTAGTATTGCGATTCCACGTTTCCAGCTTGCGCTTCTTTTTCTAATACAGGAAAGGCTGCATCAAGCTTTAGCTGATTATATAAAATAATTCCTGCAGATACTTCGTGCGCTGGCTGCGACGCAAAAGTAAGTGTGGCACTTGTTAAAAATGTCGCGATAATAAAATATCTAAATGGCCTCACTGGCGTTAATATCCTAGCTTGTCCGGAAAAAATGAGAGTGGCGGGTGAGTGGTTTTCCACTCTTTAGCTATTCTTTCTGAATCTTCAATCTGTGCTGGTGTCATTTTCTCGCGAATTTCTTCAGCTTTTCGCTCAACATATCTTCCGATTCCGCCAGCATCACCTAGATCTTTAAGCAATGTAAAAAGCGCATAACCTTTAACTAGATCTAGGGGGTAATCCAGTTTGTCTGGAGTGTGGGAAATATAGGCACCATAGCTGCTTACTGCCACTTGGTAACCACTGCGGGCTGCTAACTCAAGCCACTGGCGAATACTCGCTGTGTCGCCTTCTCTATGTAAAATTTCCAGGTAATCCATCATTGCTTTTGGATATCCGCCTTCCGACGAAAGCAAAAGCCATTTTTTTACAGATGCATCACGTTTTCCAGGAATCAAGAAGAAACCTTCGCCCTGACGTTCGCTGACCGCCATCCAGTACTGCGCGAGCGAGTATCCTGCGTTTGCGGATTTCTCTAACCACTCACGATTAAGAGTGATTTCATACATCAGATACAAGGATTCGGGATCGCCTTCCTGCGCCTTTGGTAGAACTAATCCTTTAGCTTGTGCAAACCATTCCGCTTGGGTTTTCTTGAATGGAGGGCAGTTGCCAATCTTCTGACAAAAGTCATTTTTGTGTCGGCCCAGTTGAATCATTGCATAGATATTGTCTTTTTGTGCTGCCTTTTCATACCAATGTTGCGCTTCGGGGGCCATGTAACGACTTTTTTTACGAATGATTTCCGCCAAATAGTATTGAGAGTCCGAGTTTTCGTCGTTGCTTTCAATTTGGAGTTGTTGAGTCGCTGCGTTAATTTTGAGTTGGTTGTATAGAACTAATCCTGAAACTTTTTCAGGGGCGCTGTCTGCCGCCAGGCTTGGTTCTGCCCAAGAAAAAAGAGCAATTAATAAAGGCCAAGACAAAAATCTTGTCATTCTAGTTATCTGCCTAGCTTTTCGGGGAAGAAGGAGAGCGGTGGGTGAGTGGTTTTCCATTCCTCAGCGACAGCTTTTGAGTTCTCTAGCTGTTCAGGCGTCATTTTGCTCCCAATTTCTTCGAGAGTATCTTGAACGAAATCTTGAATCGCGCCTCCACCATCCAGCTCTTTCAGAAGGCTAATCAGTGCATAACCTTTAACAAGATCGAGGGGATAACCAACTTGGTCGGGTGCATGGGCAATGTAAGAGCCATAACTGCTAATTGCTTTTTGATCGCCCGTTTCAGCTGCTGCCTGAAGCCAATGGCGCACCCCTTCAAGATCGCCTTTCTTATACAGGATCTCAATGTATTCCATCATTGCTTTTGGGTTGCCGCCTTCAGAGGCAGCTTTCAGCCATTTGCTGATGGCCTCATCACGTTTTCCAGGTATAAGAAAAAATCCCTCACCTTGTCGATCACCGACGGCCATCCAATATTGCGCGAGCGCATAACCTGCGTTTGCAGATTTTTCCAACCAAGTACGATCGGAAGTTATTTCATACATTAAATACAAAGACTCAGGGGTGTCTGTGCTTGATGCCATTTTTTTAGCCTGAATCAACCAATCAGCGCTTGATTTTTTACTCGCGGGACAATTGGTCATTTTTCTGCAGAGGTCATCGTTTTGGCGGCCTAGCTGAATCATTGCAAATATAGAACCATTATTCGCAGCGGTTTCGTACCATTGCTGCGCTTCAGCCGTCATGTACCGACTTCGCTTTCGAAGTGCCTCGGCAAAGTAGTACTGCGAATTCACATTCCCTAAATCGGCCTCTTTTTTTAGTTCGGGAATCGCCAAGTCCAATTTTAGCTGATTGTATAACACCACTCCCAGGGTTGATTCATTTGTTTGCGAATGTGCTGAGCTGTTTGCAGATAGAGCGGCGATCAGCATTGCTAAAATAATTCTAAATGCTCGCACTGCTATTAATAACCTAGCTTGTCAGGGTAGAACGAGAGAGGCGGGTGATTGGCCTTCCACGTTTTTGCGAGCTCTTTTGCTGTTTCTATTTGCTCTTTTGACAGGTTTTTTTCTATGCCGGGTAATGTGTCATTGACGTCTCGCACTACATTGCCTCCACCATTAAGTTCCAGCAGGTTTGAAAGTAAAGCATATGATTTTATTGGGTCGAATGCGAAACCGTATTTTGAGTTTTCTTCGCCTATGTAGGATGCATATCCAAATACACCTTCTACGTAGCTCGAGTCAGCTGCTTTTTCGTTCCAGTTTCTGAACGAGGCTAAATCATTTTTTTCGATCATGATGGCGGCTAACCCCATCATTGCAAGTGGATAACCATTTTCAGCAGACGCTTTCATCCATCGTTCGATAGCTTGGTTGCGTCTCGAGGGTAGTAAAAATGAACCTTTTCCTTCTTGGTACTTTGTCGCCAGACGGAACTGCGCAAATGCGAATCCGTTCTCTGCTGACTTCTCCAACCAGTCATCGTTGCCTGTCATTTCATATAACAGGTACATTGATTCGCTATCTCCCTGCGTTGCTCGTTGAATTGCAAGGCTTTTAGCTTTAATTGCCCAGCTGCTAGGAGAGTCTTCACCTGGTGGACAGTTATTCATGGTTGAACACAAGTCGTCTTCAATTCTCCCAAGGCGAATCATAGAGTAGATATTCCCCTTTTTTGCGGAGCTTTCGTATGCTTTTTTAGCTTCCGGAGTCATGTAGCGGTTATTTTTTCTTAACGCTTCGCCCAGATAGTAAAGCGCCTCATCATCTCCGCCGTCAGCGGCGGTTTTCAAAAAATCGATCGCAGAAATGGCTTTGTATTGATTGTAGAGTTCAATGCCCTGGATTTTTGCCTGAAACTGTTCGTGCGTAAGAGCAGATGACTCAGTTGCTATTATAGTTAACAACGTTAACGCTGCAGTCATCAGTTTCATTGGTATCTTTATCGAACTCATGGGTGGTTGTTTCTTCTCCGCGAAAGAAAGGGCGGCGGTTAGTCTTCGATTAATATTCGGCGGGCCGCACCTCCCTAAAGAAATACCAAGAAAACGGAGTCAGTCGCTAAGTTTTTCGGGGAAAAAAGAAATCGGTGGATGGGTGGCTTTCCACTCTTGCGCAACGATTTTTGACTGTTCAATTTGTTGTGGTGTCATTTTTTTAGCAATTTTTTCAATTTTACGATCAACATAATCTTGCACTCCACCGCTGTCGCCGAGTTCCTTTAACAAAGAAAAAATAGCGTAGCCTTTAACTAAGTCCAGTGGGTAGCCAACTTTGTCAGGAGTATGTGAAATGTACGCTCCATAGTTGCTCAAAGCTGATTGTTCGCCAGTTGCTGCGGCCACTTCAAGCCAATGCCGAGTGCTCTCCATTTCTCCTTTTGCATACAGTGTTTCTAGATATTCCATCATTGCTTTTGGATTGCCACCCTCGGAAGAGAGTAGTAGCCATCTTCTTACTGATGCATCACGTCCTCCAGGAATGAAGAAGTAACCTTCACCTTGTCTTTCACTTACAGCCATCCAATATTGCGCGAGTGGATATCCTGCATTTGCAGATTTCTCTAACCACTTATGATCCAAGGTGATTTCATACATTAAATACAGAGATTCTGGATCGCCGTCATTTGCCTTCGGCAAAGTGACCTTCTTGGCTTCCACGAACCACTCGGCTTGAGTTTTTTTAGCCGGTGGGCAGTTTTCCATTATTGCGCAAAGATCATTTTTTGCTCTGCCCAACTGAATCATTGCGTATACGTTTTTTTTCTCTGCTGCCGACTCGTACCATAATTGTGCCTCTGGAGTCATATATCCATTTTTCTTTCGAAGAGACTCGGCAAGATAATATTGCGATTCAATTTCGCCTTTTTTCGCTTCTTCCTTTAATTGCGGAATGGCAGCGTCTATTTTCATCTGATTATAAAGAACAATTCCGCGTTGTTCACTATTCAGCGTGACCGAAGATGCACTGGCAAAATTAACGCTGCACGGTAATATTGAGGTTAAGCTCAAGCTAAACAGTAGAGCGATTTGATTTAGCTTTATTTTTGTAATTCTGTTCATTGGTAGCCTTTCAAATAGGGAGTCGCTCCGCTAGGGGAGTAATTTGGTTCAGGGATGTAATTTGTTTTGCAGTATTCGACCAGGTTTGCGCCAAGTAACTTTACATGGGATTTGTAGTTTTCGCGCGCTTCAACACCCGTATCATCAAATAGGCCAAGTACACTCTCAGCCATAAAGCTATCCAGTATTGTCCGGTTTTTGCAGTACTCTTGTTCTCCCGCCTGCTCTTTTATACCAAATTCATTCATGGACATGCAGGCGAGTTCAAATTGACTTTGGGCTTTGTCAATAGTGTTGGTTTTCTTTGCGTTGTCGACTATCCAGCGTGAAATTCTTTCTATAGCTTTTTGCTGAAGAACGTGAGCTTGGGGTTGGCTATATACGCGTCCCTTATCAGATATTCCATTGTCCTCAGAGGAGGCTACCGTAATTTTAAATGCTTCAGGTTGGCTTATAAGCGTTCTGAGTAGTGGACCCAGTGCGCTAGGGATTGCATTAACGATCCACTCTTCGAGTTCACTTTGGTTTCTGTAATTCATGATCGTGTGTGCAATCGGACCACCCTTGCCACTACGAGTCAAAGCCTGATAAAGATTCATCACAACATCCCAACGCAGCATATACGCCATCGTCACACTCAACCCGGCAGCGCCCAATGCGTTTAGCGCAGATGCATATTCACCCGCCTCAGGCTCCATCCACTCGACTTTACGACCTTTGGTCTTATGCAACTCTTTGCGATACAGGTTGATGAGATCAACTACTGCCTCATAACCAACTTCAAACTTAAAGCTACCGTTAGCACCAGGCCCCAGCACTACCGCCGCTTTCAAGTTCAAAATAAACCGCCCCTTATCCAGAGATACCTGCGCCGTTCCCTGAAAGCCCGCACCTAACGCGACTCCAACGGAGCCGCTCAGCTTGGCCAGTGTCAGCCATGGATTCGCGCTTTTCGCGTCTTTAGCGCTGCCAACGCCCATCGTTGGCGCGGTGCGCAGGGCGACGAGTTCTTTGGGCGGTGCCCAGTTCATTACTCCGGTGAGTTCAATCGCGGCTTGCAAGCCTCCAAATACGTTGAAACTGGCTTTTGCGCCGTTTTCGACTTGCACTTTGGCAAAGCGTCCGCCTCGCAGTTGATCTGTGCTTTTGGTATCGGCGTAGGTGCCGGATTTAGACTTGTGTTCAAGATCGGGAGTAGGGCTGTCGTCACCGCTGTCGGCCTTGGCTTGCTTGGCTGCGGCGTGATCGGAGCGTTCTTCTTTTGCTGAAGCATCTTCACGCTGTGCGCGTTTTACCGGGCTCAGTGACGCCCCGTACTTGACGTTGCCGAAGATCGGGCTCAGCTCGACGCTGCCGGCTAGCAGCAACGATGCTCCGGCGTAGCCCCATGCCTTCACACCAAAGTGGAAGGAGAAGCGGCCGAAATTCATTTTTTGCGGGCTGCCGTCCAGGAAGTAATCAAGCGTGATTTCTTGAGCACTGGCTTTGGCAGGCATGTCGACTTTCATCAACTGAACTTCGCCACGGGCCAGGTCCAGGCTTAAGCCCATCTCTCCCGATATCTGGAAGCCCTCGGCGGCAGACATTTTCGGGCCTTCGAGCTTTACTTCGCCGTGAATGTTTGGCTGTGGAGGGGTCAGGCAGCGGACCAATTGCGCCTGAGGGCTGGCATCAAAGAGTCTTACTTTGCCGCGCACACTTTTCTTGAAAACCAGTTGCTGGAGGTGATTGCCCCAGTTGGTCAGGGCCGCGTCGTCTTCGAGTTCAGTGACCTCATAGCCTTCTTTTTTCAGGTGAGCGTAAAAGTCTTTGGCTTTGAACCAGCCTTTATCGTCGAAACAGTCGCCTACCTGATCGCTGAATTTTATCGCGCCTTGATCTTGAAGCCATTGGCGGAACGAGTTGATTTCACTGTTTTTATCGGAGCCTTCAGTAGCGTCCGTGGGCAAGCTTTTAGCGACCTTTTTAACCGCGCCGGCCGCATTTTTTGAATCCTCTGTCATGATCTTCTTGGCGTCTTTCAGGTTCGCCATGCTGAACCAGCCCAACGGCGTACCCTTGGCATCCGAAAGACTCACCTCGCGCAGCGGAAAGCCCGGTTTCACCATGCGGTCGACCGGTTTTGGCTGGAACTCTTCCGGGTCCCAAATCAGATAACGCGCAGGCTTGCTGTTGCTGACATTGCTTTGGGCTTTTGCTTGAAGGTCGTCTTTGGTCTTTTGCAGGCTATCCCATTTGGTACGTTCCACATCAACCAGGCCCGCCGGAGCTTGGGCGTTCTGGCCTGTTGCCTCAATCCAGCGTTTGTATTTCTCTTGAAGCTGTGCTGTAACTTCCGCCTGCTCTTTCTCGGTATCCAGATACAGTTTGAACTGCTCGATGCCGGAAGGAAGGCCGTCACTGATCAGCGCGAATTCTGGGAGTGCAATGCCGTATTCAGACGCTTTGATAATGGATTCAGTGTAAGCATGGTAATCAAGCGCATCGGCGTTTTTGTAGAGCGTCAAGACATACCCGACCAGATCGGCGGTGCAGTCATTCATGCCGCTGCAGATGTTTTCGTAACTTTTCTTCTTTTCCGCCAAGGCTTTGGCAACGTCTTCCAGCGGAACCTGCTTGAAGTCTTTGTTGCCGAGGAGTTTTTTACGAGCCTCCAGATAAGCTTGCACGCGTGCGCGCGCTTCAATCGCCTCTTTGGAGTACAGCGAGCCGCTTTCGTAGGTGTAGCCTTCCAGCTTCGCAGCCGCTACCGCTTCTTTTTTCAGCGCATGCCACTCAGCCCTCCGCTTGTAAAAATCGGCATAGGCTTTGTGGACGTCCTGGTCAGTAGCCAGGTCTGCCGTTAGACGGTCCATGCGCGATTGCGCGGTGTCCTCTTTTGGAGCCTGCGCAGGAGCCGCTGCCGGTTTGTTTCCGTTAGCTTCGTTTTGCCTCTTTTTAGCGGTGGCTGGATCGATTTCGATCTCATCCCCCATCGCTTCAAACTCTTCCATTCGCGTACGCTTCTCGCCCGTGAGGAAGTTGCTCAACTTGGGCTCAAGGAAGTATTCCAGCAAACCTGACTCCTGCAGCCCGTTCAGGCGTGCATCACGTGGTTTGCTGGGGGCAATCATTTTATCCAGCGCGAACATCGATTCTTTGATGGCGGACCTTGCACGTTCTGGGAGCAGCCAGAACTCTTGTTCTTCAGTTGCATAAATCGCGCTGGCAAACTTTGTATTGCACCCACGCTCATGGGGTATGAAGGTTTTTGAATTCTGGTTTGGAGCGTCCTTGACCGGATCCAGTTTTACCAGATCTTCAGCGGAACACTGAATGGGCGCTTCCGGGGCTGCCTGCACAGGCGCTTGAGGCGCGGCGGCCGGCTGAGCGGCAGGCGCGGCGGCTGCTTGAGCGCTTTTTGGTACGCTCAGGTTCCAGCCGACTTTGACGTTATCCGCATTTGTGATGAAGGGGTTGAGCTGGCGAAGTTGCGCCACGGTGCTGTTGTAGCGCGAAGCGATCTGGCCCAGGGTTTCGCCGGGCATGACGGCGTGATTCGTGATTTCCATGGTGATTCCGTTCTGTTGTCGCGTCGCCCTAACGTTGGGCGACGGCGGCTGATTCCAGGAGCCGATCTACTTTGATAAACGACTCGTCCTTAGATTGCAGGATCGCCATGATCTCAGGCTGTGTCTCAAATAGCGGACCGTTCACGGCGTGGCCAAGCTTGAGCAGGTGATCACCGTCATAAATATTGCTTTTGAGCAGCAGGTCGAGGTTGTCAGCGATGTCGTTCAAGCGCTCATCATCTGGCTCTTCAAACGCTGCGTATTCCTCATCCACCCAATAAACCCATCCCAGACGCGCTTGAACTTGCGCGGCAGCCTCAGGAAGATTGAATGCCGCTTTGTCACCAAGCCACGTCGATTCTTCGCTGGCTTTCCAGGCCAACCATGGACCCCGCTGCTGACCGAAATGGATCGGCGCAGGGCAGTAGACAGCGCTCCAGCAGCCCAGCAACTGGTCGAAGGTTTTCCCAGCTGTATAAGTCAGCGCTGCCCACAGACTCGGTTTGTGAAAACTCAACAAGCTCTGCCCACCTGAACCGTCATTGGCTCGGAGCAACCAGCGCGCATGAGCCAATGCTTGTTCAGGATCAGGTGTTGAGATCGCAATTCCCGAAAAGCGTTCCTCACAAAGTTTTGCCGCTACGTTTGCCACTTTGCTGCCCTTGGGGGCCACTAGCCACAGGGGGCCATCAGGAATCTCTGCGAAGTCAGTGCTGAAAAACAGCCCTTGAGAAACCACCGGTTCGCCTACTCGGTAGAGTTGACTCAAGGCTTGCGGCTGAAGCCCCTGGTCAATGATGAAGCAGAGCGACTCGCTCGCAGCCGGCAGGTCAGTAAAGTTGTAGCGAGGCTCTGCCAGCAGAGCGCTCAGCGCTTTTACATGCATGTGCAATCCTTACGGCTGCAAGCGCCGTTACTCTGTTTTCCGCACAACGGTGTGATGCCTGATTCATTCAGGCGGGCGGGGAGTGGTGCTTTACCAGCCTTATCCGCATCCGCTACCTTCATCGGTCCCGGCAACAGCGGTGCCGCAGGCGTCCCGACCCCAGGCGAGCCGCCGGTATTGATCTTCACCTCGGCCCCGCTGATGGTCACGCCACCCGCGTCGACCTTAACGAAACTCCCACCAGCCTTGGCCGTGAGTTCCATTGCGCCTTCGACCACCACTTTCTGGCCGGCGTAGTAATGGATTTCTGACCCGGCCTCAACAAACTGCGCCGTGCCCACCTTCAGGTGCTGCGTCACACCGACGGTCAGGTGATCATCCGCACGCATTTCGCTAATCCGATCCAGATGCGTAATCCGGTGTTCCTCAACCTTGAACTCACTCAGCGTATTGGCTTCAACGGTGTCATGTCGTTCGTTGCCGACGCGGATCTTCTGATCGTGCTCAATGTTCTCGTCCCAATCGCGTTGGGCGTGGATGTAGATCTGCTCGACGCCTTTCTTGTCTTCGATGCGGAATTCGTTGTAGCCCTTGCCGCCCGGTGAACTCAGGGTCTTGAAGGTGCTGCGGGTCTTGTTGGCCGGCAGGTCGTAGGGGGCGACGTTTTCCTTGTGGTACAGGCAACCGGTCACCAGCGGCTGGTCGGGATCGCCTTCGAGGAAGGTGACGAGGACTTCCATGCCGATGCGCGGGATGGCGATGCCGCCGTACGCTGCGCCGGCCCAGCCGCTGGCGACGCGCATCCAGCAGGTGGTTTTGTCGTTGGACTGACCGTCGCGGTCCCAGTGGAACTGGACTTTGATGCGGCCGTACTGGTCGCAGTGGATTTCTTCACCCGCCGGGCCGGTGACGACGGCGGTCTGGCTGCCGAGGACTTTTGGTTTCGGGTGTTCGAGGGCAGGGCGGTAGTGCGCGTCCCATGGGGTGGCGAGGAAGCTGTTGCGGTAGCCCTGGTGGAAATCGCTTTTGTTGTCGGTGACGTCGCTGGTGACGTTTTCGCCGAGTACTTGCGGTTGTTTGCCTTCGTGGAAGACTTCCAGCAGCAGCCACAGATCGTTCCACTCGGCGCGCGGGTGTTCGGCGAGCGTGAGGAAATGGCCGCTGGTGAGGGTTGGTTCGTCACCTTTGCCTTCGGCGAGTTTGTAGTCGCTGCGATGGCGTTCGAGGGCGCGGGTGGAGAGGAACTTGCCGCGCTCGCGGGTGGTGAAGCGGCCGGGGTAGTCGTAGTCCTCGAGGTCCGGGGCGAACTCGGTTTTCACCGCGCCTTCGGGGAGGATCTTTGGTTTTTCGAAGTCGTAATCGCGGCGGCTGACGCGGGTGGTGCGGGTTTCCAGGCGCAGGTTGAAGCGTTTGATCACCGGTTTGTCGGCGGCCATGCCGGAGTCTTGCTGGTAGCTCACCGGTTTCAGCTTGCGGAACACGGTCTGGTCGTCGCCGAATACCAGTTTGTGGCCGCTGCTGCTGTGCTGGAAGTGGAAGTGAATGCCTTCTTCTTCGCACAGGCGCTGGATGAAATGCAGGTCGGATTCGTCGTACTGCACGCAGTATTCGCGCTGCGGGTACTCGGCACCGAGCTGGAAACTGTAGGCGTCGGCGAGGATGCCGCGATCTTCCAGCACCTGAGCGATGATCTTCGGCACGGTCAGTTGCTGGAAAATCTGCTGATCGTGGTTGTGCCGCAGGTAGGCCAGTTGTGGCACCAGGCTGAGGCTGTAACGGGTCAGGGTCTTGCCGGAGTCGCCTTGCTCGATGCGATAAACCAGACCGTGGATCTTGCCTTCCCCGGTCGGGCCGAAAGTCAGGACGCCGGGCTTGTGCAGCAGCTCTTCGAGTTTGAGGTCAGGGCGGGCGCTGACGAGTTCAAGGTCGAAACGGAACGGTTCGTTGAGGGCTTCGCGACCGGTGAAGCTGAGGACTTGCAGGTCGGCGTTGGCGCCTTCAAGCGTGAGGGTGATGTGGGTTGCGTTGGCGTCCAGCATGCCTTGAATTCCGTCCGTTGAATAAGCAGGTGACGGATGATGGAGGATTAAGCGGCCTCGTTCAAGGCACAAAAGCCGTAGGTCTGGCAGGTTTGCGGTATAGGGAAAACCCTTAGGTGAGGTGTTTCGCCCAATGAAACCGGGCGGTTTGTGCGAATCGGTGCTCACTGCCGGCAACTTTTCCCACGACCCTGAGTAGAAGAATCGTCAGTCAGATTCAGACTAAAGTCGCCTGTAGCACGTCAAAGCCATCTGCCATCATTGCCGTTCACCCCTGCGTGTTCACTTTCTCCTGGTTCAATCTGACCCGGGACGGGAGCTATTTTTCTGGCTTGTTGCGCGCTTGCGCAAACGCTGCATTGTTGGAGTTTTTCATGCGTCCCCCATTTCCCCTCATCACCCCGCGCCAGTCGTTTGGCTTCGGAGCCTTTGTGTTGTGCGCAGGTTTTACCGCACAGGTTCAGGCCAGCGGATTCTTTGAAGACACCACGGCGAAAATCGAATCGCGCACGGTGTACTTCAACCGCGATTTCCGTGATGGGCACACCACGAACGATCAGGGCGCGTCCAAGCGTGAAGAGTCGGCACAGGGCTTTATTCTCAACCTGCAATCGGGCTACACCGACGGTACCGTGGGTTTCGGTATCGATGCGCTGGGCATGCTCGGCTTTCAACTCGATTCCAGTCCGGACCGCAGCAACAGCGGCTTGTTGCCCTCCAGCGGCAACGACCCGCGCGGCTCGAAAGGGCAATACGCAAAAATGGGTCTGACCGCCAAGGTCAAGGTTTCGGGCACGGTGCTGAAGTACGGCGCGCTGCTGCCGGATCTGCCGTTGCTGAAATACAACGACGGTCGTTTGCTGCCGACCATGTTCAACGGCGCCATGCTCACCTCTAAAGAGGTGAAAGACCTGACCTTCATGGCCGCGCGCCTGGACAAGTACACCGCGCGGGATTCCACCGATTCGCAAGACATCCGCGTGCACTGCAAGAACAAGCGCTACGCCTGCAACACCACCGCCGATCATTTCGACATGTACGGCTTCGACTACAAGATCAACGATCGCCTGACCGCGCAGTATCACTACGCTGAACTGGAAGACATTTATCGTCAGCACTTTGTCGGGCTGTTGGGTAATCAACCGTTAGCTGGCGGTGTGCTTAAAGCGGATCTGCGCGTGCTGAAAAGTGCCGACAGCGGTGATGCCAAGGCCGGTTCCATTGATAACCGGGCGTTGAGCGGCATGTTGTCGTATGCGCATAGCGGTCACACGTTCAGCGCCGGTTGGCAGCGCATGAACGGCGACAACTCGATGCCGTACCTCGATGGCAGCAACCCGTATCTGGTCAACTATGTGCAGGTCAACGACTTTGCCGCCGCGCAGGAACGTTCGTGGCAACTGCGTTATGACTATGACTTCAAGGCCATTGGCATTAATGGTTTGAGTTTCCTGACGCGCTATGTGAACGGTGACCACATCAAGGTTTTGGGCAGTGATCAGGAAGGCAAGGAGTGGGAACGCGACAGCGAGTTGAAGTATGTGATTCAGACGGGCACGTTCAAGGATGTGAGTGTGCGTTTGAGGAATGCTACGTATCGCACCAATTATGAGAAGTTTGCCCGGGATGTGGATGAGACACGGTTGATTGTGAGTTATAGCTTTTCGGTGTTGTAGGTCTTGGATGTGTAGTGCTTGATCGGACGCTATCGCGAGCAGGCTCACTCCTACAGGGGATCTTCAGTGGACGCGGGTTTTGTGTCCGACGACGATCAAATGTAGGAGTGAGCCTGCTCGCGATGGGGTCCTTGAAATTGCTGCTACAACCAATGCCAGAACCGGCTCCAGAACCCTCGGTTCAAATCCTCTTTGCACCCGGCATATTGCCGCGCATAAACATCCGAACGATTCTGCACTTTGCGCGCCGTCGGCATCAGCCAGGCTTTGCTCGCGTAAGTCTTGTTGCGGAAGCCGCCCCAGCCTTCGTGGTAGTTGAGGTATTGGTTGTAGGCGTCGTACTTGTACACGCCGTTGATCGAATAGGTCTTGTCCATGTACCAGCCGACAAAGTCGATGGCGTCGTCGAAGTCTTCGCGATCGGCCCAGTTGCGGCCGGTGCTTTTCTGGTAATCGGCCCAGACTTCATCTTTGGCTTGCGCATAACCTGAGGCAGTCGAGACGCGACCCCATGGGATCACCCACAGCAGGTATTTGCGCGGAGTCTTCGCGTCGTAGCGGTAGCCGGATTCCTGATACATGATCGCGAAGGGCACTTGAATCGGCACGCCCCAGCGTTTTTGCGTGACTTGCGCAGCGTCGTACCAGTCGCTTTTCTCGCGGAAGATTTCGCAGATGTCTTCCGGCGAACGGGGCGGCGAGGTGCCGCACCCGCTCAGTAGCGTTGCCAGTGTCAGTAGTCCAAGCGTCTGCCTGTAATTCAAAAGCCGTTATCCCGTCGTGCGCAAAAAGGCCGACAGTCTACGCGCTCAGCTCAATTGGTGACGATAGGGCAGATCCGGACCGGTCTTGCTGCAGGTCAGGGCGGCGGCTTGGACGGCGAACCTGAGCATGGCGTCGATCTGCTCGCGAGCGAGTTGCTGAACGCCTTCAACCGAATCCAGACCGTGCTCGGTCAGCCAGGTGATCAACGCAGCCTGGAAGGTGTCGCCGGCGCCAACGGTGTCGGCAATCTTTATCGAGGCTGCCGGGACTGACCATGTGCCGTGTTGGCGGCTGAACACAGTAGCGCCATCGCCGCCACGGGTGAGGAAGACGATCTGGCAGCGATGTTCGAGCCAGCCTTCGATCACGCGTTGCGGGTCTTGTTCGGGGTAGAGCAGGCTCAGGTCTTCGTCGCTGACCTTGATCAGATCGGCCAGTGGTACCAGCGTGGCGATGCGCTCACGCCACAGGTCGATGTTCGGCTCGGGATTGAGGCGTACGTTCGGGTCGAGGGTGATCAGGCGTTTGCCGCTTTCACGCTGCACCAGTGCGAGCAGGGTGTCGCCGATCGGCTGCACCACCAGCGAGAACGAGCCAATGTGCAGGCCGCGCACCTCAGGACCCAGCGCCGGCAGATGCGCAAGGCTCAGTTGCCGATCGGCACAGCCTTCACCGCGAAAGCTGTAGTGCGGCGAGCCATTGGCACCGACGGCGACCATGGCCAGCGTGGTCGGTGCGGCGAAATCTACCAGGTAGTCCGGGCGCACACCTTCGTCCTGCAGCACTCGCTGCAAGCGGCGGCCGAGGTAGTCGGTGGACAGCCCGCCAAACAAGGCCGAGTCCACGCCCAGACGGCGCAAACCCACGGCGACGTTGAACGGCGAGCCGCCGGCAATCGCCTTGAAGTTCACTTTCGAAGCCAGACCGCTGGCGTCGTCTTCACTGAAAAAATCAAACAGGGCTTCGCCACACACCAAATACATAATTGTTTGCTCTTTATAGGGTTGCGACATGCTGTTGATAGCGTTCATAGGCCTGCTGGAACGCCGCGACGTTGGCGGCAATCGGCAGGGTTTCACTGCTTGAATCGAGTTTCACGCAGCGCTGGCACAGATCGGCGAGGGTGTCTTCGTGGCCGTTCGACCAGGATTTGCACCACGCCGCTTGAATCGCTGCGCCGAGGGCGGCAGCTTCGCTTTGTTCGGTGCAGATCACCGGGGTGTTCATGATGTCGGCGACGATCTGCCGCCACACCGCGCTTTTCGATCCGCCGCCGATCAGGCAAATGCTGCGGCTTTGTAAACCATTGTGGCGGAGCAAATCCAGCCCGTAGCGCAAACCGAAGGTGGTGCCTTCGACGGCGGCGCGGCACAGATTGGCCTGGGTCAGGTTATCCAGGGTCAAGCCGTGCAGACTGCCGGTGGCATGGGGCAGGGCGGGGACGCGTTCGCCGTTGAGAAACGGCAGCATGCTCACGCCGTCGGCGCCGATGGGAGCCTCGGCGACGAGGTCGTTGAACTGCTGCAGATCGAGGTTGAACAACTCGCGAATCGCGCCGGTGGCGTTGGTCAGGTTCATGGTGCAGATCAGTGGCAACCATCCGCCGCTGGAAGAGCAGAAGGTCGCGACCGAGGCGTCCGGGCTGACTTTCGGCACCTCGGAATAGGCGTACACCGTGCCAGAGGAACCGAGGCTCATGGTGATCGCACCGGGCTGAATATTGCCGGTGCCGATGGCGCCCATCATGTTGTCGCCGCCACCGCTAGATACCAGCGCGTCGGGATTGATGCCGAGGTGTTCGGCGATGGCCGGGAGAATGGTGCCGACGCTTTGATGCGCATCGATCAGCTCAGGCAATGCGGCTTGCAGGCGCCCGCTGGCGTCGATGTCGCGCAGCAGTTGCAAGTCCCATTGGCGGGTGCGCACGTTGAAATAGCCGGTGCCGGAGGCGTCGCCGTATTCGCTGCAGGCGCGGCCGGTGAGCCAGAAGTTCAGGTAGTCGTGGGGCAGCAGAATGCGTGCGATGCGCGAAAAGACCACGGGGTGCTGCTCTTTGGTCCAGAGCAGTTTCGACACGGTGTAGCCAGGTGCGATAACCACGCCGAGGCGTTCCAGCGAGCCTTTTTCACCGCCCAGATGAGTGAGTAGGCGGTCGTTCTCGGCGCTGGTTTCGGTGTCGCACCAGAGCTTGGCCGGGCGCAGGACTTCACCTTGATCATCGAGCAGGACCAGACCATGTTGCTGGCCGGAGACGCCGATGCCGAGGATCGACTGGCCATCGACATTCGCCGCGAGCAATGCGCGGCTAGTGGCGAGGGTGAAGGCTTCCAGCCATTGCTGGGTGTCTTGCTCGCGACGGCCGTTGGCGCCGCTGATCATCGTGTGTGCGGCGGCCCCCTGGCCGAGAACCTGACCGCTGGCGGCGTCGAGGATGATGGCTTTGGTGCCTTGAGTGCCGCAGTCGATGCCTAGGAACAGTTGTTGTGTTGTCATGTTTGAACCACTCGGGTGTGGTGAAGATCAAGAGCTTACCCCCTCACCCCAGCCCTCTCCCCCAAGGGGGCGAGGGGGAAGGGAGCTGATCGGGGGGCTGTTCAAAAGCTGAGTTCGACTCCGGTTCTCTCAAACCGGGGCTGTTCAAAACCTGAGTTCAACTCCGGTTCTCTAAATCAGGGGCTGTTCAAAACCTGAGTTCGACTCCGGATTTTCAGGTCGATGTAACTTGCACAAACCACTCGGTCAGTTCCCTCTCCCTCCGGGAGAGGGCTAGGGTGAGGGGCTTTTCAATCCAGAATCCGCTGCAAAGTCCGCGTCACACCATCCTCGCGCAAGCTGTTACAGCACCACTCAAACGCCGCGACAAACTCCGCCGACCGCGGTATCGCCGTGCCGAAAATCTCCTCAACCGCCAACAACCGCTGCGTGATTAAAGCATCATCCGCCACCAACGCCTGAAAAAACGCCGCGCGTGGATCAGGAATCGAATAGGTATCACCATTCTCATCCACACCCTTCAAGTACAACGCCCAGGCCGCCACCACCAACGCCGCACGCTTAGTCTCCTGCCCATCAGCAATCAAGCGGTTGATGGTAGGAATGGTGAACTTGGGAAACTTCGACGAACCGTCCGAACACACCCGCTCCAACTGATCGGCAATCGCCTGATTGGAGAAGCGCGCCACCAGCGTATTTTTGTAATCGGTCAGATCAATACCCGGCACCGGCGCCAGTTGTGGGGTCACGTCGAGATCCATATAGGCGCGCATGTAACGCACGAACAGCGGATCGTTCATGGTTTCGTGCACAAACCGGTAGCCCTTCAAAAAGCCCAGATAGGTCAGCGCCAGATGGCTGCCGTTGAGCAGTTTGATCTTCATCTCTTCATAGGGGGAGACATCGTCGGTGAACTGCACGCCAACCTTTTCCCAGGCCGGGCGACCGTTGACGAATTTGTCCTCCAGCACCCACTGCACGAACGGCTCGCAGACCACTGGCCAGGCATCGTCGACGCCGTGTTTGTCCGCCAGTTGCAAGCGATGCGCAGTGCTGGTCATCGGCGTGATGCGGTCGACCATGGCGTTGGGGAAACTGACGTTGGCGTCGATCCAGCTACACAGATTGCTATCGCGCAGTGTGGCAAACGCCAGCAGGGCCTTGCGCGTCACGGCGCCGTTGTGCGGCAGGTTATCGCAGGACATCACGGTAAACGCCGGGGTACCTGCCGCCCGGCGTTTTTCCAAGGCTGCACACAAGAAACCAAACACGGTTTTCGGCTTTTCCGGGTGGGCCAGATCATGCTGAATCTGCGGCAAGTGCGCCATGAATTCGCCGTTGCTGTCGTCGATGCAATAACCACCCTCGGTGATGGTCAGCGAGACGATGCGGATTTGCGGATCGGCGAGTTTGTCGATCAACGCCTGAGCGCCGTCCTCGGCCAGCAGCATGTCGCGAATCGCGCCAATCACGCGGACTTCGGTGTCGTCGCTGTCGCCGAGTTCGAACAGGGTGAACAGGTAATCCTGTTCCTTGAGATCGTCACGGGCGCGGCGGTCTTCGGCACGCAAGCCGACACCGCAAATCGCCCAGTCCAGTGCTTCACCGGTATTCATCAGGGCATCGGTGTAATACGCCTGATGCGCGCGATGAAAGCCGCCGACGCCGATGTGCGCAATGCCTTGGCGCGTGTCGCTAAGGTTGTAGCCCGGCAGTTGCACTTCGGCGGCCAGACGATGGAGATTCTGTTGGTTGAGTTTCATCGGGAGTTCTCGAAATCAGGCCGCTGCGCGCAGCGGACGGGTCAACGCCAAACCTTCGGCATCGAATAAATGGCAGTGCGCCGGGTCGAGGTGCAGGCTCAGTTGTTCGCCGTAGCGGCTGGCCAGATCACCGCGCACGCGCATGGTCAGGGCTTCGCCGGCGTTGGTGGTGACGTGGCAGAAGGTGTCGCTGCCCAGGCGTTCGCTGACGTCGGCGGTGACTTGCAGCGTGCAGTCGCCCGCTTGCGCCAGCTCCAGATGTTCCGGGCGAATGCCGAGGGTCACGGCGCTGCCGACACTCAGATTGGCGGCGTTGAACGGCAGGGTGATGCGCGTACCGGCGTCTAGCGAGACCTCGCAGCTCAGGCCGTCGACACGGGCGATCTTGCCTTTGAGGAAGCCCATTTTCGGCGTGCCGAGGAACCCGGCGACGAAGAGGTTCGCCGGGTTGTGATAGAGGTCCAGTGGCGAGCCGACCTGTTCGATCTTACCGCCATTGAGCACCACGACTTTGTCGGCCATGGTCATCGCTTCAACCTGATCGTGGGTCACGTAGATCATCGTCGCTTGCAGATCCTTGTGCAGACGCAGCAGCTCAAGGCGCATCTGCACGCGCAGCGCGGCGTCGAGGTTGGAGAGGGGTTCGTCGAAGAGGAAGATTTTCGGATTGCGCACGATGGCACGGCCAATCGCAACGCGCTGACGCTGGCCACCGGAGAGCTGTTTTGGCTTGCGCTCGAGCATCGGCCCGAGTTCGAGAATCCGCGCGGCTTCGCCGACTTTCTTCTCGACTTCGGCTTTTGGCACGCCGGCCAGATCGAGGGCGAAGGACATGTTCTTTTTCACGGTCATGTGCGGGTACAGCGCGTAGGTCTGGAACACCATCGCCAGATCGCGCTTGGCCGGGCTGACTTCGGTGATGTCGCGGCCATCCAGTTCGATGGTGCCGTCGCTGACTTCTTCCAGACCGGCGATCAGGCGCAACAGGGTGGATTTGCCGCAGCCCGACGGGCCGACGAAGACCACGAATTCCTTGTCGTTCACTTCAAGGTCGATGCCTTTGATGATGGAGAAACCTTCGAAGCCTTTTTGCAAATTCTTGATTTTCAGGTTGGCCATGATGATGGGCCTCCGCAATTTATTATTGGGTTAAACCAGATCGGCTTTTCTGTGGGAGCGAGCCTGCTCGCGAAGGGGCCGTGTCAGTCGACATCAGGGTTGAATGACACTCCGCTTTCGCGAGCAGGCTCGCTCCCACAGGGGATAGGGTTGGATTCGGGATCTTCATTTCACGGCGCCGAACGAGAGGCCGCGCACCAGTTGCTTCTGGCTGATCCAGCCGAAGATCAGAATCGGCGCACACGCCAGGGTCGACACCGCCGACAACTTGGCCCAGAACAAGCCTTCGGGGCTCGAATAAGAGGCGATCAGCGCGGTCAGTGGCGCGGCTTTCGACGAGGTCAGGTTCAGCGACCAGAATGCCTCGTTCCAGCACAGAATCAGCGACAGCAGTACGGTCGAGGCGAGGCCGCCCTTGGCGATCGGCAGCAGCACGCGGACCATTTCCTGCCACAGCGTGGCGCCGTCGAGACGGGCGGCTTCGAGGATGTCTTTGGGGATGTCCTTGAAGTAGGTGTAAACCATCCAGACCACGATCGGCAGGTTGATCAGCGTGTAGATCACGATCAGTGCGATGCGCGTGTCGAGCAGGCCGAAGCTCTTCGCCAACAGGTAGATCGGCATCAGCACGCCCACCGGCGGCAGCATTTTGGTCGAGAGCATCCATAGCAACGTGCCTTTGGTGCGCTGGGTTTCGTAGAACGCCATCGAGTAGGCCGCCGGCACAGCGATCAACAGGCACAGGGCCGTGGCGCTGAAGGAAATCACCACCGAGTTCCAGGCGAAGCTGAAGTAGTCGCTGCGCTCGTTGATGTGCAGGTAGTTCTCCAGCGTCGGCGTGAAGATGAACTGCGGCGGCGTGGCGAACGCGTCGATTTCGGTTTTGAAACTGGTCATCACCATCCAGAAGATCGGGAAGAAAATCACGATCGCGATGGCCCAGGCCAGGGTGCCGAGCAGCAGGCTTTGCAGCCGGCGGGATTGTTGGAGAGTCATGGCAGGCCTCAGGCTTTGTCAGTCAGGTTTTTGCCGATCATCCGCACCAGAATGATCGCGGCGATGTTGGCGATGACCACGGCAATCAAGCCGCCGGCCGAGGCCATGCCGACGTCGAACTGCACCAGCGCCTGGTTGTAGATGAGATAAGCGAGGTTGGTTGAGGCGTAGCCGGGGCCGCCGTTGGTGGTGGTGAAAATCTCGGCGAACACCGACAGCAGGAAGATCGTTTCGATCATTACCACCACGGCAATTGGTCGCGCCAGATGCGGCAGGGTCAGGTGCCAGAAGATCGCGATCGGTCCCGCACCGTCGAGGCGCGCGGCTTCTTTCTGTTCCTGGTCGAGGGACTGCATCGCGGTCATCAGGATCAGGATGGCGAAGGGCAGCCACTGCCACGAAACAATGATGATGATCGACAGCAGCGGGTAGTGCGCGAGCCAGTCCACCGGTTGCGCGCCGAACAGCTTCCAGACGTAAGCGAGGATCCCCGAGACCGGGTGGAAAATCAGGTTCTTCCAGATCAGCGCACCGACCGTGGGCATGATGAAGAACGGCGAAATCAGCATGACCCGGACGACGCCGCGACCGAGAAATTCACTGGCCTCCAGCAATGCGCTGATCAACACGCCCAACACCACACTGATCAGCAACACGCTACCGACCAGCAGCAGTGTATTGGTGGCGCCGGGCATGAAGCCCGAGTCGGTGAGGAAATAGGTGAAGTTCTCCAGCCCGACGAACTCGTTTTCACCGGGGTAGAGCAGGTTGTAGCGGATCATCGAAAAGTAAATGGTCATGCCCAGCGGCACGATCATCCACAGCAGCAACAGGGCCACCGAAGGGCTGACCAGAAACCAGCCGGGATTGCGTACGCGGACCTTGCGCGCAGGCTGCGACAGGTCGATGTGGGCTTTGGCAGTTGAAGTATTCATGGTGATCACAACCGAGTCATACAGACCTATGGAGATCTAATGTAGGAGTGAGCTGTGCGGGTTACTTGGGATAACCGGCGCGCTTCATCTCGCGTTCAGTGGTTTGCTGCGCAGCAGCCAAAGCTTGATCCACCGTGGTCTGGCCGATCAGCGCCGCCGAGAACAGCTTGCCCACTTGCGTACCCACGGCCTGGAATTCGGGAATGGTCACCAGTTGAATGCCGATGTACGGCACCGGTTTCATCGTCGGTTTGCTCGGGTCAGCCGTTTTCAACGATTCCAGCGTGACCTTGGCGAAAGGCGCCGCGCTCATGTAGGCGTCGCTGTAAGTTGAGGCGCGAGTCCCCGGCGGTACGTTGGCGATGCCGTCAGTCTTCGCCACTAGCTCGCCGTACTCTTTGGAGGTCGCCCAGGCGCTGAACTCTTTCGCTGCGTCTTTGGCTTTGGAACTGGTCGGAATCGCCAGCGCCCACGAGTACAGCCAGGCCGAACCTTTATCAGTGACCTGATGCGGGGCAAAAGTGAAGCCGACGTGATCGGCGACCTTGCTTTGGGTCTTGTCGGTAACGAACGAACCGGCAACGCTGGCATCGACCCACATCGCGCATTTGCCACTGTTGAACAGCGCAAGGTTCTCGTTGAAACCGTTGCTGGAGGCGCCCGGCGGCCCGGATTTCTTCATGGTGTCGACGTAGAAGTTCAGCGCGTTTTTCCACTCGGGGCCGCTGAACTCCGGTTTCCACTGCTCATCGAACCAGCGCGCGCCATAGGCGTTGGCGACCGTAGTAATCAGCGCCATGTTCTCGCCCCAACCGGCCTTGCCGCGCAGGCAGATGCCGTACTGCTCTTTGTCTTTGTGGGTGAGTTTTTCGGCGAAGCCGGCGATCTGTTCCCAGGTCGGACGCTCGGGCATGGTCAGGCCGGCATCCTTGAACAGGTCGGTGCGGTAATAAGTGATCGAGCTTTCCGCGTAGAACGGCAGGGCGTACAGCGAACCCTTGACCGACAGGCCTTCACGCACCGACGGGAACACATCGTCGAGGGCGTAACTGGCTGGCAGATCCTTCATCGGTTCGAGCCAACCCTTTGCGCCCCACAGTGCCGCTTCGTACATGCCGATGGTCAACACGTCGAACTGACCGCCCTGGGTGGCGATGTCGGTGGTCAGGCGTTGGCGCAGAACGTTTTCTTCCAGCACCACCCAATTGAGCTTGATGTCCGGATGCTCGGCCTCGAAGGTTTTCGAGAGTTTTTGCATGCGGATCATGTCGCTGTTGTTGACGGTGGCGATGGTCAGGGTCTGGGCGCCAAGGCTGACGCTGCTGAGGGTCATGCAGGTGAGGGCAAGCAGAGCTTTTGCAGTGGGTTGCATCGTGCACTCCTTTTCTGCACCCGGTGGGAGGCAGAAGGACAGTTATTGTTTTTGTGTCTTCCTGTGCAGGAAGAATGTGCACTGATTACAGCGTTCAATCGCAGGGCTGACAAATCATCCCTAGCACTTTTATCGATACTTTTTTGCACTGGGCTTTGACGTGGTGAATGCAGAGAAGGGCGTTTCAGCGCCGAGGTGCTATCGAATGCGTACAGGTTTCTGATGTCGACACAGCCCCTTGTAGGAGTGAGCCTGCTCGCGATAGCGGAATGTCAGCCAACATTTCTGCAAGCTGTCACACCGCTATCGCGAGCAGGCTCACTCCTACAGTGGAATTGCGTTGTCAGTGGTGGTTCTGTTCGGTCAGGCGCTGCACCGCGAGCCGTCGATAATGCGACGGCGTCATCCCCTTGAGCTGCTGAAAGCGCCGATTGAAGTTGGAAATGTTGTTGAAGCCGGATTCGAAACACACATCGGTCACCGGTTTATCGCCGTCAGCCAGCAGTTCACAGGATTTGCTGATGCGCAGGCGATTGACGAACTCGATGAAGTTGCGCCCAGTGGCCTGTTTGAACACTCGGCTGAAATAAGTGGGTGTCATACCCAGATGTTCCGCGACTTCCTCCAGTGAAATATCCCGGGCGTAGTGCGCAAAGATGTAGTCCACGGCGCGGTTGGTGCGGTCGATATTGTGTTCATCGGCCAGTTGCGTGTTAGTGGCGCCCGAGAGCAATTGATAGTCGTCACTCGCAGCGAGCAATTCCATCAGGATAAAGAAGTGGCCGAGGCGGGTAATGCCTCTGGAATCGGCAATGCGCTGCATCAACGTCATGGCCTGGCGAATCGTGTGCTTGCAGCGGAATTCGATGCCGTACTGCGCACGCTCCAGCAGCGGTGCAAGGGATTTGAGTTCGGCGAAAACCTGATGGCCGTCTTCGAACAGTTCATCGGTGAAGTTGACCAGCATGTCGCGCTTTTCAACCACTTCGTCTTCAGCTACCTGGCTGATCCAGTTGTGCGGCAGATTGGGCCCGGTAAGAAACAGGGTTGCGGGATAGAAGTTGCCGATGTAGTCGCCGATGAACACCTTTCCGGCGCTGGCGACGATCAGATGCAGCTCGTATTCCTTGTGGAAATGCCAACGCACCAGCGGGCAGGGGAAGCCGTGCTGGCGATAGATGATGGACAACCCGTTATGGTCATCCATCAATTCGTATGAAGGGTCGGTCACGCGGGCGGTTCGGGTCATGGCAGGCAGCTTTTTTTGTTATCGCCCGCCGATCATGCCTCGTTTGCCGTGGCGCGCGCCAGTTCGTTGCGAAAGGATTCCATGAGCTGACTCAATCAGACTGCACGCGCAGCGTTACTGCGCCTTCTCGTTAGCTTTCTCAAGATTGGCCAGACAGCAATAAAACACAATTTTCGAGTCTTTAATAAAATCGAAATTGATGATGTTGCACAGCTTCGCCCAGCCTGTCCTGTCCGGGGAGAACCAGGTGTCCAGATCATCAAGGATTCGCTTTGGGCCGCCGGGAAACGTAAAACACGTAGCAGAGAGCGACCAGAGGTTTTTCCTGCTCCTGGGCTCGGCCATTACCTTTGTAATGAATTGGTGCAGGTCAGTGGTGCTGACAAGGCTTTGGCCGATCCATTTGTGGTTGATTGGTGAGTAAAACCGATTGTCGTTTGCGTTCCATGGCATCGACGCTGTAACCAGGACTCTTTGCAGAGCGCTTGATTGTTTGAGCTGGCCAAGTGAGCGGTACACGTTATGGGTGGGAATCATCCGTTCGCCAAGATGTTCCAGCATCAAATCCCTGAACTTGATGAAGTTGAACTCACTGTCACCTTTTTTCAGTTCATGAAAGTCGAGGATGATGAATTCATCCGGCCTTTCCGAGAGGAATCTGTTGACATCGCGAACAAGATCTTCAAGGGTTCGCGAAGTAAGATACCCGTTGTGCTGAAAACGGAACTGACTGAAACCTTTGGCGTTGTCGTGATACTCGAGTCGAACATCCAGTGCTCGGGCGCCGAGGTTGAGTTGCGTGTAGAAAGAATCATCCTGGCAGGCGATGAAGTTTTTGCCTGGAAGCAATGCGTACGAGGCTTTCCAGTCACAGCCCGAATTATGCGTTCCAGGCAGTGTCAGTTCAAAAAGGGACAAGTTGTCAAGTTGCGGGATGGCAGACATCCATTGATTGGGTGGAATGTTTTCGAGTTTGGTGTCAAGCATTTCATTATCCTGCGTAAAGTTATAGAAGTTGTGCGCGCAGGATGTTTATAGTGTCTGGGACTTGATTGGCCAATGCTTTGTTTAATGCAATACGTGTATCGGTGGATGCGGGCGTGCGCTAGGTAATGCCGCCAAGTGATTTTTGTTTGTTACTTGGCGAACATGATTCGCTTGGTTTACTGTTTGTCAGCTGTTTGAATGGCGGAGGATATAGGAAGAATACCCTCGGGTTTTTTCAAAGGCCTTCTTGATATTCGCCTGATAGCAGAAATAAACGAGTTTTGAGTTTTTTATGAAATCGAAGTTGATAATGCTGCATTTTTCTGCCCAGTCACTGTTGTCTGGATCGAACCACGTGTCGAGCTGATCAAGCATTCTGACAGGCCCGCCAGCGTCATAGATGGCTGCCGACAGCGACCAGGGTGCCGACTTCTCAGGAGGCTCAGCCAACACTCTGGCAATGAACGCCTGCAGGCGCGTGTGTTGGGGTTGAGCTATTTGCTCCAGGGTATCTCCGACAACTTTCAGAAAGTCACTGCCGGCCCATTGATGGGTTATTTGCGCACCGAAGACGGTTCGGTCCAGGTGGCGGTTGGCAGGTCCGGTGACCAGCACACGCTGAAGTCGGCTGACGTCCTTTAATTGACCAAGTGTCAGGTGTCTGTTGCCGGTGGGGATGATGTGCTCACCCAGTTGCACCTTCATTACCTCATTGAAGTATTTGAAATCGAAGGGTTCAGCGCCGTGTTCGATTTTGTGAAAGTCCAAAATGATGAACTCATTAAAACTTCTCTCGAGAAACGCTTTAATGTCACGAATAAGGTCGGCCAGCGTGCGCGAAGACCAGGTCTTGTCGTGTACAAACCGGAACTTTTCAAGCCCGTTCGCATGGGGGTTGTAAACCAGGCGCACATCAAGCGCCCGGGCACCGCGGTTGAGCTGACTGTAAAAGGATATGTCTTGGCAGGCGAACCAGTTACGCGTAAATACATTGGAATAGTCGGCTTCCAGGTCGCAACCGGCGTTATGGGTGCCTGGCAATGTCAGCTCATTGAGTGAAAGTGTGTCGATTTCCGGGGCTGCATTCATCCACTCGTAAAGAGGCAGTATTTGTCTGTTGAATTGCGTCATGTTATCCATCCGGCACAAGTGAGTAATGAAAGTCATTATTGATGCGAGAGCGGATGGTTATAGCGCTTGATGTTTGTTTGGCCAATATCGGTAGTTATGCAGTGTGTGTCGTCACGACCGGTTACTGGTCGTCACGTTGGCGACGTATTGCGGTTTTTTGCTTCAATCCATTGCGCCATATATTGAGTACTTTTGTGCGCATGATGCCGCAACATGCTGCCGATAAAGTTATTGGCTCTGAGTGTCGGCAAGTTCAGTTGGCAATCACGCAGCTTTTCGATCAGCGCCTGACCATGCACTGCCCGTTGGTAGCGCTCGCCGAGCAAGGTGTTTGCCGCCAATTGGCTCGCCTGCCACTGCGTTTCATCCTGATAGAGGCAAACGGCCTGGTTGGCCAACTCGGTCGCCGAAAGCGCGACGGCACCGGGCCACGGCTGACCGGCATGCATGCCCTCCGCTCCAATGGGGGTGGTGACACTCGGTGTGCCGCACAGCATGGCGTCAACCAGTTTGCCCTTTATACCGGCGCCGAAGCGCAGCGGGGCCAGGCAAACCCGTGCGGCGGACATGACCTGCAACGCGTCTTCGGCCCAGTTCAGCACGTGAAAACCCTGCGCAGCGTTATGCAACGCCGTGGCCTTGGGCGGTGTGTACGCGCCATAGATGTGCAACTGCGCTTGCGGCAATTGCTGACGTATAAGTGGCCAGACGATGGATTTCATCCAGAGCACCGCATCCCAGTTGGGCGCGTGCCGGAAGTTGCCGATGCTTACAAAGTGCGCTCGATCGGTGAAGGCCGCAGGGGGGGCACCTGGCAGGTCAATCATCAGTGGGCACCAATGCAGCAATTGACGTGGCAAGCCGAATTGTTCGACCAGCAACTCGATTTCAACTTCGGAGATCATCAGGTTCAGATCGCAGCGGTACAACGCCGCGATTTCCCGTTTGGCCAGATCAGTATCGGCCATCAACTCAAACTCTTCGCGCAATGCCGGCGCAAACAGATCGCTGAAGTCGTCCTGATCGCTGTTGGCTTTCAGGCGGTCCTTGAGCCGCTGATGGCGGGCATGTCGCAGGCTTTGCAGGTCGGAGGTTTCCAGCACACGCAGGGCCTCGGGGCAGTGCTTTTCAACCCGCCAGCCGAACTGCTCCTCCATCATGAACTGGTCGAACAGCACAATATCTGGCGCCAGTTCACTGATGAATACGTCGAAACTGCTGTTGTTGAGTTCAATGGATACTTCGCGAATACCCAGCGCAGAGAGGTCTGCCTTATGTTCGCCGGGGCCGGCGGGACTGCTGAAGGTGATGTCCCAACCCTGTTGCAAAAACGTTTCGAGGATCTGCATGACGTGGCCACTGGCGGCGGACGAGCGCGGTTCGGGCCAGACATATCCGATGACCAGGACTTTGGTAACGGGCTGAGTCATTAGCGGTGATCCTATGCAGCAAAGCGTGGGCGAAAAAAGGGCGCAATTAAACCACAGTGGTGGTTGCCTGCGCCCTCTGTCAGTGCTGCGGCCCGGAAAATCTGCGGGTTTTAAAAGTTTGGTTTGGCCAGATTGAGCAGGATCGGCCCGGAAAGAAATTCGCCGGGAGCTGTGTTATTGATCGAGTTGGTGATGGTGGATAGGTTGAACATAAATGTTGCATGGTTGGTTTTATGTTGGTCGATCAACGAAACCGCCAATGAATAAGATTCGGCGTTTAACAACGCAGGGTACTCTTGTACGATTTTTGGTCGGCTCGAAATCGTCGCTTTAAACTCCTCATAACCCTTTAAAACACCTAAGCGGAAATGGGGGTTACTGAGATTTTGAGGATGGGCCTTGTGCGCGTCTCTGGCAAATTCCAGTAACCCGACCGCGTTGTATTCTGCCGGGATGGCACCTTGTATTATTTCACCGTAATACAAATCAAGCGTATCCGGCGCACCATGGGACATCTCATGCACTAGGATATCGCCGACCCTGGCGTCATCGAATTTCGCCACCGTGTAATATTCATCCATGTTGTCAGGATAAATGGACAGGAATGTTCTTGTGTTGATGTCCAGCTTCTCGCCTGAGCGTACGGCCGCTTGCCAACGTTTATAGGCTTGAGGTTGTAACGCAGCGATTGCGTCGGAACCAGGTGGCCGAAAGACCATGTTATGCAAACCTACCGAATCGAGGTCCTTGCGCATGGCGCGCAAGTTCCTGGTTATTTGTTCAATGGCCTCACTCGAATCAATGCCGAAGACATGCTTGATGACGGATCTGAGATCATCGTTCTGACCATCCAAGAGTAACTGGATCGTGTTGTCGATTTTACTCTTGGCGTGGGGAATGGCTTTTTTCAAAAATCCACGGGTGTAGCTGAACGGTTTTGCTCGCTTGAAAGGGTTTGGAACGTTGAATTTGTTGACCAGTTTCAGGTTTCTTAACTCGGGGCCCCATGGTTCGCCCAAACGGTTCAACGCGTACCATTCATCACTGTGGCGTATGCCCCAAACCTGAAACACGTCTGCAAATTCTTGCGCAGTTTGTCGGATGCCCAGGCGGATAGTGTCTGGATCGACAGCCTTCGAAAGTGCGTGATAGGGCGTCTTTCCCGACCATTTGCGCGCATCGTAAATGGCGCTTTCGAGGGCAGCCACACTGCTGTGCCAACCTTTGCGCAAAAGTTTGGCACCATTCACAAGCAAATCGGCTGCTCCATCCAGCGGATTGATCAAGTTGTTGACGAGGCCAACGCCTGTCGAAGCTATCTTGCTGGCCTTGGTGGCGATACTCATGCTCGTGGCGGCCAGGCTGGCAATCTTTGCGATGGCTCCGACCACTAACAGAACGGTCATCGCGGCTTCCAGGGTGCACGCCTTGGCTCCGTCCAATTGTCGCTCGATGTCGTCTGAACCGAGATCTTCGATGCATGACTTGAAGGGCACGACAAAGTTGAGAAACGTGTCCAGGTCCTTGTCCCGTTTTGCACGCAATGCTTCAAGCCGGGTCTGGCCCCAGCACTCTTTAACCAACTCATCGTAAGTCCCGACTGGTCTGTGCTTGAGTACGAAGTTCACCAGACGGTCGAACTCTGTCGAGTAGAAGCTCTGGTAGTACCCATTTATTGGCGACAGTGGCGCGACGGCTGACAACTCGGCAACTTTGTCGATCACCCCCGAACTGACGTCCACGAGACCGGGCGTTACACCATGGGTATAACACTCGATGTTCATCGGCAGTTGATGAATTTTCGCAGGCGCAGAGTAATTCGTCTCATTGCTGCGAGCGGGAGCGCTCAACAGGTTTTCCCTTTGCACAAGCTTGGCCAGCTCGGTGTTTTCGCGACAGACGCCGTGCAGCGTGAATAATTCGTAACAGGTCACCCGGCCTTCGAACTCGCAGCAGACCACTACGCCGTAGCGACCCTTTGCTTCATCTATTTCTTTATGACTTTCCGTCGGTTTGCGCTCAGTCGTTTTCAGAATGGCGTCAAGGGTCGTCGCGATAGGATTGGCCGAGATACCGGTAATCGATTGGAGTCTGGCGACCGAGGGCCTGACGGTGAACATCGTCACCTTGCCCTTGAGCAATCGAATCCGGTCGAGCAATGGCATTGACGTAAATGCTTGCTTCAAATGCATATTCATCGCTTGCGCATACGCCAGATAGGCCCGATTGAACTGACGGTAGAACTCATCGTCGGGAGAAACCAGATTACGGCGCATGTTGGGGAACGCTGTATAGATGCTTTCCCCTTTTTTCAAATCCCAATTGCCGGTCGCCAGGTCGTTGGACATATGCAACTCGACAGGTGACATTTTTAGCGAAATGTAAGCGTCTTCCAGCGGTCGATTGCGCGTTTGCTGAAGGACGTCGCTTTCAAGATAAGTGCAACCCTTGGCGACCTGCTTGAGGATATCCAGTGCGACGCTTTTGCGGGTTGGCAGTTGACGCGTCAGTGTTTCAGCGTTTTCGGCAAGCGTCCTCGCATGTCGGGCGTAGGCGTCCGTGGCGACTTTCAGTGAGTCAGTGACTGATTTTTCGACGTCATCAGGCGTGACGATTTTGTTGAGCACTGCCCAATCAATCACAGGATCCACGGCTGCCAAAGCGTCGAGCATCTTGCGTGATTCGGTCACTGGTTCCAGTGTCGAAAGTTGCTGCAATTGCGCGTAAGTCATGGATCGAGTCGAGCCTGGCGCTATGATTTCTTGCACCGCTACGATTCGGCAAAATTCCACGCATTGCGGCGTTCCCACTAGCAGGGTGGCAGGTAGACCTTTGACCAGAAATTCCGGCGCAGGCTCCGCCAGCAGCAAGTGAGCGGCCAATGCTGCATTCTTTTTACTCACCCTGTGGTGCTCGATCAGGTGATTCTCGAAATCGGTTTGAATCTCGGCGAAGGACTTTTCCATATGCTTGGCAGCATACAAATCGAAACCGGCAACATGATTTCGCGGTACATCTTCTCCGACTTGAGGATGAAGATTGAGCAGCAGCGAAGTCAGGACAATCTGCTTGCGCGACGTTTCCGATTGCGGTTGGTTGTCGCGCGCGCCGTACCAGTCAAGATCCCGTACGTAAGCGTCGGCCCAGTCAGCAGCGATGGGGCTGGAAACAAGTGCCTTGATAATGTCCTCAGCCTCGGCACGTGTGAAGGGCGCAGTTCGTCCGCCAAAAATGCTCTCCGACAAATGCTCCAGTAACGATTGATCCTTGATGTAACTGATGATGAGTTTGCGGAACTCACTGCGCTCAGTTGCAGTAAGCGTCGCCGAGTTGCCTTCTCCAGTCTTTATCATTTCCCAATAGTTGCTCAACTCTGGGCTTGCAGGAGGGGCGGCTTGCATGAATGCCAGTAACCGGTAAACGTCGGCGGCATGACGAGGGGCCAAGTAACCGTGGAAAGCCAGCCATTGTGCTAAATCAACTTCGTCTGTGGTGGAAATTTTGCCACCGGTCAAATGGGCCATTTCAACCAGTGTCTGCAGATCGTCTTTCAGATCGGGGGAAAGTTTGAAGGCGTCTGCAAAACTCGCGATAGCACCGGAGTGTTTTGCATTTATTTCGCCTTCAGCGGTTACTTCAAAGTCTGAGTGCTCGGAAAGTCTTAGCTTGCCCAGCAGTCGTTTGAAGGAATCTTGTTCGGACATCCGTTGCAATAGCTGCCTGCCGGGAAGCAGGGCGTCTTCAAGTGACGATCCCGACTCCACAGAAAATTTTGCGCCTTCCAGTGAAATTCTTTGCGCAGGAGCAAGATGTGCTGAGCGCTGCTTGAGTTTATATATCACTTCCTCTCGTTCGCGGTTATCGCTTGCAACGTGTTCACGGTGGCGGTTAGAAGAAGGGGCAGGGCGGGATAAGTAACGTTGATTCAGGGCGTTTGAAAGTTTTAGGGTCATAATAAATTCGTTTATTTTGGTTTGTATGTTTGAGTGATCCTCTTTTGTTGGGCTGCGCTTATCAAGAAGCATTATGTGAGTGTGTTTTTCAACAGCTCGCCAGCTTGTATTTTATTCGCGAAAATATGAGACCGGACTGCCCCTTGAAGTTGTTTGAAAGGGGCGGTCCGTTGAGTTGTTTATTGAGTAATGCTTTTTACTTTGTCGCGCAATTGATCGATCGAAAAGGGTTTGCCGATGACCTGCATACCTTCGGGCACTTCAATACTTTCAGCGTAACCACTGGCAAACAGGATTGGCAGGGCGGGGCGCACGAGGCGTGCCTCAGTCGCCAACTCACGACCATCCATACCCGGCAAACCTACATCGGTCATCATCAAATCAATGTTCTGGTTCTCGTCATTGAGAAACTCCAGCGCCTGTTCGCTGCCGTCAGCCTCCAGCACCTTGTACTCCAACTCCTCCAGCACATCGACGATCAGCATGCGCACAATGGCATCGTCTTCTACTACAAGGATGATGGACGCTGGGGTGGACATAATAGAGGCTCTCAAAGATAGAAATTCAGGGGTATCGGCCGGTCGAATCTGCCGGGCTTATGCATGAGTAAGTGGCGCATGGCCATAAGTTCCCGGTTTGATACAAAAAACATTCGCTGCAAATGGCCAGGCAAGGATAACTGTTGGCGTGTCTCTAGACGCGAGCAAATGTAGGAATTTGCTGCCAAAGCTGTGAGAAAAATGGATCCATACCACCGTTTTGGGGCAAACTCTCGGGTTTTCAACAGTTCGACAAGGCTGCCCCATGTCCTCTCCGTCTACGGTTGATGAGCAACGGTTTCGCAAACTCCTGAGTCGCAACATCAGTCTGCCCTTGGGCGTCGGTGTACTCAGTGCCGTGTTCTTCGTGTCGCTGATCACTTATCTGCTGTCGGTTATCCAGTGGGTGGAGCACACCGACCGGGTGATCAATAACGCCAATGAAGCGGTGAAGCTCACCGTGGACCTGGAAACCGGCATGCGTGGTTTTCTGCTCAGCGGCGACGAGCACTTCCTCGACCCTTACGAGACCGCCAAGCCGCGTATCACCGTGGCGCTCAATACCTTGCTCGAACTGACTGCCGACAATCCGGTGCAAACCGATCGTCTGCGCCGCCTCCAGGCCTTGCAGACCGAGTGGGCCAATTACGCGCAATCGATGATCGATCTGCAGCGATCCAGCGGCGATTACCGCGGCGCGGTCAAGGCCGGGCGTGGCAAGCGCCTGACGGACGAAATCCGCAAGCAATTCGAAGACGTTATCGAGACCGAGCAGGTCTTGCGCACGACGCGCAATGAAGAGGTGCGCCGCACCACAATCTGGAGCATCAGCCTTTACCTCCTGTTCATCGCCGGTATCAGTGGTTTGCTGGCTTATATTGGCCGACGTGATCTGGTCAATCTGTCGACCAACTACGGCGCCAATCTTGCTGCACAACAAGCCAGTGCCGAGCGTCTTGAGCAGCAGGCGTGGTTGCGCAATGGTCAGACCGAACTGGCCGAGCAGGTGCTGGGGCAACTGACGCTGAATCTGTTGGGGCGCAATATTCTGCAATTCTGTGCGCAATACCTCGGCACCGCCGTAGCCGCGCTTTACGTGCGTGAAGAGCACGGCGGTCTCAAGCGTGTGGCGACTTATGGCTTCTCCCGCGAGCAGGAAGAGCAGGAGCAGTCGATCTACAGCGGTGAGGGGATCGTCGGGCAGGTGGCGCAACAGGCGCGGCTGATTCGTCTGGATTCGGTGCCGTCGGACTACTTCAAAGTCAGCTCGGGGCTGGGCGAAGGCTTGCCGCACAGTGTGCTGGTGGTGCCGACCAGCGATGACGATCGGGTCAATGGCGTGATCGAGCTGGGCTTCCTGCGTCCACTCAATGATCGCGATATCGAATTGCTGGAGCTGATTGCCGCGAACATCGGCACGTCCATCGAGGCTGCGCGCTACCGTCAGCGCCTGCAGGAAGTGTTGGCCGAAACCCAGCAGCTCAACGAAGAGTTGCAGGTGCAGCAGGAAGAGCTGAAAACCGCCAACGAAGAGCTGGAAGAACAATCGCGGATTCTCAAGGAGTCCCAGGCGCATCTGGAGACCCAGCAAGTCGAACTGGAGCAGACCAACGAGCAGCTGGCCGAACAGGCGCAGACCCTGGCCGAGCAACGCGACGCCATGGATCTGAAAAACACCGAACTGAATCAGGCTCAGGTGCAGCTCGAAGAGCGCGCCGAAGAGCTGCAGCGCTCAAGCAAGTACAAGTCCGAATTCCTCGCCAACATGTCCCACGAACTGCGCACGCCACTGAACAGCTCGCTGATTCTGGCCAAGTTGCTGGCGGAAAACCCGCAGGACAATCTCAGCGCCGAGCAGGTCAAGTTCGCCGAGTCGATCTACTCCGCCGGCAACGATCTGCTCAACTTGATCAACGACATCCTCGATATCTCCAAGGTCGAGGCCGGCAAGCTTGAAGTGATTCCGGAAACCACCAGCGTCGCGCGTCTGGCCGATGGCCTGCGCAGCGTGTTCGAACCGCTGGCGGCGGACAAACGCCTGACATTCACCGTCGCCTTGCAATCGGACGCGCCGACTACGCTGTTCACCGACCGCCAGCGCCTGGAACAGGTGATCAAGAACTTGCTGTCCAACGCCCTCAAGTTCACCGAACAAGGCGCGGTCAGCCTGACGATCAGCGGTCAGCCCAACGATCGCATCGCGTTCATCGTGCGTGATTCGGGTATCGGCATTGCCGCCGATCAGCAGGAAAGCATCTTCGAGGCGTTCCGCCAGGCTGACGGCACCACCAACCGCAAGTACGGCGGCACCGGGCTCGGCCTGTCGATCTCCAGGGATCTGGCGACCTTGCTGGGCGGTTCCATCAGCGTCAGCAGTGTGCCGGGGCAGGGCAGTGTGTTCACGCTGGTGTTGCCGCAGCAGTACAACGAGCTCAGCGATGTATCGAGCGCCCCGTTGACCTTCACCCCGCCAGCACCAGCGGTGACCGCGCCCGTTGCACCTGCTGTTTCGGTTTCGCCGTTGGCGCCGGTGCACATTCCGCGTTTCGCCGATGACCGTGACAAGGCACCCTTCGCCACTCGCTGCATCCTGGTGGTGGAGGACGAGCCTAACTTTGCGCACATCCTCTACGATCTGGCGCATGAGCTCGGTTATCAGTGTCTGGTTGCCCATGGTGCCGATGAAGGTTACGACCTGGCTCGCGAGTACGTGCCGGACGCGATCCTGCTCGACATGCGCCTGCCGGATCACTCCGGTCTGACCGTATTGCAACGCTTGAAGGAACACGCCGAAACCCGCCACATCCCTGTGCATGTGATTTCGGTTGAGGACCGCGTCGAAGCGGCGATGCACATGGGGGCTATTGGCTATGCGGTCAAACCGACTACCCGCGAAGAACTCAAGGATGTGTTTGCCCGTCTGGAAGCCAAACTGACCCAGAAGGTCAAGCGAGTGTTGTTGGTCGAGGACGACGATCTGCAGCGCGAGAGCATCGCTCGGCTGATCGGTGACGAAGACATCGAGATCACCGCCGTGGGCCTGGCGCAAGACGCCCTGAATTTGCTGCGCACGACGATTTTCGACTGCATGGTCATCGACCTTAAGCTGCCGGACATGCTTGGCAATGAACTGCTCAAGCGCATGTCCACCGAAGACATCTGCTCTTTCCCGCCAGTCATCGTCTATACCGGTCGTAACCTGACGCGCGATGAAGAGGCAGACCTGCGCAAATACTCGCGTTCGATCATCATCAAGGGCGCACGGTCGCCGGAACGTCTGCTCGATGAGGTCACACTCTTTTTGCACAAAGTCGAATCGCAGTTGTCCCATGAACGGCAGAAGATGCTCAAGACCGCGCGCAGCCGCGACAAGGTCTTCGAGGGTCGCAAAGTGCTGCTGGTCGATGACGATGTGCGCAACATTTTCGCTTTGACCAGTGCCCTTGAAACCAAAGGTGCGGTCGTGGTGATCGGCCGTAACGGCCGTGAAGCGATTGAGAAGTTGAACGAAGTCGAGGACATCGATCTGGTGTTGATGGACGTGATGATGCCGGAAATGGACGGTTTCGAAGCCACCATTGAAATCCGCAAGGATCCGCGCTGGCGCAAATTGCCGATCATTGCCGTGACGGCCAAGGCCATGAAGGACGATCAGGAGCGTTGCCTGCAGGCGGGCGCCAATGATTACCTGGCCAAGCCCATCGACCTGGATCGCCTGTTCTCGCTGATTCGCGTGTGGTTACCTAAGATGGAACGCATTTAGTGGAACGCAGTCACTCCGTGGAACGAAACAGCGAAATCGAATTGCGGCTGTTGATCGAGGCAATCTACCTCAAGTACAGCTACGATTTTCGCGATTACTCAGGCGCTTCGATCAAGCGCCGGGTGCAACACGCGTTGAGCCAATTCGAGTGCGCGACCATTTCGGCGTTGCAGGAAAAAGTCCTGCATGACCCGACTGCGTTCATGCAATTGCTGCAGTTGTTGACGATTCCGGTCAGCGAGATGTTTCGCGACCCGTCGCACTTTCTGGCGATTCGCAAGGAAGTGGTGCCGCTGCTCAGGACCTATCCGTCGATCAAGATCTGGATCGCCGGATGCAGCACCGGCGAGGAGGTCTATTCGATGGCGATTCTGCTGCGCGAAGAAGGCCTGCTTGATCGCACGATCATTTACGCTACGGACATCAATCCACGCTCGCTGGACAAGGCCAAGCAAGGGATTTTCTCGATGGAGAACGTCCGTGCCTATACCGCCAACTACCAGCAGGCCGGGGGGCAGTGTTCATTTGCCGACTACTACACCGCCGCTTATGGTTACGCGATTTTCGACAAGAGCCTGTGCGAAAACGTGACGTTCGCTGATCACAGCCTGGCCACCGACAGTGTGTTCTCGGAAACCCAATTGATTTCTTGCCGCAACGTGTTGATCTACTTCAACAAGAAACTTCAGGATCGAGCGTTCGGGCTGTTCCATGAATCGCTTTGCCATCGCGGTTTTCTGGTGCTGGGTAGCAAAGAGACGCTGGATTTTTCCAGCTACGCCAACCAGTTCGAGCCCTTGGTGAAACAAGAACGGATCTACCGCAAATCATGAACGACACCACGGATCTGCCTCGAATCGAGGCTATTGTGGTCGGTGCTTCGGCCGGTGGTGTCGAAGCATTGATGAATCTGCTTGGCCCTTTGCGCAAGGGGTTTGTGTTGCCGATCATCATCGTGCTGCACTTGCCTGAAGAGCGCCGCAGCCAATTGGCCGAGGTGTTTGCCCGGCGTCTGCTGCTGCCGGTGCAAGAGGCGACGGACAAACAGGACATCGAGGCCGGTACGGTGTATTTCGCCACCCCCGGTTATCACCTGTCCGTGGAACAGGATCGCAGTCTGTCCTTGAGCCTTGAGGACCGCCTTCATCATTCCCGGCCATCGATCGATTATCTCTTCGAATCCGCCGCCGATGTCTACGGAACCAGGCTGGCGGCCGTGTTGCTGACGGGTGCCAATCACGATGGCGCGCGCGGGCTGGCCCAGGTCAAACGCCACGGCGGGCTGACCATCGTGCAAGACCCCGAAGACGCTCAGGTCGCCACCATGCCTCTGGCCGCGCTGAAAATTCAGCCGCCGGATCATGTCTTACCCATTCACGGCATCGGCCGTCTGCTAGTCGAGCTGGAACGAATCGCATGCTGAGTAATATCCAGGCAAAACTGCTGATCGTCGACGATCTGCCCGAGAACCTGCTGGCTCTCGAAGCCCTGATCAAACGCGAAGACCGCACTGTTTACAAGGCGCTGTCGGCGGACGAAGCCCTGTCGCTGCTGCTGCAACACGAGTTCGCCATGGCCATTCTCGACGTGCAGATGCCGGGCATGAACGGCTTCGAACTGGCGGAGTTGATGCGCGGCACCGAGAAAACCAAGAACATCCCGATCATTTTTGTCAGCGCCGCCGGCCGTGAACTGAACTACGCGTTCAAAGGTTACGAAAGCGGCGCGGTGGATTTCCTGCACAAGCCGCTGGATATCCACGCGGTAAAGAGCAAGGTCAACGTGTTTGTCGACCTGTACCGCCAGAGCAAAGCCATGAAGCAACAGGTTGAAGCCCTGGAGCAGGCCCGGCGTGAGCAGGAAGCACTGCTGCAACGGTTGCAGAGCACCCAGCTTGAACTTGAGCAAGCGGTGCGGATGCGCGATGACTTCATGTCAATCGTCGCTCACGAAGTGCGCACGCCGCTCAACGGCCTGATACTTGAAACCCAATTGCGCAAGATGCACCTGGCGCGGGACAACGCCGCAGCGTTCACCCTCGACAAAATGCACGCCATGGTCGATCGCGATGAGCGGCAGATCAAGAGCCTGATCCGGCTGATAGAGGACATGCTCGACGTGTCGCGGATCCGCACCGGCAAGCTGTCGATCCGTCCGAGCCGTTTTGATCTGGTGCAGTTGGTGAGCAATCTGCTGCAGAACTTCGCGCAGCAGATTGAGGCAGCGGAAACCACTGTTTCCTTCGAAGCGGAGCATCCTGTGGAGGGTTGCTGGGATGAGTTCCGCATCGAACAGGTCATTTCCAATCTGTTGACCAATGCCTTGCGTTACGGTGGCAGAAGCCCGATTCAGGTGCGCGTCTACCGTCAGGGCAACCAGGCACGGGTCGAGGTTCAGGATCACGGAATCGGCATCAGTGAAGAGAACCAGAAGCGCATTTTCCAACAGTTCGAACGGGTCTCCGCCAAGACGGTAGTGGCCGGCCTCGGACTGGGTCTGTTCATTTCCGAGCAGATCGTCACCGCCCATGGCGGTTCCATCGTCGTCGAGAGTCAAATCAACGAGGGCGCCCTGTTTCGCGTTTGTCTGCCGGTCGAGGAAAACGGCACATCCGACGCAACCTCTGAGTGACCACACGGTCGTATCAGCAGCTATTGACCGAACAAAGGCTTCCCATGAGTGTAGATGCGCAAGATGTAGTACTCGTCGTCGAAGACGAACCGGTTATCTTGATGGTTCTGACAGATTACCTGTCGGGCCAGGGCTATCGCGTGCTGCAGGCCGAAAACGGCGAGCAGGCCTTCGAAATTCTCGCGAGCAAGCCACATCTGGACATGTTGATCACCGACTTTCGCTTGCCCGGCGGTATTTCCGGCGTGCAGATCGCCGAACCTGCGGTAAAGCTGCGTCCTGATCTGAAGGTGATTTTCATCAGCGGTTACCCGCAGGAAATCCGTGAGACGGGCAGCCCGATTACGCGCAAGGCACCGATTCTGGAAAAACCGTTCGATCTGGATGTGTTGCAGGAAAAGATTCAGGAGTTGCTGGCCTGAGCCATGCGTCGGCGCAAGGCCGACGCCCGTCGGTTGGTTATTTGACCTGGTCTGCGGGGTTATAGGTGAACTGCGCATCGGCAGCAGGTGTAGTCGGTAGCGTCAGTTTAATGATCGGCATAACGCTTCCACCGGTTTTGTTGAAGTAGTCACGTTGATCGTGCTGAGCACCGGAAAGGCCTCCCTCTACATAAAAGAATGCTTGCAGGGGTAGCTCTTTTGGAATGTCTTGGGGCCAGGTTTTAAGAATGATTTCCACGTAATCATGAACACCGGCAAAAAAGCCTACCTCGTTATGAGCGTTCATCGTGTGGCGGAATGAAGGCCCCGCTTGAGAGTTCATGGCATCGCTCACGTCAAAGCCACACATGTTGTAGCCCATCTTGTACTGATTCCAGCGCGCTACCCAGAGTGCAGAGTTGCGAATGCCTACGGTAAGACAAGGACCGCTGCCCGTAGTATCCAGGCGGTGCGGGCCGCAACCGGCGGCTGTTCGGTTGTTGGTGCCTCCATCCATCGGAAAAGCACAGAGCACTTCTACTTGCCTTGTGCCAGATGGACGATTGAGTACGGGATAAAAGATCAGCCCGTTCTTGTAGCCGTAGACTTTGGTGAATTTCGAATCCTTACTCAAGTAAGAAAACGAAACCCCGCCACTTTTCACCGAGGCGGGACTGGGATTCCAGCTGGAGTACGCATCCGAAGCCGAAGTGGCTCTTAGCATGACACCCCGACACAAGAATGCGGGCTTCGAATCCGTACCGCAGTTACCTCGCGTATCATTATATTGACGGGTCAGATCGGTGGCTGCGATTGCGCCATTCCGGGGGGCGTTTGATGCGACCGTCATCCCGATGTTTTCTCCGGCTGATGGTTGCTCTGTATCCGGCGTTTCACGCATCTGACAGGCTGATAAAAAAACCATCAATATCAACGCAAGGTATTTCCTCATAATGACCTTTCCTCTATCTGGCAGCGGTTACTTGACCTGATCTGCCGAGTTTTAAACGAACTGCGCATCTGCTCTGGAAGTACGAGGAAGATTGATCTTGAAAGTCGCAAATGACCTTGCCCGCCTCGAGTCCTTAATGGACGCGGGCCTGGAATTGGCACCCAGTACCGAGCATCCTTGGGGGGATTCAAACAGCACGCGGGGGGAATTGATAGCTGTCAGAGTTGACAGGTGACGGGGAGGGGAAAGCGGCTTATTTTAAGCGGTTTGCAATCGGTGCCAGGGATTTTCACAGTAGCCGGGGATCCTTGTAGGAACCTCTCTAGGCTGCAAACGCTGATCTTCTCATTGAGCGATCACAGCGCCGCAGTAGCTCGCGGAAAAGTTCAGGGTTTGTCGGCCTTGAAACACGTTTTTCCGGAGCTCAACCTTTAATCCAACTTGCTGGCAGCCCAACGGCGAATAACTCGAAGTCAGCGTAAAGCCGCTGCAAATTTCCCGTTGATGCAGGTGGCATGACCTGTTGGCTACCCATGGTGAACATCAGGTCAGCCGCGGATCATCTCCCGCACCTTGGCGGTCAACAGGTCAAAAGTGAATGGTTTGGTGATCATCTGCATCCCTGAATCGAGGAAGCCGCCACGCACGGCCGCATGTTCGGCGTATCCGGTGATAAACAACACCTTCAAACCTGGCCGATATTGTCGACCAACCTCCGCTAGTTGCCTGCCGTTCATGCCCGGCAGGCCAACATCGCTGATCAGCAGATCAATGCGCTGCGTCGAGTTCAGAATCGGCACGGCGCTGTCGGCATCCCAGGCTTCGACAAAGGCATAGCCTAATTCACCGAGCACCGCGCAGACCAGCACGCGCACGGCCGGGTCGTCTTCGACGATCAGCACGGTTTCGCCGTCCAGCGCATCAGGTGCCTGCTGAATGTCGGCGTCGGGGCTTTCCAGTTCTTCACCGCGAAAACGTGGCAGGTAGAGTCTGACCGTGGTGCCCTCATCGATTTCACTGTCGATCGAGACATGCCCGCGGGACTGCTTGCTGAAGCCGTAGATCATCGACAGACCCAGCCCCGTGCCCTGGCCGATCGGTTTGGTGGTGAAGAAAGGGTCGAACGCACGATTGATGACACTCTGCGGCATGCCACAGCCGTTGTCGGTGACGCTGAGCATCACGTAATCACCGGGTTCGAGGTTGCTGTAGGCTTCAGTGAATTCGCGTTTGAGCACCTGATTGCTGGTCTCGACTACCAGTTTGCCGCCGTCGGGCATAGCGTCACGGGCATTGATCACCAGGTTGAGGAGGGCGCTTTCCAGTTGGTTGGGATCGGCCTCGGCCACCCATAATTTGTCGTTGAGGCGCATGTCCAGTTGAATGCTTTCGTTGAGGCTGCGCTGCAGCAGCTCACCCATGGACAGCACCAGTGTGTTCATCTGCACGGCTTTGGAGTCGAGCGACTGCCGCCGGGAAAACGCCAGCAAGCGATGGGTCAGGCCGGCGGCGCGATTAGCCGAGGTCACGCCCAGATCGATCAGGCTGTCGAGATCATCCGTGCGCCCTCGGGCCAGGCGCCGACGCAACAATTCCAGGCTGCCGATGATGCCGGTGAGCATATTGTTGAAGTCGTGGGCGATGCCGCCGGTGAGTTGGCCGACCGCTTCCATCTTCTGCGATTGGCGCAGCGCTTCTTCGTTATGGCGCAATTGCGCGGTGCGCTCCTCGACCTGTTGCTCAAGGGTTTCCAGGGTCGATTGCAGGCGCCGTTCGCTTTCACTCAAGTCGATCAGCCGGTCGCGGGCCTCGTACTGTCGTCGTCGGCCGCGCAATGCGGCAGAGACCATACTGACCAATGTCGCCGGATGAAACGGTCGTTCAAGGAAGGTCACGTTGCCCAGCAGATCGCTCAGGCGCGAGGAGGGGCCTTGTTCCTGACCACCGTGATGGGTCAACAGCACAATGGGCAGGTCCGACCAGGCTGGTTGCTGCTCCAGATGCAGGAACAACGCCTCCAGTTCCGGCCCGCGCAACGCTTCGGCGGCGACCAGCAGCAGACCGGCACCCAGCTCCAGTTCGGAACACAGCGATCCCAGACCGGGGGTGACCAGACCTCCGTAACCGGCCTCGTTGAGGATCATCAGCGCAATCTGGCTGTCGCGACCCACAGGCGCCAGAATCAGCGCCCGTTCGGCCAGCGGCACCTGCACCGTCACAGGTTTTCTTCCCGAAGCAACGGATTACTCGCGCCGAGGTAGGTGGGGACGCCACGCAGTACGCCCTGAAAGGCTTCCAGTGGTTCGCCGATGGTCATGCCTTGTGTGGAAATACGGTATTCACGAATGGTCGATTCGTGGCTGCCGGTGCGTTTCTTGATGATCGAGATCGCGCGGCGGACTTTGCCCAGTGCTTCGAAGTAGCGCAACAGAATCACCGTGTCAGCCAGATAAGTAATGTCGACCGGCGCTTGCATGTCGCCAACCAGACCATGCTGGGCAACGGTCATGAAGGTCGCCGCGCCTTTGCGGTTCAGATACAGCAGCAGTTCGTGCATGTGCAGCACCAGCGCGTTTTCTTCCGGCATCGCGGCCTGATAGCCGTTGATGCTGTCGATGACTACGGTTTTGATTTGACCTTCATCGACGCAGCGTCGCACGCGATGAGAGAATTCGCCCGGTGACAGTTCGGCGGCGTCGACCTGCTCGATCAACAGATTACCGGTGGCTTGTAGCGCCTTGAGGTCGATGCCGATGTTGTTCATGCGCTCGAACAGCAGGCCCAACTCTTCATCGAAGATAAACAGCGCGGCTTTCTCGCCACGGAGCACGGCAGCGGCGGCGAAGATCATCGAGATCAGCGATTTACCGGTACCGGCAGGGCCGAGAATCAAGGTGCTTGAACCGGTCTCGATACCGCCGCCAAGCAGGGCGTCCATCTCCGGGATGCCGCTGGACAGTTGCAGGCGCGCGTAGTCGCCACGGTGTTCAGCCGCCACCAAGCGTGGGAACACATGCACGCCGTCGCCCATGATGGTGAAGTCGTGGAACCCGCCGCGATACTTTTGCCCACGGTATTTGACCACCCGCACGCGTCGCCGCTCGGCGCCGTAGTTGGGCGTCAGTTCTTCGAGACGAATTACCCCGTGAGCCACGCTGTGCACGGTTTTGTCGAGGGATTCGGTGGTCAGGTCGTCGAGCAGTAGCACCGTGGCGTTGTAGCGCACGAAGTAATGCTTGATGGCCAGAATCTGCCGGCGATAACGCAGAGAGCTTTGCGCGAGCAAACGAATCTCCGACAGACTGTCGAGCACTACACGCGTCGGCTTGAAGCGTTCGACCGCTTCGAAAATCTGCTTGGTGGCTTCGCCCAGTTCCAGGTCGGAGGAATACAGCAGGCTCTGCTGGTGTTCAGCATTGAGCAGACTTTCGGGGGGCGTCAGCTCGAAGATCTTGATGTTGTCATCCAGCGTCCAGCCGTGGGACAGCGCCCCTTGCCTTAGTTCGCGCTCGGTTTCCGAGAGCGTGATGTACAACGAGCGTTCGTCGGCTTTCGCGCCGGCCAGGAGAAAATGCAAAGCGACCGTGGTTTTGCCGGTTCCGGGCTCACCCTCCAGCAGGAAAACATGACCGCGAGACAAACCACCGGCCAGGATGTCATCCAGACCCACAATGCCGGTAGCGGCTTTCGCACTGATCAACTCGTTAGAAGTAGACAAAAAATGCCCTCTCATGACTAAGGGAAGCGAGGCCGCCAACTAATCGAGCGGCCTGAATAACTTGACCTTGCGCCGTGATGGCAGTTCCGAAATACCTTTCCGAATGTGTCAATTGAGCTGTCAAAACTGGCTCAGAGACCCTGCTGCAAGGCCGGATCATCCGGGTTGAGCTGTTCCAGCTGCGCCAACAGAATCTGCACGTTCTGCAATTGCCCGCTTTCTTTCCAGTAGTTGATCAGCAAAACCCGCGCCTTGCGGTCAGCGGGATGGCGCTGAACGATTTCCTGCAACTGGTTTTGCGCCGCTTCCAGTTCTTCGGCGCTGTGCAGGGTGGTAGCGAGGTCGTAGCGGTAATCCTTGTTATCGGGTTCCAGCTCGACGGCTTTGGACAAACCGAGCAGGGCATATTCGCGCTGATCGTGGTGCAACAGCCAAAGCCCCAGGGCATGTTGCAGATAGGCAGAGTCAGGTTGTGCCTTGAGTTGCCGGCCCAACAGTTGCCGGGCGGCATCGGTTTGGCCCTGGCGGTCGAGGACATCGATCTGCATCACCAGCGCCGGCAGATTGCCGGGCTCCAGGCGCAGGGTATTGTCGAGCGCGACCTGCGCCTCTTTGAGTTCGGCGTTGTGGATACGCAGCCGGGCCAGTTGCGCGTAGTTGGCAGCGCTTTCCGGTTGTGCCTTGAGCGTTTGTTCCCAACCGTCGATCGCTTGTTGCAGCGGAGCGAAGTAAAGGCCCAGTTCATCCGGAGTCAAGCCGAGGAGGGCATTGATCGCGGCAAAGCGCACGGTTTGATCTTCATCATCGAGCATCGGTCCGAGCAACAGGCTGCGTTGTCCGCCCGGCACCAGTCCCACCACACTTTTTATCGCCGCCAGGCGCACGGCGGGGGCTTCGTTTTGCAGGTCGGTGTCGGCCAGTTTCAACGCTTGCGGGCTCGGGTAATTGGGCAGCTCACCGTGCAGCCACACGCGGCGCTTGACCGAAATGTCCGGCCGGCCCAGTTGCTGATACAACTGACGCGCCGCGCCCGGTTGCCCCTTGCGGGCAGCATCCAGCGCTTCGCTATAACCGTGCTTGATCGCATCGGGTATGACCGGGACGGTGCTGCGCACCGACAACCAGGCCACGACGATGACAAGCACAAGGCCCAGGCTGATAAGCAGGTAGCGGCGAGACTGAGGCATGCAGGTTTCCGAAACAGGCGTACTTGAGCAGAGCGGCAAGCTTCGGTCAGCTCGGGCCACGAGTCAAACCCTGTGCATGCGAATCGCCCTACAAGTTGCGTCGACTCAGTTACCCGTCAGGCTTTCGATGCAGTGTCTACGCTTGCAGAAGTCGTTTCGTTGAGTGTGCCCATGCAAGCCCTGTTCATTTACTTCAAGACGGTGATTCATCCGAGTCAGGCCGTTCTGCTGTTTGCCCTGCGCACCATTGCGGCGGGATTGTTGACGCTGTACCTGGCATTTCTGTTCGATCTCGATCAGCCCAAATGGTCGATCATGGCGGTGGTGATTGTCAGCCAGCCATTGGCCGGGATGGCACTGGCGCGCAGTTTCGGCCAGGTCATCGGCACGACCCTCGGTGCGGTGGTGGCGGTGTTGATCATGGCCATTTTTCCTCAGGCACCGCTGCCTTTCATTACCACCCTGGCACTGTGGCTGGCGCTGTGTACGGCAGGCGGCACGTTGTTGCGTTACACCAGCTCGCAAGCGTTTGTGCTCAGTGGTTACACCGCTGTGGTCGTGGCGTTATTGGCGATTCCGGATCAGGACGGTACCTTTCTATTGGCCGTTACCCGCGTTACCGAAACCTTGCTGGCGGTGGCGTGCGTCTGCGTGGTGAGTCTGCTCACGGCGCGGCCGGAAGCAGTGGCCAAAGGGTACTTCGCCAAGGTCGATCAAGTGATCAAGCTGGCTGCCAGCCATGCCGCTGCGGTGCTGCGCACGGAGGAAAGCGAAGCGGACTTTCAGCGTAGGCAAATGCAGTTGCTTGGGGAAATAAGTGCCTTGGAGGGCCTGCGCCGGCATCTGTATTTTGATGCGCCACGTCTGCGCAGTGCCAACAATCTGGTGCTGTTGCTGGGTAATCAATTGATGTTGCTGACGTCGCGGTTGACCGCTTTGCGTCATCAGCGCGAGTTGCTCACCGTGCGCTGGGAAGGCGATCTGCCGCAGAACATCCAGCAACTGCGTGCCGAGGAATTGACCTTGCTCGACCAGTTGGCGCAACAAGGCCGGTCGCTACCTGCCGAGGCGCGACATCAGTTCATTACGCTCCAGCAACAGTTCGAAGCGCTGGCTTATCAGGCCGAACAGCTTACCGAAGACATGAGCGCCACCCTGCGTTCGCTGGCGTGGGCATTGCGCTGGGAGCAGGCGCGGCTGTTGCACCAGTTGGAGCAGATACTGGAACTGAGCGACGCCATTCAGGATGGCCGCGAAGCCAGTTGCCTCTATCGCGGTCAGGCCAGTCCGCTGCACCTGGATTTCACGTTGGCCACGATGAACGCCATCCGCGCCTTTACCGCGTTGCTGGTCGCCGGATTGATCTGGATCGAAACGGCGTGGGATGGCGCACGGGGCGGGATGATTCTGGTGGGAATCCTCTGCTCGCTGATGGCGACGTTTCCGCGTCCGCTGATGGCCGCGCAGAGTTACGCACGCGGTCTGGGGCTGGCGCTGGTGGTCTCGGCGGTCTATCAATTCATGCTGGTGCCGGCAATCAGTGATTTCGAATGGTTGGCATTGTTGCTGGCGCCGTTGCTGTACGTGATCGCGATCGGTCTGGCGAGCCCGGCGACGGCGGGCATTGGCATGGGGCTGGGCTTGTCGAGTTTCCTCATGCTCGGCCCGCAGAATATCGGCACTGGCCAGAACACGGCGATTCAATGGTTCGAGTTTGCCGGCGCCTATGTCAGTGCGGCAATGCTCGCCTTGATCGTCTATGCATGGATTTTCCCGTTTCGCCCGGCATGGCGTCTTCGCCGCTTGTATAACGAAGCGCGCGAGCAGGTGTATGGATTGACCAAAACCCCGGCGACCGATGAACAACAGTTTGCCTTTGAAAGCCGCATGGTCGATCGCCTGACCAGCATGCTCGGCCTGCTGCCGGCGCTGAACAGCCGTGCCATGCAGCAACTCTATGAAATAAGCCTGGCGTGCGTGGCACTGGGTGTGGCGATGCACCAGTTGCGGCAGCAGGCGCACAACAATGCGCTACTGACAGATGCTTTCACTCAGCGTCTGGTTTCGGCCGTGCACAAGACCGGGCGCTTTGTCGCCGGGCGGCAGGATGTGCAACTGACGCCGTTGTTGGCCACCCTGCACATATTGGGCGACGAACTGGATGAACTGCACGTCGCCAGCCATGAACATGTCTGGTCGCTGTTTCGCATGCGTGTGGCACTGTTGATCGTCGTGTCATTTTTGCAGCGCCACGGTGATGCTATCCAGCGCGCCGTCCCGGAAGGAGAAGCAGCCCTTGCCCATTGATTTCGAGATTGGCGGTGTCTACCTGCCGCCCATTGCCCAGGCGTTACTGTTGGCCATACCGATTTTTATGGTGCTGGACTGGGGACTGCGGCGTCTTGGCGTTCTGCGTCTGGTCTGGCATGAAGCGCTGTTCGAAGGCGCGTTATATGCCTGCGTCTGTGCCACGCTGATTTTGCTGATGGGAGCCTGATGCTTTGAAAGTGCTATTCACACGATTGATCACATTGGCGGTGGTGCTGCTGGCGATCGTGCTCGGCTGGTTTGCCTGGGAGCATTACACCCGTGCGCCGTGGACTCGCGATGCGCGGGTCAGAGCCGATGTGGTGACGCTGTCGGCGGACGTCTCGGGGCGCATTGTCAGCCTGGCGGTGCAGGACAACCAACATGTCGACAAGGGGCAACTGCTGCTGGAAATCGATCCGGCGCGCTATAGCCTGGCGGTGGAGCACGCGCGACGGTCGGTGGAGGTCGCGAAGGCAACGCTGGGCCAGTCACAAGCCTCCATTGTTGCCAGTGAAGCCTTGCTCAAGCAGCGGCAAAGTGAAGAACGCCGACGGCGTACGCTCAAGCAGGGGTTTGCGATTTCTGGCGAAGAGTGGGAAAAATCCAGTACCGATGTGGCCGTGGCCCAGGCGGACGTGTTGCGCAATCAGGCCAATCTCGGTCTTGCCGAGGCCAATGTGCAGTTGGCGATTGCCGCATTGACCCAGGCTGAACTGGATTTGCAGCGCACCCGCGTCGAGTCGCCAGTCAGCGGTTATGTGACCAACCTCCTGACCCGTGAGGGTGACTACGCGGTGAGCGGCGGCGCTTTGCTGGCGCTGGTCGACAGCGACTCGTTCTACATCAGTGGTTACTTCGAAGAAACCAAACTGCCGCGTATTGGCGAGGGCGATCGGGTACGGGTGCAATTGATGAGCGGGGAGACCTTCGGCGGCAGGGTGCAGAGCATTGCCTTCGCCATTGCCGACCGCGAAAACGCGCCGGGCAGCCGGCTACTGGCCAACATCAACCCGAGTTACACCTGGGTGAAACTGGCGCAGCGAGTGCCGGTGCGGATCGATATCGACGGCGACTACGCCGGCAAAAACCGCCTGCGAGCGGGCACCACAGCGACCGTCACCGTGCTGGAAAACTGATCCCTGCGGCAGCTCCTACAGAAGAGGGTGTGATTTTCGAGGCATAAAAAAGCCCCGCGACCGAATGATACGCGGGGCAAAAAATTTGGTTGGTTGCGGCCAACCAAAGGAGCTCTTTAACAATCGATTACTTGCTGGCAACAGTCTCCGGTTGCCAGCCGCCGCCAAGGGCCTTGTAGATCGCGACAATGCCGCGATACAGGTCGACTTCAGCCTGGGCCTGACTGTCTTCGGCATTCAGCCGTTCACGCTGGGCGTCGAGCAGCACGAGGAAGTCAGTCGTGCCTTCGCGATAGCGGATTTCAGCCAGGTCGGCAGCCTTGCGACTTGATTCGCTCTGACGAATCAGCGAGATCAGGCGCTGCTGACGCTTGCCGTAATCACTGAAGGCGTTTTCCGACTCTTCCAGGGCCAGCAGCACTTGTTGCTCGTAAGTCGCCAGTGCGCCTTCGGCATCAGCATCGGCGCCGCGCAAACGGGCGCGCACACTGCCAAGGTCGAACGCTGCCCAAGTGATGCTCGGGCCGAGTGCCCAGGCGTTAGCCGCCGAGGAACCAATCTGCGAACCACGCCCGGCCGTCCAGCCGAGGAAACCGCTGAGGCTGACCCGTGGGAACAGATCCGCTTTCGCCACGCCGATGCGCGCTGTGGCCGAAGCCAGGTTGCGTTCCGCGCTGAGGATGTCCGGACGACGTTGCAGCAGTTCGCCCGGATCACCGATCGGCAAGGCCTTGGCAATTGCCGGCAAGTCTTTTGGACTCAGATCGACGGTCAGCTTGTCCGGACGCTCGCCCAAGAGGGTCGCGATACGGTTTTTCTGCCGAACCTGTTCTGCCTGCAATTGCGGCACGCTGGCTTCGACTGAGGCCAGACGGGCATCGGCACGTTCGACATCGAGCTGATCGCCAACACCGGCATCTCGCAGGCTGATGGTGATCTTGCGCGACTCCTGCTGGTTGTTCAGGTTGGCCACGGCGATCTTCTCGCGCAGCTGAGCACCACGCAGTTGACCGTAAGCGTCGACCAGTTCGGCAATCATGGTGACTTGCAGTTGGTACAGATCGGCTTCGGCTGCTTGCTGGTCGGCGTCGCTGGCTTCCAGATTGCGCTGGATGCGCCCGAACAGGTCAAGCTCCCAGGCCATGTCCAGACCGAGGTCATAGCGTTCGCTATTGACCCGGTTAGTGGTCTGGCCGGGGATTTGCCCCTTGGCCAGGTCACTGCTGGCGCGGCTGGTGATGGTCGGCATCGCATCGTTGCTGGCGTCGTCGCGGATCGCCCGGGCGGCTTTCCAGCGGGCGAACGCCACGCGCAGTTCACGGTTGCCTTGCAGCGATTGGGTCACCAACTGGTTGAGGGTCGGATCGTCGAATTGCTGCCACCAGATGCCTTCGAATTTCGAACGGTCGAAGTTCTTTTGCCCGGCGGCGCCATCGGTGACGGCCCTGATGTTGGCCGCCTCCGTGGCTGGGGTCTTGTAGTCGGGGCCGACAGCGCAGGCGCTGAGGGCCAGCACCAGCAGACTCGGCAGGAAGACTTTCAGACTCATTGTTGCGCCTCCAGTTTCAGAGCTTTGGCCGCTTTGCGGGCTTCGCCGCGTTCGACAAAGTTACGGATCAGTACGTAGAACACTGGTGTCAGCAACAGACCGAAGAAGGTCACCCCGAGCATCCCGGAGAACACCGCCACACCCATGGCGTGACGCATCTCGGCACCGGCACCGCTGGAGAACACCAGTGGCACCACACCCATGATGAACGCGAAGGAGGTCATCAGGATCGGACGCAGACGCAGACGGCAAGCTTCGAGAACCGCAGCGAGCGGGTCGAGGCCTTCTTCCTGTTTGTCCTTGGCGAACTCGACGATCAGAATCGCGTTCTTACAGGCAAGTCCCACCAGTACGATCAAGCCGATCTGGGTGAAGATGTTGTTGTCACCGCCCGAGATGATCACGCCGGTGATGGCCGACAGCAGGGTCATCGGTACGATCAGGATCACCGCCAGTGGCAGACTCCAGCTTTCGTATTGAGCGGCCAGTACCAGGAACGCCAGCAATACGCAGAGCGGGAACACGAACAGCGCGGTGTTGCCGGACAAAATCTGCTGGTAGGTCAGGTCGGTCCACTCGTAGGTCATGCCGTTCGGCAGTTCATCCTTCAGCAGTTTCTCGATGGCTTTTTCCGCCTGGCCGGAGCTGTAGCCCGGGGCAGCCGCGCCGTTGATTTCTGCGGTGATGAAGCCGTTGTAGTGCATCACGCGATCCGGGCCCGAGGTGTCGCTGACCTTGATGAAGGTCGCCAGCGGGATCATTTCGCCTTTGTTGTTGCGTACTTTCAGCTGACCGATCTGGTCGGATTCGAGGCGGAACTGTTGTTCGGCCTGAACGTTGACCTGATAGGTACGCCCGAAGCGGTTGAAGTCGTTGGCATACAGCGAACCCAGGTAGATCTGCAGGGTGTCGAAGATGTCGCTGACAGCCACGCCGTGGGTCTTGGCTTTTTCACGGTCGATGGCGGCATCGACCTGTGGCACGTTCACCGTGTAGCTGGTGAACAGCCCGGCCAGTTCCGGCACGCTGTGGCTCTTGTTGATGATGTTCATGGTTTCTTTGTACAGCTCGTCGTAGCCCAGGTTGCCCCGGTCTTCGATTTGCAGGCGGAAACCACCAATGGTGCCCAGACCTTGTACCGGCGGTGGCGGGAAGATCGCCATGTACGCCTCTTGAATGTTCGCGTACTGGCCGTTCAAGGCCCCGGCAATCGCACCGGCGGACATGCTCGGATCTTTACGCTCATCAAACGGTTTCAGGGTCACAAACACGATGCCGGCGTTCGGGCTGTTGGTGAAGCCGTTGATCGACAGGCCCGGGAACGCTACGGCGCTTTCCACGCCTGGCTGTTTCAGCGCCAGGTCGGACATGCGCTTGATCACGTCTTCGGTGCGATCCAGGCTCGAAGCGTCCGGCAGTTGTGCGAAAGCCACCAGGTATTGCTTGTCCTGGCCGGGTACGAAACCGGTCGGCGTGCTGGAGAAACCGAAGAAGGTCAGCACCATCAGGCCTGCGTACAACAGCAGGGCGATGCCGCTGCCACGGATAACCCGGCGCACGGTGCCGACATAGCCATGGCTGGCACGGTCGAAGAAACGGTTGAACGGACGGAACAACCAGCCACCGAAAATCTTGTCGAGCACTTTGGAGAAGCGGTCTTTCGGCGCGTCGTGGCTTTTCAGCAATACAGCGGCCAGTGCTGGCGACAGGGTCAGCGAGTTGAACGCCGAGATCACGGTCGAGATCGCGATGGTCAGTGCGAACTGTTTGTAGAACTGCCCGGTGAGGCCGGAGATGAACGCCGCCGGAATGAACACCGCACACAGCACCAGCGCCGTCGCAACGATCGGGCCGGTCACTTCACGCATCGCCCGTTTGGTGGCTTCGACCGGTGTGAGTCCGAGTTCAATGTTCCGTTCAACGTTCTCCACCACCACGATGGCGTCGTCCACCACGATACCGATGGCCAGTACCAGGCCGAATAGCGACAGCGCGTTCAGCGAGAAGCCGAACAGGTGCATCACCGCAAACGTACCGATCAACGATACCGGCACCGCCACCAACGGAATGATCGAGGCGCGCCAGGTTTGCAGGAACAGGATCACCACCAGTACCACGAGGATCAGTGCTTCGAAGAGGGTGTGAACCACCGCTTCGATTGAGCCGCGCACGAAGATCGTCGGGTCATAGACGATGCTGTAATCCATGCCTTGCGGGAAGTTTTTCTTCAACTCGTCCATCTTGCCGCGAACTTCGTTCGAGATGTCGATGGCATTGGAACCTGGGCGCTGGAAGATCGGGATGGCCACCGCCGGTTGGTTGTCCAGCAACGAGCGCAGGGCGTATTGACTGGAGCCGAGTTCAACGCGAGCGATGTCTTTGAGACGAGTGATCTCACCATTGTCGCCTGCGCGAATGATGATGTTCTCGAACTCTTCCTCGCTGACCAGACGGCCCTGCGTGTTGACCGACAGCTGGAAGCTCTGGGCATTCGGGGCAGGGGGCGCACCCAATTGACCGGCCGCGACCTGACGGTTCTGCTCACGAATCGCCGTGACCACATCGGTCGCGGTCAGATTGCGCGAAGCGGTCTTGTTCGGATCGAGCCAGACCCGCAGCGAGTAATCGCCCATACCAAACAACTGCACATCACCAACACCGTTCAGGCGAGCGAGCTCATCCTTGATGTTGAGGATCGCGTAGTTCGACAGATAGAGCATGTCGTAGCGTTTGTCCGGCGAGGTCAAGTGCACAACCATGGTCAAGTCAGGCGATGCCTTGTCGACGGTGATACCGATGCGCGTTACTTCCTCGGGAAGTTTCGGTTCGGTACGGGTCACCCGGTTCTGCACCTGCACCTGCGCGTTGTCCAGGTCAGTGCCCAGGGCGAAGGTAATGGTCAGGGTGATCTTGCCGTCGGCGGTCGACTGCGAGGACATGTACAGCATGTTCTCGACGCCGGTGATGGCTTGCTCCAGCGGAGCGGCCACGGTTTCACCGATGACTTTGGGGTTGGCGCCCGGGAAGTTGGCACGCACCACCACGGTCGGTGGCACGACTTCCGGGTATTCGCTGATCGGTAGCTGGAACAGCGAGATCGCACCGGCGATCAGGATCAGCAGCGAAAGCACCGCTGCGAAGATCGGCCGTGAAATGAAGAATTGGGAAAAATTCATCGGAGTTGTCGTCCCTTAACCGCGTGGGGTCGTAGCAGCCAGCTTCACAACCGATCCCGACGCGCCTTTGGCAGGGGCGACTTTGGGCAGGTTGCTGGCTTCCAGCGCTTGACGTTGTTGAGCGAGTGCCGCGATGGTCTGTTCGCTGGCCATCGGGATCACTTCAGGGGTGACCGGTGAACCAGGACGAACCCGTTGCAGACCCTTGACGATGATCGTGTCGTCCTTGTTCAGGCCGGTACGGACGATGCGCAGGCCTTCGATTTTCGGACCCAGTTCGACGGCGCGGTACGCGGTTTTGTTGTCCGCATCCATGACCAGTACAAATTTCTTGCCGAGGTCGGTGCCGACGGCTTCGTCGTTGATCAGCATGGCGTTATAGGTGCCACTGCCGACCAGTTTCAGGCGTGCGTACAGGCCCGGGGTGTAGGTGCCGTCGCGGTTGTCGAACACCGCGCGACCACGGATGGTGCCGGTTTTCGGGTTGACCTGGTTGTCGACGAAGTTCATCTGACCGAGGTGCGGGTTGCCGTCTTCATTGGACAGGCCCATGTACACCGGAGTAGTGGCGCCGCGCTGACCGTTGCGGGCCAGTTGGGTGTATTTGAGGAACACACGCTCGTCGGCATCAAAGTAGGCGTAGACGCGGTCGGTGGAAACCACACTGGTCAGCGGGGTGGTGTCGGCGGTCACCAGGTTACCGGCGGTGATCTCGGCACGGCTGACACGGCCACTGATTGGCGCGGTGACACGGGTGAAGCTCAGGTTCAGTTTGGCCAGATCCAGTTGCGCTTGCAGGGCACCGACGGCGGCGCGAGCTTCTTGTGCAGCGCTGGTACGCGAGTCGGCCAGTTCGGCGGAAATGGCGTTGCTGGCGCGCAGACGTTCACCACGACCCGCTTCGTTTTCACTGCGGGTGGCGTTGGCGCGGGATTGGGCTACGAGTGCTTCGAGGCGGCGCACCTCAGCCTGGAACGGACGTGGGTCGATCTGGAACAGCAGGTCGCCTTTCTTGACCAGCGCACCTTCGGTGAAAGCTACCTCGTCGATCTGGCCGGAGACCCGTGGACGGATTTCAACGGTTTCCGGCGCTTCGAGGCGCCCGGTGAATTCGTCCCACTCGTTGACCGGTTGTTCGATCACCTTGGCCACGCTGACTTTGGCAGCAGGCTGGGTGGCGGCAGTCTCCGGAGTCTTGCCGCAGGCGCTCATCACCAGGATGGCCAGCATGGCCAACGGGAAGCGCAAATGTTTGAGTGACTGTTCCATGGATGCATCCGCCAATGTATTGAAGATGGGCGGATGATGCTCGGCGGGGTGTGATGGCACGAATCGAATGAAGCAAAGGTAACTATCATTCGGAATGATATAAGAGCCGAACGAGCTCTCTAGGATGCACCTTTCGTTAGGTGGCTATCAATCGGTTTGATGGGCAATTCTCTGTTGCCCGATGTGCAAAAGTCAGGAGCGACGCTGCGCGGCGGGGATTATGCGGGGATTAAAAATGCCGAACCCGCCATGGCGGCGGGTTCGGCAATGCGGTTAGAGTTTCGGCAGCTGGCCGATGCGTCCGATCATTTCCGTCACGATCTGCAGATCCAGCTGGAATTGCTCCACGGTCTTGAACTCGCCATCGGTGTGACCGGTGTACTTCACGTTCGGCATGGCCAGACCGAATTGCACGCCATTCGGCAATTCATGCACCGAGGTGGCGCCGGCGGAGGTGCCGAATTCGTGTTTCATACCAAGGTTTTCTGTTGAAACCGCCAACAGTGCCTTGACCCATTCGCCCTCAGGATTGCGGTACATCGGCTCCGCGATCGAATAGTCGAAGGCAACGGCTACGTGGCTTTTCTTGCTCCAGGCAGCCAGTTTTCCAGCAATTTCAGCCTTGAGTTTCTCCGGTGACTTGCCCTTCGGCACGCGCAGGTTGACCGCGAGTTTGAAGGCTTTGTCATCCATGCCGACGTAGGTCAGCGACGTTGTCAGCGGCCCCATGAAGGCATCGGAGAAACCGACACCCAGCTTGTTGCCCAGATAATCCAGGCCCCAGTTGTCGGCAGCGTAACGGGCCGCATCGGTGATGTGGTTGTGCTTGAGCGCGACTTTGCCATCAAGACTATTAATGAAGACCAGCATGCGCGCGACCGGGTTGATACCGGACTCGGGTTCGGAGGAGTGCGCGGAAACGCCGGTTACTGTCAGCTTGACGTCTTTGCCGTCGACCTTGGCGCTCACTTGGAAATCGCCGCCATTGCGCTTGGCAAACTCGTCACCGGCCTTTTGCAGGCTGGCAGCCAGTTCAGCAGGTTTGTCGGTGATCAGGGTGGCGACCGACGCCGAAGGAATCTGGTTGGTCGCCAGGCCGCCGGTCATCGAGATGATTTCGGCACCTTTGCCTTCACCTTTGCGCTTGGCAAAGTTGGCCATGACGGTGCCATAGCCTTTCTCGGCAATCACCACCGGGTAACCACCATCCAGCGCCAGGTTGTAGTTCGGCGTCGGGTTACGTTCGAAATAGTAGGGAATCGCGTCGCCCGTGGTTTCTTCGGTGGTGTCGACCAGCAGCTTGAAGTTACGCACCAGCGGCAGTTTTTCTTCCTTGATGACTTTCATGGCGTAGAGCGTGACCACAATGCCGTTCTTGTCATCTTCGGTGCCGCGACCGTACATGCGATCGCCAATCAGGGTGATCTTGAACGGGTCGAGGCGGGTGCCATCCTTGAGCACCCAGTTTTCCGGCGTGACCGGCACTACGTCGGCATGCGCGTGAATACCAACCACTTCATTGCCGCTGCCGTCGAGAGAGATCTCGTAGACGCGGTTGTCGATGTTGCGGAATTTCAGATTGAAGGACTCGGCAAGGCTCTTGATCTTCGCCGCGATCTTGGTGAATTCCGGGTTGTCGTGCTGTTCGACGCCATCCTTGCGAAAGGTCGGGATCTCGACCAGTTCGCGCAGGGTTTCGGTGGCGGCAGCGCTGTATTTCGCTCGCGCGTAGATACCCAGCAGACGATAGATTTCGTTCTGCTGCTCGGCGGTCAGGGTCTTGTTGTCGAGGTAAGCAGCAATGGCCGGGCCGATTTCGGCGGTTTTCGCCAGATCGCTCTTGCCCAGATTGCCAAGGAGCTGACGGAAGTCAGTGGCTTTATCGGCGCTGTAGCTCTTGAGGATTTCTGCGCTCTGCTGCGGAGTGATATTGGCTTGCGCGGGCGCGGTGAACACGGCAAGACCGGCCAACATCAACGTGGTGGCAGCCAGTTTTTTGAAAGGGACATTCATTACTAAGGGCATTCCTTTGCAGGGCAGTGAGTAAGGCGTGTCTCAAAGTGTGAGACACATACACTTACAACCTAACACCGTGCCAGAGCCTTGCGGGAGTCCTGAAAGGGGATGTGTCGCACAAAAATGCAAAAGAGGCGCACAAATGAAAAGCCCGGGGACGGTTCCCGGGCTTTTTCATGGGTGCAATCAACTGACGGCCAGAGCTTCGCCAATTCCCTGCGCCAGGCGCAGCAAAGGGCGGTTATCTGAAGATCTGTTCAATCATGATCCTGGCCGGGATGAATAACGTGTTCGTGTAATAGGCCTCATACCCATAGGCAGTAATGCGCACTTTGCACGGAATTGAAGCTTGCGACGCCAGAAACGGTTTGATGGCGTCGTAGTCATTCAAGTCGCGTTGCGTACCATTCGAATTGGTGTAGTAAAAGATCAGCCCGGAAGAAAACTTGTAATTGGGCCTGGCTTGACTGCTTGCTTTCACTCGCCCTTCGGCTATTACCGCAATTGAATGCTCGGATGAGAAATCCATGTCTCGATTCAGAGAGCAGATCAGCGTCGGTGTGAGCTGATTGGATTTTTCGTAATCATTGAAAGCGTTCTGCAAATCCACAGTGGAGCTGAAGTGCGCCGTGAAAAGGTTGTTGGCGCTCAGTGCGAACGACGATAGTGTGAGGTCGGCCGGTGGAATGCCCGCCGTTTTTACACAGCCAGTGCATAGAAGAACTACCAGGTAAATGACACTGCGCAATTGGCTAATTAGCGGTCTCCCGGGGGTGGTGGACTACGTCAGTTTATGACCCCGTGGCGGCCGATCAAACCACCACGAGTTCAGCTTGTTTATGTGGATACGACTGGCGAATCAATCGGCTTGGCGAACAATTCGCCACATGCCGCGTACGCCTTCTTCGACCCAAGTTCCTTCCAGTACATTCGAGTCCTCGAAGCGGTGCAGCGTTGCTCTGCCGACGAAGCCTTCGGCTTGCAGTTCGTAATGCCCCGGGCCTTTTTCCTGGCCTCGGTATTTCCAGCTCTGACCCCCGTGGTCATAGACCACGGTGATAAATTCGTTGTCGATCGTAACCTTGCAGGGCTCATCGAACGAGGCGGGACTGTTGATGCGGAAGGTGTCCATTTTTGCGTTCATGTTGGCGTCCTTATAAAGATATCCAGAGCGGTTCAGGGCAGCAGCCAGGTGCTGTTTGGGGTGGTTGACCGGATTCCGACGGCCTGGCAATGCTCCAGAATCGGCAGAATGTAGGTGATGTTGGTCGGGCCCTCCTTGCCTTCTGCTGTGTAACGAGCGGCCTTGCAGAGTGGGCCGGCTTCTTTGTACGTATGGTTGGAGCCGATTTCCACAGCGTGCGTTTGACCGAAATGATTGTTACCGGCGAGGTAGTCCAGCGTTTGCTGAAAAGCTGCTCGCATCAGTACCATCTGCGAATCTTTGGATCCGGTCTCAATCACAACGCGATTTGCATCAACGGCCGTGATACGGAAACGAGCCTTACGCGAAGGAGTTTGCAGCTCCTTGCCTTGCAGGCGGCTGATCAATGCCCAGAGAGTGTTGTCGACTTGAATGATGTGCTGCATGGGATAACTCCTTCGTTGCTGAACGGACACTAGCTTTGACTTGAAGCGACTTATGGAATCTTGATACCCAACGCATTCAGCGATGGCGTATCCATCCGGCCGTTCACGGTCAGCCCACTGTCCATCTGAAATGCCATCAACGCACCACGTGTCGCCTTGCCCATCACTCCATCAATGGTGCCTTGGTAATACTGGCGCACCATCAGTGCGGTCTGTACACGGGTGACCAGATTGCTTTTCTGCTCATTGGTCGCACGGTTCTTTGAAGTGCTCGAGCTTGTCCCGCTGGTAGTGCCGGACGACTGATAAAAGCTATTGCTGTTTGAGGTGCTGTTCGAAGTACTTGGCGTGCTGTAGCTCCGGGTACTGGTAGCGGGTGGGCTGTAGTAGCGAGGAGCGCTATAGCCACCCGAACCGCTGTAGTGCGAACTGTGCGAACTGTGGGACCGGTGTGAACTGTGCGAGCGATGTGCCGCATAAATGTTGACGGTGTCTGGCGCATTGAGCGTATCGGCAAATACCGGAGGCTGTAGCTTGTCGTGGGTTAGCCAGTTCGCATCGGCGAGCGGCAGATGGCCCACCTGCGCTAGGGTACTACCTGCCATTGGCAGCAGACTGATCCCCCCGATCATGACTTTCCAGCGGTCGAGCAATTTCACTGTGCACTCCTTGCATAGGCGCTAAAGGCCTCGATCGATAGTTGTTGTACGCCGCGGCTTTGCCAGCGATCGGTGTGAGACTTGAAGAAGCCAGAGCAATGTTTGACGGCAGCGCATTGCTGGCAGGTATCGATGAACAGGTTCTTCCAGTCGGAGATGCTCTGGCGGGCGAAACGCGAGAGGTGGGCCGGGATCAGGCACAGGGGCAAGTTGTAGATCGAAACCGGTATTCCGCGGTTGAACAGGAAGTACACGGTCTGGCTCAACGACTGCTGATAGTCCAGCGGGTCAATCCACAGTTCTTCGTAGTGCTTCCTGGCCAGGCCGGTGCTTTCGATACCCATCAAGGCAACATGTCGCACGAAGGGCAGGTTCCTGAACACGTAATGGGCGAGTTCGGGCAAACGTGGCGTGGTCAGACGATTGAGCACTACGCGTATCTCGATGATCTGGTTCGCGCGGGCCAGGTTGTAAAGACCTCGCAGGGTTTCGCTGAAAGCACCTGGCGCTTGCACCACATGGTCATGGTCTTCGGCATTGTCGGCATACAGCGGGATACCCCAGCTCAACTGAGGGTGGCCGATGCTAGAGAGCGCTGCGATCCAGCTCGGGTCTTGGAACAGACGCCCGTTGCTGAGTACATGGATGGATTTTTGTGGCAAAACAGCTTTGCACTTGGCCAGGATTTCGAGCAGGCCATCGCGATAAAGCGTGGGTTCTCCGCCACTGATTCCCAGGTTTTCTTCGCCCGGGTCCATCAGGTCGATCAGCCGTAGGTTCTCCTCGATGTGCCAACGGTCATCGATATCTTTGGGCGGCTGTGAGCACATCAGACAGAGGCTGTTGCAACGATCGGTCATGAACAGCAGGTTACTGTCTGAACCTCGTCGATAGAGCACTCGCACCAACGCGTTGCCTGGTGTGACGGCAATGACATCGCCGGGCTGCACGACATCATTATCTTTGGGGGTGTGCAGATGTGGCCGCGTGCTGTCGAAGTCCCCGATCAAAGGCTCCGGTGTCAGGAATCCAGCCACTGGTAATGAGAGTAGATGCGGGCTTCGTAGCCGTTCTTCGTTTGGCAGCCAAAGCAGCAGGTCAGCGAACTCAGCGTTTCCGGCACAAACCGCCAGGCCTTGTTCGATGAACTCCTCCAGAGTGATGACCTTGAGCAGTTTCGGCTCATTCAGGTGATGGATTTCGAAGTGGGTGTCCTTGCGCAGCATCGCCATCAACCCCTGTAACCCGGAAATCGAACATCGTTGTAAGAGCGCCTGTTCAACCAGGACAGCAGCACTCTCTGCACGTTGTCGTCGCCATCGCGGAGCAGGCCGAAGAGATGCTTCAGTAGCCCCATGTTCTTCTTGCAGAAGCTGCTGAACACTCGGTGTCCGATCGGGTCAGCCTGGCGGGCGTAGTGTTCGATGGGGTCAGCACCACAGTACGGGACAAGTGCGCAGTCGGAGCAACCCGGCAGCGCCTCTGCTACACCACTGGCGAGCAGCGCATTCATAACGGGCGATGTGAGCAGTTCAGACAAGGGTTGCTGCACGGTGCCGAGTCTCAAGCCGTCTTCACCCATCTCCAACAACATTCGAGCTTCGTCCGAGGGATAGACATAACCGTCATAGTTATAAACCAGCGCCGCAGTGCCAGCGCCAGCAGGGGAGCGCAGGTCTACATAGCCGGAGGAAAAGGGTGTCAGGATGTTCTTCAGCAACAAGCTCGTATAACTCTCTGAGAGGTAGACGCCCTGTTGGTTGATTTGCAGCAAATAGGCCAGAGCCTTCTTGTAGAAGGCCAGGTATCGCTCAATAGGGTAATCAAGTCGATGGGCACTCTTGGTGGCAAATCCATAGGGGCTCAGAGGCCTGAGCGAGATGCTCGAGAAGCCCTGACTTACATACTCATCGATGATCGCTTCAGGCTGTTCGAGGCTTCTTGAAGTCAGCGTGGTCAGCGCGGAAACTGCATCACGGCCAAGGCGCTCACGGACCCATTGAATGCCTTTTACAGTGCGTTCGTAGGAGTCTCGTGACGGTGTAGGGCGGTTGGCATTGTGCAAGGATGCTGGCCCATCGAGTGAGGTCGAAAACTGGACTCGATGTTGTTCTGCGAAGTCGAGTATTTCCTCCGTCAGATGGTGCAGCGTGGTGGTGATGACGAACTGGATATCCCGTTGTTCGACCACGTTCCGTTCAACGATCCATTCGACAATCTGGCGGACGCGCTCGAAGGCCAGAAGCGGCTCGCCACCCTGAAACTCCACAGTCAGAGCAGGAGCGTTCGATTCGAACAGGCGATCGACCGCAGCCAGTGCATCCGCTTCGCAAAGGTCGTGGCCGGATCCTCCCAGCGGGGCCCGCGACACCTGGCAGTACTGGCAGGTATGGTTGCAACGCAATGTCACCACGAACAAGTGCAGTGCGGGGCCCTGGAAGATGAAGTCCTTGCGGCTGCGATACTGCGCGGCCATTTCCGGGAGCGGGTCATGGCGGCCTGATTCGTAGATGAAGTGGCGGGCCAGCAGGTCCTTGTAAAAAGGCGTACTTGCTTGAACGTCGAAGTAACTCAGGGCTCGTAATTGCGCGTCGTTCACGTGCATGTACTCACCGGTATCGGAGGTGAGCAGGATGTCACGGTCATGTCCCGTGTTCATGCGCATGAATCGAAAAGGCAGCAAGCGGTAGTGCCTGGCGTCTGTCGCAATCAGTGTCATTGCGAAATCCCACACCCAGCGAGCGCGGCACGGGCCAGGATTTCGCGCAATCCAGCTGTTTCGCGGTTGATATGGTCGCGTAGCGCGAAGTCGTTCAGATGCTGGAGGATCAGCGAGTGAGCCTGCTCGGGGGAAAGCGTTAGCGTTACTTCAGCGGGGTGGGCCGTGAGGTTTATCTGATTGGCTTCAATAGCGACCTGGATCGCGACAGTGTCGGCCAGGGAATAAGCAGCGCGTTGCACCACGTTCAGCGGGTAGGCTGTGCTGTCGAGTTTCAGCGTGACTGGCCATGTCATCGGAACCGGTCCTTCAAATCCTTTGGGGGCGTGGGGATTTTGCCGGTTGCTGAGGCGTTATGCCATCATCATTTTTTACATTTTCTTCTTCTAGGCTTTCGCCGTTGTGTGGCTCCCAAAGTGATGTTTCGAGTGAGTTTATCGGCATCATGAGCTAGCGTTCATGTATGCACTTTTTTAATAACTCGCTGGATATAGCTCCGATGAGAGACCTGCCGCCCACCGCGACCTTGCGCGCATTTGAAGTTGCCACCCGGCACTTGACCTTTACGTCGGCCGCACAAGAGCTACATGTGACTCAAAGCGCGGTCAGTCATCAGCTCAAGCATCTTGAGGCCCTTTGGGGAGTGCAGTTGTTTGAACGTGGCAAGGCGTTACGCCTCACGGCAGCGGGGGCTGCGCTGGCGCCCATCGTGCGGGAGTTTTTCATCAGCCTGGAGGCGACTTTGGGTGATTTGCGCGAGCAAAAAGACAGAGTTCGACTCAGCGTCAGCACCACTTATTCTTTCGCTCTCAAATGGCTGCTGCCACGCTTGCCGCGTCTCTCTCGTCAGCACCCCGAGCTGCTGGTCTCGCTGGACACCACGGACAAAATAATCCACTTCTCTCACGGCCAGGCTGATGTTGCGATCAGGCTAGGCAAGGGCAATTACCCCGGTCTGCATTCGGAGTTCCTTTTTGGGGAGCAGGTATTTCCTGTGGCCAGCCCCGAACTGTTGCGACGCGTCGGGACTCCGCAGAGCCCCGCAGAACTCTGTTGCATTTTCCACTGCTCACGCGCGATGGTGCCGAACTGGTACCGAAATGGGAGGTATGGTTTCAAGCCGTCGGGCTGGCCTATTTGCCGCTCAAGGAGAGCGTCAGATTTGGCGATACCAACATGACGGTCGAGGCAGCCTTGCTCGGCCAGGGCGTTGCATTGGTGCGCAGCGGGCATGTCGAGAACGAAATCAGCGATGGCCGTTTGGTGCGACTGTTTGATGTGCCATTCCCATCACCGCTGGCGTACTACTTTGTCTGCCCCAAGGGCATCGAAGCGCAACCGCACATCGCCAGCTTTCGCCAATGGTTAGTCGGCGAGGCACTGAAAGGCCAACGACTGGACGATTGAGTCATGAGTATTCGTTCATGCTGTGATGAGGAGGCTTCGCTTTAGTCCTGGTGCCGCATTGCCTAAAGTGGCACATGCCTATTCATATCATCTTCCTCGTGCTTTTCGCCGCGCTCCTGCATGCCAGCTGGAATGCGCTGCTGCGTAGCGGTGCCGATCGGCTGTGGTCGATGACAGTCATGTGCATTGCCATCGCCATCACCAGTGTCGTCGCCGCAGTGTTCATGGTGCCCCCCGCGGTTGAGAGCTGGGGCTATGCGGTGCTGTCGGGTTTGCTGCATGTCGGCTACAACCTGTTTCTGGTGCGCAGTTACCGAGTCGGCGACCTGGGACAGACCTATCCGATTTCACGTGGGTCGTCGCCGGTGCTGATCACCTTGGGGGCTGCCGTGTTTGCCGGAGAACGCATCACGCCTGACGTGTTACTCGGTATTGCGCTGGTGTCAGGCGGGATTATGTCGCTGGCTTTCAGAGGGCGCAGTCTGTCGGTTCCCAGCCTGCCTTATGCGCTGGGAACGGGCGGCTTTATCGCGGCCTACAGCGTGGTCGACGGCATCGGCGCCAGGCTCTCCGGCGCGCCGCTTGCCTACACCGTGTGGATGTGCGCCCTGTGGGGCGTGCTGATGCCGGTGGTCTACATCGGCCTACGCGATACCCGCAGCTTGTTCTGCGTCCGGCCCGGAACAGTGACCGCGTTGGTCGGCGGGCTGGTCTCTTTGCTTGCGTATGCAATGGTCATCTACGCCATGACCGAAGCGCCGCTGGGCGCGGTATCGGCACTGCGCGAAACCAGCGTGCTGTTTGCGGCGTTGATCGGCTATGTGTTTCTCGGCGAGACGCTCACCGCGCGCCGGATACTGGCATGCGTAGTGATCGCCAGCGGCACCCTCATCATCGGCTGATACAGCCAGCGGCTCAGGAGCTTTATTTCATGGTCAACGTCTCGCAGGCACCGCTGATTCTAATCACGGGGGGAAGTCGTGGAGTGGGGGCTGCCACCGCGCGCCTGGCCGCCGAAAGAGGATATGACGTGGCGATCAGCTACGTTGCCAACGAGTCCGCAGCGCTGGCCGTGGCTGCGGATGTAGAAGCATTGGGGCGCAGGGCGTTGACGATGCGAGCCGACAGTGCGGACCCCCAACAGGTGGCCGATTTGTTCGCGGCCATCGACCGCACGTTCGGACGCATCGATGTCCTGGTCAATAACGCCGGGATGCTGGCGCCTCAGTCACGCCTGGAGGACCTCGGCTTCGAGCGGATGCAGCGCATCTTTGCGGTCAATGCCATTGGGCCAATTCTCTGTGCCCAACAGGCGGTGAAGCGTATGTCTTACCGCCACAATGGCCCGGGCGGTGTAGTGATCAATGTCTCTTCGGCTTCGGCGCGCCTCGGCAGCCCCAACGAGTATGTCGACTATGCGGCGTCAAAGGGCGCGTTGGAGACGTTCACCATTGGCTTTGCAAAGGAGGTCGCACGGGAAGGCATACGCGTCAACTGTATTCGCCCCGGACATATCTATACCGAAATGCATGCCAGTGGCGGTGAGCCGGGGCGGGTGGATCGTGTCAAGGATTCGATCCCGATGGGGCGGGGCGGACAGCCTGAGGAAGTAGCTCGCGCGATTCTATGGTTGGCGAGCGCGGAGGCATCCTTCGTTACCGGTACATTCCTCGATGTAACGGGGGGCAAATGAGTCAGTGGCACGGATCATCCACTACCTGCGTTCGGCTTGCCTCACCTTACGGCTCAAACCCGGTGTCTTGCCCGTAATGCGCTTGAATGCACGACTGAAGGCGGCCTGGGAGGTATAGCCCAAACGCTGCGCTACCTCTTCAATCGGTAGCCTTCCGAGGGTCAGCCACTGGCTTGCAAGCCGCATTCGCAGTTCGGTGACATAGCGTAGCGGGGCCATGCCAATCGTCGCCTGGAAGCGGTCCGCGAAGACCGAGCGTGAGGAATTGCAGTGCTCTGCCAACTGCGCAACAGTCCAGTCGCGCCCCGGCTGTTGATGGAGCGCAAGCAGTGCACCGGCCAAGCGGGGATCGCGCAAGGCGGCGACCAGGCCAGAAGCATTGCCGCAGGCGCACTCGACCCAGCCGCGAACGACCATGGCCGCCACCACGTCGGCCAACCGCGCGAGGATACCGGCGAAGCCGACGCGTGCGGCGCTGACCTCGCGCTCCATGGTGGTCAGGATCGGCACTAGTCCGGGGTAACGCTGACCGCCGGCATCAATCAGCATCAGTCCCGGCATCAGCCGGCCAAGGCCATGGATACTGCCCAGTTCAAACTCCATACAAGCACTGAACAGAATAGTGCTCGGAGTGGCGCTGGCATCAGTTCCGGTATTCACCGCGCTGACGGTGTCACCCAAGGGCGCACCGTCTAGATGATCGATGTCCTGAACAGGCGCGCCCTGATGGGAAAACAGTTGATGGGCTGCGCCATGGGAGATGAACACGGCGTTGCCGGCAGACAGCGCGTACGTAGTTCCGTCCTCCATCCGCAACACCGCATTGCCGACGGCCATGAAGTGGAACCAGGCGTGCCCAGTTTTTTCCGCGAAGGCCAAACCGAAGGTTGGACCCGCCTGGATACGCCGGTATTCAACGCCACGCAGACGCATGCCGCGCAACAGCTCGTTGATGAGATCCGAGGAAAGGGCAAACTGATCTGCAGGCATCGTTCAGGTGTTTTGATCAAAAAGTAGAGACTATGGATCATAGATCATCCGTATTTCGGCGCCTAGACTTCGGCTCTTAATGAAGATTGAGAGATCCGTGCAATGACTGATTGTGTATGTAACACCGTGTCCGACCGCCATTGCAGCGTCGGCGCGGACGTAGAACCTGCAACCCCCGCGTGGATGGCCGTATTTTCGTTGGCAATGGGTGTGTTCGGGTTACTGACCGCTGAGTACCTTCCGGCCAGTTTGTTGACGCTGATGTCGACCGACCTGGGAGTGTCCGAGGCGCTGGCTGGCCAGGCGGTAACGGTAACCGCCGTGGTGGCGCTGTTCGCCGGCTTGTTGGTGCCAGGCCTGACCCGCGGCATCGACCGACGTTGGGTGTTGCTGGGTTTTTCCATGTTGATGGTCGCCTCCAATCTGTTGGTCGCCGTTTCCTCCAGCTTCGCGGTGCTGTTAGTGATGCGCATCTTGCTGGGCATTGCCCTTGGCGGGTTCTGGAGCATGGCGGCGGCGGTTGCGATGCGCTTGGTGCCGAATGCCTTGTTGCCTCGGGCGCTGTCGATCATTTTCAGCGGCATCGCCATCGGCACGGTCGTGGCAGTGCCGCTGGGCAGCTATCTGGGCGGGTTGTATGGCTGGCGCAGCGCGTTCTTTGCCGCGGCGGCGGTAGGCATGGTGACCCTGGCTTTCCAGGCGTTCACTCTGCCGCGTCTTGCGCCGCGCCGGCCGGCAGGCCTGCGCACTGTGCTCGAGGTGTTGCAGCGCCCAGGCATCGCCATGGGGATGTTCGGTTGTGTGCTGGTGCACAGCGGGCACTTCGCGATGTTTACCTATGTTCGGCCATTCCTTGAAGGGACTACCGGCATCGGCGCGCAAGGGCTGTCCCTGATGCTGCTGGGGTTCGGCGTGGCGAACTTCGTCGGCACGCTGTTGGCCGGCAGGCTGCTGGAGCGCCACCCGCTGGCCACTCTGGTGCTGATGCCCGCGCTGGTCGGGGTTGCAGCACTGGCGTTGGTGCTGTTGCCGGCCTCGGTGCCGGGGCAGGCGGTACTGCTGGCGGTCTGGGGCATGGCCTTTGGTGGTGTGCCGGTGGCGTGGTCGAACTGGGTCGCCAGCGCGGTACCTGATCAGGCGGAAAGCGCCGGAGGCATGGTAGTGGCCTCTGTGCAGTCAGCCATCGCCACTGGCGCCGCCGCTGGCGGTGCAATGTTCAGTCTCGGTGGCAGCGCAGGCGTATTCGTAGCGGCAGCCGTGCTGATGCTGCTGGCGGCGTTGCTGATTGCCTTGCGTGTCCGAGTCCCTTCTGGCCATGGCGTTCGCCAGTCCAAGCCCGCGCTGCACCTTTGATCCGGTTTGCCAAACCGCCTCGATCCGTCCGTAACCAGGGACGCAGCCGTGTTATCGAGCTGCAAGCGGGGCGAACCGATCCTGTTCTGCTACTGAACCCCCACGTCGCTAATGGGCCAGTTTGATTGGGTCGAACTGGCGCAGAAGCCGGATCCCGAAATCTGGCAGGGGCGGGTCAGTGAAGCAGCGGCCAGGAAAATCGATGCGACTTTTTTGGAAGGTTTTCCAAGGCAGGGAAGCCTTTCTTTAATCGCAGATAGATTGCGCTGAGTTTGCCGATGTTCGCCGTTCTAAAGTGCGCACCGTCGCGGTCGATAACTCAGAGTACGCATGGGCTCTATCTCCTCATAACAACACATGCGACGTTCAGTGCTAGCGTTTCCCCTTGCCAAAACTATAAATATCCGCAGGTGAAGTCATGAATATCAAGCAGAAGCTGACCTGGGCGTTCGCAGCTATCGCGTGCGTCCCGGTCATCTTGGTCGCCGTTTTGGTAGTGCTGAATTTGCGAGAGGGGGCCCAGGCCAATTTTCTCGACAGCAGCGGTCGTGAGATCCGCCAGATCGACAATGGCATGAAGCAGTTTTTCGACGGCATAAGCCAAAACGTCGACTATATAGCCAAGGACCCGCGCGTTGTCGCAGCCAAAGACCTCAAGAGCTACGCGGGTGCCGAAGCCGCGCAAATTCCACTTACTCAGGCCAACAAAGAGCTGCTGGCGATATTTGAGCAATTCGCCAAAAGTCATCCGAGTACTGCTTACCTGTCCCTGGGTCTGAGCGATGGCGGATACGCCAGTTGGCCGGACGACACCAAGCTGAACAACTACGATCCGCGCGTCCGTCCCTGGTACAAAGCGGCCATCGCCACGCCAGGCGCCACTGTGCGCACGGGTGCCTACTATTGGGCACCGGACGATGTAACGCTGATCGGCACCGTGCGTACTGTCGCCGACGCCGCCGGGAATATCCTGGGAGTGGTTGGCCTTGACGTATCGCTCAAACAGCTCACTGAACTGGTGCGCAACATCAAGCTGGGCGATAGCGGCTACCTGATGCTGGTGGAAGACAACGGTAACGTGCTGGTAGACGCCAGCGACGCGAAGCACAACTTCAAACCTCTGGCCGACCTGGGTCCCAACTACGCCGAACTAGCCAAGGGAGGCGACGGCGTGACCCAAATCGAGATTGATGGCGTGGCCTACATGGCCAACGTGGTCAGTTCCAAAGACCTGGGCTGGCGCTTTATCGGCCTGATCAAGCGTGATGAAGTGATGGCCGACGTCACCCGGCTGACCTGGTTGATCGCCGCCATTGCCGCGGCATTGGCGTTGGTGTTCGCGATAGTAGGCGCCAGCTTTGCCAGCGTCATCGTGCGTCCGATTCGCGGCGTGGCCGCCGGCCTGCAGGAAATCGCCGAAGGAGAAGGCGACCTGACACGCCAACTCCAGGTGCAGGGCAAGGACGAAACCGCCAGCCTGGCGGGCTGGTTCAATCAGTTCCTGAGCATGATTGCACAATTGGTGCAACGCATAGGCAGCGCCTCATCTGACCTGCAGACCGCGGCCGCCGACACTAGCGAAGTGGCCAACAACATGAACCAGGCTGCAGGTCGCCAGCGCGAGGCCGTGGAGTTGGTGAGCACCGCATTCAACGAAATGGTCGCTACTGCCAACGAAGTTGCACGTTCGTGCAGTGCTGCCGCGTCGAGTGCCGACGAAGGCTACCGCGACGTACATGACGGCCAGCAGCACATCGGCGAAGCCACCGGCAGCGTGCTCAAGCTCAGCGAAGACCTGCAAAAGTCGACCCAGACCATGCAGTTGCTGGAGCAGGACAGCCAGAACATCAACACCATTCTCGATACCATCCGCTCGATTGCCGAGCAGACCAACTTGCTGGCGCTCAATGCGGCGATTGAAGCGGCGCGCGCCGGTGACCAAGGCCGAGGCTTCGCCGTAGTCGCCGACGAAGTCCGCGCCCTGGCTCGCAGGACAGCCGACTCCACCGGCGAGATAGACAGCTTGCTGGGTAATCTCGCCCGCCGCACCCAAGAGGTCACGCAGCAGATGCAAGGCAGCCTGCAAGTGTCCCACGCCAGTGTGGAACGCATCCAGCAGGCGCGTGACAGCTTCGACAAGATCCGTGGCTCGGTGGACTCGATCCGCGACCAGAACACCCAGATCGCCACCGCCGCCGAGGAGCAGCACCAGGTGGCCGAAGAGATCAATCGCCACATCGCGCAGATCCATGCCGATGCCCAACTGGTCGAAGGCTTTGCTCAGTCGTCACAGGCTGGCTCGGGTCGATTGATAGACATTTCCGGTCAGCTCAAAGGCCTGGTGGGTCGTTTCAAATATTAGTATCCCGACCCGAATGAAAACGGTGAGCACTCACCGTTTTCATTCGGCCGACATCCGCAGTTTTATTGCTTCCACTGTTCCGCTGAAAGCCTCAGACCGGTCTATCGAATAGCGGAGAAGACCCCTAGAGACTATCCGGATCCCCAAAGAACATTTTGACTGGGCTCTAGGACGGTAGTTTTAGGTCATAAAAAACTAACGATGCCCCCGGTTTTGCCCCCAGTTACACAGGGTGCGAGAGCGCTCGCGAGCGGCGATTTATCACGGATTCCAGTATGGCAGTGGCTGACTTTCGGTGTAACTCCTCGTTGGATCTGGAGGAAGGGTGCAGGGCTCATGAAGGACAAGTTAATCCGCTCTCGCTCTAGAGCAGCGACTCCGATCGGCTGTGTTCGACCAAATATTTGCATCCGCGTAATTGGTTTGCTGGGGTTGGAGGTTTCTACGAAACCCGGGGGCGATTCAACGTTCGTAAAAGAGAAGCCAGTTGCTGCAATCGCGATCGGTGTAGTTGCGCTGCTGGTACTAGACCGTTTCTTTCGCCGTTGAACTCGAAAGTACGAGTTTCGACTGGGGCGTTCCCTATCGGGTTTATCGCCCCCGCCCTTCAGGCCTGCCCCTCAATGGCTGCGGGGGCTACGGCAGGTATCTCGACAATTCTTATGACATGACGACTTGAGCCGGCTCAGTGACATGATGCATGTTTTATTTTGTCAGTGAATAGGTGCCTTGATCGAGTTTACGCCTGCGAGTTCGATACACTTCAGCGCCAGAATGGTTGTCGGATCGACCAGTGCTACCTCATGTTTTTTGATGACGAAGGATTCACTATGCTCAAGCACCAATGGGAGCTCTGTGCACCCTAAGATGAGCACATCCGCACCTAGTTCACAAAGGTGCTCTGCAGCGGTCAGTAACTGATCTTTGCAGATGCCATCTGTAAAACCCGCCTTGATTCCGCGATCTCCGTATATTGACTCCATAACCAGCGTTTGGTAGTCCGCGCCAGGGATGATGATTTGAAGTCCTGCCCGCCGGGCTGCCTCGTGATACACCTGACTTTTTATCGTGCCGGAGGTCGCAAGCAGTCCAACGATTTTGCCAGCGCCGTACCGCTGTACGATTGCCTCTACGGTTTCAGTCAGCATGTTCACAATGGGTACGCGAAGGTGAGCCTGGATGCGCTCAACAAATGCATGAGCGGTATTGCACGGAATCGCTATGGCATTGGCGCCAGCGCTTTCCAGTCGCTTGCACGTTGCGTACATCGCCATCGTCGGATCAGTTTCATCATTCAGCAGGTTGGCTGTGCGATCAGGAATCTGGGGGTTTTGTTCTACCACCATTTTGATGTGCTCCTGGTCGCGACCGGCGGGTGTGTGCGCCACAACCTTACCCATGAAGTCCACTGTTGCCGCCGGCCCAACTCCGCCAACGATCCCAAGCTTGAATGGCGGGCGGGTTGACTGACCTTTTTCTAACGTAGCAAAAGTCGCATAAATATCGTTGATATCCAGGACAGTCAGGCCACGTCTTTGAAGGTCACCGCAGACCAATGAGAGCTCAGTCATGCCGGGCAGAATGATCGTGGCACCCTGATCCTGAAGTGAGAGGCAAGCCTGATACACACACTCCACTGGTACCCCATCAAGATGTCCATCTTTGATGCCGTTTACCCCATACATGGCGTCCATCAACCCAGACTGCTCGGTGTCATGGGGATAGATTAGCTTGAAGTCGGCGCCAAAATAGCGCTCGAACAACCCGGAGTGCCGGACATAGTCAGATGCGATGATACCCAACGTAGTGCCAGGTTCAGCGACATGATCGATGTGCTTGCGCAGAGCCTTCATCATATCCAGGACGGGTATTCCTATCTCTTCCTGGATCTCCTCTCGAAAGGTGTGGCTGGCGAAACAAGGCAGTAATACTGCATTGACTTCGCTAGCCTCGAACGTCTGGCAAACCTGGAATACGTAGAACTTTCTGGAGGTCATATTGGCGCCCTGATCCAGTGGCATCAGGACGTCCTTGAAGGGGTGTTGCTCAAACAGGAAATGATAGCGGCCTTGATCTTCCAAAACTGCTCGGGACTTCACCAGCTTGTAGAAAAGGTCGCCGCCGGCCAGTGATCCAAGTCCGCCGACGATACCTAATTTTCGAGCAAACGATGACTCGCTGGACGGCTTCGATTTACCTTTCATCTCTAAGTTCTCAAGCGCTGGCTACAGTTTGGGTCGGGAGTACAGATGCATTTGCAGGCTCGTCTTCAGCCTCTTCATGTGGTTCTGATTTGGCAACCACTGCAGTCGCAATGCTGTTGCCAACCACGTTGGTGGCAGTCCTGGCCATGTCGAGGAATTGGTCAATGCCAAGGATCAGCAAGATGCCTGCTTCGGGAAGGTTGAACATGGGTAGCGTCGCCGCCACTACAACCACCGATGCTCGCGCTACACCTGCCATTCCCTTGCTGGTGATCATCAGTGTCAGCAGGATGAGCAGTTGCTGTGTGAAGCCCAGGTCGACGTTGTAGGCTTGTGCAATGAACATGATGGCGAACGCTTGATACATCATTGAACCGTCAAGGTTGAATGAGTAGCCCAGCGGCAGAACGAAGCTGGACACGCGTTTCGGCGCACCGAATTTCTCAAGTGCCTCCATGGTTTTCGGATATGCAGACTCGCTGCTGGCGGTGGAAAACGCCAACAGAACAGGTTCGCGAATGAGCTTGCCCAAGGTAAATACTGAGCGCCCCAGGAACAGGTAGCCAGCACCGAACAACACACACCACAGAATCACAATGCCCAGGTAGAACTCGGTAATGAGCTTGCCGTAATCAACAATCAAGCCGAGACCTTGAGTGGTGATAGCCGATGCGATGGCTGCGAAAACGCCGATGGGTGCGAAGGCCATAACGAAGTCCGTGACCTTGAACATGACCTTGGCCAGTTCTTCGATGCCATCGACAATCGTCGTGTAACCGGCGCGCTTCACACCCGCCAAGGCGAACCCGAAGAACAATGAGAACACCACGATTTGCAGGATTTCGTTGTTGGCCATTGCTTCAGCGATGCTGCGTGGAAACACGTGACTGATGAAAACTTTGAGGCTGAAATCCCCGGTGTTCACCACGGGAGTTGCCGCATGCTGGACAACCTCCATGTTCAGTCCTGCCCCAGGTTGGAAAAGGTTCACCAAGCCCATGCCGATTGCCAGCGAGATCACAGATGCGGTGACGAACCAGACCATCGCTCGTAGGCCAATACGTCCAACAGAGCGGGAGTTTCCCATGCTGGCAATGCCGCCCACCAAGGTGGCGAACACGAGAGGCGCGATGATCATCTTGATCATGCGTAAAAATATATCGGTGACCATCGAGAAGTAGGATGCGATCTCCTTGGCGTTTTGTTCGCTCCCTGCGAAATGGTGGCACGCCCAACCGACAAGCACGCCTAAGGCGATGCCAATTGCGATCCGACGCGGAAGTTTATTTTTCTTCACGGAGCTATCCTCAAGTGGTTTTTTTGCTTTTTTACTTGGCAGGAGACAAGTGTCATTCGGTCGAAGCTCTTCGGCTTCGCTTCCACGTCTCGATTCTAGGGGCGGTCTTGTGGGGGCATGATGAGTAATCCCCATAGGCTCATGCGCTTTTGGAATAGTTTTCGAAATCGCTGCATCATGTGGGCTGCGGGGCAGTAAACTGCTTCCTCGGGACATGGGGTGTCAGTATGCAAATCAAGTGGCTGGACGATCTTCTGGCGGTCGCGGAGTGGAAGAATTTTTCGCGGGCTGCCGAGGCTAGGTGTGTGACCCAGTCGGCTTTGTCGAGACGTATAAAGTCATTAGAAGAATGGGTAGGTGCCGAGTTGGTGGATCGTGGCACCTACCCTGTCCAACTGACGCCGGCTGGTCGCACATTTTGCGATGAGGGGCGCGAGGCATTGGAGGGGCTATTGAGACTGCGCTCGAGCCTACGGGAGGTGGAGCGAATGCCAGGTCGCTCCATTCAGGTCACTGCTGGCCATAGCCTGTCGATGACATTCTTGCCGAAGTGGCTAACTCAATTTCAGCAGCACAACGAACAGTTTAATGCCCGAGTCGTCGCCGCCAATATTCATGACGCCGTCATCGCCTTGGAGGAGGGGAGTTGCGATCTGATGATCGTCTATCACCATCCTTTGGCGCCTATACTTCTAGACCCAACAAAATTCGGCAGCCTTACGTTGGGACATGACGCTTTCATCCCATTGTGTGCACCTGACAAGAAAGGGCAGGCGTTGTACCGCTTACCCGGCACCTCAACCAAAGCTGTTCCACACCTCGCCTACACGGCTACCACTTTTCTGGGACGCGTTGCGGACATCGTCATCAAAAATGGGCCATGTGTAAGTGTGCTGGAACGCTGCTATGAAGCGGACATGGCGATGCTTTTGATGCGCATGGCGATAGAGGGATACGGGGTGGCATGGTTGCCCCAAAGCGCAGTCATTGACGAGCTTCAACGAGGTCAGTTAGTGAAGGCCGGTGGTGATGAATGGAGTACACGGTTAGAGATACGCTCCTACTGCTCGATAACCAATGAGAATCCTACGATGCGCAGCTTGTGGGAAACTCTCGAAGGGGCCTCTCGGGATATCCAGAGTACGGCGACCCTCTGATCCAAGCTCTCAAATTCAAAAAATACTCCTTTCGCCTACATCTTCATCCTGCTTTAGGTTTACGACCACGTGAGCTTGGCTTTGCCGGCACGCTATTCCCATACTCACTCCACCATAGCGCGAGTGCTTCCATTGTTGGCCCGAGCGCACGGGCCTTTTCCGTCATTTCATATTCGACGCGCGGAGGGACTTCGGCGAACACTGTTCGGGACACCAAGCCATCGTTCTCAAGCTCACGCAGTTGCGCCGTCAACATGTGCTGCGTGATGCCGTTGATCGCTTTGCGAAGCTCACCAAAGCGATAGATTCGTTGGTTCAACAACCACATGATTTCCAGCTTCCACTTGCCTGAGAGGAGTGCAAATGCACGACGCATTTCCTCATGCATGTTGATCTGCTGCTCACCAATAGTCTGGTTTTCCATACTAAGCACCACTTTTTCATCCTACTTGTAGAGTTTCATATTAGGCGACATCTTTGACCTAAGTCGACGTATTAATACCTGCTTAGGAAAAGTCTCATGATTGAAATCTACATTTACTGGATCAGCACAACACTGCTGTCGTTGTTGTATCTAGCTTCGGCGACCCTGTACCTGGTCAAAAGGGAATGGGTTCGTCAAGCACTCGCCGACCTCGGCTACCCCGCCAATCTTATGCCGCTGCTGATTGCGGTGAAGATCCTGGCCGTGGTTGCCATCCTTCTACGAATTAACGTTTCGCTTAGCGATCTCGCCTACGCCGGCATGCTTTATCACCTGCTGCTCTCAGCATTCGCGCATATCAATGCCCGAAAGCCTAGCGGAGCCTTACCGGCGGCTATCTGCCTGGTGTTGCTGGCCACTTCTTTCCTCACCCAAAACGCCGCTCGTGACGTGCAGTCACCTTACGTGCAAGTAGCAGCGGCCCATTCAGTAACCCCTAAATAACAGGAGAACGTCATGTCCCGACTTAATGGAAAAGTAGCCATCGTCACTGGAGCCGGTCGTGGTATTGGCCGCGCTACCGCAAAGCTTTTTGCAGAAGAAGGCGCGAAGGTGGCCGTTGTTTCACGGACGGCTGAGAATGTTGCAGGTGTGGTCGCCGAGATCCAGGCAGTGGGCGGTACTGCCCTCGGAGTAGTCTGTGATGTTTCCGACCTGGGTCAAATCAGCGCCGCCGTGGAAAAGGTCGTAGTTGAATATGGTCGCATCGATATTCTTGTGAACAATGCCTTCGACCCCTCAGTCGTCTCTTCATCGGTTCTCGGCCTGTCGACCGAGAAGCTACAACGCAATTTCGAGATGGGGCCAATAGCCTATCTCCGGACGATGCAAGCCTGCTATCCATACCTCAAAGCTAGCGGTGAAGGGCGGGTTATCAATTTTGCATCGTTGGCCGGTGTGATCGGCTTGCAAGGTTATGCCCCTTACAACATGGCAAAGGAGGCGGTACGTGCTCTGACACGCTCGGCGGCAAGGGAATGGGGCGCTGACAACATCACGGTCAACAATGTCATGCCTGTCGCTGACACATGGGGGGTCGATGCCAATACGCCTGCGCCTACTAACGCGCTTGGCCGTTATGGATCACCTGAAGAGGACGTTGCGCCTGTCGTGCTATTCCTCGCCAGCAAGGATGCACAATTCCTGACGGGTTACAGCCTGACACCGGACGGTGGTCAAATCATCGATAGCGCCCGATGACGACCACGCTAAATTTCCGAGCGTGTACTTCCCAACGGTTCGAGACGCCGCGATGCCGACGTTTGAGGCGACGCTGGATGAGTTGCTGAGTAAGCGACGGGCGTTGGCGCGGGACATGTTGAGCGGGGCTTCGGATATTCAGGTTTCGAATTTTGAGGCGTTGCTGAAAACACGCTGAGCCCGTTTGCGGAAAACCAATGCTGGGTAATATGTCAGTTATGGGAGCGGTTAAGTGCATCCGCAGCTTTGTAACCCTCCCGGCAGTTCTTCGGCGAATGCGCCTGGCAGCCCACACCTAAGCGGCAACTTTGAGCTGGGAGCTAATACGGCTAGAACTAAGAGCGACGCTGGCTTCACTAAGAGCTTAGCTACGCGATCAATAAGGGTGGAATACTAGATACAGATCCCACCTAATCCGAAAAGTCAGGCCGTCATTGCCCGGTTGGTGGCAACAATTTGCTCGTGAGTAAACTGACTACCGGGAGTCATAAACTTGGCAATGAGTGCGTCGCGGTTTTGAGGCGCCCGTGACTTGTCTGCCGCATTCAATGCCAATTTGAGTTCCGGCAAGGTCAGCTCAGTGCAGTAAGCAGGTGTACCTGGTTGCTGGCGCCATGAGTCTTCAAGGGGGCCTGAGGCGAGCGCGATAAAGCCCGTATCCTCAACAAGATCCTGCGCGATTGTTTCAGCTCTGGTATCTCCCCCAGCTACGGGTATGGCTATGCGCGATGAAGAACCGGCTGGTTGACCTTTATCGGCAAGGGTCGCAGCCAGTAAGGCGTTCCATGCCTTAACAACTGGGTGACCAATCTGTTCGCTTACCCAAACGCTCTCAGGCTTGCCGTCGTCAACTTCTTTGATTGCCCCGTCGCGTCCCGGATAATAATTGGACGTGTCAATGACGACGGTTGTCTCCGGCACATTGCTCAAGGTCTGTTTGAGATCAGGGTAGCTTGCGAAGGGGATCGAGAGGATAACGACGTCTACCTCAGACACCGCCTCTTCCTTAGTAACCGCATTTACGCCGATTTCATTGGCAAGATTCTGAATGCTCTGCGGGCCCTTCGAGTTTGCCAGTTTAACTTCGTGACCGCCCGCCGCGAGTTTACGGGCAAGGGTAGCCCCAATGTTACCTGCGCCGATAATTCCGATTTTCATTTAAATAACTCCTCGCATGTAAGCAAGATTAAAGTAATTGCGTGAATGACTGCTGCTGGCTCGCCTTGGCGTTCAGTTGCCAAACAGTTGTTTTGAAAACGCTGACCATGTGTGAGAGATTGAAAATCCACCAAATCGCGTTAGACTTTTAATAGTCCGCGCTTCATATGTCTCTGTATTTTGATAAAGCTTCGTCGAAGTGCTGTTATGACGACTACTTCATCCATATATCAACTTCGAAAGCTGAACAATGTAGTCGCGGCTTGGATTTGTTCCAATTGTGCCAAACCTTTCTTTATACACCGCGAAGAAAAGATCTTGACGCTTTCGAGCGCGCGCCAGATCCGCGTCTGTCAGTGCCTGCGGAAGGGACTCAAGCGTTACTTCAGTGCAATAGCAAGGAGTGCCACACTGTTGTCTCCAGGATTCTGCTAACGAGCCAGCATGGTAGGCATCGAATCCGGAATCCTCGACCAGTGACATCGTCACGACACGGTCGTGATCACGATCCGCAGCGATAGGGACGGCAATGCGATCCGGGTCGCCAGCAGGCCTACCCGCTTCGTTTAATGACGCGGAGTAAATCGTGTTCCAAGCTTTTGCGAGTGGACGGCCAATTTGTTCGGATGCCCAGACACTGTCAGGCTGGCCATTCTCGATGGCTTCCAATCGCTCGTCGCGCGCCGGTATATAGTTGGATGTGTCGATGATTACGCTTTCTTCAGGAAGCTCGGCAACAAGCGTTTTAAGATCCGGAATGCGGATAAAAGGGATCGAAAGAATCACGACGTCGGCGCCAACCAAAGCTTCTTCTTTCGTGACCGCCAGCGCGCCCGTGGAAAGCACGTCAGCATTAACAGTATTTGGCCCACGGGAGTTAGCGACCCTTACTGTATGGCCGGCAGCGCTGAGCAGTTTTGCCAGTGTTCCCCCGATAAATCCGCTACCAATAATTCCGATGTTCATAGAGATTCCTCATCTTTGGAGCTTAGGTGTGCATGACATGTGGATCTGCGCGGGGAGCTTCTCGGCAAGGCTTTCCCTTCGCTAACTCTTCTACAAGCGCATCGCGGCTCTGTGCGCTTGTGTCTAATCTGCAACTGCCAACCCGCTACTAAAGCTCTGCCGTTGCTAGCCGCTTCTAAGGCAGGTACTAAGTGGTAGCCGGTCGCGCCAGACCCTCAAGTGTGCACCGAAGCTCCTCAAGATCTTCTGACGTGAGCTGGCACGCAGTTCTGATCTTGCCGGTGATGCTGCGAAGCTCATCCTCCATGGCACGGCTAGGCTCTGTGAGATCAATAAGCACTCGGCGTTCATCGGAGGAGTCGCGTGTGCGTGTAATCACTCCAGCAGCTTCAAGCCTCTTCAGTAGCGGCGTAAGCGTGCCGGTCTCCATGTCGAGGCGATCACATAAATCGCTCACAGAAAGAGGCGACCCGTTCAAAAGCTCGAGCGTGACCAGGTACTGCGAGAAGGTGAGGCCAAGCGGTTCGAGAAACGGTTTGTGTAATCGAACCATCCGGTTCGCAGCTGCGTTGAGCGCGAAGGAGAGTTCTGTGGCTACGCTGCGTGCTGCCGAATTCATATATATCGTCTACTATTGTGTAGTGTGCTACATAAATTATGCGTAGACCCGCCGTGTGTCAACAGCTTCCGAGGCTGGTGGCTTTTTTTTAGATGAAGTACCACTGCGTGGCCACTTGATAATTGGTTCTAAGAGAAGACGAATCTGCGTGCGCGAGGACATGGAGCAGCTTGGATCTGGTGCCAAGCGCGGATGGTTGGGTGGGTATAAGGCGGTGATCATCTTGACGCGATTGGGTGACCAACTCTGTCTTAATTTCTCAGTACGTGCGTCTGAGCATGCCAAGCGAGACGCGGTTGCACCGCCTGGGGCGCAGATATGATCTGCCCCCCCTGGATGGAATCAGGTGTACCCACGAGGTAAGCGTTACTCTGCCGGCGGCTTGTATCCCGCGAGCATTTTCAAGACATCACCATGTGATCCGCTCGCTTCTGCAAATCGTAATGGCTTCGCGCGTTCGACGACGAGTTCAGGCGGGGTCGGAGAAATCTTGAGCAGTTCGAAGACTTCATCCAAAAACTCCTCCAATGGCATAGCGTTTTCGTCGTTTTCCTGTCCAAGCAATGTGGTACGTACCCCTGGCGGCGCAAGCTCGATCACTTCGACGGACGAATCCTCAAGTTGCACTCGAAGACTTTGAGTGAATGAGTGAACTGCCGCTTTGGTTGCGCTGTAGGTCGGTGTAGCTGGCAACGGTACAAAGGCCAACGCCGAGCTGACATTCACTATCGTTGCACTGGGCTGCTTGCTCAGATGGGGAGTGAATGCGTAGACCATGCGAATCGTGCCAAGTAAGTTCGTCGTCACGATATCTTCGGCTGTGCTCAGGCTTTCCGGATCAGTCAGATCCTCCCAGTGCATGATCCCAGCGTTGTTTATGAGAACGTTTAGATTTGGATGGCTGATCGCAAGCGCTTCGCTGGTGCGCTGGATGGATTGTGGGTCGGAGACGTCCAGCATTACTGATTCAATACCTGGATGTTCCGACGCGATCTTGTCGAGCAGAGACTTGCGACGTCCCGCGATGATGACTTTATTGCCCGCCTTGTGAAATCTTAGCGCCAGACCGAGGCCGATGCCTGAGGTGCCGCCAGTAACCAGAATCGTGTTGCCAGTGCTGTTCATAGTAAACTCCAGAAACGATGACTAAGCGGACAGCTGTCCACTTTTAAACCGTACCGGACAACTGTCCGCTTAGCAATGCAGTGAAGGAAAATTTTGTTCATGACTCACGATTTGGTGATGCGTTCTGACGCCAAGAAAAACCGGGAACGGATTCTGGAGGTCGCAGTGGTAGAGCTGACTAGCGATCCTGCGATTCCGTTAAGCACGATTGCGAAGAAGGCGGGGGTAGGGCAAGGCACGTTCTATCGTCACTTCCCTACCAGGGAGAAGTTGGTATTCGAGGTTTATCAGTTCGAAATGCAGCAGGTGGCCGCGTTGGCAGAGGAGCTGCTGGCGACCAAACAACCTAAGGAAGCCCTCCGAGAGTGGATGGACTGCCTCGCTGAATATGCAATGACAAAGGCAGGACTCGCTGCTGCGATCCAACAAGCCGCTTCCGTTTACGAGTTCCCAGGGAAGTCGGGATACGCTCCTGTCCAAGGAGCTGCCGAATTGCTTTTGAGGGCAAATGAGAAGGCAGGAACGATTCGTAGCGGGATTACAAACGACGACTTTTTTCTAGCCATCGCTGGAATATGGCAAATGGATGCCCAGAGCGAATGGCGCTTACGTCTCGCCAGATTGATGAATTTGGTGATGGATGGTCTGTGCGCTGGCAGCCCCGAAAGCCTGAAAAAGAATAATGCTTAGCATCAAAATCAGGACAAGCGTCGGCAAAAACAGGAAACGGAGCGCATCGGCAAATCGTCGATCTTGTTTAGAGCGGCTTAAGCTTGAGTAGCCGCCCCAACCTATAAGCCGCGCTCTATTCTGCGCGGCGGCCATACTGCCAGCGTCCTTGTCGTCACTGCGTCCATCTGTGCCCTAGCCCGTGAGTATTCACGAGGTCTCTCGGTTGTCGTCCTTCGAGACCCGTAAGCAAATTTTCCAGTGCACGCAGTGCCATCGCATTGCGTGTATCGCTTGTTGCAGAGCCGATATGAGGCACAGTGACAACGTTCTTCAATTTGAAAAGACCTGAACTCACAAGCGGTTCTTTCACGTAAACATCTAAACCCGCTGCTCGTATCGTTTTCTCCTCAAGCGCTTGGAAGAGTGCGTCCTGATCAACCACAGGGCCGCGAGAAACGTTAATCAAAATACTCTCCGGGCCCATCAACGCTAGCTCCTTACGTCCGATGAGGTTTCTCGTGCCGTCCGTCAACGGCACGACCGGGCAGACAAAATGAGACTCGCTTAAAAGTTTCTCTTGCGGGACGAACCGCGCACCGAGTTCTTTCTCAAGCTGCGGTTTACGATTGTTGCCGTTGTAGAGGATGTTCATGCCAAAACCGAAACGCCCTCTGCGTGCGATGGCCTCTCCAATTTTGCCTAAACCGATAATGCCCAAGGTCTTTCCATGCACATCGCATCCGAAGTGGGATGCTTCGATGGTCTTTGTCCAATTGCCGGCTTTCGTCCAGGCATCAAGCTCTGGGATGCGTCTCGCTGTGGCCAGGATCAGGGCGAAAGCCAGATCAGCGGTGGTTTCGTTCAAGACATCTGGCGTGTTGGTCAACATGACCCCTCGGCCATTGAGATAGCTGAGGTCATAGTTGTCGTAGCCAACCGATATGCTGGAGATGATCTCAAGGTTTTTAGCCGATGCGAGCTCTGCTTCACCTAGGCGCCGATTGCCGCCGATCAATCCATGAGCGCTGGGAATGGCATCTTCGAACTGAGCATCCATGTCACCAAACTCTGGACGCATGACGATGATGTTGTACGTATCTTTGTAAGGCTCAAGCAGCGTGGGTGAGACGCGGCTGAAGGCCAGGATTGTCTTTTTCATGACGCCTTATCGCACCTTTTTCAAACTCAATTTGAATCGTGTTCTGACTTCAAATAGGTTTTCGCCCACTCACGGTAATTGTCCGAGAGCGTGTATTTAGAAAGCAGCTCAGGGAGGGAAAACTCGCTCCCCTTTGTGCCGCTTTGTTCGCGCAGCGCCTCGTAAGTCGCTTTGATTGCGGACAGATAGGGAGCATGCCCATTGACCACAATCCGCACGTTGGCTGCACTCAGTTTCTCAACATCGCTCAGAGCCGGATTTCCATAATTGATCAGCATGATCGGCACGCTGAGATGTGCAGTGAGTGCTTCCAAGTGTTGGAAGTCTTTCACCCCGACGAGGCAAATCGCGTCGGCCCCGGCTTTTTCATAGGCCGTAGTGCGTGCAATGGAATCTTCCAAGGTGGTAACGGCCACATTTGTTCGGGCGATGATGGTGAGCGCATCATCTGAACGGGCAAACCGCGCAGCGTAAATCTTGCTCGCAGCTTCTTCCCTCTCGATAAGCACATGCGACTGCTCGTCGTATTTGGCCGGGAGGTGGGTGTCTTCCAGTGTTAGGGCTGCGACACCGGCTTTCTGCAACTCGGTCACTGTTCGCATCACATTCAGCGCGTTTCCGAATCCATGGTCAGCGTCACCAATGATTGGGATTTGGCTGGCCCGTCCGACTCTGGAAACCTGCTCGACATACTCATCCCGCGTGAGCAGTGCGATGTCCGGTGCCCCAAGCACCTGAAGCGAGGCGACGGAACCACCTTGAATGGCGACCTCAAAGCCAAGGTCGGAAGCCATACGAACCGAGATCGGATCGAATACGGAAGCAGCGAATTTGCAGACGGTACCCTGGAGTAAATCACCAAACGCCTTGCGCAGTTCATGATGTGATCGCTCAATCATTTTTGGCTCCATCAAATTCTTAGAAGTAATTTGTTGGTCTCATTCGATTTGAACGAGACCTGGAAGGCACTCCCGGTCATAACCGTTTTAAGGCGAGATGACCGGCTCCCTTTGCAGATTATTTCTGTGCCAGCATTGCCTTCCTGGCCGCTTTTTCGTGTTTCATGGCGGCGATTTCACGCTCGCAGGCCTCGACATCGAACGAGTTATCCCACTTGGCAATGGCGATGGTGCCGATGCCATTACCGATCAGGTTGGTCACGGCCCGTGCTTCGTTCAGGAATCGGTCAATGCCCAGTAGCAAGACGAGGCCGACCAGAGGAATGGAGTGGATGGTTGTTAGCGTTGCCGCAAGGGTTATGAACCCGGCACCCGCCACGCCAGCGGAGCCTTTTGAGGTCAGCAGGAAGACGCCCAACAGAATCATCTGATCCATAAACGTCAGTGGCGTATTGGTTGCCTGTGCGATAAAAATCGCCGCCATGGTGAGGTAAATGCAGGTGCCATCTGCATTGAAGGCATATCCAGTGGGGAGCACCATGCCTACCACTGACTTCTTGCAGCCCAGCTTTTCAAGTTTCACCATCATTCGCGGAAGCACGGCTTCGGTTGAGCAGGTGCCAAGCGTGATGAGAATTTCATCTTTGAAATAACGAAGAAATTGCATCAGCGGCATGCCCGACCATCTGGCAACCGTACCCAGCACTACCACGATGAAAATCAGGGTGGTGATATAGAGCGCGACCAGCAACTGGCCGAGTGACAGCAAGGTACCAATGCCGTACTTGCCTATAGTGAATGCCATCCCGGCGCCGGCGCCAAGGGGAGCCAGGCGCATCACCATTGCCACGATCTTGAAAAGCCCTTGCAGAAACAAGTCGATGGTATTGATCAGCGGTTTGCTGGTTTCGCCCATCTGAACGAGGGCTACGCCCATCAATACCGAAATCAGAATGACCTGAAGCATGACGCCATTCGAGAATGCGCCAATGAAGGTGCTCGGGATGATGTTGAGAAAGAAATCGATGGTGCCGCCCTGTTCACTGGCGGCCTGGCTGTACTTGGCGATAGCGCTGGCATCAAGCGTGGTAGCGTTGATATTCATCCCGGCGCCTGGCTTTGCGATATTGACCACAATAAGGCCGATGACTAGCGCAATGGTGGAAAGGATTTCAAAGTAGAGCAGCGCCTTGACGCCGATCCGTCCGACCTCCTTGATGCTGCCCATCTTGGCGATGCCAACCACGACGGTACCGAAAATAATAGGCGCCAACAGCATTTTGATGAGTTTGATAAAGCCATCGGCAAAAGGTTGAAGCTTGGCTCCGAATTGCGGTTCAAAGTGACCAATCGCTGCGCCGATGACGATGCCGATCAGCACCTGCACATATAGCTGGCTGTACCAGCGGGACTTGGAAATTTCCACGGAAGCACCTCATTTTATTTTTGTGATGGGCATGTGGTTTGGCGTCAGCGGATGACGCCTGAGTCTGCGGTCTCCTTAAAAGAAACCGCAGATCGAGGTTGATCAGCCTTCGCCCAACTCGCGCATGACTGCGTACAAGGCGGACTTGGCTTCGAAGCCAACACCTGGAATATCTGGCAGGCCGACGTAACCATTTTCCACCTTGATTCCGTCGGCGAAGCCGCCGAAAGGCTGGAACACGTCGGGGTAAGATTCGTTGCCGCCCAGGTGCAGACCGGCTGCGATGTTCAGGGACATCTGGTGACCACCGTGCGGAACTACGCGGCGGGAAGACCAACCCATTTCTTCCATCACTTTCAAGGTGCGCATGTACTCCACTAACCCATAGGACAGCGCACAGTCGAACTGGAGAAAGTCGCGATCCGGACGCATGCCGCCGTGACGCAGCAAGTTACGAGCGTCCTGGTGGGAAAACAGGTTTTCCCCGGTCGCCATAGGCAATTCATAGTGATTGGCAAGCTCAGCTTGGAGTGCGTAATCGAGTGGGTCACCGATCTCCTCGTACCAGAACAGGTTGTACTTCTTGATGGCTTCCGCGTAAGCAATACCGGTCTGAAGATCGAAGCGACCGTTGGCATCGACCGCCAGTCGCCGACCGTCCCCAACCACTTCAAGTACCGCTTCGATGCGACGGATATCTTCGTCCAGTGGCACCGCACCGATCTTCATTTTAACAACGTCGTAGCCACGATCCAGGTAGCTCTGCATTTCTGCTTTGAGCTTGGTCTGGTCTTTGCCTGGGTAGTAGTAGCCACCTGCTGCGTAGACCCAAACTTTGTCATCGGCCACGCCGTTGCGGTAACGATCAGCCAGCAGGCGATAGAGAGGTTTTCCTTCAATCTTGGCGACGGCATCCCATACAGCCATGTCGATGGTGCCAACTGCGACCGAGCGCTCGCCGTGACCGCCTGGCTTTTCGTTGGTCATCAGGGTTTTCCAGATGGCAAACGGATCCAGATTGTTGTTTTCATGGTCGACAAGAGTATCTGGATCAGCTTCGGTGATCCGCGCCAGAAAGCGATCACGCATCAAAGCGCCTTGACCATAGCGACCGTTGGAGTTGAAACCGTAGCCGATGACAGGTTTACCGTCGCGAATCACATCCGTGATAACAGCGACGACCGAGCAGGTCATTTTGGAAAAGTCGATGTAGGCGTTGGCAATTGGAGAGGCAATAGAAACTGTTTTTTCACGGATGTCTACGATACGCATGACGGGTTCCTCTTGTTGTTTGTGGCCCCACGTTATGCTTTGCGATGTCACCCGCCCAATGCTATTAATGCCGTACCCTATGCACAGGAGGCATGGCCCTTGGAACTCGTTTGGCTCGAAGATCTTTCAGCGCTTGCAGAGTACGGCAGCTTCGTTCGGGCGGCAGAAGCGCGGCATGTTACTCAGCCGGCTTTCAGCCGCAGAGTTCGCTCATTGGAGAACTGGATGGGCGTTGAGTTGTTTGTGCGTACACCGCAAGGCGCAACCCTTACCGAGGCAGGAAGGCAAATTTTGCCCAGTGCTCAGGAGGCGGCTCGACACTTGTACAGGATGCGCAACGAGGCTCAAGAGGTAGCAGGAATGGCAGCCAAGTCGCTTCAATTCGCAGCGACTCATTCCCTGTCATTTACATTTTTTCCGAAATGGCTTCGAAGCTCAGAAAACGGTGCCCCCATTGAGGCCGTTAAACTGCACTCAGATAGCATGGCTGTTTGTGAGCAGATGCTGATACATGGTCAGGTTCAGTTTCTGCTCTGCCACCGCCATCCCGATGTTCCGCCTTTACTGGCGCCTGATCAGTTCACCAGCAAGAAGGTGGGCGAGGACGTTCTCGTTCCCCTCACGAGTGCATCCGCTAACTTCGGCACCTCTCCTGCGGCATTGCCATACCTCGCTTACACCCATGAGTCTGGACTGGGGCGTATCGTCGCCCACAGATTGCGTGGCAAGGAAGATTACCTCCACCTCAAACCACTTTTCAGCAGCCACCTGGCAGCGGTACTCATGTCCATGGCCTTGGAAAGCAAAGGAGTGGCGTGGCTGCCCAAGAGCCTCACCGAGCAAGAAATCCTGGATGGGCGCTTAGTCAGAGCGCTCGACGAAAGCTGGGATATACCTCTGGAAATTCATCTGACCCGCCCAAAAGCTATTCTCAGTCAGTCTGCCGAAGAATTCTGGGGCAGGGCGGGTAGTGACCCGCAGCCTTCCACATGACGCGTTACGCTGCTCGTTAGAAATACACGGCGGCGAGGCAGAATTAAGCGCTGCGCGGCTTGATTCAGAGACTCTCAGGGTCGCCAAAAAACATCTGAATCCGCGACCTTAACCACCGCTCACCCGGATCATTATCCTGCGACCCACGCCACGCCATGTGCAGTTCAAACGTGCGCGTCGGCAACGGCGGATCTTCCGCACGAACACCGCCAGCCGCCGTCAGCGCTTCCGCCGTGTAATCCGGCACGGTCGCAACGATGTCAGTGCCCGCCAACAGCGTACTCAAGCCGTTGAACTGCGGCACGGCCAGCACCACATGCCGTTTGCGCCCCAGTTTCTCGAGCTCTTCATCAATAAAACCACTGAGGTCGCCCGCAAACGACACCAGCGCATGCGGACGCGCGCAGTAGTCATCCAGGCTCAACGGTCCCGGCACGGTGTCGGCACGCAGCAGTTTTGGTGCGCTGCGACGCAGGACCTTGCGCTTGGCGTTGGCCGGCAGGTCTGTGGTGTAGCTGACGCCAATGGATATCTCGCCGGAAGCCAGCAGGCCAGGCATCAATATGTAGTTGACGCGACGGATCACCAGCACGATGCCTGGCGATTCGGCGCGCAGGCGTTTGAGCAGCATGGGCAGCAGGGCGAATTCGACGTCGTCGGACAGGCCGATACGGAATACCGAGGTGCTGGTGGCCGGGTCGAATTCGGCCGCGCGGCTGACGGCGGTCGAAATTGAATCGAGGGCCGGCGAGAGCAGGGCGAAGATTTCCACCGCACGGGCGGACGGTTCCATACTGCGCCCGGTGCGCACGAATAGCGGGTCGTCGAACAGGCTGCGCAGGCGCGAAAGCGCCGCACTGATCGCCGGTTGACCGAGGAACAGCTTTTCTGCCGCCCGGGTCACACTGCGTTCGTGCATCAATGTTTCGAATACGATCAACAGGTTCAGGTCGACACGACGCAGGTCATTACGATTCATCTGGAGTCCTGGCAGAGTCATCAAGCTTGACGAGAGCGGCCATATGAGAACAATGGCCGGCATGAATCTTACGGGGAAAGGCTGGTACTCTGCACCGGAAAATTCAGCTTTACTGAGACGGTGGCAGCAGTTTCTTCATGGATTTTGCCAATGCCGCCCCTGTTGCGGAATCAATGACAGGCATGTCGACTATTAATAGCCACTGATAGTCTTGGGTCAAAAGCCCAGATAGAGTTCATGGCATTAGAGGTTACTTTGACGAGGTTTGCGATGTCCCGCACGATCCGTTTTCACAAGTTTGGTCCGGCCGAGGTGCTCAAATGCGAAGAGCATGCGGCCGCTCAGCCAGGTCCTGGCGAAGTGCAGGTGCGCGTCGAGGCGATCGGCATCAGCTGGTACGACACCCTTTGGCGTCAGAATCTGGCCTCGTCTCAGGCGCGACTGCCTGCGGGTCTTGGTCACGAGATGGCCGGTGTGATCACCGCTGTCGGCGACGGTGTCGATGATCTGGCAGTGGGTGACAAGGTCGCCAGCTTTCCGGCCGAGAGTGCGAACGACTACCCGGTCTACGGCGAATCGATCGTGCTGCCGCGTACTGCGCTGACCCGTTATCCGGATGTGCTCAGCCCGATTGAAGCCAGTGTGCATTACACACCGCTGTTGATCGCCTACTTTGCCTACGCCGATCTGGCACGCGTCAAGCCGGGGCAGTTTGCCCTAGTCACTGACGCCAGCCATTGCGCCGGTCCTTCGTTTGTCCAGTTGGGCAAGGCAATGGGTGTGCGGGTGATTGCCGCGACCAAAGAAGCCGAAGAACGCGAGTACCTGCTGTCCCTTGGTGCAGAAAAGGTCATCGTCACCGAAGAGGAAGATCTGTTGATGCGAATCAACAAGATCACCGACAACCGTGGTGTCGACGTAGTGTTCGACGGCCTCGGCGGCCCGCAGATGTCGCTGCTTGGCGATGTGCTGGCGCCGCGTGGCAGCCTGGTGTTGTATGGCTTGCAGGGTGGCAACCAGACGCCATTCCCGGCCTGTGCAGCGTTCCAGAAGAACATCCAGTTCTTCGTGCACTGCATCGGCAACTTCACCGGCAAGCCGGAACTGGGCATCACTCAGGATCACGTCGCTTTGCAACGGGCGCTGCGTGACATCAACCAGTTGACCGCTGACCGCGTGCTGCTGCCGCTCAAGACCCGAGTATTCCCGTTCAACGAGTTCGTCGAAGCACATCGCTACATGGACGAATGCCCTTGTCGCGAACGGGTCGCTCTGCAAGTCGAACCGGCGTAAGTCTTGTAATCAGAGTCCGTGGCCCCACGGACTCTTGTGCGTTTATCCTGCCGTGTAAATCAGAGACTCCGGGTGCTGCGCCCGGCACCGTTCAGCAACTGAACTGGTTTTTGCTCTCGATCTGTATCTTCTAATCACAATATAAGCCCTGATAATTGAATGATTACTTTCATCTCAAGGAATGAGCCATGACTGTGCATTCAATTCGTCCCTCACGTAATCGAACGGCTAAAACTGTTGATCGCGCCAACTTCTGTTTAATTGTTGTAGGGCTATTCGGAAACCGCTTCTCTTTTTCTTGTACTCACTTGTCGTGGGATGTTGTGGGAAGTTTCCTAGGAAGATTTAATCCGAGAAAATCCCTAGTAATTACAGTGGGTTGACGCTGCCTTTCGGTGGTGGGTTGGGTTTTTTGAGCTCAAGTGTTTCAAATAACTACAAATTTGTAAGTGTTAGCATTTGAGCGTCTATTACTTATTGATGAATTGTCGTGCGGCCAATGTTTGTCTGCGCGCCATGAAACTTTTGATACCGGGTAAATACCGATGAGCACTATCCATGATCAGGCAATGAATTACGTCTACCAGCAAGTCTTGCAACGTCTGCTGAGTTTCTTCTCTCGCGCAGAGCGCACGGCATTGCAGTTGCTGATCCAGCGGCTGGCCGTCGCTGCGGGCGGCATGGAGAACATCGGTCATTTCAAAGTGCTGGTGAACCAGTCCGGGACGCGTGACAGCTGTTATACGCTGGCTTTGTTGCGGGCTGCGCAACTGACTATCGCCGGGCGAGCCCCCGCAACCTTTCAATTGCGCGTAGCGACCTTGCGCTGGAACGGCAACACTCAAACGGCACTGCAGAACATGCACCGCAGCTTCAGTGCGCTGTTCCTGTATGACGATCCTCGGGTCGAGCTGATGATGGTCGATAATCGCCAGGTTTTGCCGTTCGACCATCAGTCACCACTCTGCGACGAGGGGCGTGAAGCCCATCGCGTGAATTTGCTGGTGCTTGGTCATCGCCGAACGTTCACCGAGCCGCTCGAATTGTGGGATGACGCCTATCTGGCTACCGCTGAGTTCTACGGTCAGATCGCTCGCTGGAACAGTGGTGTTGATGCAATGATCGGTAGCGAGCCCCCACAGCGCCAGAAGCACTTCCTCGACGGATTGAGTCGAGCAGTGCAGAAAGCGGCAATCTCCGGCCCCCTGTTAAATACCTCGGGATTTGAAATGCTGTTCCCTGTGCTCGACGGCCTCGGAGGTGATTATTATCGCGAGTTCTACACTGACGAGGAGCGCGTGACGTGGCGACCTGAAGGGCAGTTCGAGGCCTGTCGGCGTACCGGTTTCATCAATATCAACGACATGATCGTCGGCAAACTGGAGGAGCGCTGGCCTTTGCTCAGCGACTTTCTGGGATTCCAGGCAAATGACCAGAGCCTTTATCAAAATGACGACGAATACGCAGAGCCTTTGGTCGCGGCGCATCTGCGCGGTTTGCAGGCACAGTTCATCGAAGGTCGCACGTATGAGAATGGAATCGGCGAATACCTGCAGAACCGCTTGATGGAAATGCGGCGCAAGCAGGTGCCCGAACCGCTGTGCGAACAGTTGCTCAGCAGTTTTGGTGACCTTGGAGATCCCATGCACTTGCGCATGCAGGCAGAGGCCAGTTTGCTGGCCAGTTTCGATCTGAACGAAGCGCAGCTGACGTGTCTGTTGTTTGCACCGTTTATAGATAGCGGTGCCGGGCTCGAAAGATTCTTGCGCAATTGTCATCCCGGGATGTTGGTGGCAATGCCGGATCTGCATCGGGCCATGCAGGGCCTGAATGCGCCGGAACAAGTCCTGAAGTGGATGACCGATGTCAGCGGTTTGCCGGTCGCGATGATTGTTCGTCTTTACGCAACAGGGCCGATTCGCATGCCGGCAACCAGCGAAGGCGCTGCTGATGACGCAAATCTGAACGAGGCGGGTCGCGGGGCGGCAGTTGATCGGTCGGCGGAAGGCTGAACGTGAGCCATCTGCCAGTTTTTGTATCACAGCCAATGGCTGCGGGCTCGTGAAGGCTCAGGAAACCGACTTCGTTTATCAGGCGGTTTACCGCTACCTGACGCAACTGATCGACGAAGCGGGGAGCAGCTCGGCGGTGCGCCTGCCTTCGTTGCGGCAGTTGGCTGACCGACTGAATGTGTCCATCTCGACCGTCCAGTACGCCTATGCTCTGCTGGAAAAGGAAAACAGGGTCTATTCGATTGCCAAGTCCGGGTATTACGCGCAGGCGCTACCCACGATGGAGTTGCCCGGTAGTGGCAATGATTTGCTTGAGACGGTCTACGTCAACGCCCGCCGCCCGGGCATGTGTGTGTTGAGCACCGACGATCCGGCGACGTTGCAACCGCTGGACAGTCCGCTGTTGATGCTTGAGCGGGAACTGTTACGGCAATATCCCCGCCAGCCCCAATTGTTGTTGCAACCTTGCGGTGATCTGGAACTGCGCACAGTGCTTGCGGCACGCTACACCTCGTCAACGACGAATTGCTGGCATGCGGACGATGTCTATGTCGGTGCCGATCTACGCGGTGTGCTGGAGATACTCATCTCGGTGCTTGAGTTGCGCGGCGCCACGGTAGTGGTTGAATCGCCCTGTGATTGGATAATCCTGCGTCTGCTGGAAACTGCCGGGGTGCGTTTAATCGAGCTGCCGCTACTGGATGGGGGAGTGATCGATCCACAACGGCTGGAGTCTTTGCTTAAAAACGAGCCGGTGCGACTGATTCTTCTGTCGTCGGTATTGAGCATGCCTCACGGTAGCCTGCTGTCTCAGGCCAATCGGCAAACGGTTGCACATTTGCTCGGGTGTCATGGCACCTGGGTGCTGGAAAACGACTGCTACAGCGAACTTGACGAAGCAGTCAGCACCGATCGCTTGCGCGACTGGCTGGACCCTGATCGTTTGTTGGTATTTTCCACGTTCGAGAAATTCATCGGAGCGGAGGCTCCTTTTGGTTTTGTCCTGTCACACCATTGGCGAAGTGAGCTGCTGCGCCACTTTCTGCTGCGGGCATTTCGTTTGTCACCTATTCGCCAGAAGGCAATTGCCAGGTTGTTGGCTGGCGGTCGCCTGGATCAGCATTTGTCCGTACTCAGACGTATGCTCAAGGAGCGCCGCACGCCCCTGATTCAGCTACTGCGCGAGCGTCTGGGTGATGTATTGCAGATTGTCGAGCCGCAGGGAGGGGCAACGATCTGGGCGCGTTCACTACGCCCGGTGGATATGGGGTACGTGTTTCATCGCCTGCTCAAGCAACAGATCATTATTGCGCCAGGGGAGTTGTTCAGTCTGCAAGGGCTGCACGCGCACCATTTGCGTTTGAGCCCGCTGTTCAATGGTGACCATGACTTGGTCAACGTCGCCGGGCTGCTGGGCGAAGCGTTGCGTCTGGCGCCGTCAGACTAACGTTAAAAAACATCGGAAGTGCTGCGGATAGATCCCATCGCACTGCGGTCAAACTGCCAGTAAACTGCGCTCTATTCCTGAACCACTCTATTTCAGAGGTTTTGCATGACTCTCAGTCCTTTTGCGGGCAAACCGGCACCGGCAGAATTGTTGGTCGATATCCCGCGACTGGTAACGGCTTATTACACCGGTCAGCCTGACGCGTCCATTTCCACCCAGCGTGTGGCGTTCGGTACTTCCGGGCATCGGGGCAGTTCCTTCGACTTGAGTTTCAATGAATGGCACGTTCTGGCCATCAGTCAGGCGATCTGTCTGTACCGTGAAGCCCAAGGGATTACCGGACCGCTGTTTGTCGGCATCGACACACACGCACTGTCGACCCCGGCGGGAGCCAGCGCGCTGGAAGTATTGGCGGCCAACGGTGTGACCGTGATGATCGCCGAAGGTGATGAATACACGCCGACACCGGCCATTTCCCACGCCATTCTCTGCTACAACCGTGGCCGCACCTCGGGGCTGGCCGATGGCGTTGTCATCACGCCGTCGCACAACCCGCCGCAAAGCGGTGGCTACAAATACAACCCAACCAACGGCGGCCCGGCTGACACCCACATCACCAAGTGGATCGAGGCCAAGGCCAACGAACTGCTGGCCAATAAGCTGGCAGGGGTTAAACGCGTCAGCTACGAGCAAGCGCTCAAGGCCAGCACGACGCATCGCCACGATTACCTGAACACCTACGTTGCCGACCTGATCAACGTGATCGACTTCGACGCCATTCGTGACGCCAAACTGCGTCTGGGCGTTGATCCGCTGGGTGGAGCAGGGGTGCGCTACTGGTCGGCAATTGCCGAGCATTACCGTCTGGACCTGGACGTGGTGAACAAGGAGGTCGATTCGACCTTCCGTTTCATGACCGTCGACTGGGATGGCCAGATTCGTATGGACCCGTCGTCGAGCCACGCGATGCAGGGGCTGATCGGCCTGAAAGAGCGCTTCGATGTCGCTTTCGCCTGCGACCCCGATCACGACCGCCACGGCATCGTGACACCGTCCGGTGGTTTGCTCGCGCCGAACAACTATCTGGCAGTGTCGATCGATTACCTGTTCCAGAACCGCCCGCAGTGGCGCGCGGATGCTGGCGTGGGTAAAACCGTGGTCAGCAGTGGTCTGATAGATCGCGTGGCCAAGCGCCTGGGTCGTCGTCTTTACGAAGTCCCGGTCGGTTTCAAATGGTTCGCTGACGGCCTGTTCGATGGCTCGCTGGGTTTCGGCGGCGAAGAAAGCGCCGGCGCATCGTTCCTGCGCAAGGACGGTGGCGTGTGGAGCACTGACAAGGATGGTTTGATCCCGGCCCTGCTCGCCGCCGAAATGACTGCGCGCACTGGTCGCGATCCAAGCCAGGCCTACAAGGCATTGACCGATGAGCTGGGCGAACCATTCTCGGTACGCGTCGACGCCAAGGCCAACCCTGAGCAGAAAGCACTGCTGAGCAAGTTGTCACCTGAGCAGGTCACCTCGACCGAACTGGCCGGTGAGAAAATTCAGAGCATTCTCAGCCATGCGCCGGGCAACGATCAGGCGATTGGTGGTCTGAAAGTGATGACTGAAAACGGTTGGTTTGCCGCGCGTCCGTCGGGCACCGAAGACATCTACAAGATCTATGCTGAAAGCTTCATCAGTGACGACCACCTCAAGCAATTGGTCGTTGAAGCGCAGACGCTGGTGGATGGCGCCATCTCCAGCAAGTGATGCTCGCAAGCGCTTGAAAAAAGGGGCAACCGTGATGGTTGCCCCTTTTTTTGTCTGCGCGTCAGGCGATTAGGCCAAATCCACCAAGACGATTTCACTGTCCTCAATGGCCGTGACGCTCAGCACTTGCTCATGCGCTATCGCGACACCGTCTCGAGCTTGTGCGCGCAAGCCGTTGACTTCAATCGCGCCGGTGGCCGGCACCAGGTACGCACGACGGCCTTCATCCAGATGATACTCCGCAGTTTCCCCAGCCTTGAGATTGGCCGCGACCAATCGCGCATCAGCGCGAATCCGCAGGCTCTGGTCATCACCATCCTTGCCGCTGGCCAGGGTGACAAAGCCTTCACGCTGGCCTTGCGGGAAAGGTTTGGCACCCCACGATGGCGGGGCGCCGGTTTCCGTCGGCAGAATCCAGATCTGGAAGATCTTGGTGTCTTTCGCTTCCAGGTTGTATTCGCTGTGAGCAATGCCGGTGCCGGCGCTCATTACCTGGACGTCGCCAGCCTCGGTGCGGCCCTTGTTGCCCAGATTGTCCTGGTGAGTAATCGCGCCTTCCCGGACATAGGTGATGATTTCCATGTCGCGGTGCGGGTGCTGCGGGAAACCAGTGCCCGCCGCGATCACGTCATCATTCCATACCCGCAGGTTGCCCCAGCTCATACGCTGCGGGTCGTAGTACTCGGCGAACGAAAAGTGATGATGGGCATCCAACCAGCCGTGATGGGCGCCGCCCAGCGAGCTGAAAGGTCTGAGTTCAAGCATGATCGTCTCCTCAAAAGGTTCGTCATGGGGTGTGAGTGGTTGACACCCGACGCGACACCGGTGGTTTATGACGGCCATCATCTATCAGTTAATAATCGATAAAAAGCGTAAAAAGTGCGGCGTTATGATCGAAATGCCCGATAAGAAAAAAGCTGGAAAGTGTCTCATCTCACCTTCAGTTCATCGCCTAAACCAATGACCTGTAAGCATTTCGCTAGAACTGAGCGGCAAATACAGACACCATAGCCGCCACAGCCTCACACACTGGAGCCCGTCAGCGTGGCGCAACACACTCCCGATCTTCCTCCCGAACTTCGCCCCTTGGCCGAGATGCCATGGTTCAAACGCCTGGCTGCACGCTTCTTCGGCCATGGTTTGACCCGTTTGCGCGCGCAACACCGTGCATCGTGGTTGCACGGTCAGGCCGATGGTTTTCGCAGCGGCCACACCGCTGGCGTTGAATATGGCTTTAAGGAAGGCAAGCTTGAGGGGCTGGAAGAAGGTCGTCAGGTGCTGCTGATCCGTGACAGCCGCAACACTGAGCACCGCCCGCCGAGCGTTGATAATCATCTGTTCGACGATTGGCGCCTGCCGCTGACGGCCGAACTGAAAAAACGCATGAAGGCCGATGTCGCTCGCTTGTTGCCTGAGCATGCTCAGCCAAGCGCCGCGCAATGGAAAATGATTTTCAGCGAAACCCCGTCGACTTCAGTAGTTGCCGGCGCGGGTGCGGGGAAGTCGACCACACTGGTACTGCGTATTCTGTTGCTTAATCACTATCTGGGTTTTGAGCTGGATTCGATGACCGTGGTGACCTTCACCCGCGAGTCACGCAAGGATTTCATCAACAAATTGATTGAGCTGTTCGCGCTATGGGGCCAGGCGTTGAACCTGCGTCAGGCGCGCGAACTGGTGCGCACTTTCCACTCGCGCATCCTGCCGATGGTGCGTAGCTTGCCGGGTTTCGAACGCTTGCAGGCTTTTGAAAACCTCAGCCATCGAGCGCAAGGTGCCGACGAAGAGGTCGACAGTAACCCGTTCGACCTGCGCATTAACGATGCGCAGCGTCAGCAACTCAACGCCTGCTATCACCGCTTGTTCAACGAGGACGAGCGTTTCCGTCAGCTGATTCAGCCATTGTCCCGTGCCGGTCTACAGCTCAAGGAGCTGGAGCGTGATCACCCGGACGTGCAAAAGCGTGTAGCGGTGACGCAGTTGGCCGCCCAGCGCGATGAAGAACTGTGCGATGCCATTGAAGATCTGTGGTTCCGCGCGGGTGCCTGGCCGATCAAGGGTATAGAGCCGAACCGGCAGAGTTTCGATATCAACGGCGCAAAATTTCATTGCCATGGCTACATTCCGAGCCTGGATGCCTGGGTGATACTCGGTTTCGATCCACGGGAAAATCCGCAGGTCAGCCGGCCAAACGCCAAACTCAGTGTGCGCGCAGAGTGGGCGGTAAAGCGCACCCTGTTTCAAGCTTTCTGTCGTAAGCCTTTGATTTGGATTGATAGTTACGAGTCATCGAAACGTGTTCTGGCAACGCTGGCAGGCGATGCCAGTGCCGGGCCGGGCTTCGATTACAAGGTCAAAGGCGAGTTGGCATCGGCGCCGTTGCTCGACTGTTTTGTCGCCGCAGCAGGTTTCATCGAGAACCTCGGCCTGGACGTGCCTGACGCGGTCGCTCGCATGAGTTTCGCCAAAGACGATTCTGACCGTTTCTTCTTTGAGGCCCTGAGTCTGTTCTGGCGGGCATTTGAAGATCATCTGCTGGATCAGAAACCGCCGGTCATGACCTACAACCGCATGTTCGCGCTGTTCAGCGAGCACTCGCCGGAAAACCTCAAGCTGTTGAGCGATGAGTTGCTCCGGCCGCTGGCACACCTGATGATCGATGAGTTTCAGGATGTATCGCCGCAGATCGTTTCGTGGATACGCGCGAGCCTCAGCGAAATACGCAGCCGAGGCCCGGCCATGCACGTCGGGCGGGGCGCGCAGCGTTCATCTTTGCTGTGCGTCGGTGATGACTGGCAGTCGATTTATGGCTGGCGCGGGAGTTCGCCAAGTTATTTTATGGCGTTCGACAAGGAGTTCCCGTCGCCGAGCACCACGCGTGTGATGCTCAGTGACAATTACCGCAGCCATCAACACATCATTGATGCCGCTGAGCACATCGTCCGCGCGGCGCCGGCGATCCCCGGCAAAAAAGCCAAGGCTAGCGGCGCGCCTAAACCGTTGCAGCCAGTCAACGTGCTGGAGCGCGACGATCACGCATTGGGCCAGCGCCTCGCCGAACATTATCGTCAGGGTCATTCAATCTTGATGCTTTATCGAAAAAGCAGCGATAAGTCATTGATTGAAGAGCATATTAGGTCTGTAGTTAATGTGGATTCGAGCTTGCCGTACGAAGCGCGACGCCTGAAGCAACTGACCTACCACAGCGCCAAAGGCTTGCAGGCCGACGCCGTATTTCTGCTCGGTGACTGTCAGCACCTGACCAGTTCGCCGTATAAAAATCAGGTCTACCGCATGGCCGGATTGGGTAAGTCTGGCGACAGCGAGCCGTATGACACGGCGCAAAAGGATGAGATCCTGCGCTTGGCCTATGTCGGCATCACCCGTGCGGTCAGCCATTGCTACTGGTACGTCGAACCGCAGGAAGCGCAAGCGGTGAACATGCCCCGGGCATCGGACCGGGTGGCGAAGGGCAAGCCGTTCTTCGTTGATCACCGCATTGCCAAACAAACCGTTTAAGCACAAAAAAGCCCACATCGCTGTGGGCTTTTTCGTTTTAAATCATAACGTTATGCGTAATTCCTGAGAGACTCCGGAGGTACGAATGCTTCCAGCTCGTCCTCCACAGCCTCGATGATTCGTTCGACATCCGCTGCATTCATCACCGTCGCGCACGGGATGCCAGCGATGGCGATCATGGTTTCGCCGCTGGCACGATCGAATAGTCGGGCGATCATACTGCCCGGCGCGTCCATCGTTGCTTCAAACCCCATCGGATGAAAATGCCAACGCATCAACTGGCATGCGTTGGGGAACGTGACTTTGCTTGACCCTTTATTCATGTGTTGCCCGCCTTCTTCATCGAGCGCTTCCGTTTGCTCATGTTAGGTGGGAAGAGCCTTCATTGGCTCAACCGGTGACTGACATTAAAAGTAGCATCCCGGTGTGAAATTCCTGTGAGATTTTTCAGTTCTTTTTGCGATTGCTTCGCATTTTTTGATGTAAGTCACGGCCTACGCAATCTTCGCCAAAAGGCCACTACGGATTAGTCATTGAAGCCTGTGGTGAACTTGGGCAAGCTCGATTCTTTTTCGCCGAGCTCCCTATGCACGCCGACGACGACGGCCCGGAACAGACCCAAGCCACGGCGGCCACGGTCATGCGTTATCACCTGAGCTGGAAGCACCGTGACCTCGACAGCGTCATGGCGCTTTATCACCCGGACATTCAGTACAACGATTTCTTTCAGAACCGCGTGCTCGGTCTCGAGGAGTTACGTGAGTACGTGCGTGTCAGCATGCCGCGTGAATCCGACGAACTGCTTGAGCATTGCGACCGCATTCGCGTCGACGGCAGCACGGCGTTCATTCAATACGAAGTGACGTTGCGCGGCGGTGACGGTCTGGTGTCGTTCCGCTCAAGCGAAGCGATCACGGTCAAGGACGGGCTGATCTGGCGCGTCAACGAATACGCTTCGTTGGTGCGCACGCAAACTCATGGCCCGGCCTCTTCAAGCCAGCGCCCGGCAGTCAGCCGCCTGGGCCTGTCGCCGCGCCAGTTAAGCTTCATGGCAGAAGACCTGCAGCAGTATTTCGAAAAGCAGCAGCCGTACCTCGATCCCGAACTTGATTTGCAGCGCGTGGCGAAGGAGTGCGGGTACAGCCGCAATCAGATTTCCTATCTGCTCAATCAGGTCCTCGGGCAAAGCTTCTATCGCTACGTCAATCAGGCGCGCCTGCAACATCTGCTGCGCTCGCTGGATAGCGCCACAGCACCGCTGCGCATCGATGAGCTGGCCTTTGCCGCGGGTTTCAATTCGTTGTCGGCGTTCTACAGCTGTTTCCGCCAGCACACCGGTCAGTCGCCCAAGGCTTACGCCAAACAAATTTCTTTGCGGGCACGCGCGCAAGACATCAACTGAGCACAGCCACTAGGATCGACGCCATCGAAGCATTTCAGTGGCGGAGTCTTGCATGCCGGCGTGGCGCACTATCAGTTTGTGGATGGATCAACTCGATGAGCCGCTGACCGCGCGGCCCGAGCTTGAGCGGGATCTGGACGTCGACGTGGCAATCATCGGCGCGGGTTACACCGGCCTGTGGACCGCGTACTACTTGAAGAAGCTCGCACCGGGCCTCGATATTGCGATTGTCGAGGCGCAAACCGCCGGTTTCGGCGCTTCCGGTCGCAATGGCGGCTGGCTGATGGGCAACCTGCTCGGCGAGGATCGCTTGCTGGCCGGGCTGTCGCCAGAACAGCGTCGTGCTTCCTTTGATCTGCTGCACAGCATTCCCGATGAAGTGGAGGTCGTCCTCGAACGCGAAGGTATCGACTGCGATTACCGCAAGGGCGGCGTGCTGTACTGCGCGGCGCGCTATCCAGAGCAGGAAGCCTCCCTGCGCGAATACCTGGGCAAACTGCACGCCCAAGGCCTTACCGACGACGACTACCGCTGGCTCAGTCCCGAACAACTGGCGCAGCAGATCCGCGTGGCTAAACCGTACGGCGGGATTTACGCGCCGCACGTGGCGACCATCCATCCGGCGAAACTGGTGCGCGGTCTGGCGCGCACCGTGCAGAATATGGGCGTGAAGATCTACGAAAACAGCCCGGTCACACACTGGCAGGCGGGTAGTTTGCGCACCGCGAAAGCCAGCGTGCGCAGTCGCTGGATCGTGCCAGCCGTCGAAGGTTATTCGGTGACCTTGCCGCCGCTGGGCCGCTATCAGTTGCCGGTGCAAAGCCTGATCGTCGCCACCGAGCCGTTGTCTGCTGCGACCTGGGATGAGATCGGCCTCAGCCGTGGACAAGCGTTCAGCGAATTCAGCCGCCAGGTGACTTACGGCCAGCGCAGCGCCGACAACCGGCTGATCTTCGGCGCCCGTGGCGGTTATCAGTTCGCCGGCAAATTGCGCCACAACTTCGATCTGACCCGCGATGAGGTCGAACTGCGCCGCTATTTGTTCAGCGAACTGTTCCCGCAACTGAAAAACGTGCAGATCACCCACGCCTGGGGCGGCAACCTCGGCATGTCGCGGCACTTCAAACCGCACATGCTTTGCGATCGCGCCAACGGCATCGCACTGTCCGGCGGTTATGGCGGGGAGGGCGTCGGCGCGAGCAATCTCGGCGGCCGCACCTTGGCGGATCTGATTCTCGAGCGCGATACGGAACTGGTTCGCCAGCCATGGGTGCTGCCGGACGGTGGCATTCATGCGCTGCGTGCGTGGGAACCGGAGCCGTGCCGTTGGCTCGGCTACAACGCGATCATCAAAAGCTTCGTCCACGAAGACCAGACCCTGGCCAACCCGGCAACCGCGCCATGGCGGCGCAAGCTCGCCAGCCAGGTCGCGGGTTTCATGGAAGGTTTCATGCACTAAACGCCGTTTATTTAAAAGACAGGTCAACTCATGAGCATTACCCAGTTTAAAAACACCGCAACCCTGCAGCTCGACGAATCCAGCCCGGTCGCCGTGCCCCTCGGCGAACCGATCGCGATTGCCTCGACCACCAGCGTCGAGCGCGACGACGGCGTCGAAACCGGCGTCTGGGAATGCACGCCCGGGCGCTGGCGTCGGCAGATCACCGCGCAGGAGTTCTGCCACTTCATTTCCGGGCGCTGCACGTTCACCCCCGACGGTGGCGGCGAAACCCTGCACATACAAGGTGGCGACGCACTGATGTTGCCGGCCAACACGCTCGGTGTCTGGGACATCCAGGAAACCGTGCGCAAGAGCTACGTGCTGATTTTCTGATTGTTTGATCCTTTGATTGCCTGCCAACAAAAAAGAAAACCCACACAGGAATCGATCCATGATCCGCAAGACCCTCGCTCTGGCACCGCTGATGCTCGCTGTTTCCCTTGCTCAGGCAGCGGAAACGGTCAAGGTTTACAACTGGTCCGACTACATCGCGCCGGACACCACCAAGAACTTCGAGAAAGAGACGGGCGTGGGTGTCACCTATGACGTCTACGACAGCAATGAAACCCTCGACGGCAAGTTGATGACCGGCAAATCCGGTTACGACGTGGTGTTTCCGTCCAACCACTTCATGGCCCGGCAGATTCAGGGCGGGGCGCTGAAAAAGCTCGACAAGAGCCAGTTGCCGAACTGGAAGAATCTCAACCCAGTGCTGCTCAAGGCCCTGCAGACCAATGACCCGAACAACGAACACGGCTTCCCCTACCTGTGGGGCAGCACGGGCATCGGCTACAACATCGCCAAGGTCAAAGAAGTGCTGGGCGACAACGCGCCGGTGGATTCCTGGGACCTGATCTTCAAGCCCGAATACATGGAAAAGCTGCAGAAGTGCGGCGTGGCGATCCTCGACAACGGCCCGGAATTGCTGCCGGCGGCGCTCAACTACCTGGGCCTGCCACACCACAGCAAAAATCCCGAGGACTATAAAAAAGCCGAAGCGCTGTTGCTGAAAGTGCGGCCGTACGTCAGCTACTTCCACTCCTCGAAATACACCAGTGACCTGGCCAACGGCGACATCTGCGTGGCCGTCGGTTTCTCTGGCGACATCCTGCAGGCCGAAAACCGTGCCAAAGAAGCGAAAAACGGTGTCGATATCGGCTACGCCATTCCCAAGGAAGGCGCCGCGATCTGGTTTGACATGGTTGCGATGCCAGCGGACGCCCCGGATGAGAAGGCCGGTTACGCGTTCATGAACTATCTGCTGCGCCCGGACGTGATGGCCGGTATCAGCAACTACGTGCACTACGCCAATGGCAATGAGCAGGCGGACAGCCTGATTGACCCGGCGATCAAGAATGACACCAAGGTTTATCCAAGCCCGGAGATGATGGGCAAGCTGTTTGCGCTGGAGGCGATGCCGTTGAACATTGACCGGATTCGTACGCGGGTGTGGAACAAGATCCGCACGGGGAGTTGAATTTCGCAATAAGGAAATCACCGGTCTATAACAAAAGAGTCTCTAGGACTGTCAGCTTTGACAGGTTCAGGATCCTGAATATGAGTGCCTAATTTGAGGTGCAACGATGGGCGTTGCATATACATACCGCTGACGTAGGAGCTCTCAAATGGCACAGGATCGAACCGCCACGCTCAAAGCCAAACGGCCTCCAGAAAATGCTGAGCAAGGAAGCACGGGGACGGTGTCGGGAACTGTCAAAAACCTGGTATCTGGAAAAACATACGATCTAACGGCCACCTTTATCGCTAGAGACTATGCAACACCTTGGGGTGTCTATTTGGCAGGTCCCGACCCTGAGGAAAGTGGAGGGCAATACAGCCTGCAAATTCACTTCGATGTGGCTGAGCCGGCCACCGGATCATATGAACTGGGCAGTGCCGGCTTCGCTCATGCGGTATACGCGAGGTGGCCTTCAGAGGCGTTTTACACAGTAGAGTCCGGCGTACTGGATCTTAAGAATTTTGTCAGCGTCAGGCATCTTGAAGGGGATCTAAAAGCCATAACATTGGGAAAGTGGGAGCGAAAATACGAGTTGAATCTGAAGTTCAGCATTATGGGGTAGCCTTTTCGGTACGCGGCACCCTGGTCCCCTCGCCGTGGATATCGTACCGCTTACGGTTCGAGATGAGGCGCGCTGGAGGCGATGCCGTTGAACATTGACCGGATTCGCACGCGGGTGTGGAACAAGATCCGCACGGGGAGTTGATCATCAGGGCCGGGCTCTCTGCCTGGCCAGCTTGGTCTTGAAGATACTGGAATAACAAAGTCGGTTTTTATACCTGTCATTTATGACAGGTTTCAGCAAGATCATTTTCCGCTCTAATGAAACAACGAAGGTCGCCTTGGTCTTCGAAAAAGGAAAAAGGAAAAGGAAAATGTCTGATCCCAAAATTTTTTCTGAATTACCCGATAGCCATGAAGGCCAAAAAGGGGAGGCTTCAGGCACGATCAAGGGGACGGTGAAGAACCTGAAGACGGGAAAGGTTCATGACTTCAAGGATCCGTGGATCTGGCGCGACACACAGCTGGGCACATTGCGCTTTCATGGCGTCGTGAACGATCCGGAAGCGCCAGGTGAACAGGTCTCCATAGGTTTGCAGCTTTCTCGCGCTTTGCAACCGGATGGCGAGTTCGAGGTGGGTGATCCGAAAATTCTCTTTCTGGGCTACATCAAATATGGTTCTCCGGACGTTCTCTTCAGCGCTGAATCAGGCTTGGTGAAAATTCAGAGGCAAGCAGATGATCGTATCAATGGGTCGCTCAAGTTCGAAACGGTCACCATTGATGCCAATCAATACGCTGTTGATGTGATTTACGACATCCGGGCGACCTGATCGATTTGTCCGAACGAAAAAAGTGGGAGCGAGCCTGCTCGTGAAAGCGTCTGCTCAGTCAGCGAGGTGCTGATGGCACGGCGATTCGCGAGCAAGCTCGCTCCCGTATTTGTCTCTCGATGGCAGGTTAACGGATTGATATCAATTCACTGGCACGCACTAACAAAGTGCAGAGAAGTGAGACACGGCTAACAAAAAACAACTTACCCATATTTAATATTTAAATAGAAAATCGTCAGACAATTAGGCGAAAGCTGCGCAACTAAAACATTCTTTCATCCCCGCACGCTTTGTTTACGGCAGTTTTACGAAACAGCCCGATTTGATCTCAAAAAAATCCTTTACGGCAGATTTCAAATTGTGTCAGGTTTCTTACGCCTTCATTGGGCGAGTGATAGGACGATCTCGCCAGAGAGAGTCCTATCGGACAAAAACTGTTCCATTGCTAAACAAGGAAGTGTGTTTATGTCGAAAGTTAAAACGAATGCTATTGATACCGCCGAACAGGCTTTCCAGCTGGCAGCCTTCAGCTCGGCGTACAACCAGATCAATAGCTTCAGCCATCAATACGATCGTGGCGGCAACCTCACGGTCAATGGCAAACCCTCCTACTCCGTCGATCAGGCCGCCACCCAGTTGCTGCGCGACGGCGCTGCCTACCAGGACAAGGACGGCAGCGGCAAGATCGAACTCACCTACACGTTCCTGACTTCGGCATCGTCCAGCACGATGAACAAGCACGGGATCAGCGGGTTCAGTCAGTTCAGTGCACAACAACAAGCCCAGGCCAAGCTCGCCATGCAATCCTGGGCTGACGTGGCCAACGTGACCTTCACCGAGAAAGCCTCGGGCGGTGACGGCCACATGACCTTCGGTAACTACAGCGGTGGCCAGGATGGCGCTGCAGCGTTCGCTTATCTGCCAGGCACCGGCGCCGGCTATGACGGTACCTCGTGGTACCTGATCAACAGTGGCTACACGCAGAACAAGAATCCGGATCTGAACAACTACGGTCGTCAGACCCTGACTCACGAAATCGGCCACAGCCTGGGTCTGGCTCACCCTGGCGACTACAATGCCGGTAATGGCAACCCGACCTACAACGACGCTTCCTACGGGCAAGACACCCGCGGCTACAGCGTCATGAGCTACTGGAGCGAAAGCAACACCAATCAGAACTTCAGCAAGGGTGGTGTCGAAGCGTATTCGTCCGGCCCGCTGATGGACGATATCGCTGCTATCCAGAAACTCTACGGTGCCAACACCAGCACCCGTACCGGTGACACCACCTACGGCTTCAACTCCAACGCCGGCCGCGATTTCCTCAGCGCTTCGTCGTCGAGTGACAAAGTGGTGTTCTCGGTGTGGGACGCGGGCGGCAAGGACACTCTGGACTTCTCGGGCTTCACTCAGAACCAGAAGATCAACCTCAATGACGCCTCGTTCTCCGATGTTGGCGGTCTGGTGGGTAACGTGTCCATCGCCAAGGGCGCGATCATCGAGAACGCCATTGGTGGCTCGGGTAACGATCTGCTGATCGGCAACAGCGTGGCCAACGAGCTCAAGGGCGGCGCCGGCAACGACATCCTCTACGGGGCTGGCGGTGCCGACAAGCTGTGGGGCGGCGCCGGTTCGGACACTTTTGTGTTTGCGGCCAGCTCGGACTCCAAGCCAGGTGCCATCGATCAGATCCTCGATTTCGTCAGCGGTCTGGACAAAATCGACCTGACCGGTATTACCAACGGCGCCGGCCTGCACTTCGTCAGCAGCTTCACCGGTTCCGCCGGTGACGCGATCCTGACGTCGTCGGGTGGCAACAGCCTGCTGTCGGTGGACTTCTCCGGGCACGGCGTGGCTGATTTCCAGGTCAGCACCGTTGGCCAGGCAGCGACCAGCGACATCGTGGCGTGATGTAGCAGTGGAAAGCGGCGTGTGATGCGCCGCTTTCTTTGCTTGCATCGTGCTGGTCGGTAAGCAAGGCTACACGCCGGAGCGAATATTCCCATGATCTGTAAAGCGTTTACCTACAAGGCAATGGCGTGGCTTTCGGCGGCGCTCATCATGATTTCAGGAGAAAACGGTATGGCAAGCAGCCTCAGACTTGAAGAACCCTCGGTGTTGGCCGGACAGTGGCAGGCGACGTTGTCCGATCGGGATGCTGATCCGAAAGCGCAAAAGCAGCAGGACAAGCCTTCGAACACTTGCGTCATCGAATTGCAGGCGAACAAAACCCTGGGTAAAGGTGCCGACTGTCTCGGCGCCTGGATTGAACAAGCCCCGATCGGTTGGTTTCCCGATCCGGACGGCCTGTCGATTACCGGCAAGGAAGGCTCAAGAATCCAGTTCTTCAGCCGACAACGTGACGGGCTTTATCTGACCACTTTGAAGTCAGGTCTGGTGATTACGCTTGAACGCGCAGCGCAATAGTCTTGACTATCCAGACGGCGACAAAGTTTTAATATAAAGCGCCACGCTATGGTTATAAGTAACACTGAGTGGCAACTGCGCCGCATTTAATTGCTTGAGTTGTTATGAAAGTGTAAGCGGTAGACAAAAAATCAAGTTCCGACGTTGTGCGGTTAATTAATTCGACTCTCGCCAATGAATGGCGGGAAATATTTTCCAGGAATAATCAATGAAGATGGCGAAGGCCCCAGCCACCGCGCCTTTATTCAAGGCATTGGGTGACTATAAAAGTATCCTGATCAGCGTCGGCTGCTTTACCGCGCTGATTAACGTGCTGATGCTGGTGCCCTCCATCTATATGCTGCAGGTCTATGACCGGGTGCTGTCTTCGCAGAACGAGACAACCCTGGCGATGCTGTCGCTGATGGTGGTCGGCTTCTTCGCCTTTATCGGCCTGCTGGAAGTGGTGCGCAGCTTTATCGTGATCCGCATCGGCAGTCAGTTGGAACGCCGCTTCAACCTGCGGGTTTACCAAGCCGCGTTTGAGCGCAACCTGTTCAAGGGCGAGGGTAACGCCGGCCAATCGCTGGGCGATCTGACGCACATTCGCCAATTCGTCACCGGCCCAGCGCTGTTCGCGTTTTTCGATGCGCCGTGGTTCCCGGTCTATCTGTTCGTGATTTACCTGTTCAACGTCTGGCTCGGCGTACTCGCCACGGCCGGCGCGCTGCTGCTGATCGGCCTGGCCTGCCTCAACGAGTACATGACCAAAAAGCCGCTGGGCGAAGCCGCCGGTTATTCGCAGAAGTCCAGCCAGCTGGCTACCAGCCATTTGCACAACGCCGAAACCATTCAGGCGATGGGCATGCTCGGTTCCCTGCGCAAGCGCTGGTTTCAGGTGCACTCGCGCTTCCTCGGTCTGCAAAATCAGGCCAGTGACACCGGTGCGGTGATCAGCTCGCTAAGTAAAACCCTGCGCCTGTGCCTGCAATCGTTGGTCTTGGGCCTGGGCGCATTGCTGGTGATCAAGGGCGACATGACCGCCGGGATGATGATCGCCGGTTCGATCCTGATGGGCCGCGTGCTCAGTCCGATCGACCAGTTGATTGCGGTGTGGAAGCAGTGGAGCGGGGCGAAGCTGGCTTACCGCCGTCTCGATGCATTGCTGCAAGCGTTCCCGCCGAGTGACGACGCTATGGCGCTGCCGGCGCCGAAAGGCCAGATCACCTTCGAACAAGTCAGCGCCGGTCCACCGGGGCAACGTGCGGCGACCCTGCAGATGGTCAACTTCAATCTGAATGCCGGCGAAGTGCTCGGCGTGCTCGGGGCTTCCGGTTCCGGCAAGTCGACCCTCGCTCGGGTGCTGGTCGGTGTCTGGCCGACCCTCGGCGGCACTGTGCGCCTCGATGGCGCGGACATTCATCGCTGGAACCGCGATGACCTTGGCCCGTACATCGGCTACCTGCCGCAAGACATCGAACTGTTCAGTGGCAGCATCGCCGAGAACATCGCCCGTTTCAGCGAGGCCGATCCGCAGAAAGTCGTGGCGGCGGCGCAACAGGCCGGCGTGCATGAAATGATTCTGCGGCTGCCGCAAGGCTACGACACGCAACTGGGCGAGGACGGCAGCGGTTTGTCCGGCGGCCAGAAGCAGCGCGTGGCATTGGCGCGTTCAATGTACGGCACACCGAGCCTGGTGGTGCTGGATGAACCGAACTCCAACCTCGACACCGTCGGCGAAGCCGCATTGGCCAGCGCCATCGCCGCGCTTAAAGCGCAAGGCACCACGGTGGTGCTGGTGACGCACCGTTCTTCGGTACTGGCCCAGGCCGACAAACTGCTGGTCCTCAATGAAGGACGTTTGCAAGCCTTCGGCCCGAGTCAGGACGTGCTCAAGGCACTCTCCGGCCAGCAAGAACAACAACGGGAAAAAGCTGCGCAGGCACCGGGCGGGCTCAGCATGAGCCGACAGTATCAGCCCTCGACAAGGAATTCGGGTGTATGAGCAGCGCAAGCATGAACACTGAAAACGAAGCGACAATGGAACACGCTTACATCACCGAGCGCCCGGAGCGCGATGCGAAGTTCTTCGCACGTATGGGCTGGATTCTGGCGATCGTCGGCGCCGGCAGTTTCTTCACCTGGGCGGCCCTGGCGCCGCTGGATCAAGGCATTCCGGTGCAAGGCACGGTCGTTGTGTCGGGCAAACGCAAAGCCGTGCAGTCGATGAGCAGTGGTGTGGTCAGCCGGATTCTGGTGCGCGAAGGCGAGATCGTGAAGCAGGGCCAGCCGCTGTTCCGCCTCGATCAGACGCAAGTCGCCGCTGACGTGCAGTCGCTGCAAGCGCAGTACCGGATGGCTTGGGCCAGCCTCGCGCGCTGGCAGGCCGAGCGCGACAACCTCAAGCAAGTGACCTTTCCCGCCGAACTGAGCAATGACCCGGATCCGCGTCTGGCACTGGTGCTGGAAGGCCAGCGCCAACTGTTCAGCAGCCGCCGCGAGGCGTACTACCGCGAGCAGGCCGGACTGCGTGCGAGCATTGAAGGCGCCACCGCGCAACTGGCTGGCATGCGCCGCGCCCGCACTGATCTCAATGCTCAGGCCGACTCGCTGCAACAACAGTTGAGCAATCTGCAGCCGCTCGCCGACAACGGCTACATCCCGCGCAACCGCTTGATGGAGTACCAGCGGCAACTGTCGCAAGTGCAGCAGCAACTGGCGGAAAACACCGGTGAAAGCGGTCGCGTGGAGCAGGGCATCCTCGAGTCGCGCCTGAAGCTGCAACAGCACGCCGAGGAATACCAGAAGGAAGTCCGCACGCAACTGGCCGAAGCGCAACTGAAAAGCGTGACCCTGTCGGAGCAACTGACTTCGGCCGGTTTCGACCTGCAACACAGCGAAATCATCGCCACCGCCGACGGCGTCGCGGTCAACCTCGGCGTGCACACCGAGGGCGCGGTGGTGCGCCAAGGCGAAACCTTGCTGGAGATCGTTCCCCAAGGCACCACGCTGGAAGTGGAAGGGCACTTGCCGATCAACCTGATCGACAAGGTCGGCGCACATTTGCCGGTGGACATCCTGTTTACCGCGTTCAACCAGAGCAAAACTCCACGTGTACCGGGTGAAGTCAGCCTGATTTCCGCCGACCAGATGGTCGACGAGAAAACCGGTGTGCCGTACTACGTCCTGCGCAGCAGCGTCAGCGATCAGGCCATGGAAAAACTCAACGGCTTGGTGATCAAGCCCGGTATGCCAGCAGAAATGTTCGTGCGTACGGGCGAGCGTTCCCTGCTCAACTATCTGTTCAAACCGCTGCTTGACCGGGCCGGCTCCGCGTTGACCGAGGAATAAGGATGTTCGGCTGTATGAATAAGCTTTCCATGCTCGCAGCGGCAATGATGCTGCTCGCGAGTCACTCAGCAGTAGCGGCCATGGGGCCGTTCGAGATCTACGAACAGGCGTTGCGCAATGACCCGGTGTTCCTCGGGGCGATCAAGGAGCGTGACGCTGGTTTGGAAAACCGCGCCATTGGCCGTGCCGGGCTGTTGCCACGCATCGGTTACACCTACAACAAGGGTCGCAACTCGTCGAAAGCCACCTCCCTCGACGAGCGCGCGCGCAACCGTACTGACGACCGCAATTACAGCAGTTACGGCTCGGCGCTGACGTTGCAGCAACCGCTGCTCGATTACGAGGCTTACGCGGCGTATCGCAAAGGTGTCGCGCAGTCGTTGTTCGCTGACGAGAACTTTCGCGGCAAGAGTCAGGAGTTGTTGGTTCGCGTGCTGGATAACTACACCAAGGCACTGTTCGCGCAGGATCAGATCGACATCGCGCAGGCGAAGAAGAAGGCGTACGAGCAGCAGTTCCAGCAGAACGAACACATGTTCAAGCAGGGCGAGGGCACGCGTACCGACATTCTTGAAGCCGAATCGCGCTATGAGCTGGCGACTGCCGAAGAGATCGAAGCGCGCAACGAGCAGGATGCCGCGCTGCGCGAACTCGGCGCACTGGTCGGCACGCCGGCGGTAGACATTGGTGATCTGGCGCCGCTGGCTCAAAACTTCCAGACCTTCGCGCTGATGCCGGCCAATTACGATACCTGGCATGAAATGGCGGTGAGCAATAACCCGAATCTGGCCTCGCAGCGTCAGGCCGTGGAAGTTGCGCGATATGAAGTGGAACGTAATCGCGCCGGGCATCTGCCGAAAATCAATGCCTATGCCTCGATGCGTCAGAACGAATCGGAAAGCGGCAACACCTACAACCAGCGCTACGAAACCAACACCATTGGTTTTGAAGTCAGCGTGCCGTTGTATGCCGGTGGCGGTGTCTCGGCGTCCACGCGTCAGGCCAGCCGCACCATGGAGCAGGCTGAGTACGAACTCGACGGCAAGACGCGCGAAACACTGATCGAACTGCGCCGACAGTTCAGTGCCTGTTTGTCCGGGGTAAGCAAACTGCGCGCTTATCAGAAAGCGTTGAGCTCGGCGGAAGCGCTGGTGGTGTCGACCAAGCAGAGCATTCTCGGTGGCGAACGGACCAACCTCGACGCGTTGAACGCCGAGCAGCAACTGTTCACCACGCGCCGCGATCTGGCGCAGGCGCGGTACGACTATCTGATGGCCTGGACCAAGTTGCATTATTACGCCGGGACCTTGAACGAGCAGGATCTGGCGCGGGTGGATGAGGCTTTTGTGGTCGCTCAACAGCCCTCACCCTAACCTTCTCCCAGAGGGAGAGGGGACCGATCCGGGGATGTTTTAGAAGTACACCGACTTGAACGAGCGTCACTGAATCCAAGATCGATTAGCTCCGTTTGCCTTGGCGAGGATGTGATCTACCGAATCCACAATCGACCCGGTTTTCCAGGTCGGTGCATGACGCAAGACCCCGCGGTCAGCTCCCTCTCCTGGGGGAGAGGGCTGGGGTGAGGGGAACAGGCAACACCGCAAAAGAACCTGCATAAAACAATAAAAGTGAGTGGTGAACATGGACGTACGCATCAAGCCGATTTCGGTCGGCACCCTGCTGCTTGTGATTTCTGCAACCCAGGCGCAGGCCCAATACCTCGAAGCCGGCAAACCCGGCGATCCCACCAGTTGGCGCAGCGCTGAATTCCTCCGCGACTGGGGCCTGAGCCGCATGCAGGCCGAGCAAGCCTACGCCGCTGGCATCACCGGCCAAGGCGTGAAAATCGGCGCACTCGATTCCGGTTTCGATGCCGCTCATCCGGAATTCGCCAGCGATCGTTATCACCCGGTCACGGCCAGCGGCAGCTACATCGACGGCTCTCTGTTCAACGTCGATGGCACCCTCAATCCCAACAACGACTCCCACGGCACTCACGTCGTCGGCACCATGGGCGCCTCGCGCGATGGCAGCGGCATGCATGGCGTGGCGTACAACGCGCAACTCTACGTCGGCAACACCAACAAGAACGACAGCTTCCTGTTCGGCCCCAACCCCGATCCGCGCTATTTCAAAGCGGTATATGACGCGCTCGCCGATGCCGGCGTACGCGCAATCAACAACAGCTGGGGCAGCCAGCCGCCGGATGTCAGCTACCGCACACTGGCCGATCTGCACGCCGCGTACGCCCAGCACTGGAACAAAGGCACCTGGCTCGATGCTGCTGCGGATGTTTCCCGACGCGGTGTGATCAACGTGTTCAGCGCCGGCAACAGCGGCTACCCGAATGCCAGTGTGCGTTCAGCGCTGCCGTATTTTCAGCCGGATCTGGAAGGTCACTGGCTGGCGGTTTCCGGCCTTGATCAGAGCAATCAGCAAAAGTACAACCAGTGCGGCCTCGCCAAATACTGGTGCATCACCACGCCGGGGGCGAAGATCGACAGCACCATTCCCGGTGGCGGTTACGCGATCAAGTCCGGCACCTCGATGTCGGCGCCGCATGCGACCGGCGCACTGGCGCTGGTGATGGAACGCTACCCGTACATGAACAATCAGCAGGCACTTGAAGTGTTGCTGACCACCGCCACGCAACTGGATGGCTCGGTCACCGATGCGCCGAACGAACGGGTCGGTTGGGGCGTGGCCAATCTCGACCGGGCGATGCGCGGGCCTGGGCAGTTGCTCGGTGTGTTTGATGCCAGTCTGGGGGCAGGGCAGCGTGATGTCTGGAGCAATGACATCTCCGACAAAGCGCTGATTCAGCGTCAGGCCGAAGACCTCGCGGAACACAGCGCCTGGCAGCAAACCCTGCAGGACAAGGGCTGGCTGAATGGCGTTGCTGCGGGCGCCAGCCAACAGGATCAGACCGATTACGCCGTTGGCACTGCCCGTGATGCAGCGGCGGCGAATCGGGTGTACCAGGGCAGCCTGATCAAGTCCGGCGGCGGGCAGCTGATTCTCACCGGCGCCAACACCTATCGTGGTGTAACCACGGTCAATGCCGGCTTGCTCACGGTCAACGGTTCGCTGACTTCTGCCGTGACGGTGAACGACAGCGGCACCCTTGGCGGTTCCGGGCGAATCGGCGCGCTGCTTGCCAACAGCGGTGCTCGCGTGGTGCCTGGCAACTCCATCGGTACTTTGAACGTTGCCGGTGACGTGACCTTCGCACCGGGTTCGACCTACGCCGTTGAATTGTCGCCGACCAGCAGCGACCGCATCGTTGCCGGCGGCACCGCCAACATCCGCGGCGCCACCGTCAGCCTGTCGCTGGAAAACAGCCCGACGCTGCTCAGCACCACCGAAGCGCAAAGCCTGCTGGGTCGCCAGTACGACATCCTGCAGGCGGCCGGTGGGGTTCAGGGCCAGTTCGGTGCCGTGCTGCCGAATTACCTGTTTATCGGCGGCAGCCTCGACTATGCCGCCAACGCTATTCAACTGAGCGTCGAACGTAATGCGACAACCTTCAGCAGCGTCGGGCAAACACCGAATCAACGCTCAGTAGCGGCTGCCGTCGAAGGTCTGGGCGCGGGCAATTCGGTGTACGAAAGCCTGTTGCGTTCACCCGATGCGAGTTCCGCGCAACAAGCGTTCCAGCAGTTGAGCGGCGAGATCTACCCGGCATTGAGTTCGATGCTGATCAACGACAGCCGCCAGTTGCGCGATGCGGTGGGCGAGCGTCTGCACGACACAACTGCTGCGCAAAGCAACGGCTGGATCAAGGCTCTCGGGGCATGGGGCACGACCGATTCGAGTCACGACACGGCGGGCTACAACACTTCGATTGGCGGACTGCTGGCAGGTGTCGACGGCGCGCTGGACGAGCAGACCCGTATCGGTCTGGTCACCGGTTACAGCGACAGTTCGCTGAGTATGGGTTCGGGCACGCATTCCTCGGCCAAGGTCGACAGTTATCACCTCGGCGCGTACGCCGGCCGTGAGGTCGGCGCCTGGCGCTTGAGCACCGGCGCTGCCTACAGCTGGCATCGCGCCGATGTGAAACGCGATCTGCAATACGGCGATGTCAGTGCCAAACAGAAAGCCAAGGTCGACGCGGCGACCACGCAAGTGTTCGGCGAGGCGGCTTATCGCTTGCACCTGCAACCATTGGCGCTGGAGCCGTTCGCCAACCTCGCCTACGTGCATCTGGACACCGAAGGTTTGACCGAGAAGGGCGACGCAGCCGCACTGAAAAGTTCGGGCGATCAACGTGACGCCATGCTGAGCACCCTCGGTGTGCGGGCGATCAAGACCTTCAATCTTTCGCCCCAGCAATCGCTGGACGTGAGCGGCCACCTCGGCTGGCAACACAGCCTGAGCGACATCGACTCCGAGCAGCATCTGCGCTTCGCCAGTGGCGGCACACCGTATGCGGTGGAGAGTTCGGCGCTGGTACGCGATGCGGCGCTGGTTGGTGTGCAGGCCAGCCTGGCGCTGAGCCGCGATGTACGGGTCAACCTTGATTACAACGGACAACTGGCCAGTCGCGAAAAGCTTCATGGCGTTGGCCTGAGTCTTAATTGGCAGTTCTAACCCCCACGCGGAGCGTGGGAACGATCAGGATTTTTCGCAACATCACTAAGGAAGGTCGCTGGATGAATAACAACAATACCCCCGCGCAAACGGGTGGCCGCTTTGCCCTGAAAACCCTCACGCTCGCCGTGCTCTGTGCCATCGGCACAGCCCATGCCGCGCCCTACGTGGAGAGCGGTCGCACGGGCGATCCATCGAGTTGGCGCAGTACCGAGTTTCAGGCCGATTGGGGCCTGGGCGCGATCGGTGCCGATCACGCTTACGCCGCCGGTTATACCGGCAAAGGCGTGAAACTGGGGATCTTTGATCAGCCGGTGTATGCCGCGCACCCGGAGTTCTCCGGCAGCAATAAAGTCGTCACCCTGGTCACCAGCGGGATCCGCGAATACACCGACCCGTACATCCCGGTCAAAGCCGGCGATGCATTCCGCTATGACGGTTCGCCCTCGGTCGGCTCCGATGGCAAACTCGGCGCCCACGGCACCCACGTTGGTGGCATCGCCGCCGGCAGTCGTGACGGTGGGCCGATGCACGGCGTGGCGTTCGGTGCGCAGATCATCAGCGCCGACAACGGTGACCCGGGCCCGGAGGACGGCATCGTTCGCGGTAACGACGGCGCGGTGTACAAGGCCGGTTGGGATGCGCTGATCGCCAGCGGCGCACGGATCATCAACAACAGTTGGGGCATCGGCATCACTGACCGTTTCGACCTCGGCGGCCGCGATCCGGCGTACCCGCACTTCACCGTCAATGACGCGCAAGTGCAGTTCAACGAGATCCGCACGCTGCTCGGCACCAGACCGGGCGGCGCCTATGACGGCGCAATTGCCGCCGCGCGCAGCGGCATCGTCACGATCTTCGCCGCCGGCAACGACTACAACCTCAACAACCCGGACGCCATCGCCGGTCTCGGCTATTTCGTTCCGGACATCGCGCCGAACTGGATCACCGTCGCCGCGTTGCAGAAGAACCCGGACCTGGCCAGCGCCAACCCGTACATCATGAGTACGTTCTCCTCGCGCTGCGGCTACACCGCGAGTTTCTGCGTCTCGGCACCGGGCACGAAGATCTTCAGCGCGATCATCGAAGGCACCAACGCCGACAACCTGACCACCGGCTACAAAAATTACAACGGCACTTCGATGGCCGCGCCGCATGTCGCCGGCTCCATGGCCGTGCTGATGGAGCGCTTCCCGTACATGACCGGTGATCAGGTCGCCACGGTCTTGCGCACCACGGCCACCGACCTCGGCGCGCCGGGCATCGACGCCTTGTACGGCTGGGGCATGATCAACCTGCGCAAAGGCATCGACGGCCCGTCGATGTTCGTCACCGAGCAGGACATTCCGGCGGAATTCCGCATCGACGGCGCGTACGGCTCCGGCCAGTTTGTCGCGGATCTGCCGGGCATCGGCGCGATCATCGATCAGGGCAAACCGACCGAACGCGTGTGCACCGACATCACCTGCGGCCTCGACACCTGGCGCAACGACATCTCCGGCCACGGCGGTTTGACCAAGCAAGGTATCGGCACGCTGGTGCTGACCGGCAACAACACTTATAGCGGCCCGACCCTGGTCAATCAGGGCCGCTTGGCCATCAACGGTTCGCTGCAATCGGCGGTGACGGTGAATGACGGCGGTATCCTCGGCGGCAACGGCCACATCGGCGCGCTGTCGGTGAACAGCGGCGGTACGGTCGCACCGGGTAACTCCATCGGCACCCTGAACGTGGCCGGTGACGTGACCTTTGCACCGGGTTCGACCTACGCCGTAGAGCTGTCGCCGACCAGCAGCGATCAGATTATCGCTACCGGCAAAGCCGTGATTGAAGGCGCCACGGTGAGCATGTCGCTGGAAAACAGCCCGGCGCTGCTGACCACCAACGAAGTGCAAAGCCTGCTCGGTACTCAGTACAACATCCTGCAAGCGGCGGGCGGCATCGAAGGGCGCTTCGGTCAGGTGTTGCCGGATTACGCCTTCCTCGGCGGCACGCTGGCGTACTCGGCCACTGGCATTCAGTTGGCAGTCGGGCGTAACGAGGCCTCGTTCGCCAGTGTCGGTCTGACGCCGAACCAGCGTGCGGTCGGTGCGGCGGCGGAACGTCTGGGCGCCGGCAATGCGTTGTTCGAAACCCTGTTGCTGTCGCCGAATGCGGCGTCGGCGCAGCAAGCCTTCCAGCAACTGTCCGGCGAAATCCATCCGGCGATTGGCACGATGCTGATCAACGACAGCCGTTACCTGCGCGAAGCCGTGGGCGAGCGTCTGCGTGAGCGTGACCTGTTCAATGCCGGCGCACCGACTGACGATCGCAGCAACGCCTGGGTCAAGGTCTTGGGTTCGTGGGGCAAGAGCGATGGCGGGCATGACAATGCCGACTCCAACAGCTCCATCGGTGGCCTGCTGGCCGGTGTCGATGGCTTGATCGCTGAAGATACCCGTCTGGGTTTCGTTACCGGTTATAGCGACAGCTCGTTGAGCATGGGCAGCGGCACGCATTCGTCGGCGTCGGTCGACAGCTACCACTTGGGTGCGTACCTGGGGCATCAGATCGATGCGCTGCGTCTGACCGTCGGCGGCGCCTATAGCTGGCACCGTGTCGACGTCAAACGTGACCTGCAGTTCGGGGACGTCAGTGGTAAACAAAAGACCAAGCACGATGCCGCAACCACTCAAGTGTTCACCGAGGCCGCTTATGATCTGGGCCTGCAACCGATGAATCTGGAGCCGTTCGCCAACCTGTCCTACGTGCACCTGAACACTGAAAGCTTTACCGAAAAAGGTGACGCGGCAGCGCTGAAGGGCGGTGAGAACAATCGCGATGTGGTGCTGTCGACCCTCGGCGTACGCGCCAAGCGCTCGTTCGCCTTGTCGGATCAGCATCAACTTGAGCTGGGTGCGAGCCTCGGCTGGCAGCACAACCTGAACAACGTTGATGCCGACAGCCATCTGGCCTTCGCCAACGGCAACAGCGCGTTCACCGTGCAGGGCGTGTCGATGGATCGCGATGCGGCGGTGGTCGGTGTGCGTGCGGGTCTGGCGCTCAATCGCGATGTGCGGGTGAACCTGGATTACAACGGACTGATCGGCTCGAACGAGAAGGACCACGGCGTGGGTCTGACCCTCGACTGGCAGTTCTAAGGCGTGCTGGCAGCTCTGCAAAGAGCTGCCAGTCATTTGAAGGAAGAGAGAGCACAACATGGGACTGTTCGATTATAAAAATGCCGATGGCAAAGCGTTGTACAGCGACGCCATCGCACTGACGCTGTATGCCTACACGCCGACTGGCAAGCCGTTGCCGGCCACCGCTTGGGCGCCGGTCACGGCGACGGCACTGGGTTATCAGGGCAAGGTCGGACCGCAAGGCACGTTCTTCGGCGAGAAGGACGGCTTCACCAGTGCCGAGGCGGAAGTGCTCGGCAAATACGACGCTGCCGGCAAGTTGATCGGCATCGGCGTGGCCTTTCGTGGCACCGGCGGGCTCGGTTACAGCGACACTTTCGGCGACTTGAAAAACAACCTGCTGGCCGCCATCGGGCCGTCGGATTACGCGAGCAATTACGCGAAAAACGCTTTCGACAATTTGCTCAAGGCGGTCGCCGCATTCGCGATTGCCAACGGCATCGCCGCCAAGGACGTGCTGCTCAGCGGTCACAGCCTCGGCGGGCTCGGCGTCAACAGCGTCGCCGAATTGAGCGCGAGCAACTGGGGCGGCTTCTTCAAGGATGCCAACTACGTCACCTTCGCCTCGCCAACCCAGAGCAGCACTGGCAACAACGTGCTGAACATCGGCTTTGAGAACGATCCGGTGTTCCGTGTGCTCGATGGCACCACGTTCAGCACAGCGTCGATGGGCAAGCACGACAAACCCCACGATTCGACGACCGACAACATCGTCAACTTCAACGACAACTACTCCTCCACCGCGCAGAACCTGGTGCCGTTCAGCATCGTCAATCCGTTGAACTGGTCGGCCCACAGCTCGCTGGGCTATGCCGATGGCTTGAATCGGGTCATCGATTCGAAGTTCTACAACCTGACGCATAAAGACTCGACGATCATCGTCTCCAATCTGGAAGAAGCTTCTCGCGGCAAAACCTGGGTCGAGGATCTCGGTCGCAGCGGCGAGCCGCACACCGGCAGCACGTTCATCATCGGCACGCAGAGCAACGACTGGCTCAAGGGCGGCGCGGGCAACGACTTCCTCGAAGGCCTGGGCGGCGATGACCGTTTTCGTGATGACGGCGGCTACAACATCCTGCTCGGTGGCCAGGGGCACAACACCTTCGAACTGCAGAAACCGTTGCAGAACTTCAGCTTCGCCAACGACGGTGACGGCACGCTGTACGTACGCGACGCCTACGGCGGCATCAGCATGACCCGCGACATTGGCGCGCTGGTGAGCAAGGAGTCGGGCTCGTGGTGGGGCAGCAAGGAAATAACCTGGGGCGTTACGGCCAAAGGTTTGACCAATGGCAACGAACTGACCCAATACAACCATTCGCTCAGTGGCGACGGCTACGGCAATGCGCTGCACGCCACGGCCGACGGTGACTGGCTGTTCGGCCTTGGTGGCGATGACAAGCTGATCAGCGACAAGGGCCATGTGACCTTTGTCGGTGGCGCCGGCAACGACGTGATGAGCGCCGTGGGTGGCAACAACACGTTCCTGTTCAGCGGTGCGTTCGGTTTCGATGCCATCAACGGTTACCAGGGCAGCGACAAACTGGTGTTCATGGGCGTTGAGGGCGCGGGGCAGGGCTACGACTACAAGCAACACGCGTCGCAGACCGGCAACGATACCGTGCTGAAGATTGGCGACTATGCCGTGACCCTGATCGGGGTGGGAGTGGCTAACCTGTCGGACTCCAGTTTCATGTTCGCGTGATCCAATGTGGGAGCGAGCTTGCTCGCGAATGCGTAGTGTCAGTTGAAGTACTCGTACCTGACGCACCGCTTTCGCGAGCAAGCTCGCTCCCACAGTAAACAGCAGTAAGTAGTACTGAAATGCTCCGGGGCGTCCCCGTGGGGCGCCCTGGCTGTGAGCTATCTCTAACAATTCCAACAAGAGAGAGGCAATAGCAATGGGTGTGTATGACTACAAGAACTTCGGCACAGCCGATTCCAAGGCGTTGTTCAGCGATGCCATGGCGATCACGCTGTATTCCTATCACAACCTCGATAACGGCTTTGCCGCCGGTTATCAGCACAACGGTTTCGGCCTCGGCCTGCCCGCCACACTGGTCACGGCGCTGCTCGGCGGCACCGATTCGCAAGGTGTCATCCCCGGCATTCCGTGGAACCCCGACTCGGAAAAACTCGCCCTCGACGCGGTAAAAAAGGCCGGCTGGACGCCTATCACCGCCTCGCAACTGGGCTACGACGGCAAGACCGACGCGCGCGGAACCTTCTTCGGCGAGAAGGCCGGTTACACCACCGCGCAAGTGGAAATCCTCGGCAAGTACGACGCTCAGGGCCATCTCACCGAACTCGGCATTGCCTTTCGCGGCACCAGCGGTCCGCGGGAAAACCTGATCCTCGACTCCATCGGCGACGTCATCAACGACCTGCTCGCCGCCTTCGGTCCCAAGGATTACGCGAAGAATTACGTCGGTGAAGCCTTCGGCAATCTGCTCAATGATGTGGTGGCGTTTGCCAAGGCCAACGGCCTCACCGGCAAGGACGTACTGGTCAGTGGCCACAGCCTTGGCGGCCTGGCGGTCAACAGCATGGCCGACCTGAGCGGCGGCAAGTGGGGCGGCTTCTTTGCCGACTCCAACTACATCGCCTACGCCTCGCCAACGCAAAGCAGCACCGACAAGGTGCTCAACGTCGGCTACGAAAACGACCCGGTGTTCCGCGCCCTCGACGGCTCGGCCTTCACCGGCGCCTCCGTCGGCGTGCACGATGCGCCCAAAGAATCGGCCACCGACAACATCGTCAGCTTCAACGATCACTACGCCTCGACCGCGTGGAATCTGCTGCCGTACTCGATCCTCAATATTCCCACCTGGATCTCGCACTTGCCGACCGCGTATGGCGACGGCATGAACCGCGTGATCGACTCAAAATTCTACGACCTGACCAGCCGCGACTCGACGATCATCGTCGCCAACCTCTCGGATCCGGCGCGGGCCAACACCTGGGTGCAGGACCTCAACCGTAACGCCGAAACCCACAAGGGCAGCACGTTCATCATTGGCAGTGACGCCAATGACCTGATCCAGGGCGGTAGCGGCAACGATTATCTGGAAGGTCGCGCCGGCAACGACACCTTCCGCGACGGCGGCGGCTACAACGTCATCCTTGGCGGGCAGGGCAGCAACACCCTCGATCTGCAAAGCGCGGTTAAGAACTTTGACTTCGCCAATGACGGCGCCGGCAATCTGTACGTGCGCGACGCCAAGGGCGGGATCAGCATCACCCGCGACATCGGCAGCATTGTCACCAAGGAACCGGGGTTTCTCTGGGGGCTGTTCAAGGATGATGTGACGCACAGCGTCACGGCCAGCGGTTTGAAGGTCGGCAACAATGTCACCGCGTACGAGTCCAGCGTCAAAGGCACCGCTGGCGCCGACACGCTGAAGGCACATGCCGGTGGCGACTGGCTGTTCGGGCTGGACGGCAACGATCACCTGATCGGTGGCGCGGGCAATGACGTGTTTGTCGGCGGCGCTGGCAATGACCTAATGGAGTCGGGGGGCGGGGCGGATACGTTCCTGTTCAACGGCGCGTTTGGGCAGGATCGGGTAGTCGGTTACACGTCCAACGACAAACTGGTGTTTCTCGGTGTGCAGGGTGTGTTGCCGGCGGAGGATTTCCGTGCCCATGCTGCGACTGTCGGGCAGGATACGGTGCTGACGTTTGGCAACGATTCGGTGACGTTGGTCGGGGTGTCGCTGAACAGCCTGAGTGCTGACGGCATTGTGATTGCCTGATGTTGATCGGGCGCCGGTAAGGGCCTCTTCGCGAGCAAGCTCGCTCCCACACTGGATCTGTGTCGTTTACAAAACCCCTGTGGGAGCGAGCCTGCTCGCGAAGAACGATAACGCGGTGTTAAAAGTGACTCGATGGCCACGACCTGACTCAAACCCCTGCAAAACAGGAAATGCGGCCTAAAGCCAGCACGTGCACACACGTTCTATAGCTAGCCGCCATTGAGTACAGGAGATTCAAACGTGAAAGGTTTCAAGGGGTATGTCGGGTTCGTTGCACTGGCGCTGGGTTCGGCCAATGTCTGCGCCGATCTGCCTCAAAGCTCGATTCTGAGCCGTTACGGCGTCACCACCGATCAGCTGCCGAGCCCGCCGAAAACCGAGGTGGTCGAACCGGTCGAAGAGAAGAGCCGCTTTCAGATTCAGCCCGAACAACCGTTCGTGACCCTGCGCCTGGGTGACGGCAAGCAGCCGCAAACCACCGGCAATCTGAGCATCGATCGCATGGCGCAACAGGACCTGGAACGCTGCCGGCGCTTGCAGGGTGAAGTGGTCAAGCGCGGTGGCACGTACATGCCGTGCGACGGTAGCATTCCGGGCATGCCGACCTTCGAATAACACTCAACTTATGGTCATTCCCACGCGCAGCATGGGAATGATCGCCGTGAGTCAGTCTTCTTCGCGAACCGTGGCCACTTCATCAGCACGGACCTTCACTTTGGCCCCGGAAATATCCTCGAACTCATAGAAGCCGTCCTTGGTTTTGGTTTTCGGCATGTCCTTGGTCAGATACTGGGTGCCGTTCTGCAGAGTGACCACCGTCGGGGTCGAGCAACCGGCCAGTGCCAGCGCGGCAACGACGGCGAAAGGGATACCCAGTGCTTTGATTTTCATACCCACCTCTAAATCCTCATTCATGTGATGCCGAGCATTGTCGGCCCTCTAACGCGGTTGGTGCCATCTCCGGGGGAAAAGTTCGATAGCCCGGCGAAAAAATGCCATTGATCATTTTCCGTTTGCACCGGGCAGGGCACAGCTGGTATCTGTACGCATAACCAGTACTTGCTCGCCATGGCCCAGAATTCCCGTGACTGCCAATCCCCTCGATGATCCGTTCTATTACCTTAATAACTTCCGGCAAGTGCTTGATTGGCTTGAGCTTCGTTATGCCGATGTGATGAGCGAAACGGAACACGTCTTTATCCATGACTTCAAGGTTTTGCCCCGCGCGACTCAAGGTTTGCTGGTGCGGATGGTCATGCGCAAGGGCGTGCATTTCCGCGCCGGCAAACTCAATTACGCTGAAATCGGTGACATTGCCGTGGCTGCGCAACCGCTGCTTGAGCATGGCTGGATCGACGAACACGCGCCGCTGGCCCTCGCCGAGTTGTTCGACGTGTTGCTCAAAGCCGAGATTCTGCAAGCCTTCGGCGCCGCCATCGAACAGCCCAAGGGGCGCAAGGATGACTGGCTGCCGCTATTGGCCGAGCAGTTCAGCGAATTACGCAGCCTGCGCGACTGGGCGCCGCTGCTCGATGACCGGCTGTACAGCCTGACCATCATGGACCTGTGCGACCGCTTGCGGCTGATGTTCTTCGGCAACCTGTATCAGGACTGGTCGGAATTCGTCCTCGCTGACCTCGGCATCTTCACCTATGAAAAAGTCGAATTCTGCGCCGATTCACGAGGCCTGCGCCGCCGCGAAGACGTCGACGCCTGCCTGTTCCTGCACAATTGCCAAATGCGCTTCGAGGCCGGCGAACCACTGGACACCATCGTCGAGCAGGTCAGTACGCTGCACTTTGACAACCCGTGGCTGCAACGCCGGCGTGGCAAGGTGCTGTTTCAGATCGGCCAGTACTGCGAACGCATCAGCGAATTTGCCCTGGCCCTGAGCATTTACCGCGACTGTGGCTATCCCGGCGCGCGTTTGCGCATGATTCGTGTGCTGGAGCGTAGCGGCGAATACCCGTTGGCACTGGAACTCGCAACGCTGGCGGAACAGGCGCCGGAAAGCGCCGCCGAGCAGCAAGGCCTGCAACGGATATTGCCAAGGGTGCGGCGCAAACTCGGTGGCCCGCCGCTCAAACGTGCTGCCGCCAGACCGGTCGAGCGTCTGGACCTGCACTTGCCGCGCAGCGATCCCGCATTGTCCGTGGAGTTTTACGTGCAGGCGCACTTGCACGATGACGATGGCCCGGTGCATTACGTGGAAAACAGCCTGATCAATTCGCTGTTCGGCCTGTTGTGCTGGCCGGCGATTTTCGCGCCGTTGCCCGGTGCGTTCTTTCACCCGTTCCAGCGGGGCCCGGTGGACTTGCTCAATGAAGACTTCCAGCAACGCCGCGCCGAGCTGTTTCAGGCGTGCCTGCGCGAACTCGATGACGGTCGCTATACGGCGACCATTCGCCAGCGCTTCATCGACAAGTGGGGCATTCAGTCGCCATTCGTGTTCTGGGGCGCATTGAATGAAACGTTGCTGGAGCAAGCACTGGCCTGTCTGCCCGCCGAACACCTCAAACACTGGTTCAACCGTTTGCTGCTCGACATCAAGGCCAACCGCGCCGGCATGCCCGACCTGATCCAGTTCTGGCCGCAGCACAAAACCTACCGAATGATTGAAGTGAAAGGCCCCGGCGATCGCCTGCAGGACAATCAACTGCGCTGGCTGGAGTTCTGCCACCAGCACCAGATGCCGGTGGCCGTGTGTTACGTGCAATGGGCGGAGCAGAGCGTTTGAGTTACAGCATTGCCGTGCGCGCACTGTGCGAGTTCACCGCCAAGACCGGCGACCTAGACCTGCGCTTCACCCCATCACCCACGGCGCTGGAAGGCATCGCCGGGCACCGCACCGTGGCCTCGCGGCGCAGCGACAAATATCAAAGCGAAGTGGCGCTCGAAGGCGAGTTCCTGCAGTTGAAGGTCAAGGGCAGGGCGGACGGCTACGACCCGGCGCAAACCTGCCTGGAAGAAGTCAAAACCTACCGTGGCGACCTGAGCAAACAACCGGCCAATCATCGCCAGTTGCACTGGGCACAGGCAAAGATCTACGGCTGGTTGATGTGCCGCAAACTCGAACTTGAGCAGATCAATCTGGCGCTGGTGTATTTCGATATCGTCAGCGAGAAAGAGACTTGTCTGGTCGAGGCGTTCAGCGCTGATGCGTTGAAAACCTTTTTCGAGCAGCAATGCACGCTGTTCCTGCAATGGGCGGAACAGGAAATGGCCCATCGCGAAGCGCGCAATCTGGCCGCGCAACAACTGGCGTTTCCCCATGCCGATTTTCGTCCAGGTCAGCGGCATCTGGCCGAGTCAGTGTTCAAAGCCGTCAGCACAGGCCGTTGTCTGATGGCCCAGGCGCCGACCGGCATCGGCAAAACCCTCGGTACGCTGTTCCCGATACTCAAGGCTCTGGCGCCGCAGCAACTGGACAAGGTGTTCTTCCTCACCGCCAAGACACCGGGGCGCAAACTGGCACTGGATGCCAGTCAGGTGTTGTTCGACCAATCGCCAGCCTTGCCTTTGCGGGTGCTGGAAATGGTTGCCCGTGACAAGGCCTGCGAACACCCGGACAAAGCCTGCCACGGCGAGTCCTGCCCGTTGGCCCAAGGTTTTTATGATCGCCTGCCGGCCGCGCGGGAAGCGGCCAGTCGAATCCGCTTGCTCGATCAAGCGGCCATGCGCGAGGTCGCCGCGCTGCACGCGGTGTGCCCGTATTACCTGAGTCAGGAGATGGCCCGTTGGGTAGATGTGGTGATCGCCGACTACAACTATTACTTCGACTTCAGCGCCATGCTGTTCGGTCTCGCCCAGCTCAATCAGTGGAAAGTCGCGGTGCTGGCGGACGAGGCGCACAACCTCGTCGAGCGCGGCCGGCAGATGTACAGCGCCACTCTTGATCAGTTCACGCTGGGCAGCGTGCGCAAAACCGCCCCCGCCGCGTTGAAAAACTCCCTGCAACGCATCAACCGTGAATGGAACGCCCTGCATGCGCCGCAACTGGCGGCGTATCAGGCGTACGACAAAGCCCCGGAAAAACTCCTGCAAGCGATCTCGCTGTGTTGCGCCGCCATTGGTGATTACCTCAATGACCATCCGCAGGGCCTCGACAGCGCCTTGCAGAACTTCTATTTCGACCTGCTGCAATTCGCCCGGGTGGCGGAGCTGTACGACGAGCACTACCTGTTCGACATCAGCAAGCGCGACCTCGACCGCAAAAAGCCAATGTCGCAGTTGTGCCTGCGCAACGTGGTGCCGGCCGCTTTCATCGGCCCGCGCCTGAAAGCGGCGCGCAGCAGCGTGCTGTTCTCTGCCACCCTCAGCCCGCGCCACTATTACGCCGATTTGCTCGGTACGCCCGTCGACACTGTGTGGATCGACGTCGAATCGCCGTTTTGCGCCGAGCAGTTGCAGGTGCAGATCGTCAGCCGCATCTCCACGCGCTTCAACCATCGTCAGGCCTCGCTGGAACCGATTGTCGAATTGATCGCGCGGCAGTTCAGCGAGCGCCCGGGCAACTATCTGGCGTTTTTCAGCAGCTTCGATTATCTGCAACAAGTGGCGTCGTTACTGGCCGAGCGCTATCCGCACATCACCCTTTGGCAGCAGTCGCGGGGCATGCTCGAAGGGGCGCGGCAGGCGTTTCTCGATCAATTCACCGCGCACAGCCAGGGCATTGGCTTTGCCGTGTTGGGCGGTGCGTTTGGCGAAGGCATCGATTTGCCCGGTGCGCGCTTGATCGGCGCGTTCATCGCGACATTGGGGCTGGCTCAGTTCAATCCGGTCAATGAACAACTCAAATACCGCATGGCCGCGATCTTCGGCGCCGGTTACGACTACACCTACCTGTACCCCGGCGTGCAAAAAGTGGTACAGGCCGCCGGCCGGGTCATTCGTACCCGCGAGGATCGTGGCGTGGTCATGCTGATTGACGACCGTTTTGCCGAGAGCCGGATCAAACAATTGCTGCCGCGCTGGTGGGCCATCAAAAATGAGCCGGCCGCTTCCCAATTCGCTGGATTGCCGCATACTTCTGTCCATGACAACGGCTGGTGAGTGTGATGAGCGAAAAGAACAAGACTGCTGCGATCGAAGAGATGCGTTTTCGTCTGCTCATCGATGCGGTGGTCGACTATGCGATCTACATGATCGATCCGGATGGCATCATCACCAGCTGGAACTCCGGCGCCAAACGCTTCAAGGGCTATGAAGAAGCGGAAATCCTCGGCGAGCATTTCTCGCGTTTCTACACCGCTGACGACCGCGCCGCCGGTCTGCCGCAACGGGCGCTTGATACCGCCATCCGTGAAGGGCGCTTCGAAGGCGAGGGCTGGCGGGTGCGCAAGGACGGCACCAATTTCTGGTCGCATGTGGTCATCGATCCGATCATTGATCCCGACGGCAAATTGCTCGGTTTCGCCAAGATCACCCGCGACCTGACCGACCGCAAAATGGCCGAAGAAACCCTCAAGCAAAGCGAGCAGCAGTTCCGCTTGCTGGTGCAGGGCGTCACCGACTACGCCATCTACATGCTCAGCCCCGAAGGCCGGGTCAGCAACTGGAACCAGGGCGCGCAGCGGATCAAGGGCTATCTGCCGGAAGAAATCATCGGTCAGCACTTTTCGATCTTCTATACCCCCGAAGACCGCGAAATCGGCGAGCCTGAACGGGCGCTGGAAATCGCCACCCGCGTAGGCCGTTTTGAAAACAAGAGCTGGCGCATGCGCAAGGACGGCACGCGGTTTCTGGCCCATGTGGTGGTCGATGCGATTCGCGGCGATACCGGCACGTTGCTCGGGTTTGCCAAGATCACCCGCGATATCACCGAGGCCCACCAGGCGCAGCAAGCGCTGGAAAAAACCCGTGAAGCGCTGTTCCAGGCGCAGAAGATGCAGGCCATCGGGCAACTCAGCGGCGGCATCGCCCATGACTTCAATAATCTGCTGACGGTGATCCTCGGTAACCTCGAGATCGTGCACAAACGTGTGGGCGACGATCCGAAAATCAGCCGCCTGCTGGAAAACGCCACCCAAGGCGCGTTGCGTGGCGTGTCGCTGACCCAGCGCATGCTGGCATTTGCTCGCCGTCAGGAATTGAAAACCGAGTCGGTGGATATTGCGCAACTGGTTCAGGGCATTACCGGGTTGCTGCGCAGTTCGCTGGGGCCGGGCATTCGCATCGACACGCGGTTTCCTGCAGATCTGGAGCCGGTGCTGGCGGACACCAATCAGCTGGAACTGGCCTTGCTCAACCTGGCAACCAACGCCCGCGACGCCATGCCCGACGGCGGTACGGTGACCATCAGCGCTGAACCGCAAGTGGTGCTCGAGCTGGGGCATTCTGATCTGCCGGCGGGGCGTTACGTCTGCCTCAGTGTGATCGATAACGGCGAGGGCATGGATGAGCACACGCTGGCGTCGGCCAGAGATCCGTTTTTCACCACCAAAGGTTTGGGCAAGGGCACTGGACTGGGATTGTCGATGGTCCACGGCTTCATTGAACAGCTCGGTGGCCGCTTCATTCTCAAGAGCGAAAAGGCCCTGGGCACCACGGCTGAGTTGTGGATTCCGGTGGCGGTCGAGGGCACGGCCAGCAAGCCGCTATTGCCAAACGCCGAACCGGTGGTGGTGCCAAGACTCAGCGTACTGGTGGTGGATGACGACTCGCTGGTATTGACCAGCACCAGCCTGTTGCTCGAAGACCTCGGTCATCGCGTGGTCAGTGCGACGTCCGGTGCGCAGGCGCTGGCGCTGTTCGATCAGGGCGAAGTCGTCGACCTGATGATCACCGACATGGCCATGCCGCAGATGAGCGGCGCGCAACTGGCCCACGCAGTGCGCCTGCTCAAACCGGATCTGCCGATTATCCTGGCCACCGGTTACGCCGAGCGTCTGGAAGGCTTTGCCGCGCAACTGCCACGGTTGCCCAAGCCGTTCACGCAGATGAATCTGGTGGCGATCATTGCGCAATCGATGAAGTGAGGCGCCGGTCAATCCGGCTGAACTTGCGCGCCAACGGGGACTTCTAAATGTTTTCCCCACCCCGGAGCGTGCATCTTTTGTCTCGCATACTGACTGAGCCCACCGCTGAAGAAACCCTGACCGAACATGACGCCAAGATGTTCGGCTCGCCCAAGGAACGGCTGGATTTCTATAGGCGGGAGATCCAGTACGAAACCAGCATCCTCGCCAACCGTACCGACGCTTATCTGGCGGCGCAGTCGTTTCTGGTGATTGCCTTTGCCTCGTGCATGGCCAACCTCAACCCGGAGTGGGGCAAGTTGTTCACGCTGGTGGTGCCGCCGTTTCTGGCTCTGCTCGGGTTGCTAAGCTCGCTGAACGCCTGGCCGGGGATTCGCGCGGCGTACGACATCATCGATCACTGGCATTTCAAGCAGAGCCACTTATTGCACAGCGAACCGCTGATGGGCCTGGCGTATGACGAATCGCCGCTGTTCAGCGAGATGGAATCGAGCCACAAGGGCTATCGCAAGTCGCTGCTGTTCTCGGTGCGCACGCCTTGGATCTTTGCGACGTTTTGGGTGTTGTTGGGGAGTTATGCGGTGTTTATTCAGGTGACCAATCCTGGAGGGTGATGGGCCGGTATAGAAAAGCCCGGCTTATTTGGCCGGGCTTTTTCATTTGCTTGGATTTTGTGTTGCCATTCAGATCGATCCCCCTCACCCCAGCCCTCTCCCCCAATGGGGGAGAGGGGGAAGGGAGCAGATTTTTGTGCTGTTCAAAATCTGCGTTCGACTCGGTATCTCACGTCGACGTACCTCAACCATCCACCTCGGTCAGTTCCCTCTCCCTTTGGGAAAGGGCTAGGGTGAGGGGCTTTCAGGATTCACACGAAAGGGAGCCTATCTCTGCAGTGTTAAAAATCCGAATTCAACTCGGTACCTCACTTCGGCGTACCTCAACCATTCACCTCGGTCAGTTCCCTCTCCAGGGGGAGAGGGCTAGGGTGAGGGGGCTTTCAGCTCATTCCACGGTCTCAAGCTCTCGACGCAACGCCACCGAATTCTGCGACGACATCGGGATCGGCGGAAAATCCTCGTTCAACACGCACAAATGATCTATAGCATCTTCAAACATCGAATCGGCTTTCTTGCGCAGCGCCCGGTAGTGCTCAAACTGTTCAATGTCCATATCAGCCACATCGAGCAGCGCATTGGCCGCGCGGTTTAGCGTATGGGCGTTATCGAACAGTTGACGATTGCGTTCCAGAGCCAGTGCTCTGCAAGCCTTGATTTGCGCAGGAGTCGAGCATTCTTTCATGACCGTAACCTTATTCTTCAAGGATTCCTTTTCACAGGCTTAACGCCGCAGGGGAACCGAACCTGCCGGGCCCCGCCGGACACATCCGGCGAGGGGTTATGCTTGTGACTGCCGGCAATTGCTGAGGGATCCATTTTTTTCAAGAAAAAAATTCGATCAATCCTCCGAATAAATCCGAGAAATAAAAATCAGTTTTTTTGTTTTTTACGTTGTTCGTAGCGAGCCAGGATCGGTTGCGTGCTGATGCCGTGGAGCAAGATGCTCAATGCCACCACCGACAGGGTCAGGTCGGTACACACGCTGGCCACGCTATCGGTCAGCCCATGATTCAAGGCGTAAAACAGGTAGAAGAGACTACCGATCCCGCGAATGCCGAACCAGCCAATCAACAGCCGTTGCCGCCCCTCCAGCAGTGCACCCCAAGGCATCAGCGCAATACAGGCCGGGCGGATCAGGCAGAACAGCACGCTGCCCACCAGCAACGCCCGCCAATCCCAGTGCGCCACCAGCACCACGCCGAGCAGGGTCACCAGAAACACTTCCATGGCGCGCTCGACCAGACCGCCGAACGACAGCATGTCACCCATCATTATTCCTGCAGCCACCTGGCTGCTTTCCAACCGCTCGGTATCGCCGTGCACCGCGTGCTGCGGTTCGACGTTCTGATGACCGACCACCGGTTGCACCAGATGCTCGGCGGGCGGCTGGCCGGCGCCGGTGGATTTGACTTCGACCTGACGCAGGCCCAACCCGGCGGCGAATACCGACAGGAAGCCGTATCCGCCGATGGCTTCGGCAACGACATAGGCCAGAGCAATCAACGACAGCGCCAGATAATCATTGGGGCTGAGCGTGCTGTCGTCATTGTGGATTCGCAACGAAAGGGTCACGCGACCGATACCGCGGCCCATCCAGTAACCGGTAAGCAATCCAGCAGGCACTGCCCACAATAAACTGCGCAGCACCCAGCCTTGCCATTCGGCAGCACTGCCGTCGCCGTGCATCAACAACAGACCGAGAATCACAAACGGAAAGGCAATCCCATCGTTCAACCCGGCCTCGCCAGAGAGACCGAAACGCACGCTGTCGACATCCCGCGCATCGTTGACCTGCACCAACGCCGCCAGCACCGGGTCGGTCGGTGCCAGAATCGCGCCGATCAATAACGACGTCCCCCACGGCAAGCGCAAGGCAAAATGCAGCAGCAGACCAACGCCAGCGATGGTCAGCACCATCACTGGCCCGGCCAGACCAAAGGCGATCCGCCAACGCTTGTCGCGCAGGGGTAACCGCAGTTTGAGACCGCAGACGAACAGGGAAAACAACACCGCAACTTCCGTCAGGTGCTCCATCCACAGCGAAGCTTCTTGAAGAGGCAGTTTCAGCAAGTCGAGGCCGCTGGGGCCAATGCCGATCCCCAGCAGCAAGCAAACTGCCGATGTGGTCACCGGCATCCAGCGCAGGTACGACGAAGTCAGTGCCAGGGTCAACAGCACGGCGCCGAGCACCGCCACCCACACGATAAAACTCATGATGTGCCGCCCTCAAGTGGTCGATGTGACGGCAATCGCACCGTGTTCAATGGGCCTTCAGTTTTACTGTAGGCGTTGGCGAAGGGGTCATCACAGCATCGGTTTACCACCGGTCACGCCATAGCGCTGGCCGGTGATGTAACTCGCTTCGTCCGAGGCCAGCAGCACGTAGATTGGCGCGACTTCCACCGGTTGGCCGGGGCGGCCGAGCGGTGTGTTGCCGCCGAAGTTCTGCACTTCTTCATCGGGCATGGTCGAGACGATCAGTGGCGTCCAGATCGGCCCCGGTGCCACGCAGTTCACACGGATTTCCTTGGGACCGAGCATTTGCGCCAGGCCGCCGGTGAAATTGGCAATCGCGCCTTTGGTGGTGGCGTAGGCGAGCAGGGTGGGTTTGGGCATGTCCGAGTTGACCGAGCTGGTGTTGATGATCGACGAGCCGGCGCGCATGTGTTTGATCGCCGCCTGACACAGGCGGAAGATCGCGGTGATGTTGACGTCGAAGGTCATCACCCATTCTTCGTCGGGGATTTCCTCAAAGTTTTCGTGAGTCATCTGGAACGCGGCGTTGTTGACCAGCACGTCGATGCGGCCAAAGCGTTCGACGGTTTGGTCGACCAACGCCTGGCAGTGGGATTTCTGCGCGATATCGCCGGGCAGCAACAGGCACTGACGTCCGGCCTGTTCGACCCAGCGTGCGGTTTCCTTGGCGTCTTCGTGTTCATTCAAATAGGCCACAGCGACGTCCGCGCCTTCACGGGCGAAAGCAATGGCCACGGCGCGGCCGATACCGCTGTCGGCGCCGGTGATCAGGGCAATCTTGCCGGCCAGTCGCCCGGAACCGACGTAGCTTTGCTCGCCGCAATCGGGATAGGGCTCCATTTTGCGTTGCGAACCGGGAACGGCTTGGGCTTGTGCCGGGAAGGGTGGTTTTGGGTAGTCGGTCATCGCGGGTCTCCGAGGTCTCATGGCTGGTATGGGCGGTTGACCCGGTGTGTTTGCCGTGAGTTCGATCGGATTTACACCGCATTTCTGACTTGGAAATGCAAAACCCAATGTGGGAGCGAGCTTGCTCGCGAAAGCGGAGTGTCAGCTGACGTCAATGTCGACTGAACCACCGCTTTCGCGAGCAAGCTCGCTCCCACAAGGGATCATCTGAGGTTTCAGATCATGCGGTGGGTCAGGGCGCGCTCCATGCGGGCGATGCCTTCTTCCAGCAACGAACGCGGGCAGCCGAAGTTCAGGCGCACGAACTGCTGGTGTTGATCGCCGAAGTCCAGACCGGCGCTCAGCCCCACTTTGGCCTGCTCAAGGAAGAACTGCTGCGGATCATCCAGGTCCAGCGCCGAGCAATCCAGCCAGGCCAGATACGTGCCCTGCGGCACATTGATGGTCACGCCTGGCAAACGGCTGCGCACCGCGTCAACCAGCCAGTCACGATTGCCCAGCAGATAGGTTTTTAATTCGGCCAGCCACGGCGCGCCTTCGCTATAGGCCACGCGGGTGGCTTCCATGCCCAGCGGGTTGACGCTGTCGACCATGCCGCAACGGGCGTGGTTGACGCGCTCGCGCAGGGCGGCGTCCTGAATGATCATGAACGAGGTCTTCAGACCGGCGATGTTGTAAGCCTTGCTCGCCGACATCAGGGTGATGGTGCGCTTGGCAATCTCAGGGCTCAACGAAGCGGTCGGAATGTGTACGCGACCGTCGAAGCACAGCTCGGCGTGGATTTCGTCGGAGATGATCCACGCGTCCTGCGCCGCACAGATATCGGCCACAGCTTGCAGCTCTTCACGGGCAAAAACTTTACCGATCGGGTTGTGCGGATTGCTCAGCAACAGCGCGCCGCCACCGTTCAGCGATTCACGCAACACGTCCAACGGCGTCAGGTAAGTGCCGTCAGCCTGCGCGTCGAATTCCAGCTCAACCTTGTTCAACCCCCAATGCCCCGGCGCGTGACGCAGTGGCGGGTAGTTCGGCACTTGCACCACGACATTCTGCTGCGGCTGCACCAGCGCTTTCAAAGCCATGTTGAAACCAGACTCGACGCCCGGCAGAAAGATCAGCTCCTGCGGTTTGACCTTCCAGGCGTACTTGTTCCAGAGGTCGGCGACGATGGCTTCGCGCAGGCTTTCCTGAGGCACGCTGTAGCCCATCAACGGGTGCAGCAGGCGTTGTTGCAAGGCCTCGATCACCACCGGCGGCGCGGCGAAATCCATATCAGCGACCCACATCGGCAACACATCGGCCGAATAGCGGCTCCACTTGGTGCTGCCGGTGTTGTGGCGGTCGAATACCTGATCAAAATCGAAAGTCATGCGCGGTCTCGTGAGGGCGGGATTGGTCCTGGACGCCATTCTAAGCCTTACGCGATCCATGTGGGAGCGAGCTTGCTCGCGAAGGCGTCGGATCAGCCAGCATCGATGTTGATTGACACACCGCTTTCGCGAGCAAGCTCGCTCCCACAGGGTTTGGTGGTCTTCAATGAAAGAGCCGACAAACGGCCGACGGTCGGTTTTCACACAGAACGTAAGGTCATTGTCTACAGTAAAAAAGTCGGCACAAATTTGCCGCAACCGTGATTGTCCAGATAAAACCCGGCTCAAGTACCGGGTTCCACCTGATCAGGAGTGCACGATGGATCTCAGCCGTCGTCAGTTCTTCAAGGTCGCCGGTATCGGCCTTGCAGGCTCGAGCCTGGGCGCGTTGGGCATGACCCCGACGCCAGCCTTCGCCGAGCAGGTGCGCCACTTCAAGCTTGCCCACACCCATGAAACCCGCAACACCTGTCCGTATTGCTCGGTCGGCTGCGGGTTGATCATGTACAGCCAGGGCGATGGAGCGAAGAACGTAGCGCAAAGCATCATTCACATCGAGGGCGACGCCGACCACCCGGTCAACCGCGGCACCCTCTGCCCGAAAGGCGCAGGCCTGCTCGACTTCATTCACAGCCCCGGCCGTTTGCTCTACCCGCAAACGCGCAAACCGGGCAGCAGCGAATGGACGCGGATCAGTTGGGACGAAGCGCTCGACCGCATCGCCGACCTGATGAAAACCGACCGCGACGCCAACTTCATCGAGAAAAATGCCAACGGGCAAACGGTGAATCGCTGGCTGAGCACCGGGTTTCTCGCCGCGTCGGCGGCGTCCAACGAAGCCGGTTACATCACCCAGAAGGTGATTCGCAGTCTCGGCATGCTGGGGTTCGATAACCAGGCGCGTGTCTGACACGGCCCGACGGTGGCAAGTCTTGCCCCGACGTACGGCCGTGGTGCCATGACCAATACCTGGACCGATATCGCCAACGCGAATCTGATCCTGGTAATGGGCGGCAACGCAGCAGAAGCGCATCCGTGCGGCTTCAAATGGGTGACCGAGGCCAAGGCGCATAACGCTGCGCGGCTGATCGTGGTCGATCCGCGTTTTACCCGGACCGCTTCGGTGGCCGACTACTACGCGCCGATCCGCACCGGCACCGACATCGCCTTCATGGGCGGGCTGATCAATTACCTGCTGACCGAGGACAAGATCCAGCACGAGTACGTGCGCAACTACACCGACGTGTCGTTCATCGTCAAAGCCGGCTATGGCTTTGAAGACGGGATTTTCAGCGGCTACGACGTCGCCAAGCGCAGCTATACCGACAAATCCGGCTGGGGTTACGAGCTGGGTGAAGACGGTTTCGCCAGGGTCGATCCGACTCTGCAGGATCCGCGCTGCGTCTATCAATTGATGAAGCAGCATTACAGCCGCTACAACATCGACCTCGCCAGTCAGATCTGCGGCATGCCGGTCGACGCCATGCAGAAAATCTGGGAAGAAATCGCCACCTGCTCGATCCCGGGCAAGACCATGACGATTCTCTACGCCCTCGGCTGGACGCAGCACTCGATCGGCGCGCAGATCATTCGCAGCGCGGCGATGGTGCAACTGTTGTTGGGCAACGTCGGCATGCCGGGCGGTGGGGTCAACGCCTTGCGCGGGCACTCGAACATTCAGGGCCTGACCGACCTTGGCTTGCTTTCCAATGCGCTGCCGGGCTATTTGACCCTGGGCCAGGACAGCGAGCAGGACTACAACGCTTTCATCCACAAACGCACGCAAGTCCCGCTGCGCCCGGGCCAACTGTCGTACTGGCAGAACTACAGCAAATTCCACGTCAGCCTGATGAAGTCGTGGTACGGCGCCAACGCCACCGTCGAGAACAATTGGTGCTACGACCATTTGCCGAAACTCGACATCCCCAACTACGACGTCCTGAAGATGTTCGACCTGATGAGCCAAGGCAAGGTCAACGGCTACTTCTGCCAGGGCTTCAACCCGATCGCCGCGCTGCCGGACAAAAACCGCGTGATGGGCGCCTTGGCCAAGCTGAAATGGCTGGTGGTGATGGACCCGCTCGCTACCGAAACCTCGGAGTTCTGGCACAACGTCGGGCCGTACAACGATGTGAAAACCGACGAAATCCAGACCGAAGTCATTCGCCTGCCGACCACCTGTTTTGCCGAAGAGGACGGTTCGCTGGTCAACAGTAGCCGCTGGCTGCAATGGCACTGGAAAGGCGCTGACGGTCCGGGCGAAGCGCAGACCGACATCCGCATCATGAGTGAATTGTTCCTGCGCCTGCGCAAACGCTATCAGGCCGAGGGCGGTAAATTCCCCGATCCGCTGCTGAAACTGACGTGGCCATACAAGATCCCCGACGAGCCTTCTCCGGAGGAACTGGCCAAGGAAATCAACGGCAGCGCCGTGGCGGATTTCACCGATGCCGCTGGCGTTGCGGTCAAGGCTGGCTCGCAATTGGCCGGGTTTGGTTTGCTCAAGGATGATGGCAGCACCGCGTCCGGTTGCTGGATCTTCGCCGGCAGCTGGACCGAGGCCGGCAACCAGATGGCCCGCCGCGACAACAGCGACCCGTTCGGCATGCACCAGCACTTGGGCTGGGCGTGGGCCTGGCCGGCCAACCGGCGGATTCTCTACAACCGCGCTTCGGCGGATGTCGCCGGCAAGCCGTGGGACCCGAAAAAACGCTTGGTGTGGTGGAACGGCAAGGCCTGGGGCGGCACCGACGTGCCGGACTATAAGGCCGATGTACCGCCGGAAGCCGGGATGAACCCGTTCATCATGAACCCCGAAGGCGTTGCGCGGTTCTTCGCCGTCGACAAGATGAACGAAGGCCCGTTCCCCGAGCACTACGAGCCGTTCGAAACGCCGATCGGCATCAACCCGCTGCACCCGCAAAACAAGAAAGCCACCAGCAACCCGGCGGCGCGGATCTTCGATTCGGTCTGGGAAACCCTCGGCGAGGCCAAGGACTTCCCGTACGCCGGCACCAGTTACCGGCTCACCGAGCATTTCCACTTCTGGAGCAAGCACTGCAAGTTGAACGCGATTGCTCAACCGGAGCAGTTTGTGGAAATCGGCGAGGTGCTGGCGAAAGAGAAGGGCATTGCTGCCGGAGATCGCGTACGGGTCAGTTGCAAACGCGGCTTTATCGAAGCGGTGGCGGTGGTGACAAAACGGATCCGGCCGTTGCAGGTCAACGGCCAGGTCGTGCATCAGATCGGCATCCCGCTGCACTGGGGGTTCACCGGCCTGACGCGTCACGGTTACCTGACCAACACCCTGGTGCCGTTCCTCGGCGATGGCAATACACAGACCCCGGAATCCAAGTCATTCCTGGTCAACGTGGAGAAACTATAAATGGCCAGCCAAGACATCATTGCCCGCTCGGCCACCACCACGGTGCCGCCATCGGTGAGGAATCAGGAAGCGGTCGCCAAGCTGATCGACACCACCAAATGCATCGGCTGCAAGGCCTGCCAGGTCGCCTGCTCGGAATGGAACGAGCTGCGCGACGAGGTCGGCCATAACCACGGCACCTACGACAACCCGCAAGACCTGAGCGCGGAAACCTGGACGTTGATGCGTTTCACCGAACACGAAACCGACGCCGGCAACCTCGAATGGCTGATCCGCAAGGACGGCTGCATGCACTGCGCCGAGCCCGGTTGCCTGGCGGCGTGCCCGAGCCCCGGCGCAATCATCAAACACGCCAACGGCATTGTCGATTTCGATCAGGACCACTGCATCGGCTGCGGCTATTGCATCACCGGTTGCCCGTTCAACATTCCGCGTATTTCGCAGAAGGATCACAAGGCTTACAAATGCACCTTGTGTTCGGACCGCGTAGCAGTAGGGCTGGAACCGGCCTGTGTGAAAACCTGTCCGACCGGTGCGATCGTGTTCGGCACCAAGGAAGACATGAAGGAACACGCTGCCGAACGCATCGTCGACCTGAAAAGCCGTGGCTTTGAAAACGCCGGTCTGTATGACCCGGCAGGCGTCGGCGGCACGCACGTGATGTACGTGCTGCACCACGCGGACACGCCGACCATCTACGCCAACCTGCCGCAGGATCCGGCGATCAGTCCGTTGGTGGGCCTGTGGAAAGGCATCAGCAAACCGCTGGGCCTGCTGGCCATGGGCGCGGCGGTGCTGGCCGGGTTCTTCCATTACGTGCGCATCGGCCCGAACCGGGTTGAAGAGGATGAGCATCCGGCGCCACCCGAAACCTCGGTGCACGTCGTCGATCCGGCGGTGCACACCTTCGATCCACGCGGGGAGGAGCGGCCATGAGCAACAAGACGATCCTGCGTTACACCGCCAACCAGCGCACCAATCACTGGCTGGTGGCGATCCTGTTTTTCATGGCCGGGTTGTCCGGGCTGGCGTTGTTTCATCCGTCGCTGTTCTGGCTGAGCAACCTGTTCGGTGGCGGGCCGTGGACGCGGATTCTGCATCCGTTCATGGGCGTGGCGATGTTTGTGTTGTTCCTCGGCCTGGTGTTCCGTTTCTGGCGTGCGAACTTCTTTATCGACAACGACTGGAAATGGATGCGCCGCATCGATCGGGTGCTGGTCAACGATGAAGAAAGCGTGCCGCCGGTAGGCAAGTACAACGCCGGGCAGAAGCTGCTGTTCTGGACTTTACTGCTGTGCATGCTCGGTTTGCTGTTTACCGGGCTGGTGATCTGGCGCGCGTATTTCAGTGCGTACTTCGGCATCAGCGTGATTCGCTGGGCGATGCTGTTGCATGCGCTGGCCGGGTTCATTCTGGTGCTGAGCATCATCATTCACATCTATGCCGGGCTGTGGATCAAGGGCTCGGTCGACGCAATGATGCACGGCTGGGTGAGCCGCGCCTGGGCGAAAAAACACCATGAACTCTGGTATCGCGACATCACCCGCGACGAACGTCAACCGGACGTGCCGGAGCGACCGATCACCAAAAAGGGCTGACTTTTGCCAACCATTCTGGAACCTGGGGAAATCGAAGCGGCGGCGAGTTCGCCGCCGTTTCTGTATCTGCCGCCTTCGAATCTGCCCGCGCTGCGGGCCGCTCGATTAGAGCAACTGGCCGAGGGGCATGCGCTGGCCGAGTATCTGCGGCTGATTGCCGGATTGTGCCGGGTGCAGCAGCAGGTGTTTGACGATCCACCACTGACGGCGCCGTTTGATCAGCAACGCATTGAGGCCTGTCAGCAGCATGGTTTGCCGCCGTTCGCGGCTGACACGCTGGTGCGAGAAGAGGGCTGGCAGGCTTATCTCGGCGCTTTGCTGCAGCGTTATGAACCTGCTGAACAACCTGCCGTTATTGACGCCGTTACGACGTTACGCGTCGCCAGTACCGGCCAGTTACGTTCGTGGGCCGTGGCGCTGGTCAGTGGCCAATACTCAATGGTGCCGGCGCAACTGGTGCCGTTTCTTGGCGCGGCGCTGCAAGTGGCGTGGAGTCACTGGCTGCTCAGCGCGCCGGACCTGAAACTCAAACCCGGCGACAGCCTCAGCCAATGCCCGGCGTGCGGTTCGCCGGCCATGGCCGGGGTGATCCGCCATCGCGGCAAGCACAACGGTTTGCGTTATCTGGTCTGCTCGCTGTGTGCCTGTGAATGGCATGTGGTGCGGGTCAAATGCGTGTATTGCGAGTCGAGTAAAGGGCTTGATTATCTGAGCCTTGAGGATGATCGCCACGCGGCGAATCAGGCGCCGCTGAGGGCGGAAGTCTGTCCGGGCTGTAACAGTTATCTGAAACTGGTTTATCTGGAAAACGATGCCGATGCTGAGGCGTTGTCGGCTGATTTGAGCAGTCTGCTGTTGGACATGCGTCTGGCGCAGGACGGCTATCAGCGTCTGGCACCGAATCTGTTACTGGCACCAGGAGACGAATGATCTGAACGTCTACACTCTGGCGCAGTGATCTGTCTCCAGGAGTGGCTGATGTCCCTGCGGTTACCTTCCATTGATGGTGTGTTGCGTCACCCGGCATGTGTGTCTTTGCTTGAGCGTCACGGGCGTGATTCGTTGCTGGCGGGTTTGCGCCAGTTACTCGATGAATTGCGCCCGAGCGTGTTGAACGGGCAATTGTCAGCCGTCGAAATCAGCCCCGAAGTGCTCGCCGGCCGCGTCGGTGAACGCCTGGCCCAGCAACAACGCAGCCATGTGCGCCGCGTATTCAACCTCACCGGCACCGTCCTGCACACCAACCTCGGCCGCGCCTTGTTGCCGGACGAAGCCATCGAAGCGGTGCAAATGGCCGCGCGTTATCCGCTGAATCTGGAATTCGATCTGGCCAGTGGCAAACGCGGTGATCGCGATGACCTGATCGAAGGCCTGATCCGCGAACTGACCGGCGCCGAAGCCGTCACCGTGGTCAACAACAATGCCGCCGCCGTGCTGCTGACGCTCAACAGCCTGGGCGCGCGCAAGGAAGGCATTATTTCCCGTGGCGAGCTGATCGAGATCGGCGGCGCTTTCCGCATCCCCGACATCATGGCCCGCGCCGGCGTGCGTCTGCACGAAGTCGGCACGACCAATCGCACTCATGCTCGTGACTACGAAGCAGCGATCAGCCCACGCAGCGGTTTGATCATGCGTGTGCATGCGAGCAACTACAGCATCGAAGGGTTTACCGCGCGCGTGCCGACTGCGGAACTGGCCGAGTTGGCGCATCGGCATGGCTTGCCGTTGCTGGAGGATCTGGGCAGTGGCAGTCTGTTGGATCTGACCCGTTGGGGTTTGCCGGCCGAACCGACGGTGCGTCAGGCGTTGCTGGATGGCGCGGATATCGTCACCTTCAGCGGCGACAAATTGCTCGGCGGCCCGCAGGCAGGGTTGATCGTGGGGCGCAAAGAGCTGATCGCGAAGATCAAGAAAAACCCGCTGAAACGCGCGCTGCGAGTGGACAAGTTGACCTTGGCGGCGCTGGAGGCGGTGCTGGGTTTGTATCGCGATCCGGATCGACTGGCTGAACGTTTGCCGAGTTTGCGGCTGTTGACTCGCCCGCAGGCTGACATCTTTGCCCAGGCTTTGCGCTTGCAGCCCTTGATGACTGAGTTGTTGGGTGAGCGCTGGCAGGTCAGTGCAGTGGAGGCCTTGGGCATGATCGGCAGCGGCAGCCAACCGGTGGCGCGTTTGCCGAGTGCGGCACTGTGTTGCCGCCCGCAGGTGTCGAAGCGTTTGCGCGGGCGTTGCCTGTTGAATCTGGAAGCCGCATTGCGCGCCTTGCCGATTCCGGTGCTCGGGCGCATTGACGACGATGCGCTGTGGCTGGATCTGCGCCAGCTCGACGATGAACCGTCGTGGTTCGCGCAGTTGCCGCAGTTGCAGGTCGAGCCGTGATCGTCGGCACGGCGGGGCATATCGACCACGGCAAAACGTCGCTGCTGCAAGCCCTGACCGGACAAACCGGCGACCGCCGCCCGCAGGAACGCGAACGCGGGATGACCATCGACCTTGGCTATCTCTATGCCGAACTGGAACCGGGCGCGGGGCTGACCGGGTTTGTCGACGTCCCCGGCCACGAGAAATTCACCCACAACATGCTGGCCGGCGCCCAAGGCATTGATCTGGTGTTGCTGGTGGTCGCGGCGGACGACGGCGTGATGCCGCAGACCCGTGAACATCTGGCGATTGTTGAATTGCTCGGCATTCCCCGCGCCTTGGTGGCGATCACCAAATGCGACCGGGTTCAGTCGGGCAGGGTGGAAGCGGTGCAGCGCCAGATTCTCGATCTGCTGGAACCGGGGCCGTTTGCCCAAGCACCGATCTTCACGGTGTCGAGCGTGAGCGGGCAGGGTATCGATGAGTTGCGCCAGGCGTTGCTGCAAACGCAACAAGAAGTGCAGCACCGTAGTCGCGAAGGCGGATTTCGGCTGGCCATTGACCGCGCGTTCAGTGTTGCCGGTGCGGGAATCGTGGTCACCGGGACGGCGTTGTCGGGTGCGGTCGCTGTCGGCGACAAACTCACCCTCGGGCCTTGCGGGAAAACCGTGCGAGTGCGCGGTTTGCACGCGCAGAATCAACCCGCCGAACACGCCTTCGCCGGGCAACGGGTGGCATTGAACCTGAGCGGCGAACGCCTTGAACTGGCGCAGATCCATCGCGGCCATTGGTTGCTGAGCGAGTGGCTGCATGCCCCGACGCAGCGGGTCGATATCGAGTTTCAACTGCTGCCCGGCGAACGTACCTTTGAACACTTTCACCCGGTGCATGTGCATCTGGGTACACAGGATGTCATTGCGCGGGTGGCTTTGCTCGAAGGCCCGCGCCTGAGTCCCGGCGAACGGATGTTTGCGCAGTTGCTGATCAACGCGCCGGTACACGCGGTGAAGGGCGATCGACTGATCCTGCGCGACCAGAGCGCGCAACGCACCTTGGGCGGTGGCCAGGTACTCGATCCGTTCGCCCCGGCACGACAACGCCGCAGCCCCGAACGTCTGGCGCAACTGCGCACCTTGGCTTCTGGCGACGAACTCGAACAAGTCTTGCCCGTGCTGCTCAACTACAGCGCCGGCGGCCTCGATCCGCAACGGCTGGAGCGCCAATTCAATCGCCCGCGCTCAACCTGGTCGTTAGCGGAAAACGTCCGCCTGATCGACACCCGCCAAGGCTCGGTGCTGTTCAACGTGCAACGCTGGTCGCAACTGAAGTTCACCCTGCTGGAGCAACTCGCGCAGTTTCATGAGCATGAGCCTGACCAGATGGGCCCGGATCGCGATCGCCTCCGCCGCTTCAGTGGTTTGGCGCTGGAGCGTGCGACGTTTGTGAGTTTGCTGGATGAATTGCTGGCGGCCGGCTCAATCCAGGCGAGCGGCCCATGGCTGCACTTGCCGGATCATCAGGTGCGCCTGAATGCCGAGGACGAAAGCCTCTGGCGGCAGCTGCAACCTCTGTTCGAAAACGCCGGATTCGACCCGCCATGGGTGCGCGACGTCGCAAGAATGCTTGGCCAGGACGACGCGGTCGTACGCCTGCTGCTGCGCAAATTGGCGCGGCTCGGTTTGATGCACCAAGTGGTACGCGATCTGTTTTTGAGTGACGCGCAACTGCGCCGAATGGCCGACGTGTTGCTCAAACTGGCCAAGGAAAATCCGCAGATCCAGGTGACAACCTTCCGCGATGCGCTAGGCTTGGGACGCAAACGCTGTATTCAGTACCTCGAATATTTCGACCGCGTCGGCCTGACCCGACGCCTCGGCGAATCGCGCCAGATCCGCTTCGACAACGCGCTGGCCAACGCCGACGCGCAATGAGTTAAAGGAAGGCAATCGCGCCCGGTGGCGCGGCCGGGCTTCAAACCCGGTTGGGGACGGCATCCGTTCCCGGGCAGGTTCGACTCCGGCTGCCTTCCGCCAGTTCTTGTTCAGGACGACCGCGATCCAGTGTGGGAGCGAGCTTGCTCGCGAAGGCGGTTTTTCAGTCGACATCTCACTAACTGACCCACCGCCTTCGCGAGCAAGCTCGCTCCCACAAATTCGGCGGTGGAACCGCAGCCGCGTTAGCGACAGAAATCCCCTGTGGGAGCGAGCTTGCTCGCGAAGGCGTCGGCACTGCCAGCGCCTTACTCAGAGTCTGTCGCGAGGCCCGCTACTGCGGCAGCTCCAGATTATCCATCACCCGATTCACCGCCAGTTCGCCGAGCATGATCAGTTGCGCGATCCCCAGCAGCGTCCTGCGCTGCGATGCGGGTATGAGAATAGCGAAGTCATGGGCGATGGTTCTTGCAGAAGCGAGTGTTTCGCTGGCATTGGCCAGCAGTTCCTCGTTTTTGAAGTCGGCGGTCACGGCGTACATCCGGCGGGTTTTACGCGGCGGTGGCGTGGAGCCGGGTGGGCAGAGCTAGTGATCGAGAGCGCGGTCGGCGGCTTCGTGGAGTTTTTTTGAATCGAGGGATTCGTAGGGGGAGGTAGGGTCGGTTTCGGGCGGGTTTGGCGTTGGTTTGATCATGGTGAAGCTCCTTGATTGCTGGAGCCGCCACATTTCGCTGCGAAACGAAAAGAGGTGGCAGCTGTACGCGGGTTCGCAGACCGGGAATCAAGGAACCCGGCATACCCGAAGGTATCCCGCGCACAGCCGCCATGAAGCACCCCCAATGTCCGTGCGGTATAGCATTTACACATGTCTTAAAGCGGTCGCAAGCACCAGGCAATGAAGCGGTTATTGAGATTCGGCTCACATATTATCCCTCCGGTTCGGTAGGCAAATATGGGCCGAAGGTTACCCGGGCAGCCACCGGCATCACACATCCAATGCACCGTTCCAGTGACATAGGGCCATGAGACGTCTGGCCCGTATACACGTATCATTTCTCCAATGGCAGACGAAACCGGTATTGAACCCGGTACAGAGTTCAGCCAATTAATAGCTTCCTGATAGGTGTAGCCGGGCTGAGCGCTATGCTGTAACTGATAAATATTACTCACGCGCACTGGGTAAGAGACGCTCGAGGCATTTTCATCTTTAACGGAAATTACAGCAGAACCGGTCCTTTGCCCCGTTACTTTGCCATTGCTCGCCACTGATGCCACGTTTGCATTGCTCGATTCATAAGTAAGTTTGCCGATTCCGCCTTTGGCATTCCGGATTTGGGTATTACCGGTGAAGTCCTGTCCTGTTGTCGGCCATCCAGTTTTGACCGCACGCCCATTAAGGGTCATTTCAACGGTATCAATACTGAATTCGTAAACGATGACCAACCAGGGCCCCGACGATTGGCTCGAGCCATATAACGCGACAGCGATAAAAGTGTGTGGCTGCGCGCTTAAGTCGCGAACGGGCAACTCCCAGTAACCTGTCGTCACGTCGGCGGTAGCCGTTCCTACGGGCGACTCCCTGTCGAACACTTGGATTTTTTGCCCTTTTGCCGCTGTGCCAGAAAGAAATACGGTTGTTTCCGTGGTTTGCCCGTTTGGCAGGATCGGTTTATTGCTTGGCAAACCCAGAACAGAGGTGATCTCAGGCTTGATATCCTCCACTGCGTGGACAGTATAAATACGAGTCGGAAGAGCAACTGCCGTCACCTTGTTTTTTATGCCATCCAAATTGACAGCACATTCAACTCGCAACTCTGTCCCGTCCTTGAGATCTTTCAACCAATCAACAGGCGCCAATTCCGACAGTCCATTCGCCGAACCATTGGGCTCTCCGGACTTCACGTCGGTACTGATCGGGTTGCCATTGTTGTCAAAACCCTTGCATGTTAACCAGATCGGTTGCCCCAACTTGAACAACGGCCATTTCACCGCGAGAATCCGCGCTTCTGCCGTGAGGTCTTGAACGTCCAGTTCCTTACCAGTGTTGCCGGCAATGTTCGGTGTCGGCAAGCGCGGATCATCCTCGGCGATCGGTTGAATTGTCAGCACCAGATCCGGGGACTCACCTTCGGGTTTTCCTCCGCGAATCAATTCCCAACGCAATTTGATGGTTGTTCCGCGCCGTTCCACGAGAAATGCGGGATCAAGTTTGAAGTTGGCGCGTTTGTTCTGGTTGAGCGTCAGTAACGGAAAGGGCTTTGCGTCGGGCTTGGGGTCAACTTCCAGCAACCGAGCCTGATCCCCCGACAAGGCCGAGAGGTGTTCGACGCGCACAGTGACACCTTCCTCGTAGGCCAGCACATCAATGGGGATGGTCGCTGGTGCCACCAGTGTTGGTGGCTTCAGATCGACCGGGATTGTTCCCGTCACCGTTGCGGTTGCCGTATTGGAACTACCCACCAGACCCACATCGGGCCTGTGCAATTCATAAGTTACGGTGACGTTACTGCCCGCGAAAACCTTGTCGTTGGCCACTTCAAGGAATAAGGTTTTTTTCGAGCCGAACGGGTCTGCTTCAACTTTGCCGGGAACAGTCACCACTACGTCGGCGGGCTGGCCTGTGTTTTTAGCGGTGTAGGTTGCGAGCACTTCATCGCCCGCCACAAAGCGGTTGTCCGCCGTCAGAATCACCACCAACAACGGATTACCGGCCAGTTTTTCCAGATCGATGATGCTTGCATCATCTCCCGGAAAGTCTTCCAGTCGTTCCAGCAGGATCGGCATCGGCAGGCGCGTGCCATCCAGATCCTCATCCACACTCTGCACCGGCGACCACGGCGCGTCGGTGTCCGGGCCGTTGCCGAGCTGATCGGTGACGGTGTAGGAGAAATGCAGTTTTTTATCCAGACGTTGCGCCTTGTCGAGATAGGCGCGGGTGATGGTGAAGCAGATGGTGATAGGGGGTTCGTCACCTGGATTCGGCGGTTGCGGCGCCTGATTCGGATTGACCTTGGGCTTGGGGTCCAGCAGTTCGCCGTTGCACTTGAGGGTGATGAGGTCGTACGCCCGGCAATACGGATAGGCCACGCACACTTCGGCGCTGACGAAGTCCGGACCGACGCCGTTCTTGATCACATCGGGCAATAGCAATTGGAGTTCGGAGTGGCCACCGGGGTCGGTCAGACGATCCTTGAAGCCGGGGCGGATGCGGTTATAGAGGATTTCCAGCGATGGGGTGGAAGTGCCTCGATTGGCGCTCCCACGCCTGACGGTGTAGTAAAGCTTGTTGACCTTGTCCGGATGCAGTCGACCCTTGGGGATGCGCAACGTGGTGCGCACGTTCGGATCCTCAATGGTCTTGCTGTCCAGTGCGGTCACTTCATCCTCAAGCCAAAGCTCCATGACATCGCCGGGATCCATGGTGCCCGACGACGGTGGGTCGACGAGGACAACGGCGCCTTCACCGTCAGTGACAAGGTCATAAGCCACCAAGGGCACGCCAATATGTGCGCCTACCACGAGCTTGGTCTGGCCGTTGATCATCGGCGGTCTCAGGACGAGGACGGTGTTGTCCGGTGGGGTTGAGGTGGTCACGGATGAGGCTCCTGCATGGTGGGAACGGGCAGGGGTTATCAGAGCGCTTAATTGGAGATTGCGCACCTGTCAGATCTGACAGGTGGCGACATGTCTCAGACGAATGGTCATTGAGTGAATAAAAAAACCGCCGTCCCGGTTGCTTTGGAACGGCGGTTTTTTCTTGGGGAGATATCGCCTGTAAGTCAGCTTTCGCGAGCAGGCTCGCTCCCACTGGGATCATGGGTCAAGGGGCGCTATTGCGGCAGCTCCAGATTATCCATCACCCGATTCACCGCCAGTTCGCCGAGCATGATCAATTGCGCGATCCCCAGCAGCGTCCTGCGCTGCGACGCGGGTATGAGGTGGGCGAAGTCGTGGGCGATGGTTCTGGCTGAGGCGAGTGTTTCGCTGGCATCGGCCAGCAGTTCCTCGTTTTTAAAGTCGGCGGTGACGGCGTACATCCGCCGGGTTTTGCGTGGCGGCGGGGTGGAGCCGGGTGGACAGAGGTAGTGATCGAGGGCGCGGTCGGCGGCTTCGTGGAGCTTTTTTGAATCGAGGGATTCGTAGGGGGAGGTGGGGTCGGTTTCGGGCGGGTTGGGTGTTGGTTTGATCATGGTAAAGCTCCTTGAGAAATGGAGCCGTCAACCTTCGCTGCTAAACGAGGAGGTGGCGGCTTGTACGCGGGTTAGCAGACCAGGCTCAAGGATCCCGGCGCACCGAAGTGCCCCACGCAAAGCCGCCATAACGTAATGGCGATACTCGCGTGCCTTGAAAATTGTCGAGCTGCTAAACCCGATCGCTGATTCGTCAGCGACCGCACCACAATAGAACCCGACCCCAAAGCGCACAAGCCGGCGGATTCTGGCGTAGCTGTAGGCAATGGCGCAAGAATTTGTAGCCTGTAAGGCGTGTCTGAAGGTGTCTTTTAAACACAGGAGTTTAAAAGGCAAAAAATCGGGCGACTGGCTGGGTGCAAACGTGGTCTGTCCCTGTTACCCCCAGGGTTTGTGACGGACGCAGAAACCTGTGGGAGCGAGCTTGCTCGCGAAGGCGTTTTGTCAGGCGAAATCAATGTAACTGATCTATTGCATTCGCGAGCAAGCTCGCTCCCACAGTTGAATGATTGCAGGCGGGATTGATCGTGTTGCGTCAGAAACCCAACGGGTACTGGATAACGACATAGATCCGGTCAATGTCATCACCGGCCTGCGCTTCATTGGCTCGATGTGAAACATGCGAGACCTGCACCGACAGATCCTTGGCCGCGCCCGACTGCACGACGTATTTCAAATCGATATCCCGTTCCCAGTGCTTGCCGCCGTCACCTTGCTGCGGCTGGTAACTGCCGCTGTCCGGATCAAACGGGTTGTAGGCGCCGCCCTTGGGCGCGTGGGTGCCGTCGATATGGCTGCCGCTGACGTAGCGGGTCATGAAGCTCAGGCCGGGGATGCCCAAGGCGCCAAGGTCGAGGTCGTAGCGCGCCTGCCAGGAGCGTTCGTTGGCGCCGTTGAAGTCGGCGTATTTGATCGAGTTGGCGAGGTAGATCGAGTCGCCGCCGACGAAATCGAACGGCGTGTCGCCATTGATCCGTTGCCAGCCGAGCATTACCGCATGGGGGCCGAAGGCGTATTTGCCGGACAGGCTGAACGCGGTGTTGTCGATGGAACCTGCCAGCGCCCGGCCGGTGTCGCGGGTGTGATAAAGGTTGGCGTCGAGAAGCACGCCGGACTGCTTGAAGTGCAGGTTGCCGTAGTACTGGCGCCAGGTGTCGCTGAGGTCTGAGGCGTACAGCGCGCCGCCAACGGGGCTGTCGGTGAACAGATCGGCGCCAAGAAAACTGATCCCGCCGGCCTCGGTATTGGCGCCATAGCCATAGAAATCGCCTTTGCCGGATGAGCTGTCCTGATTCTTGAACGCGGTGAAATGCCCGGCCACCAGATTGACGTGGTCGAACTCGGCGCTGCTGAGCAGAAAACCTGTGGCGTACTCCGGTTGCAGGCGTTTGTCGGAGGTGTCGAAAACCGGAGTTTCCACGGTCATTTCACCGAAGGCGAGGGTGGTGTGCGAGGCCTTCAACTTAAGCGCACCGCCCGCGCTGGAGTAGTCGTTTTCGCTGCGGCCATCGCTGTCGACCGGCAGCAAACCCGTTCCCGAATGCCCCTTGCCACCGTCCAGTTTGAGCCCGGCGAAGGCATGCGCGTCAATACCGAAACCGACTATGCCGGGTGTGAAACCGGATGAGAAAGTGCCGATAAAGCCTTGAGCCCATTCCTGTTTGTAGTTTTTGCCGGACGGCGAGGGCGAGCGGTAATCGTTGCTCAGATAGAAGTTGCGGCTGAGCACTTCGCTTTTTGCATCGTCGAAAAAACCGCTGGCGTGGGCGGTGGTGGTCAGACCGCTGAGCAGCGCGAGGAGGGTGAGACGCGAAGGGGTGCGGTCAATCATGGTCAGTGGCCAGCGGCAATTAAGATGGCTGGGATGATCAAGCGATTGCAGGAAGTAGGATTGAGCGGATGTGCTCAATGAACGGCATTACACAACCCCCTGTAGGAGTGAGCCTGCTCGCGATAGCGGTGTGTCAGTCTCGATAAATTTAACTGACACACCGCCATCGCGAGCAGGCTCACTCCTACAGTTTTAAGCGCGTTACGCCAGCGGCGGCGTGCGTGGCGGGATCTGGCGTTTACTGCCGGTCGATTCAAACGCGGCCGCCAGGCGCAGCAGGTTCGAGTCGTCATAGGCACGGCCGGCGAAGGTCAGGCCGACCGGCATGCCGATGTCGGCCATCACGCCCATCGGCACGGTGACGGTCGGCACGCCGAGGTGACGGATCGCGAGGTTGCCGTTGGCCACCCAGATGCCGTTGCTCCAGGCGATGTCGGCCGACTCAGGATTGACATCGGCGTCCGCCGGGCCGACGTCAGCGACCGTCGGGAACAGCACGGCGTCGAGGCCCAGTTTGTCCATCCAGTCTTCGAGGTCGATGCGCCGGGTCTGCTCCAGACCCCGCAAGCCGTCAGGCACGGTGGAAATTTCATTCCACGGCGTGATGCCGCGCTCGGCCATGCGCACGTATTCATCCATGCCCGCCACCAGGTCACCTTCACGGTTGGGCAGCGTGCCCGGTTCGTGCGGGAAGATTTTCGCCCCGTCGACATCGACCAGACGATTGAGTTTCGGGTCGCCGTTGGCTTGCAGGAAGTCGTCAAACGCCCACGCGGTCAAATCCCACAGTTCATGGTGAAGGAACTCTTTCGAGACCAGACCACGGGTGAATACAGTCGGCGCGCCGGGACGATCGCCTTCGCAGTTGGAGACCAGCGGGAAATCGGTTTCGACGACTTCGGCACCGGCGGCTTCGAGGGCCTGACGCGCCTGCTTCCACAGATCGATCACTGACTCGCGAGTGTTGATGCGCTGGCCGGTCGGGCCACCGATGCCCGGTGCTTCGCTGGTGCCGGCTTCAGGGTCGGCATTGATAAACATGCGCGGCACGGCGAAACGCTTACCGGCCAGCGCTTTGGCGTCAGCGGCCAGATCAGCGTAAGCGGCAGGGCGCACCTCGCTGACGCTGGGGATCGGCACCCACGGTTGCAGACGCCACAGATCGCCACGAGTGTCCGGGTCTTCGGCGACGACGATGTCGAGGACTTCGAGCAGATCGGCCATGGTGCGTGCGTAAGGCACGACCACGTCCATGGTCGGGGTCAACGGCCAGTTGCCGCGCACCGAAATCACTCCGCGCGACGGGGTGTAGGCGCACAAGCCATTGTTCGACGCCGGGCCACGCCCGCTCGACCAGGTTTCTTCAGCCAGACCAAACGCGGCGAAACTCGCGGCGGTGGCGGTGCCGGCACCGTTCGACGAACCGGAGGCAAACGGCGCGGTGAGGTAATCAGCGTTGTAAGGGCTTTCGGCGCGACCGTAGACACCGCGCTGCATGCCGCCATTGGCCATCGGCGGCATGTTGGTCTTGCCCAGACAAATCGCCCCGGCGGCGCGCAAGCGTTCGATGGTGAAGGCATCGCGATAAGCGACCAGTTCGGCGAAGGCCGGGCTGCCGGATGCTGCGGTCAGGCCTTTGACCAGATAGCTGTCCTTGGCGGTATAAGGAATGCCGTCGAGCGGGCCGAGGGTTTTGCCTGCGGCACGACGGGCATCGGACGCCTGTGCTTCGTTCAATGCTTCAGGGTTGCGCACGACCACGGCATTCAGCGCCGTCGCGGTGTCGGCGCCGTCGTAGGCATCGATGCGTGCCAGATACGCCTGCACCAATTCGACTGCGGTGGTCTGCCCGGATTCCAGCGCGGCACGCAGTTGGGCAATGGAAACTTCGGTGACTTCGATCATGCGTTCACCGCTGTTTGAATTCGGGTGTTTTTCCTGGAATGGGTGTTCATATCGGTTCTCGTTGCACAGCTATAAGCGACAAGGTTAAGACTGGCGCCTATTTAACACCAAGCGGCGTGCAGAGTAATCGGCGGGATTGAATCTTGCCTGTTTTCAACCCGACTGACGCCATCGCGAGCAGGCTCACTCCTACAGGGGAACGCATTCCAAATGTAGGAGTGAGCCTGCTCGCGATAGCGGTAGTCCGGCCGCCATATTCCTTCAGCCGATCACAGCATCCCGTACTCCCGCGCCGTCCGATCCACCGCAATCCGCGTCTTGTCGATCAGCTCATCCAGCTCCGTGCGCGTGGCCACCAGCGCCGGGGCCATGATCATCCGCCCCAATGTCGACCGAATAATCAACCCTTCCTCAAAGCCAATCGTGCGGCAGCGCCAGGCAATATCGTTTTCGTTGGCAAAGCGCTTGCGGCTGGCCTTGTCTTCAGCAAACTGCAACGCCGCCACCAGGCCAACGCCCTGAATCTCCCCCACCAACGGGTGATTGCCAAACACTTCGCGCAGGCAGTTTTGCAGATACGGGCCGGTGTCGGTTTTCACCTGAGTCACCACGCCTTCATCGCGCAAGGCCTTTAGGTTGGCAATCGCCACGGCAGCCGCCACCGGGTGCCCGGAATAGGTCAGGCCGTGGGCAAACACGCCACCTTTTTCTACCAACGCCTCGGCCATGCGCCGCGACAGAATCAAGCCACCCATAGGGATGTAACCCGAGGTCAAGCCCTTGGCGATCGACAGCGTGTCCGGCTCAAAGCCGAACGCCTGATGCGCGAACCATTCACCGGTGCGGCCGAAACCGCCAATCACTTCGTCCGCACACAGCAGCACGTCATATTTGCGGCAGATGCGCTGGATTTCCGGCCAGTACGTCGCCGGCGGAATGATCATCCCGCCCGCGCCCTGGAAAGGTTCGGCGACGAACGCGGCGACCTTGTCGGCGCCCAGTTCGAGAATCTTGTCTTCCAGTTGCCGCGCGGCTTCCAGGCCAAATTCTTCCGGGCTGAGATTGCCTTCGTGGGCGAACCAGTACGGCTCATCAATGTGCGCCACATCAGGAATGGTGCCGCCCATTTCGTGCATGAATTTCATCCCGCCCAACGCCGTCGCGGCCAGGGTCGAACCGTGGTAGCCGTTCCAGCGGCCGATCATGATTTTCTTCTCGGGCTTGCCCATTACCTGCCAGAACTTGCGCACGGTACGGATCAGCACTTCGTTGGCTTCGGAGCCGGAGTTGGTGTAGATCGCGTGGCTGTAGTGCCTGGGCAGCAGGCTGAAGAGCAGCTCGGACAGTTCGATCACCGCCGGGTGAGTGGTGTGGAAGAACATGTTGTAGTAGGGCAATTGTTCCAGCTGCGCGGTCGCGGCGGCGGCCAGATCCTTGCGCCCGTAGCCGAGGTTTGTGCACCAGAGGCCGGACATGCCATCCAGATAACGCTTGCCGTCGTTGTCCCACAAAGCCAGACGATCGCCGCTGACTATCACCCTCGGGCCTTCCTCGTTGAGGGCCTTTTGATCGACGAACGCATGGATGTGGTGCGCGGCGTCAGAGGCTTGGTAATCGCTGGTAGTGCGTGACGAATCGAATTCGGCGGACATGGCGGATCTCCAGAGAAAAGGGCAAGTGAGTGCGTTCGTAGCAGCGCTGCATGGATGAAGTTTTGTCATCTAAAAATATTTTTGTAAAGAAAATATTTGTCGGTGAAAAAAGATCTCCGTAGGCTGAGGGCCATTGGCAAGGATCATCAGAGGCAACATGAGCGGACTCAGAGAGCGGCAGAAGGAACAGCGCAGGGAAGTGATCGCTGCGGCGGCGCTGGAGCTGTTCAAAACCAATGGCTTCGCTGCGACAACGCTGGACCAGATCGCCGTGCAGGCCGGCGTGTCCGCGCCGACGGTAGTCAATTACTTCGGCGGCAAGCAGGAGATTCTCCTGGCGCTGCTCAAGCAACCGGACGAGCAGGCCATGCGCGAGGCGCGGGCCAATCTGGATGACGACAGCGATCCACTGGAAGCCTTGTGCGAGTTCGAAGGCCTGATGACCCATTACCAGTTGCAAGCGATGCCAGCTTCGCTGTGGCGTGAACTGGCGCCGTTTCTGTTCACCGGTGAACTGGCTCGGGCGCTGGACCCGTGGAACGCCGCGGTGATCGAGGAAACCAAGGCCTTGCTGGAACATTTTCAGCGCGTCGGCAAGATCCGCGAATCAATCGATATCGATGTCGCGGCGACGTTGTTCAACCAGTATGCGAATGTGGCGTTCATTCGCTTGGCCACTGAAGCGATGCCGGACAGGGAAGCGCATGCGCTGCACATGCGCAGTGTGTTGAGTCTGCTGTGTCACGGCATGTTGGTGAGTTGAGAAAGGGGCAGAGGTGCTATCAATAAGCCATTGCCGTAGAATGACCGCTGATTTTTTTCTGCTTCAATTTGGATGAGTCAATGCAAGGCAATCAGCAAGACAAGGATGTACTTCGCGGTTGGTGTGCTTTTGTCGAGGCGACCGGGCTCGCTAAAAGCAGGATTCAGGATGTGGAGCATGAGCAGGAGATCAGACTCCAAGGCAAAGACATTGAGGAAGATGCCAGCGGGTTCTTCATCTCGCTGTCCAGTGTGCAATCGGAGGCCTTGAGGGTTCGGTTTGCAAAAAGGGACGAAGAGGGACGGTTGCAGACTGAACCGCTGCAGATCGGCTTTCCGCTGTTGCGAGTGATCGAAGGTTTCAAATCATTCTTCGTGCCGCTGTTTCGCTACTCAGTCCCGGACCATTGCCTGTCGACACCGGCGTTGCATCTGTGCGTACCGGTGAAGAAAGGCGCTGAAGTCGTTCCCAATATTGCAGCGTTCCGCCAGTACCTCGACATCGACATCGAGGAACTGGGGGCCGAGCGCCACATGATGAGCCTCGCCGCCGCCTGTTCCGGCAAACAGGGCGAGGACTTTGTCAGTGTGTTTCGAACCTTTCTGGCTTGGGTCAATCATCGACTTGCCGGTTTGAAACCTGATCGCGCCGATCTTTCCGACATTTTTCTGGAAAAGCACATTACTGCGCTGGTCTGTCCTGAGGTGAATACCGACTTCAACTCCAGGGAGCAGCTCAAGGACTACAAGATCCTGCTTGAGCGGCCGGACGTCCGAACACCCTCGCTGCTCCAGCAATATATTCTGCAGCGCACGCTCACCACTGCAACGACGCTTGAATTCACACGTTTCCCCTACGGCCTTTTCGAACGCAAATATCCGTTGGGGCGAGGCCAGATGGCCACGCTGACACAGGTCTCCAGCGGTGCGCCGCTGGTGGCGGTGCAAGGCGCACCGGGCACTGGCAAAACCACCCTGTTCAAATCGCTGATCGCCAGCCAGCTTGTCGAGCGGGCGTTGGCCTGTATCGGTGGCGCAGACTGCAACCTGGGATTGGTGGTGACCTCCACTGCCAAGAAAGCCGTCGAGAATGTCATCGATGATTTTCGCGATGACCCGTCTCTCAAAGACCTCAAATGGTTGTATTTCCTCGGCGGTGACAAGAATCAAATCACTGACGAAGTCGAGCGCGTCAATGCACTGCTGGTGCAATTGAATGAGCAGACGTACGACAAAACCCGACAGGGTTCGCTTGCCACCCGGATAACAGCAATCCGACAGCTGATCGACGGGGTTTTCGCTCGCTTCCTCGTTCTGACTCGAACCCTTGATCAGGCGACAGCGGCATTGGCCGCCCCTTCACCCGAAGTGTTCCAGGCGCGCCTGGAAACACTCAAGCGTGAGGTGGTCGAGAAGGGCATCGCGCTGAAAATGCTCGCCGCGCGCGAGCAACCTGCGGAGTTAAGCGTCCTCTCGGCGCAGTGCAAACATGCCCTCGGCGAGGTCGCGACACACAAAAACCGGCATGCTCAGGCGATGGAATGCTTGTCTCGACACTACAGCAGGCTGATTGATGCTCCGTTCGCCGAAACTGCCTATGAGGAATGGCTCGCCAGTACGCTCAGCGAGACGCTTGAACATCACTACGCCGACTATCCGACAGGATGGTTTGCGCCCTTGCTGGCCTGGATACAACGAAGCAAATACACGCGTGCGCGCAGTCATCTGCAAAGGTCATTTTCGGATGAGTTCTCTCGCTACCAGTTAGCGAGCCTGAGCGATGTCCAGTTCGCCGAGTTGGCGCGCAATCGCAGGGCGCTGTATCAACTCAGTACGACGCAAGAAACCCTGGATATTTTGCGGTTGGGGCTGCCCGATACCGCGCACGAAGAGCAAATCAAAGCACTGGTCATGGCCATCGAGCAACTTGTTCAGCGAACCCGCGATTGGGCCAGCTACAACAAGGCTCATCATGATTTGCACAGCGAGTTCCCTGAAGGGGATTGGGTGGAAGTGCTGCGCAAACGCTTTATTGCGCAACAGCGGGAAATATTCGAATCCGCCGTCGACTACCTATGGCAAGAACTGCTTCGGCAAAAAGCCGCTCTCGCCCAGGTATTGCCCTTGTGGTGCAACCTGTTGAACGGGCAACTCGACAGCGGTTTCTACAAATGGAAGGACAAACTTGACGAGTTCTATCGACTGGTCAGTCTTGCCTATCCGGTGATGGCCTCGACATTGGCCTCGGTGCAGAAACTGGCCGGATACAAACTGGGCGATCTGAACGGGTTTGCTCCGTACGCGCTCAGTCTGGTAGATGAGGCCGGGATGATTTCGGCGGAATCGCTGGTGCCGCTATTGGCCCGCAGCCAACGGGCGATCGTGGTCGGTGACCCGATGCAAATCGAGCCGATTCGCGGATTGGGTAAAGCCACGGCGGACAAACTCAAGGCGCACTATTTCGCCGATAACACCCTGTACGAGGCGGTCTCACCGATGCTGGTCACCGCTTATCATCGCGCCGCTGGCACATTGAGTGGCGCTGTAACCGATATGGGCAACGGTATCGTTCTGGATGAACACAGACGGTGTCAGCCCGCCATTGCCGATCTGTTCATGCAGATCGCCGGCTATCGGGGTGTACAGGTTTGCACCAGCGCCCCTGAAGCGCGTATTGGCGCCGCTTGTGACAGCATGGGCGGCTTCAACCTCATGTTTTATGGTGTACAGGGCCGCAGAGGCGCGATGCCCAACACCAATCAGGATGAAGTCGAGGCCATCGGGCTGTTATTGGACAAACTGGAAGCGGCCGGCTACGACCTGACCAAAGATGTCGGGATCATCACGCCGTATTCCAACCAGAAAAACCTGCTGATCAAAGCCTACGGTCAGCGAATGAAACAAAGTCAGGCGCTCAAGATCGGATCTGTCCATCAGTTCCAGGGCGTAGGTTTTGAAGTCATCATTTACTCGCCGGTTATTTTTCAGCGCACTGACCGGGACAACTTTCAAAACGGCAAACCCAATCTGCTGAATGTCGCCGTATCGAGGGCAAAACAGCAATTTATCGTGGTCGGCAACCAGCAGCGTCTGCTGGCTGCCGGGAAGTCGCTGAAGAAAATGGCAGAAGTTTGCTCGGCCTCCTTCTTTGTCAGCATGGAACACCAGAGCCCAACCTATGCGAGCGTTAATGCCAACGGCGTGAAGCATCATTTCGACTGTGATCACATCAGTGCATTCGACACATTGCTATCGGCGTCTCAGCGCTCCTTCACGGTGGTGGTGCCCTGGATTCGCCAGGGCATCAACCGCAATCACCCGCCGCTCAAACTGCTGCGCACCGCCCAGGAACGCGGGATCAAGGTCACTGTTTATTACGGCTATGACGGGCTGGGACAGAAAAATGCCGATGATGGCGACGCCGGTCTGATCATTGCGTATCAGCGTGAACTGGGCGCCGAATCTGTCGTGCGTTTACCGGAGGGAACCCACGAGAAAATCCTCCTGGTGGATGATCAGGTGGCAACGGTGGGGAGCTGGAACTGGCTGTCGCACAGCTACTATCAATACTGCGCGACGACCACCCACCGATCATTGGCGTTGCGTCGTGAAACCAGTGTCGAGTTGCGTGATCCAGCGCTGATAAGTGCTTTGAAACAAAGACTGGGTCAGGCCTGAAATACAGGCTTGCCCCAGCATTGCCGTCGTTGTCCGGCAGGAGCTCCAGTGGTGACTGTCGCGCCTGCCAAGACCGCAGCCGAACCTAGCGTGTGGGCGCAGGCATGACCGCTGTTCAGGCGGACAACGTCACTCTTTGATCCGCGGATGCTGCTGCACCAGCAACTTGCGCTTCTCCTCCAGTTCGGCAATTTCAGCATCGATGTCTTCGATCTTCTGCTCGATGTTGTCGTGGTGTTCTTGCAGCAGCTCCTTGGCTTCTTCGAGGTCAGAGGCCGCCGGGGCTGCGCCACGCAACGGCTTGTTCGCGGTTTCCTTCATCGTCACCCCGGTGACCAGACCGACCACGGCGATGACCATCAGGTAATACGCCGGCATGTAAAGATTGTTGGTGCTCTCGACCAGCCAGGCGACCACGGTCGGGGTCAGGCCGGCAATCAATACCGAAACGTTGAAAGCAGCCGCCAGCGCGCTGTAGCGAATGTGCGTGGGGAACATCGCCGGCAGGGTGGAGGCCATGACGCCGATAAAGAAGTTCAGCAGCACGGCCAGCATCAGCAGGCCGGCGAAGATCAAACCGATCTTGCCGCTGTTGATCAGCATGAACGCCGGGATCGCCAGAATGAACAAACCGATGCTGCCGACGACGATAAAAGGTTTGCGGCCAATCTTGTCGCTGATGAAACCGATTGCCGGCTGCACGAAGAGCATGCCAACCATGATCGCGATGATGATCAGCACACCACGGTTTTCGCTGTAGTGCAGGTTGTGCGACAGGTAACTCGGCATATAGGTGAGCAGCATGTAGTAGGTGACGTTGGTCACCGCCACCACGCCGATGCAGGTCATCAGGCTGCGCCAATGCTTGGTCGCGACCTCCTTGAAAGAGACTTTCGGGCCACCGGCGAGGCCTTCGCGATCGCCTTGCTCAAGCTTTTCGACGTGCTGCTGGAACGCCGGAGTTTCTTCCAGTGCGTGGCGCAAATAGAGGCCGATCATGCCCAGCGGCAACGCGAGGAAGAACGGCAGCCGCCAGCCCCATTCCTCGAACTTCGCTTCGCCCAGCGTCGTCGAGATCAGCACCACCACACCGGCACCGAGGACAAAACCGGCAATCGAGCCGAAATCCAGCCAACTGCCGAGGAACCCGCGTTTGCGATCCGGTGCATATTCGGCGACGAAGATCGACGCACCGGTGTATTCACCGCCCACCGAGAAGCCTTGGGCCATTTTCGCCAGCAACAGCAGGATCGGCGCCCAGATGCCGATCGAGGCATAGGACGGAATCAGGCCGATGGCGAAGGTGCTCAGCGACATGATCACGATGGTCGCGGCGAGGACTTTCTGTCGTCCGTACTTGTCGCCCAGTGCGCCGAAGAACAAGCCGCCCAGCGGCCGGATCAGGAAGGGCACCGAGAACGTCGCCAGCGCGGCGATCATCTGTGTGCCGGGGTCGGCGCCGGGAAAGAACACTTTGCCGAGCACATAGGCGACGAAGCCATAGACACCAAAGTCGAACCATTCCATGGCGTTGCCCAGCGCGGCAGCGGTGATCGCCTTGCGCATCTTGGCGTCGTCGACAATGGTGATGTCGTTCAGGCCGATCGGCTTGACGGTTTTCTTGCGTGATTTCATCCGGGTCTTCTCTTTGCTGATCCATCGTGCCGCGTAGATGCCATCTTTTTGATGGCGCGTACTCTTTGGCTCAGATACATGAGGACACGAAATAATTCACTGCTCGGCGCTTTTTTTCCCTGCGAACCCTGATTTCCCTAGGAGCTGCCGCTACCGGCGCAGGGTTGCGTAAGATTTGCCGAGGTCGCTGGCCCAGCCATCCAGCACGACTTTGACGTCATCGGCAGTCAGCACCTGCTTGTCGTTCTCCAACGGCACCCCGGTGCCTTTACGCACCACTTCGGCAATCACTTCTCCGGTCGAACCGTCCTCGAACGACACCTCGGTGGCGACTTCACTGTCCTGATCACGGATGCCGGTGGCCGTGCTGACACCGGCCGCGACGAGGGTGACGGGCAGCCACTCATAAAAGCGCAAACCCTGAGTGCTGGTCGCCATTTGGGTGATGGCGGGGCGCACCACCAAGGTGTTCGGCCCAGGTTGGTTGACCAGAAGCATTACCTTGCCCAGTTCCAGCCGCAGCGCCGCGTCGTAGTAGTCAGTGACGCCGGACAGCGTGCTCAGCGGAATCCGCGGCGTCGGCTCGGCACTCGGGTAAAACTGGCTTGGCGCCAGATAAACCTGCGTGTATCGGCCCCGGGCGAGGGCCGGGCTGACCCACGCCAACACCGGCTTGCCGGACGGCGACTGGCGTTCGGCCAACACGCTGTAGTCATGCAGAAAGCCGCTGTGCTCGACCTTTTTACTGCTGCAGGCCGACAGGGTCAGGGTGGCGGCGACGGCCAGCGACAGCGAACGTGTGCGGGTCATTAACGGGTTTCCTTGTGAGGCTGCGTGGTGATGCTGTCCGAACACTCGATGTGCAACTGGCCGTGGCTCATGATCCATTGGATGAGGTCGGCGGCGGCAATGCTGTGGACGTATTCGACCCAGTGCGCATTGGTCGGGCTGAACTGCTCGAAGTAGCGGCGCAGGACGATGCGGCTCTGATCGGCGGTCACGTTCAGGCACGACTCCTGAAACACAATCGGCGTATCAGGGCCGAGCGCGGCAGTGCGCTGGCTGAGGATCAAGGGACGATTGCTGCTGTGCCCCTCGGCGCAATGGTTGTCGTTCAATAGCTTCATGCGAACCCCCTGGATTGGAATGGCCGCAGAATGCCCGCGCGGTTTTGCCAGAGAATGTCCGCTTGATGTCTGGCGCGTAGAAATGTTGCTCGATTGAAATAAATGACCCGGGCGGCGAAATGGCTTTAGATTGGCTTTTTTTGGTGCATGGATTCTGTAACTGTGAGCAGACTGCTGTTCGTCGACGACGACGTGGAAATTCTCGCGCTGCTGAAGAAGTTCTTCGTGCAGCACGCCTATGAAGTCGACGTGGCGCCCCACGGCGAAGCCATGTGGGCGGCAATCGCGCAGAACCGCCCGGATACGATCATTCTTGATGTGATGATGCCCGGCGAAAGCGGCCTGAGCCTGTGCCAGAAGGTGCGCGCGCAGTTGGGCATTCCGATCATCATGCTCACGGCCATGGCCGAGTTGAGTGATCGCATCGTCGGCCTGGAACTGGGCGCGGACGACTACCTGACCAAGCCGTTCGCCCCGCAGGAGTTGCTCGCCCGGGTGCGCGCCTTGCAGCGTCGCGCCGCTGAACAACGCAATCCGGTTGAGCCTTCGCGGCCGGTGATCGGCTTCGCCGGTTGGCATCTGGACATCACCTGTCGCGAGTTGCGCTCGCCGGAAAACGTGATGATTCCGCTGTCCGGCGGCGAGTTCGATTTGCTCGTGGTGTTCCTCGATCATCCGCAACGCATTCTGACGCGAGAACAACTGATCGACCTGACTCACGGCCACGGTCATGACGCCTTCGACCGCAGCATCGATGTGCAAGTCAGCCGCCTGCGGCGCAAGATCGAACCCGACAGCAAGCGCCCGGACCTGATCCGTACCGTGCGCAACGGCGGTTATCTGTTCACCGCCAAGGTCAGCCGCTCGTGATCCGCCGACTGTGGCGCGCCGATACACTGCGTCGGCACATCGCCCTGACCATTGTGGCGGCGATGGTCGCTTCGCTGGCATTGAATGCGCTGTTCGTACAAGTCGCCGGGATCTGGGCGCGACCACCGATTGAACGCACCGGCCTGCTCGAGCAGATCGCCGCGACCTCGCGGGTGATCGAAGCAGCCCCGGCCAACCTGCGCCCGCAACTGGCTGCTGCGGCGAGCAGCGCCATGCTGCAGGTGTCGTGGCAAGCGCAGCGCGCGGATTTCGATCTGCCCAGCGACGGCCTTCGCCTGCCAGCGAGCAGGGTGCCGGTGCTGCAGCAACTGTTGAGCAAAGATCGAAAAATCGAGGTGTTCAGCCCAGGCGACTGGCCGAACGGCAGTCCCCAGGCGCATTACGCCGCCGTCGTGCAATTGGTCGATGGCAGCTGGTTGTCATTTATCCCGCCGGAGCGCAGCTGGGGCCTGGAATTCGGCGTGCGTATCGCGATCGTCATCGCGTTGGGACTGATTGCCACATTGCTCGTCGCTTGGGTCGCCACCCGGCAACTGGCCAATCCGTTGCAACGTTTCACGCGGGCCGCCAGACGTTTCGGCACCGATCTGCGCGCGCCGCCGATCAAGCTCGAAGGCCCCGACGAAATCCGTCAGGCGATCATCGCGTTCAATACCATGCAGGCGCAGATCCAGCATTTCATCGCCGAGCGCACGCACATGCTGGCGTCGATCTCTCATGATTTACGTGCGCCGCTGACGCGCATGCGCCTGCGCAGCGAGTTCATGGAAGACCTCGATCATCAGGGCAAACTGATTCGCGACGTTGAAGAAATGCAGTCGATGATCAATGCCGCGCTGGCGTTCTTCCGCGAAGACACCCATCGCGAACAAACCACTGCATTCGACCTGTCGGAGCTGCTGCAAACCATCGTCGACGATTATCGTGATCAGCACATCAATGTCGATTTCGATGGCCCGGCGCATCTGGTGTACGAGGGGCGACCGCTGGGGATCAAGCGGGTGATCGTCAATCTGCTGGAGAATGCGCTGAAGTATGCGCAGTGTCCGGGCATTGCGTTGCGGCGTGACGAGTATTCGATCTGCATCGAAGTCAGCGACGAAGGCCCCGGGATTCCCGAGGCAGCGTTGGAGCAGGTCTTCGATCCGTTCTTTCGCCTGGAGGCTTCGCGCAATCGTGACACCGGCGGTGTGGGTCTGGGTCTTTCCGCAGCGCGAGCCATCGTCCGTGAGCAGGGCGGTGAATTGACGCTGAGCAATCGCAAGAGCGGAGGGTTGATCGCGAAGGTCGAGTTGCCTGTGTGAAATTTCTTCTGTAGATTTTCATGAAATTATAAAAAGATAATTTCATGAGGCCGCGAATGTTTCTGCAATCCAGCCAGCACGTCGACAGCTATTACGCCCACAGTTGCGCCGATATTCTGCGCGATCGGCCGGCGCTGGAAGGCGAACATGACGCCGACGTGGTGATCATCGGCGCCGGTTTCAGTGGTCTGCACACGGCGCTGCGTCTGGCCTTGGCGGGCAAACGTGTGATCGTGCTGGAGGCCAGTCGCGTGGCGTGGGCGGCCTCGGGGCGTAATGGCGGGCAAGCGATTCTCGGCTGGTCGTGTGATATGCCGCCGCTGGAAGCTGCGCTGGGTCAGGAGCGGGCGAAACGCTTGTGGGACGGTATGCGCTGGGCTGCTGGGGAATTGCGTGAATTACCGGATCGTCACGGCTTCGACATCGATTATCGCCCCGGGCACCTGTGGACATCGGTGATGCCACGCCGGGTCAGTCTGCTCCGCGAATGGCAACACGAAGCTAGCCACAAGTGGGGCCACGATGTGTTGCAGTTCATTCCTCGTGAACAACTGCCGGAATGGGTGGCCACCGACCGCTATCAGGGCGGGTTGTACGACCCTGAGGGCGCGCACCTCAATCCTCTGAAACTGGCCTTGGGCCTGGCGGCCGCCATCGAGCGGGCCGGCGGGCGTATCCACGAGCAAAGCAAAGCGCTGAGTTATCAGGAGCAGGGCGGTGGATTCCGGGTCAACACCGAGCGCGGTTCAGTGCGCGCCGATGTGCTGGTGCTGGCGTGCAACGCTTATCTCGATGAACTCGACCCGCAGCTGTCCAGCTGCATTCTGCCGGTGGGCACTTACCAGGTGTCCACTGCACCGCTGACGCCTGAGCAGGCCACGGCGCTGTTGCCGCGCAATGTCTGCGTGACCGACAACCAGTTCGTCCTCGACTACTTTCGGCGCACACCGGATAACCGTTTGTTGTTTGGCGGCGGCTGCACGTATCTCGGTGGCATGCCCAAGGACATCGCGGCGGCGACCCGGCCGTTTCTCGAACGGGTATTCCCGCAGCTCAAGGGCGTCGGCATCGAGTTTGCCTGGGGCGGACATATCGATCTGACCATGAAGCGCACGCCTGATGTTGGAGGCGAGGGCAATCGTTATTGGCTGCAAGGCTATTCGGGGCACGGTGTGTTGCCGACACTGGCCGCCGCGCGCGCGGTGTCCGATGCGATTCTCGGCGATCGCGATGAATTGGCGTTGTACCAGGGCCTGAACAATGGCCGATTTCCCGGTGGCAAGCATTTCGCGGCACCACTGGAAGCCATCGGCAAGGCCTGGTATCGACTGCGTGACAGCATTTGATGAGACTTTTTTCGGAATCGCGTCCATGAACAAGCAAGAAGAAATCGCCGCGCTGGCGATCCTCATCCATGACCTGCGCAAGCACAAGAAGTGGACCCTCAAGGAACTGGCCGACAAGATCGGCCGTTCGGTGGGCTTCCTTTCGCAGGTCGAGCGCGGCTTGTCGCGGCCCACCGTGGCGGACCTGACCGCGATCAGCGAAACCTTCGGCGTGCCGACCACCTATTTCTACAGCCTGCCCAAGCCCAAAGAGCTGCCGTGGGTGACGCGGCCGGATGAGCGCCGCACGTTGTACTACGCCAACGGCATCACCGACATTCTGGTTTCGCCGCAGATTCGCGCCTCGTTCTCGATGCTCGAAAGTCATCTCGAAGCAGGCGCGAGCAGCGGCGATCGCCATCTGACCGACAGCTCGGAGCAGGGCGGTTACGTCCTCGAAGGCGAACTGACGCTGTGGCTGGGCGACGACGAAGAACCGACCACGTTGAAGGCCGGCGACAGCTTTCAATTCGACAGTCACACCCGCTGCCGTTACGGCAACCTCACCGAGCAGCTGACTCGCGTGCTCTGGGTCTACACCTGATCACAACAAAGGATGAACACGATGGACGCTGTCTGCGCTGACCTGCTCGCCGAAGTGCGTGCCTTTCGCCAACGCTACCCCGAGGTGCGTTATGTCGACCTGATTTGCCTGGACATTCCCGGGCACTTCTATGGCAAGCGTTATCCAATCGACATGCTCGAAAAGGTCGCCGCCGGCAGCGTACTGAAGCTGCCGCAGAATTGCGTACTGTTGGGCGTGCAGGGTGGCTTGTTCCCTATCGGCGATTACTGCTTCAACGACGGCGACCCGGATGCCGTGCGCCGTCTCGTGCCGGGCACGTTGAAACCGGTCACCTGGGAGGCGCAGCCGCTGGGGCAGATGCTGATCACCTCGGACGGCACTGAAAAACCGATCGAGTTCGAACCGCGTGAAGTCCTCGCCCAGGTGCTTAAGCGTCTGGCGCGCAAAGGCATTCATCCGGTGGTGGCGTTCGAGCTGGAGTTTTATCTGTTCGACAAAAAACTGCGCGACGGTCTGCCGCAATTCCCCCGCGACGACCTGACCGACGATGCCGATGATAAACCAAACCTGCACATCGAGCGGCTCTCACGCTTCGCGCCGGTGCTGGATGAAATGGTCGAAGCGACGCGGGCGCAGGGCATCGACGCCACCGTGATTACCGCTGAACTCGGCCCCGGCCAGTTTGAAATCAACTTCGGCCATCTAGACGACGGCTTGCGTGCGGCGGATTGGGCCGCGTTGTTCTGCCGCAGCACGCGCGGCGTTGCGCTTAAACACGGCTACCGCGCCAGCTTCATGGCCAAGCCGTACTTGCAGCATCCGGGCAGTGGCATGCATGTGCATGTCAGCCTCTACGATTCGGCGGGCAATAATCTGCTGGCCGCGAATGAGCAGCAGCCGCTACGCCATGCAGTCGCCGGGTGCCTGGAATTGCTGCCGCACAGCATGCCGATCTTCGCGCCGAACCAGAATGCGATGCGCCGTTTGGGCGGTACGGTGAACACCGCGACCAAGGCCAGTTGGGGTTTTGAAGACCGCGATGCGTGCTTGCGGATTCCGGAGTCGGACGTGAAGAATCTTCGGGTTGAATATCGCTTGGCCGGGGCGGATGCCAATCCGTATCTGGTGTTGGCGGCGATTCTGGTGGGGCTGGAGCATGGGCTGGAATCGGGCAAGGAGCCCATTGCGCCGCTGAATGAAGATCGCAGCAGCGGGATTGATTTTCCCAAGGAGATGTTCGAGGCCGTGCGCGCGATGCAGCATCAGCCGCAGTTGCGCGAGGGGCTGGGTGCTGAGTTTGTCGATGTGTATTGCGAGAATAAACGTCAGGATCATTTGGCGTTTATGCAGGAGATCAGTGCTCGGGAGTATCGGTGGTATTTGTGAGGGCGAGGGTAGGTTTTGAATGTAATAAACTCACGACAGCTTGATCGGATCAAGGGAGATTGCGCCCTGGAAACCACAGATAATTTCAAAGACGCGCTTAACAAACCACCCAAGTATTTAGTGAAAAAAGCATGCAAAACACAAAGACAGGCTCAACAAAGAAAAAACTGAAGGAACGAGCTATTGCAACTGCTGTGTTTTTGCTTGCGGGGGCGTGGTTTAGCTATTTGTTCTGGGCCGTTGGCATTTCAGCACGAACCATTTTAATGCCGGAAATTCCCGAGTTAACGACATACCTGCTGATTGGTACTCTTTTTGGGGTTGTTTTTGCGGGGCTGGCAATCCGCGCCGGCAAAGCGACAAAAAGCGCTATAGAGTCGTTCTTGGGCGGCTTTAGCGTGGGCTTGATTTGCTCTTTAAACATTTATGATGTCAGCGTCTACCTGTTGCCTGGTGAAGTTGTTAGTTATGAGTCTGAGTATGAGGTTACCTATCGGGGGCCGTCCAAATACTGCGAGGCAGGTCTATGGATCAACGATCCGAACACCCATCGGAGGATTGAACTCTGTACAAACAAAAAAGAGCTGAATGAGCAAATTGGGCGCGGTATATATGCTGTGTGGGTGACTGCGCACACTAATGAACTTGGCTCTTACATCATTGGCTATACATTTTTCCGTAAATAAATCTAAACGTCGAATTGAAATGTCTGATCACTGAAAGGAATCACGTTTGACCACCCCATCACCTGCTCAAACCCTGAGTGCATTGCCCGATCTTGATTACTATCACAGCAGAACGGTGCTGCTGCCTGTTGAAATCACCACTGTTGATGCCTGGAACTTCATGCGGGCCAAGCCGGGACTGTGCATGCGGCTGGCGTTTCGAACGAGGGATGCAATTTCTTCGTTATTCGGTGTGGAGCGCATCGGTGGGTTCTCCGGTGCCCGGCGAGAAACCGTACAGGCTGGCGAAAAGCTGGATTTTTTTCTGGTGGAGCATAGCGCCCCCGACCTGCTCATTCTGAGCGTGAGAGACCGGCACCTGGATGTCATGATTTGTCTTTCGATAACAGATCGTGTGTTCACAATCACATCGTCTGTCGTAACGCATAACGTCTTTGGGCGCCTCTACATGTTGCCGGTTGGGTTGGTCCATAAGCTGCTGGTCAATAGGGACCTCGAGCGTCTGAAACGCGAGACAGGCGCCGCCGAAACGTGATTGTCGACGCCAGCGTCGGGAGGGGCCGCTATCGACCAGTCTCCACCTAGCGATTGCAGCTTTTCTAGCTACGCTTGCCAGCAAGAGATTGGTGCAAGCACGCCGACTCCTTAATTGTCTGGCAAGGGAGCCAACAACCATGGACAGCACTCGCGGCGTTTACCCATCAGCTACCGTTCTGGTAGTCGACGATACCCCCGATAACCTGATGCTGATCGCCGAGTTGCTCAAGGACAAATATCGGGTCAAGGCCGCCAACAGCGGCGAAAAAGCCCTGCGCCTTCTTCAGGCCGACCCGCTTCCCGATCTGATCCTGCTGGACATCATGATGCCGGGCCTGTCCGGTTATGACGTTGCCGAACAGCTCAAGCTTGATGCCCGCATTCGCCATATTCCGATCATTTTCCTGACCTCGATGACCGCTACGGAGGACGAGATTCGCGGCTTGAGCCTGGGCGCTGCGGATTACATCACCAAGCCGATTATCCCTCCGGTGCTTATGGCCAGGGTCGAGACTCAGATCAAGCTCAAGGCCGTTGCCGATTTTCTGCGCAATCAGAACGATTTTCTGGAGCAGGAAGTGCAACGGCGTACCCGCGAGGTGATCGCCATCCAGGATGTCACGATCCACGCCATGGCCTCGCTGGCCGAAACCCGTGACAACGAAACCGGCAACCACATTCGCCGCACCCAGCACTACATCAAACGTCTGGCTGAACTGTTGCGCAATCACCCGCGCTTCCGGGACTTTCTCGACGAGGACACCATCAAGCTGCTCTTCAAATCGGCACCGCTGCACGATATCGGCAAGATTGGCATTCCTGATCGCATCCTGCTCAAACCGGGACGTCTCACCGCCGAAGAGTTCGAGATCATGAAGACCCACACCACCTTGGGGCGCGACGCCATCCAGCACGCCGAGGATCAATTAGGTATAAACGTCGACTTCCTTCATTTGGCCAAGGAAATTGCCTACGGCCATCAGGAAAAATGGGATGGCAGTGGCTATCCGCAAGGCGTGGCCACCGATGACATCCCGATCAGCGCCCGGTTGATGGCCGTGGCGGATGTCTACGACGCGCTGATCAGCCGACGCGTGTACAAGCCCGGCATGCCCCACGAGCAGGCGGTGAAGATCATCCGCGAAGGCCGCGGCTCGCATTTTGATCCGGACATCTGTGACGCGTTTCTGGCCAATGCCGAACAGTTTCGCGAAATTGCCGAGCGCTTCGCCGACAGCGACCAGGACATGGCCAGGCAGTTAGCCCTGCTTGAGCAGATTGCCGACCGTCCCTGAGCCCCGCGTATCAGTTAGCACATCCAGTTGAAAGAGGCCGTTTATGAACAGACTGTTCGAGATGCTCGAGCGCCTGTCCCTGCGCAGTAAATTGATCATCGGCTTCGCTGCGCTGCTGATATTGATCCTGATATTGGGCGTGCAAAGCCTGCGCACCCAGTATTCGCTCAAAAATGAAATGCAGCAGTTGTACCAACAGGATCTGGTGGGTATCCAGCATGTGCAGGAAGTCCGGGTGCAATTGCCGCATCTGTTGCTCGCCATGCAACGTGCAATCGCAACCAACAACGCCGACATCCGTATCAGCGCCAGAGCCCAGATGGATGTCGCCCAGGCGCGACTCCATCAAGCGCTGGAGCAGGTTCGTCCAACACTGCGCCGACAGAGCAGCATCAGCAGCCTGCTGGAATTCGAACGGGTATTACAGCGTCTGCAAAAAGATGGCGATGAAGCGTTGGCGTTCGCCGGCAAGGGGTCCTTGGGCCAGGCCTTGATGTTGCTCAACAGCAAGGATTTTCTTGCGCTGGAGCAGGGCGGTGACGGGCTGCTCTCCCAGATCGAGAAAAACAAGGAAACCGACATCCACGATACAGCGAAGAACCTGGCTGAGTACGCAGAGCGTAGCACTACGATTACGTACATCTTGTTGCTGGGTGGTTCGACGCTGGCTTTGCTGTTGACCTGGCTGGTCAGTTATTCCATTCGCGTGCCGCTGAACCGCGTACGCGTTGCCGTGGATGAATTGGCGTCGGGCAAGCTGGACGGCCAGATCCCGCATACCGACCTGCGCAACGAAACCGGCGATCTGGCGCGCGCCATTGCCACGCTGCAGGTGGAGGCTTGTCAACTTGAACGCCAGCGTTGGGTGAAAGCTCACGCCTCGCTCCTGCAAGTCGATCTGCAACAGGCCGAGACGCCGCAACAATTGGCTCAGGCTTTTTTCAGCCGCATCGCGCCCCGTTTGGGCATGTGCCAGGGGGCGCTTTACGTGCTCTATGAAGGCGCATCACGCCTGAGACTGGTCGGCGGTTATGCGGTGGACAGTGAGCACCCATTGCCCGCCGAGCTTGAACTCGGTGAGGGATTGCTTGGCCAGTGCGCACTGGATCGCCAGCCCCGCCAGCTTGAGGATCTGCCCGAATCGTTCTGGCATGTGCGCGCGCAGTTGGGCGCAGTTGCCGCCAGCCATCTGCTGGTGCAGCCGGTGCTGCGTGGCGAGCGCCTGCTCGGGGTTGTGGAAATGGCAGGCTTTCGCTCACTGGAGGAGAACGAGGTGCTGCTGTTGCAAGAAGTCCTGCCCAGGCTGGCCGGTGCGATGGCCATTATGGAACGCAGCGAGGCAGCCCAGGCGCTGCTGCAGGAAACTCGACGCCAGGCTGACGAAATGGGCGCGCAAACCTTGCAACTGGAACACCAGGCCAGAGAGCTGGAGGCCCAGCAGGCAGCACTGCGCGCCACCGAGGCCTGGTATCGCGGCATCATCGAGGCAGCACCGGACGGCATGCTGGTGCTGGGGGCCGACGGTCGCATCCTGATGACCAACCCGCAAATGGACACCTTGTTTGGCTACGCCCCCGGCGAGCTGATCGGCGCCAGCATCGAGCGTCTGGTACCGCAGGCTGCCCGCGAGCGCCATGTCAAGTTACGCGACGGCTTCATTGCCAGCGGCGGAACCCGGCAGATGGGCGGCGATCTTGACGATCTGAGCGGGGTACGCAAAGACGGCAGTCTGTTCTCTGTGGAAATAGGCCTTTCTCATCTACCGCGTCTGGAGGGTCGTGGTGTCTGCGTGTGTGCCTCGGTGCGCGACGTGAGTGATCGCCGCGCAATGGAAGCCCGGCTGCGAACCGCCAGCGATCGCCTGAACCTGGCACAGGAGTCCGGTGACATCGGGCTGTTCGACGTCGATCTGGTCAGCGGCACAAATTATTGGACGCCCCAGCTCGAAACCCTGTTCGGACTTGAGCCTGGCGCATTCGGTGGCACGTTGGCGCACTGGAAGGCGCTGATGCATCCCGAGGACGTGGCACGGGTCAGCAGCGCGTTCGAGAGCGCCATCCAGAGTGGCAATGACCGCGTCGAGTTCGACTTCCGGATCGTCCGCAAGAACGATGGAAGGGTGCGCACGCTGCGGTCGCTGAACCGCTTCTCACGCACGCCTGACGGCAAACCATTGCGCGCAACCGGCATCAATATCGACGTCACCGCACTGGCAGAGGCAAGGGCTGCGGCCGAAGAAGCCACGCAGGCCAAGAGCGAGTTCCTCGCCAACATGAGCCATGAAATCCGTACGCCGATGAACGCCATCATCGGTATGAGCCACCTGGCACTGCGTACTGAACTGGACAAACGCCAGCGCAACTACATTGAAAAGGTCCACCGCTCGGCGGAGAACCTGTTGGGGATCATCAACGACATCCTCGACTTCTCCAAGATCGAGGCCGGCAGGATGAACCTCGAACAGGTGCCGTTCCGCCTCGAAGACGTACTCGACAGCTTCGCTGCCATGATTGGCCTGAAGACCGAGGACAAGGGCCTCGAGTTGTTGTTCCAGATCCCGCCCGGCCTGCCCACGGCACTGCTGGGCGATCCCTTGCGGCTGGGGCAGGTGCTGATCAACCTCGGCAACAACGCGGCCAAGTTCACCGAGCACGGCGAGATCGTCGTCGGTCTGGAAGAAGTGGAGGCGCACACGGACAGCGTGGAGCTGCATTTCTGGGTGCGCGACACGGGCATCGGCATGACCGTCGAGCAGTGTTCACGCCTGTTCCAGTCGTTCAGTCAGGCGGACACTTCAATCACCCGCAAATATGGTGGCACCGGTTTGGGATTATCTATTTCCAAGAAACTGGTGGAGCTGATGGCCGGCCGAATCTGGGTCGAGAGCGAGCCGGGAGTCGGCTCCACGTTCCACTTCCAGGTACAACTCGGCGTACAGCAAAATGTTCTGCCGCGTCGTATGTTCAAGGCTGGCGAACTGTTGGGCATGCGCGTGCTTGTCGTGGATGACAACACCAGTGCCCGTGAAATTCTCTCGGGCATGGCACGCAGCTTTGGCCTGGAAGTGGATGTCGCGCAGAGCGGTAGTCTGGCGCTGCGCATGTTGGCCGACGCCGAGCACAAGGTCCTGCCTTACGATCTGGTCTTGATGGACTGGCGGATGCCCGGCATGGATGGCATGGAAACCGTGAGCAGAATGCATTCCGCCAGTCTGCTGCGCACGCCATCGGTCATCATGGTGACGGCTTTTGGCCGCGAAGAAGCCCGCGAAGAAGCCGAACGCCAAGGCATCCAGTTGCCGGTGGTACTGACCAAACCCGTCACGCCGTCATCGTTGCTCGAAGCAATCGGTGTCGTGCTGGGCAGAGACACACACAGCGACACTCGGGCTGGCGAACGCTCCCAACACAATGCCAGTACCGTCGCCAGTCTCAATGGCGCGCGGCTGCTTCTGGTCGAAGATAACGAGCTGAATCAGGAACTGGCCAGCGAGCTGCTGGAGAGCGTCGGAATACGCTTGCGACTCGCCACGCACGGCCAGGAGGCCTTGGATATTCTCGGCGAGGATGGCGACTTCGATGGCGTGCTGATGGATTGCCAGATGCCGGTGATGGATGGCTACACGGCCACCCGGCACATTCGCCAGCAACCGCGCTTCAGCACGCTTCCGGTGATCGCCATGACCGCCAATGCCATGGACGGTGACCGCGAGCGCGCGCTCGAATGCGGCATGAACGACCATATTTCCAAGCCACTCAACGTCGAAACGATGTTCGCCACATTGGCAAAATGGATCAAGCCAAGAGCCGCTCAAACACCGCTGAACGCAGGTTTCGCCGATGGCTTGCCCGAGCATCTTGAGGGCATCGACCTCGCGGCGGGCCTTGCCACTTGCATGGGGCGGCGGGATCTCTATTTACGTTTGCTCTGCAAGTTTCGCGATACTCAGACAGACTTTGCCGAGCAATTCCAGGCCGCACAAATCGATCCGGACCCTGCTGCCGCCGGACGGCTGGCGCACAGTTTGCGCGGCACCGCCGGCAACCTCGGCGCCAAGGCCGTGGCACAGGCTTGCACTTTGTTGGAGCAGGCCTGCCAGAACGGCGAGCCGGCTACGGTAGTGCAAGCGCTAGCGACGCAGGTCGAACATTGCTTGCGCCCGACCCTGGCGTCTCTGGCCGACCTTAAGGCGGACACAACGGCCTCCACGGATGACGAGCTGCTGGACGAATCGGCAATCAGCGAGCAACTGAACAGGCTTGTTGTTCTTTTGGACGAAGGTGATACGGCGGCTTTGGACGTGCTGGCGGCACTGCGCAACAGGCCGCTCGATCGAGCGTTGGCAGAGCGTCTGACACTCGTCGCGGCGCAGGTGGAACTGTTCGACTTTGACCGCGCCTTGCAGCTTCTTCAGGATAAATGAACCGGGTGAGCAGGTAGGCCGCTCACCTTTAACGGCTGCTGGTTGGGGCCGGCATGCTGCTCTTTGTTGCATGGCGAAAAAAAGCTGAAGCCTAAGCGAAAGAAAACTCTGCTTCAGTCTATTGCTGCCAGCCAGTAGCGGACATTCGTGATGGGCAATTCCCGGTCGGAAGCAGATTCTTCAACCTAAGACTAACTGGCCTATCCCCTGCACGGTCACGTAGTAATATCGGCACTTCACTCGTGACATTGGTACGGAAATGCCAGCAGAAATAATGCAACAGGATGGGCTGAAGCTGACCATCACGCCGTGTAGCAGCCGGATTGGCTGTATCGTCGTTCGACTCGCGGGCACTGATCTACACGCGGAAATTACAACGGAATGGACCTCCTCTGCAGATCACCTGCCTCGACTCGACGGATTCTTCGCGTCGGTTGGGCAGCTTGAGGAAGGGGTTTCTAAAGAGTGGCTTTCTGAGAGCGAGGATTTTGCACTTTCGGCCTGTTTAGATCCTCATTTCCCGGGTTTGGTGTTCTTGCGCGTCTACTTGGGTTCAACGTCAGATGACGACTGTGATTGGCAAATAAATGGGTCTTTGTTGGTCCTCCCCAGCCAGGTTGAGCGCTTTGCAAAAGACTTGTCCGCAATTTAACGGCGCAGTCGGAGTCAAGTCTTTGAACCGCAAATCTGCAACCTGGCGTGTTGATCGCAAGCTTTTTTTAGCGAGCTTTCGGCCAGAAGCAGACCTCCACCCTGGAACGAGTAGAAGCAAGAAGATTCGGAGTAGGAAAATGCAATGTACCTGCAACGGTAAAGACGATCTGGTAGATATTAGTCAGCGTTACACGGCGTTTGTCGCAGGAATGCGCTGCCTTGCAACGGCGGACTGGATCAAACTATTGCAATGTCCCGAGTGCGGGCAGCTTTGGCGAGCGGATGAGTGGGATAAATATCAAGCCCTGTACGCGCGCAAACTGGACTCGCCAGAGGGCTGGGAATCAGCTGATATGGAAACTTTGATAAAGCTGCGCATGGTCGAGAATCATGGCGGCCTGGATACTTCTGCTTGTCTGGCGAAGGACTGCAAGCAACGTGTACTCAAGGGACGAGCTTATTGCGTTGACCATTTTTATGAAACCGGAGCGAGAGGTTGAACCGTTGAAGCTGGTCAGAAGAGCGGGATTAAAGGACAGATCACGTTTTTCTGAATGTGGGCTGTCCCTGAAATCTCCCCCAGCCACTCAACCGTTCAACGACATCGGTTTTTCCCCACCCGGAGGCAAGCCAAACAGCCTCCGCACCCCGTTAAGAAACGCCCCATAGGGTCGCCCCAGAACCAGCATCATCACCGCTGCACCCAGCGTGCCGCGCACCAGACCTTCTCCCGATGCACCACTGAAGGCAATGATCGCGGCATAGATCGGCACCTGAAAACTGACCAGGGCGATGCTGTCCCAGAGCAACCGGGACACTCGACCCTGACCGGCGCGCGTCATCACCCAATCGCGCCAGAGACCGTAAGGTCGCGCGACGGGAATCATCAGCGCCGCGCCCAACAGGCGCGCGTGCAGAACCTGATCCCAGGTCATGCCGGCAATCAAACGTTCATTGATGATGCCGGTGGTGGTGAAAAACAGGATCAGCGCCGTCGTGTCTGCAATAAATGCAGTCCGACGTGTTGGCTGTTGCAGGCGGTGCTGCACTTCATTTCTCCTGACAGTTATAGGCCAGTGCTTCATCGTGCTGTGACAGTCACAGCACCGCGAGGTGCAGAGGTTTGGCAAAGTTTCGCCGTCTGAAAATAATCTGAACCGCTGTCGGACCTGCTCGCCTAATGATTAGCTTGTGGTCAATCGCACAGGCGCTGTGTCAATACCGGCACACTCCGAGAGGTGGTCAACGTGGCTAAAGACGAAAAGAAAAGCAAAGACAAAGGTGACGCTTCGAAAGCCAGCAAAGACTTGAAAGACAAAAAGTCATCACCTGAGAAAAAATCAGCAGCGGCTTCGGCGCTTTCAAAGTCCTCCGACAAGGACAAGAAAGACAAGAAAAAAGATGCCGAGCCGAAGAAGTCGGCGAAAAAAGCCGATAGCAAGCCTGAGAAGGCCAAGGATTCGAAGAAGGCTGACAAGCCGGCTAAAAAGAAAAAGTGATCGTGAAGACAATAAAAAACCCGGCATTCAAACCGGGTTTTTTATTGCCTGCTATTTGGAGATCAGAGCGCCGCTTTGACCTGCAAACCAAACACCAGCGCATTATCGATGTCCTGCCCGGAGAACGCGCCCGGCTCGATGATGTACTGCACATTCGGGCGCAGGGTCAGCCAAGGCGTGGCCTGATAACCGTAGCCGAGTTCGATCAATTGCTCGGCGCTGTCCAGGTTCGGGAACGCCGTGCCGTTGTTCAATGCGGCGTCCTGCAGCACGTCACGGCTGCGCGGGTTGGGCACGGCGCGGCCGTAACCGAGAGCAACGGTGTCTCGCGGGCGACCTTCGAACGGTTTGTACAAAACTACACCGGTGCCGTACCACTTGCTGAACGGCGAGGCCGCTTCGCTGGCCGCCGAGTACTGACCGAAAGCGTGCAGGCTGCGACCTTCGGAGGTCGGCGAGTTCCAGACCGCCTGATCGATCAGCAGGTAATGACCGCCACGGCCGGAGACTTCGTCGTCGCTGCCGATGCGCTTTACGTCGGAGCTGTCGTAGTAGTAGCCGAGCTTGTATTCGCCGGGCAGGGTACCTGCGTGTTTGTACACCAACTCAATCGGCACCACGGTGCCAGTGGTGTGTTTCGGGCCAAGATGCCAGGCGCGACTGGAGTTGCCGTTGCTTTCCGGGTCGACGTTGAACGCGGCCACGCGCAGTTGCCACGAGGACGACAGATCGTATTTCACCCGCACGCCGAGGCGCGCGTTGGGGTAGTTGGTCCAGCCGCTGCCGCCTGACATGTTCAGCGGATGGCCGCAGAAACCGGCGTTCATGAAGTTGCACAGAATGCCGCTGTCGAGGCCGCCGAGGTCATTACCCATGGCCATGTAACCGAGCTTCACGTTGAGCGCCGGGGTAAACAGGCTGCGCTCGTAACTCAGTTCGGTCAGGCGCGTGTAGAGGCCACCGTAGTTTTCCTGGATCGGCAGACGGTTGCCGACCAGATCTTCCGAAGCGCTGTTGCCGCGACGGTCGTTGATGGTCAGCTGGACCTTGCCGGCATTGTCGACGCCGTACAGTTTGCTCAGGTCGAACTGCACGCCGAGCTTGATGTTCTGCGAGTAACGCGCCGAGCGATGCAAACCGCCATCGGCGTTGTAAGCCATTTCACCGCTGTAGTCGCCGGTGAACTTGATGCCTTGTGCATCCATCTGGTGACGCAAGCCACCCCAGTCACCGCTGAGGGTGCTGCGGGTCAACAGATCGGAATCGTTGTCGGCCAGCGCGGGGAGGGTAGTGGTGCACGCGACGCCCAGCAACAGGCCTTTGAACAGGTCGGAACGGGAAAAACCAACAGCCGATAGCATGTAAATCTTCCTGCAGAAAACTTGAGCAATAGGGGGAAAGCAGCGCGGCACCCGAAGGTGCCGCGCTTTACGTGAACAGCGTGGTTTACGGCAAGGCGTAAGCCATCACGTAGTCGCCGCGATCGGTCGACTGACGCGCACCACCGGCGGTGATAACGATGTACTGCTTGCCGGTTTTCGGCGAAACATAGGTCATCGGGCCGCCCTGGCTGCCGACAGGCAGACGTGCTTTCCAGACTTCTTCACCGTTGCCGCTGTTGAAGGCGCGCAGGTAGAAGTCCTGGGTGCCAGCGATGAAGATCAAACCACCTTGGGTCGACAGGGTGCCGCCGAGGGTTGGCAGACCGATCTTGATCGGCAGGTGCATGCGGATGCCCAGTGGACCGGTGTCTTCAACGGTGCCGACTGGAACTTGCCAGGCGACTTTCTGCGTCTTCATGTCGATCGCGGTCAGCGTGCCGAACGGTGGTGCCTGGCAAGGAATGCCGGCCACCGACAGGAAGCGGTTTTTGTTCACGGCGTACGGCGTGCCTTTCAACGGCACGGCGCCCATGCCGGTGTTCAGCGCTTCGCCACCGCCAGCGGCCTGACCTTTGTTCTGCGACGGGATCATCTGAATCCACAGACCCAAGCGCATGTCGTTGACGAAGATGAAACCGTGCACCGGATCAGTGGAGATGCTGCCCCAGTTCATGCCACCCAGCGAACCCGGGAAGCTCAGGGATTTATCGGTACCCGGCGCGGTGTACAAGCCGTCGTAGCGCATGCCTTTGAAGTCGATGCGGCAGAGCAGCTGATCGTACGGAGTAGCGCCCCACATGTCCGATTCAGTCAGGTGCTGAGCACCGATTTCTGGCATACCCACCGATTTCGGCTGAGTCGGGGAGTACGGTTCGTTCGGGATGTTCGCCGCTTTCACCGGTACTTCTTTCACGTCGGTCAGCGGTTTGCCGGTGGCGCGATCAAGCACGTAGATCTGCCCGGCCTTGGTGCCGATGACCAGCGCCGGAATGCTTTTGCCGTCCTTGGTGAAGTCGATCAGGCTCGGCTGCATTGGCAGGTCGAAGTCCCAGAGATCGTTGTGCACGGTCTGGAACACCCAGCGCTCGTCACCGCTGGTGGCGTCCAGCGCGAGGATCGAAGCACCGTAGGTGTGATCGAGTTTGCTGCGCTCGACACCATAGATGTCGGTGGACGAACTGCCCATCGGCAGGAATACGGTATTGGTGGCCGGGTCATAGGACATCGGCGCCCAGCTGTTCGGCGTGCTGCGCACATAAGTGCTGCCGTCGGCCGGTGCGTTTTTGTCCTGCGGGTTACCCGGGTCGAACGCCCAGCGCATGGCGCCGGTCATCACATCGAAACCACGGATCACGCCGCCCGGCATGTCGGCTTGCACGTTGTCAGCCACGCGACCGCCGACCACCACGGTAGTGCCGGCCATTAACGGCGCGGAGGACAACTGATAGTAGCTGTCCGGCACGTTACCCAGACCGGCCTTCAGATCAACCTGGCCGTTGTTGCCGAAACCCTGGCAGAACTCGCCGGTGTCCGCATCGACTGCGATCAGACGGGCATCGATGGTGTTGGTCAGCAGACGGCGCTGGCAATTGGCGGCCGGAGCAGGCTTGGCTTCGATGATCGACGAGTTGCTCGGCTGAGCAATGGCTTTGGTGGCGTCGAAATAAGCCATGCCACGGCAGCGCTGCCAGACTTTCGACTGAGCGTTGATCGCGTTCTTCCACAGTTCTTTACCGGTGTCGGCATCGAGGGCGATCAGGTTGTTGTGCGGGGTGCAGATGAACACCTTGTTGCCGACCTGCAGCGGGGTCAATTGATCTTCAGCGCCGTTGCCATCGCTCTCGGCGACGTCACCGGTGTGGTAGGTCCATGCCACTTTCAGCTTGTCGACGTTGGCGCGATTGATCTGGTCCAGCGCAGCGAAGCGGCTGCCACCTTCGGTATTGCCGTAGTGGGCCCAGTCCTTTTGCGCTTTGTCCGGCTCGACCGGAGTCAGGCCCGGACCAGTGTCGGTTGCCGCCACGGTTGGATGAGCGACGAACATATTGCCGGCCGCCACAGCCACGCCGACCGCCAGCACCGCAGCCACGGCGTAAGCGCCGCGACCCGCAACGCCGCCATTGGCACGCTTGAGCAGCGGATAGACCAGCGCCACGACCAGGCCGATCACACTGAACATGAACAGGCGCGAGAACACCGGCCAGAACACCAGGCCGGCATCGCTCACCGCCCAGATCGCGGTGCCCACCAGGAACGCGGCGAACAGCCACGCACCGGCCAGCTTGAAGCGCGCGATCAGCAGACCGGAAACGGCCATGACCAAGCCACCCACCAGGAAGTACCACGAGCCTCCCAGGCTGACCAACTTCACGCCGCCCGCAGCCAGCGCCAAGCCGAGCAGGGCGATGACGACGCCCAGCCCGACCAGAATGAATTTTGATATGCCCGAGAGGCGTTGACTCTGCTTCACGTTGAGTGTCCCGTTGAAATGAGGCGCGCATTATATAGTTAGGTAACTACCTAGTTAAATCACAAATTTCAACGTGAAGCGTAGTTCGTTGCTGAATCACGTGCCTGACGGGGGGCGTTTTAACCTCGGGACCGAATTTATTCCAACTGCCCGAAGCGAGATGCTTTTTTTCGACAGGAATATTGGTATTTTTGACAGGTCTAAGCCTGAGCTACTCAGAAATGGCAAGAATCGAAGAGCCTGCAAGCATTCTTTGTAGAATTAGCGCATCCAACGGGCATTTATATTGCGACGATTGAGGGGCAGATCTTCAGGTATGGTGACCATGTGATCACCCTAATGAGGCTCATGTAATGGGATGTAGGCGGGGCACGCGTGTGCAATCAAATGGGCGAACGCTTGCAGAAAATCCAAGGTGCATATCCAACAGGCGACATTTACGAGGGTTTGCTTCTGTTGCATGCCTTCAAGACGCTCTGGAAAATGCCTCAAAATGAACCGTACGGGCTTATCAAGCTTGACCGAATGATGGCCGTAAGCCAGTATTCAAATGATTGAACGGTTATGATTTCTGGGACGATCAGGATTTTATGGAAAAAATTGTTTCTGATATGTTTGCTGAGCTTGATGGTAATAAATGGTCCAAATGCGCCGACCGGACGCCACGTTCAACAAGCTGCGTAGAGTGCCTGCGACTCCAGTACTTTGATAATAATGACGTAAGCTACGATTGCGTCGAAAAGCGCAAGCTTTATGTAATCCGGTTTCTTCCCGTCCATGCTGCGGAGAATCGAGCAGGTTTACGGCGCGTGTCTGAAAATGTCATAGCCAATATCCTGAGGTATGCGCCTATTCGGATTCTCTCTTTGGGTGGGGGGCCGGGGAGTGATATACATGCGACTCTGGAGTTTCTTAAGCAAGAAATTGAGGATTTCTCTCTGCATCGAATATTCATAACAAGAATGGATATTGAGCCGTTGTGGGATGATGTTGCACGTAATGTCATCCTGAATGTTGCAGGTGACATTTTATTCAGACTTGATACCATGCATGCGAATGTAATGGCGGGGCTCGATACCCTCAGAGAGGAGGACGAGGAGTTTGATATAGCGTTATGTTCCTACCTGATTTCAGAACTTGATGAGTCTGATCTTAAAGATCTAGGCAAAAAGCTGAGAAGAGTGATGTGGAATGGCGGGGTTATTGTGATAAACGATAGGGCTGAAATTGATGTTGAGAGAAAGATTCGAATAGTCTTTGAAGCTGCTAATGTTGATTGCTCAGAGGCAGGCAACCAAGGATGGGCGGGATTTCCTTATGCAGACGAAATCTTTCAACAAGTCAGGCCCAAAGTTAATATGAGTTCGACGGTGTTTTGGGGCGTTAAACGTGATAATTAGTGCTAGCCGAAGAACCGATATTCCTGCTTTTTACGCCGAATGGTTTATTAAAAGAGTGCGGGCTGGCTTTTTACTTACGCGAAACCCTTTTAATCACAATCAAATACGTCGCGTCTCAATGTTGGCGCAAGACGTCGAAGCTATCGTTTTCTGGACTCGCAACCCGACAAATTTAATGCCATACCTTCCGGAGTTGGATGAAAGGGGATTCAATTATTACTTTCAGTATACGATTACCGGGTATCCGCGCTCGCTTGAGCGCTCGGTTCCCAATCCGTATAAAGCGATTGAGGAATTCAGGAAGTTGAGTTCCCAATTAGGTGCGCGCCGCGTCATATGGCGGTATGACCCTGTTTTGCTTTCGAATCTACTGCCTCTGGAAGAGCATAAGCGACTGTTTCAGAAAATTGCAAAGAATCTATCCGGGTATACTCGGCGTGTTGTAGTGAGCTTTTCTGACTTCTATAAAAAGACAGAAAAAAATTTGCGGGATGTTGAGGGGTTGATTTGTTCCGATATTGCAAAAGATCGAGAAAGCTTGCAGAAGCTTACAGACTTCATGGCCAAGACTGCTGCCCAACATGACATGGAGATTTTCACCTGCGCCGAAGAAGTCGAGGTCAACGAAATTGGACACGGTAAATGTATTGATGAGCGGTTAATACAGGAGGTATTCGGACTTTCTTTGAGCGGTGACAAGGATAAGGGTCAACGGGAGTCGTGTGGCTGTATCAAAAGCGTTGATGTTGGGGTCTATAATACTTGCCTGCATGGTTGCTCTTATTGCTATGCGACATTCAGTCATGAACGAGTTATTTCAAACAAGCGAAATCACGATCCTGATAGTCCGTTTCTCGTAGGCAGCGCGGAAGGCATTGACCCTGACTTGCTTTTAGCAGTGAAATCCCAGGCGTCCTTATTTTGAACTGCGACGATGCGCGGTTGGCCTGTTGATAGAGTGAATAGGGTCGGGCTTTCATTTGAGTTGTGCCGCGCGGAAAATGCTGGCGTCGTTGCCTGCCGATAACGAGCGCGTCTCATTCTGCGAGCGCTTTGGCCCTGGCAATTGAAAACGCTTTCGGCAGGCTCGCGCCATTCTTCGCCGCAAGAATCTCCGCCATCACGCTGACGGCGATTTCCGCAGGCGTCTTGCTGCCGATGTACAGGCCGATCGGTCCGTGCAGGCGCGCAAGCGACGCTTCGGTTTCACCAAAATGCTCGATCAGGCGTTCGCGGCGCAGTTGGCTGTTACGCCGCGAGCCGATCGCACCGATGTAGAACGCCGGACCGTGCAGCGCTTCGAGCAGGGCCAGATCGTCGAGTTTGGGGTCATGGCTCAAGGCGACGATGCAGGTGCGCAGATCGACCGCGAAGTCGCGCACCACGTCATCCGGCATGCCGACGATGCGCTCCACGCCGTCTACCGCCCACGTCTCGATGTACTCGGGACGCGGATCGCAAACCGCCACTTTGAAGCCGTTGAACAACGCCATGGTCGCCAGATACTCGGCCAGCGCGCCGGCCCCGATCATCAGCATCCGATAACCCGGCCCCAAGGTGTTGAGCATCTGCGCGCCATCGAAGCTGAACTGTTCCGGCGTTGCGGTCGGTTCGAGCATCACCTGCCCGGACTCCAGCGCCAGACGACGGCGAACCAGTTGCCCGGCGTCCAGTTGCAACAGCAACGCGTCGAGTGACTGCCACGCCGGGTTGAACTCAAGGATCAGTTCCAGCGTGCCACCGCAGGGCAAGCCGAAGCGATGCGCTTCATCGGCACTGACGCCATAGCGCACCACTTGCGGTGCGCTGTCGCTAAAAGCGCTGCCGCCATGGGCCGTGGTGAAGCGATGGATCAGGTCATCCTCGATGCAGCCGCCGGACACGCTGCCCACCACGCGACCGTCGTCACGCAAAGCCATCATCGATCCCGTCGGCCGTGGTGAAGAACCCCAGGTGCGCGCCACCGTGGCGAGCAACACACGTTCGCCGGCGGCAAGCCAGTCCCGCGCTGTGCGCAGGACCAGCAAGTCGATGCTTTCCATCAGTCTCTCCTCTTAGCGCATCTGCAGGATGATCGGGCTGCTGCTGGCCGGATCGGTGTGTTCACGCAGTTTGCTCACCGTCTGCGCATCAACCGCCGTGCTCTGATTGCCCCAAGTGCTGCGCATGAACGTCAGCACTTCGGCGATCTGTTGATCCGACAACTGCTCACGGAAGGCTGGCATGCGATAGGCGTCCGGCACGCCGGCCGCCACCACACGTTGCGAACCGTTCAGGGTGATGTTGATCGCCGAGGCGCTTTCCTTGGCCAGTGCAGAAGTCGCGCCGGCCAGCGGCGGTATCCATTCAGGTTGACCCTTGCCGTCCAGACCGTGGCAGGAAGCACAGCGCGTCACGTAGGTATGCGCACCGGGCGAGTCCAGACGTTGCGCTGCCGACACCGCTTGATACTGCCACGGCGCGCCATCCCGTTCGCGATCCCCGGGAAGCGACTTCAGGTAGTGGGCAATCGCGGTCAAATCTTCATCGCTCATGAACTGGGTGGAGTTGTTGAACGCCTCGGTCATCGAGCCGTAGACCACCGCGTGCTGGTTGCGACCGGTCTTGAGGAACTGCACGATCTCCGCTTCGCTCCAGCGGCCCAGCCCGGTGTTGTGGTCATCGCGCAGGCTCGGTGCGTACCAGCCATCGAGCAACGCACCGGCGAGGTACGGCTTACCGGCCTCATCCAGTGCCTTCTCGTTGAAAGCCAGGCCGCGCGGCGTGTGGCAACTGCCGCAGTGGCCGGCGCCCTGAACGAGGTAAGCGCCACGGTTCCACTGTTCATCTTGCGAAGGTTTGGCCACGTAGGGCTCGGCGTCGACAAACACGCCGTTCCACAGTGCGATCGGCCAGCGCAGGTTCAGCGGAAAGGGAATGGTGCTGGGGATATTCGCCTGTTTCACCGGCGCCACGCCTTTCATGAAGAACGCATACAACGCACGTACATCATCGTCACTGAGTTTGGCGTAGGACGGGTAGGGCATCGCCGGATACAACCGGCGACTGTCGGGTGCCACGCCGTGGCGCACCGCCCGGTCGAAATCCGCCAGGCTGTAGTGGCCGATGCCGGTCTCCGTGTCCGGGGTGATATTGGTCGCATGGATTGAGCCCAGCGGCGTGGCCATTTCCAGGCCGCCAGCGAACGGCGCGCCGCCCGGCACGCTGTGGCAAGCCACGCAATCGCTGAGCCGGGCGACGTATTCGCCACGGGTGACCAGCGCCGGGTCGATGTCGGACACGGCGATCTGATGGTTTTCCAGGCGCGAGACAGGCTCGCGGGTGACATACCAGGCCAGCAGGCCTGCCGCGATCAGGCACGGCACTGCCAGCCAGCCAGCGGTTCTTGCGAATCGGCTGTTATTCATGGACGCTCCGGCGCTGATCAAGTGAAGGTGTGTCGGCTCATGGGCAGGCTGCGCACCCGCTGACCGGTTAGCCTTGCCACCGCGTTAGCGACGGCGGGCGCGACCGCTGGCAACGGCGGTTCACCGATGCCACCCATTTTTTCGCCACTCTCGACCACACGCACATGGACCCGAGCCATCCGCGCAGGCGGCAGGATCGGATACAAGTCGTAGTTGCGCGCCCGGGGTTTGCCATCAATCCACACGGCTTCTTCCATCAGGGTTTGCGACAGTCCCAGCGCCACGGCGCCATTGACCTGCGCTTCGACAATCGCCGGGTTGACGATGCTGCCCGGGTCAATTGCCTGCCAGATGTCGTGCACCTTGACCTGGCCGTTCTCGATGGACACCTCGGCGATCACCGCCGTCTCCGTACCGAACGGCGAAGCCATGGCCACGCCGCGCGCACGTTTGCTGCCGTCCTCGGCGGTAAACGGCCCGCGCTTCCAGCCACCCGACAGTTCACCCACCGCTTGCAGCAGGGTGGTCAGGCGTTTGTTGTCACGCAGCAGATGCAGGCGCAGGTCGAACGGATCCTTGCCGCCCTTGTCGGCCAGTTCATCAAGGAACGATTCATAGAAGAAGTCGTTCAGCGAATTGCCCACCGAACGCCAGTAACCGAGCATCGCAGGGCCTTTGACGTAGATCTGCGCGATGCGTTTGTTGGCGATCGCATAGGACTTGCCCGACAACCCTTCAAGCGCCGTGGGGTCGAGTTTTTCACCCTGCTTGCCGGCGAGCGCTTCGGTCGGGCCTTCGGTGGCGCTGATCGCTTCGATTGCCAGCGGCCAGCCGTCGCTGTCCAGCGCAGCGCGGAAATTCACTGCGGCAACCGGGCGCAGCACGTCACGCAGGAACTCTTCTTCGCGACTCCAGATCAGTTTGACCGGTCGGCCAACGGCCTTGGACAACGCGATCGCCTGAGGGTAGGGACTGGCCGAGTCGTAGAGAAAATGCCGGCCAAAGAACCCGCCCAGCAGCGGGGAATGCAAGGTGATGCGCGAAAGATCGAGGCCCGTGCGTTTGGCGATGTCGGCGCGGAACATGTCCGGCGCCTGATTCGGCAGCCAGACTTCCAGCGAACCGTCGGGGTTGAATCGGGCCAGTGCTGAAGGCGGTTCCAGTTGACCGTGGTTCAGGTATTGGTTGTGGTAAGTGGCGTCGATCCGGGTCTTGGTGTCCTTGAAAATCGACGCCACGTCGCCTTGGTTTTCATCATCTTTGGCCGGGCCTTTATCTTCCGCGAGGCGTTTGAACCAGGCATCGCTGGAAAAGTCGGCGGGCATCGGCCGCACTTTGCTATCGGCCGTTGGCTCTTGCCAGTCGACCTGGATCGCCTCGACGGCACGTTTGGCATGCCACCAGCGCTCCGCGACCACCGCCACGGCGCCCGGCAGACGATGCACGGAATGCACGCCTTTCATCGCCTTGACCTGCTCTTCGTTGCGCAGGTTGCCGACCGTCATGCCCAGGCGCGGGGCATGTTGAACGGCGGCATGGAGCATGTCGTCGACCTTCAGATCGATGCTGTACAGCGCCTTGCCGGTGGACTTGTCGTAGGCATCGAGGCGTTTCACCGGTTTGCCGATCCAGCGGAACTGGCTCGGATCACGCAGCTTCACAGAGGCCGGATCGGGAACCGGCAGATCCATCGCGCGCTCAGCCAGTTCACCGTAGGCCAACGAGCGGCCTGACTTGGCATGCACGACTTTGCCCGGCTCGGTAGTCAACTCGCTCACCGGCACGCCAAGTTGCTGCGCGCCCGCCTGCAATAACATGGCGCGGGCGAGGGCACCGAGGCGGCGCATGACCGGGTAGCTCATGCGCACCGACATGCTGCCGCCGGTGATGCGCATGCCGTTTTCCAACACCACATAGGCTTCGCCGGGCGGTGCGGCTTCGACCAGAAAGGTCGACGGATCGGCATCGAGTTCTTCACCGACGATTTGTGCCATCGCCGTGAACGTGCCTTGTCCGCCTTCCATGAACGGGCAGAGCAGACGCACGCGGTTGTCTGGACGGATCTCGAGAAACGCCGGGACCTGCGTGCCGCGTTCGGCCGTCGCTGCTGCAACGGCAGCTTGCACGCGTGTTGCACCGAGCGGCAGGCCGAAACCGAGCACCAGTGCGCCGACGGCAGTTCCGGTCAGAAAACGCCTGCGGGATACATTGATCGGTTCGTGCAGATCCAGTACCGAGGCTTGCTGTGAAGGGTCGATTCGAACGTTCATCACGCGTCTCCCTTGCCGGCAAGCTCATGCACGGCGGCATGAATCGCGTTGTAAGTACCGCAGCGGCACAGATTGACCATCGCCGCTTCGATCTGCGCATCACTCGGTTTGGGGTTTTGCTTGAGCAGCGCGGTGGCGGCCATCACTTGGCCGGACTGGCAGTAGCCGCACTGCGCGACCTGCAGATCGACCCAGGTCGAGACCACACGTTTGCCCACGTCATCGCTTTCGATGGCCTCAATGGTGGTGACCTCGCGACCGACCACACCCGCCACCGGCGTGACGCACGAGCGCACGACGTTGCCGTCCACCAGCACCGAACAGGCGCCGCATTGCGCCAGTCCGCAGCCGTACTTGGTCCCGGTCATGCCCAGATCATCGCGAATCACCCACAGCAAGGGTGTATCGGCGTCGGCATCGACCTGATAGGTCTTCTGGTTGATTCGTAGTTCCATGATTCACCCGCTGATCATCGGTTGACGTGCATTGTTATGAGCGGTGACACGCGGCGAGGCGCATCAGCGTTTTTCGTTCAATTCGCTATTGTGCCGAGCGCTTCTGCTTCAAATGGCTGCCCGCGCAGGAGGGCGATGTCACGACTCGGCGCGGTGCCGAACAGGCGGCCATATTCACGGCTGAACTGCGAAGGGCTTTCATAGCCGACCGCAAACGCCGCGCGCGAAACGTCGAGGCGCTCGACCAGCATCAGCCGCCGCGCTTCGTTGAGGCGCAGCCATTTCTGGTACTGCAGCGGACTCATACCGGTGAGCTGACGGAAATGATGGTGAAAGGTCGGCGCGCTCATCTGCACACGCGCGGCCAGATCGTCGATGCGCAGGGCATCTGCGTAGTTGACCTTGAGCCAGTCAATCGCCTTGGCGATGCGATAACCCTGACCATCGACGGCCGTGATCTGCCGCAGCCGTGCACCTTGGTCGGTATGCAGCAACCGATAGTGGATCTCGCGCAAAATCAGCGGCGCCAGCACCGGGATCGCCTCGGGTTCGTCGAGCAATGCCAGCAGGCGGTCAAGTGCGCCCTCCAGCGCGGACGACAGGCTGCCAATCGCGGCGCCGGTGCCCGTTGATGGCTGCCGCTTGGCCGGCAAGCCGCTCTTGGTGATGACTTCGGCGAGCATGCTCACATCCAGTTTCAGCACCAGACCGACACAGGGCTGTTCGGGACTGGCAAGCGTCACTTCGGAGTTGGCGGGCAGGTCCAGCGACGTCACCAGAAACCGCGAAGGGTCATAGCTGTAACCCTCACCACCAACCCACAAACGCTTTTCGCCGCGACCGACGAGAATCAGGCTGGGTTCGATCATGCACACCACGGGGGGCGCCGGCTGGTCGCGACGAAACAGCGACAGTCCGGGTATGGCCGTGGCGAAGTCACCCGGCGCGCTCACGCGCGGGTCGATGTTCACCGCCAAAGGCGATTCCTGGGGCAGAGGGGTTGGGATCATGTCGGGTCACTCCTGTTGAGCGAACTCTAATGCGCGCGCGAGACGTTTCCTATCCATCACCCTGCATCGCCAGAGGATCAGGCAAGCATTCAAGAGGAATGCACTAGGGAAGGGCCGGATTGACCGGGAGAATGTGTCTATCTGTTTCAGGGGCGGTGCCAGGATGGGCGACACACTGCTTGCCCCTGCGCATCACATCCACCCGTTTTTTCGCATCACAGGTCGTTCCAATGACATTTCCTTCTACAGATCCTTCCAAAAAAACAGGCGGCTGGAGCGCCGTGCTGGCCATGTCGCTGGCCGCATTCGCTTTGGTCGCTTCAGAGTTCATGCCGGTCAGCCTGCTGACGCCGATTGCGGCAGACCTGCACATCACCGAAGGCCAGGCCGGGCAGGGGATTTCCGTGTCGGGCGCCTTTGCCTTGATCACCAGCCTGTTGATCGCCTCGGTCGCCGCGCGCGTCGAACGCAAGAAATTGTTGCTGGGCCTTACCTTGCTGATGATCGTCTCCGGTACGATCGTCGCGGTCGCGCCGGGTTACCCTTCATTCATGTTTGGACGTGCGTTGATCGGGATCGCGATTGGTGGTTTCTGGTCGCTGTCGGCGGCGACCGCAATACGTCTGGTGAAGCCTGAACAGGTTTCGCGAGCGCTGGCCATCGTCAATGGCGGTAACGCGCTGGCCACGGTCATCGCCGCTCCGGCGGGCAGCTTTCTCGGCTCGCTGATTGGCTGGCGCGGCGCATTCTTCTGCGTGGTTCCGGTCGCAGTGCTTGCCTCCGTGTGGCTGCTGATCAGCCTGCCGTCCTTCAAGGTCGAGCGCCAGGCCGGAAGCGGCAACGTCCTTCGGCTGATGAAGCAATTGCCAGTGGCCTTGGGCATGATCGCCGTCAGCGTATTTTTCATGGGCCAGTTCATGCTGTTCACCTACCTGCGGCCTTTTCTTGAAGGCGTGACCGGCGTCAGCGTTTCTACGTTGTCCTTGATGCTGCTGGGGCTGGGACTGGCCGGTTTTATCGGTACCTTTCTGATCGAACGGTTTATGGGCCGGGGCCTCTACCGCACGTTGACCGTCATCCCGCTGATCATGGCGGCCATCGCGCTGGCGCTGGTCAGCTTCGGCAAATCACCGGTGTTGACCGCCATTTTGCTCGGCCTCTGGGGACTGGTCGCCACGGCCGCGCCAGTCGGTTGGTGGACATGGCTGGCGCAAACGCTTCCGGATGATGCGGAGGCCGGAGGCGGCTTGCTCGTGGCGATTGTCCAACTGGCAATCGCGGGAGGCGCGATCATTGGTGGTCTGGCTTTTGATCTGAGTGGTTATAAAGCTACGTTCGAGCTTAGCGCCGCGGTGTTGGTTGTCGCGTCTGTGCTGGCCTGGTTGGCGGGGCGCAATGCCACGGAAGTTCATCTTGTCGAAACGGCAGCTCATTCGGACGCTGTTTCCGGCGAAGCTGGGTCCCGATTTGTCTGATCAAGCAGGAAGCTGCTCAGTGCGCCAATGACGGCTGGGTAGCGACCGAGACAGTGAAGACCACAACAAACAGCACGACGACTCCCCAGAACATCACCATGACTGTCAGCATGGCGATCTTAAGGCCTTGATAAAGCCTGCGCAGCCAATGGCCTTCGGGTTGTGCTTCAGAGCGGGTTCTGAGTACGCCTTTCAAATAAAAGCCGAGGAGCGCCAACAGCGCGCCATTGATCGCAAGCGCAGGCAGGCCGGCCAGGGGGAAAATGCTTTCCCACCGATAGAAAGAAGACCGGCTCAGGAAGACCACATAACAAGTCAGACTGCCGTAGGGCAGTGCTCTCCACCATTTGCCGGCCAGCGCTCCGACCATCAGGCACATGATCACCATGAACGGGCTGAGCAGAATATGGAGCATCCACTCCAGTACGTTGGGCAAGTAGTCCGGAGAATGTATGCTGCGCCAGAGGTGTTCCAACATTGATCGGGGTCCTTCCTTCTAGGGAGTCAGTGCTGCTGCGGTGCTTCCTTGCTGCAGCACGGTATCGGCGTGTTTCCGGGTTACATAAGGGTGTTATGTGAATTGGGTAAGAACTGACGTTCGCGAAGGACTAGTTCCGCCCCGTAACCACCGTTTACACAGCTCGATCGCTAGAGTTCCAGCCAGTCAGAATGAAGCTGCGCAAATCGCTCTTGCAGCCACTCGATAAAAGCTTGAACCTGGGGCGCCAGATGAGTCCGGCTCGGGTATAGCAACGACACCGGGCGAGGGGCTGGCCGATAAGGCTTTAGAATTTCCACCAAACCGCGACTTTCCAAATGCTTGGCCACGGCGATCCCGGGTGCCTGAATTATTCCGAAGCCCGACACGCCACACTGAACGTACGCATTCGACTCGGTGACGGTGATGCCGGCGTCAGGCACAAAGGACCGATCCTGACCTTTCACCGAAAAATGCCAGGGCAATGTTCTGTTGCTCTGACCGGACAAGAAGTTGACGCCTCGATGGGAGGCCAGATCGTCGAGTGTCTTGGGTTCGCCATGCTCTTTCAAATACCCGGGCGCGGCACATGTCACCATCGTCGCCATCGCGATAGGGCGAGCGATCAAGGTCGAATCCGGTAGATCGCCGATGCGCAATGCACAGTCGACGCCTTCGCCGATCAAGTCGACAGCCCGATCAGTCACGCCCAGAACCATGTTGATACTGGGGTAGGAGACGGTGAATTCTTTAAGGCTATTGATGAATTTCATCTGCGCGAAGGCGCTTGGGATATCGACGCGAAGTCGGCCTGTGAGCGTTGCTCCTGATCGATCGAACATTGAGGTCGCAGCAGAAATACCCGCCAGAATTTCCTGTACCCGCTCATAGAACCTCTCGCCCTCGGCGGTGAGTGCGACCTTTCTCGTGGTGCGCTGGAACAAGCGCACGCCCAATGACGTTTCCAACTCCTGGATATACCGAGTGACCTGAGGTCGCCCGATGTCTAGCGATTCGGCAGCTTTGGTAAAGCTGCCAAGTTCGGCAAGCCTGGCGAACAGGCGCATCGATTGAAGCAATTCCATGACGCCTTCCTATGAACACCCGAGTGAATCAAGAGATTGAACATGATTGTTATCCAAGAATAGAACAATCATGTCTTTTTCCACGCATTTATTGCGCACCTTCAACAGCGAAAAATGCACCCAAGGCGGAACCGGTTCTGGTTCGAGGCCATTGATGTGTAATTGGAGATTGGCAATGAAAGCTTGGTTATTGAACGATTTCGGACTCGACAACCTGCAATTCGGAGAGGTAGCGACCCCGCAACCCAAGGCTGGCGAGTTACTGGTGAAGGTCGGTGCTGTCTCGCTCAACTTTCGCGACAAGGCTATCGTCGACGGCATTTATGAACCGCACAGGGTGCCCAAACCGCTGATTCCCGTGAGCGATGCAGCCGGCACGGTGGTCGCCATTGGTGCCGACGTCACGCGCTTTAAAGTCGGTGATCGCGTCAACTCCCACCTTTATTCATGCTGGCTGGATGGCGAGCCAGGGCCGAACGAACCCGATTACTGCTTCGGTTCACCGTTGCCCGGCGGTCTGGCCGAATACATGATCATCCATGAAGACAGCGCCGTCGGTGCACCCGACAACATGAGCGACGAGGAGGCGGCAACACTGCCCATTGCTGCGCTCACAGCCTGGTATTCGCTGGTGGACTTTGGACAAATCCAGCCGGGTCAAACCGTATTGGTTCAAGGCACTGGGGGTGTATCGATATTTGCCGTGCAGATTGCTACCGCACTTGGCGCGAAGGTCATCGCAACATCGAGCAGCGACCAGAATCTGCAAACCGTGACGGGGCTGGGGGCTGTGGCGGGCATCAACTACAGAACGACGCCGAATTGGGCGGACGAAGTGCTGAAGCTGACCGAAGGCAAGGGCGTGGATCTGCTACTCGATGTGGCCGGTGGCAGTGGCATCAACCAATCGGTCGCAGCAACCAAGGCATCGGGGCGTATTGCGCAGATCGGCTTTCTGACAGGACAAACCGTTGAACTCAATCTGATGCCACTCATTTTCCGCCAGACGACCATTCGCGGAATCGCCGTGGCGCCGCGTTCATCATTTGACCGGATGAATACTTTCCTCAACGAGCATGAAATCCGTCCCGTGATCGATCAGGTATATCCGTTCGAAAAAGCACGAGAAGCTTACGAACATCTCGCGAGGGGAGCGTTTGGGAAGGTTGTTATCAAAGTCGCTTAATAACGTTAAGGCGCCAATTCTGGCGCCTTTTTTCTCGCTCATCGCAGCTTGTTCGCCACCAGAGTCTGAGCCGAACGAGGCTCAGATTCCGATGTCAACGCATAAGCAGCGGCCGTCGGGCGACCCATTCCATCAAGGCGCTACATGAGTTTGAAAAATCTTGCTAATCACAGTCCACTTGCCATCAACTTTCAGCAGATGAAAAAAGTCAGTGAAAGAGATACCTGACATGTCGTTGGCGTCGATGCGAGCACTAGCGGCACTACCAACGACTTCGACGCGAACGATAGCCGCCGGTGCATCAGGAGAAGGGCGGAAACCCTTGTCGATCCCGTCGAACAGGATTGAAATTGCGCCGCCCGTCAGCTTACCGTCGCCATCGACGCTGAACATGGTCGCTTGTTCACTGAAGGCTGGCTTCATGATGCTGCTTTTGGCCTGCTTGCAGCCCTCAATGTACTTGTTAAGCACCTCGGTGATGGCTTGGTATTCTTCAACGTAAGTCGGCTTGCTCATGTGCTTGCTCCTGCTTCATAGGATTAGTGCAACAAAGGCATCAGGCTTTGGTATCAAGCCAGACAGATCCATAACGTGTGTAGGCGGTAGGAATCTCAATGATTTCTTTAAGATCATCTGCAGCGGTGCGAACCCAGAATGGATCTCGGAGCATTTGCCGCCCGACAAACACCAGATCTGCTCGGCCGTTTTGCAGGATTTCTTCAGCCTGACGTCCACTCTGGATCACACCCACAGCGCCTGTTGCGATATGCAACTCCTTACGCAGTAATTCAGCGGCCGGCACCTGGTAACCCGGGTAGGTTTCAACCTTTACCATCTTGATCCCACCGGAGCTGCAGTCGATCAAGTCAACGCCCTGTTCTTTCATCCAGCGACCATATTCGAGGAACGACTCGGGCGTGTTTCCGCCTTCGGCGTAATCAGAACTGGAGATGCGAACGAACAGAGGGCGATCTCCCCAATGCGTTTTGACCTCTTCCAGCACCTCGCGCAGGAAGCGATAACGACGCTCGGCATCACCGCCATATTCGTCGTCGCGGGTGTTAGCCAGCGGCGAAAGAAACTCGCTTAACAAGTAGCCGTGCGCGGCATGGATCTCAAGCACATCGAAGCCCGCTTCGCTGGCACGCCGTGCGGCATCGCCAAAAAGTTTAACCAGCCCCGGAATCTCGTCAGCCGCGAGTTCGCGAGGAACAGGGCTGGTTTGCGTAAATGGAATCGCCGATGGCGCGATGTGAATCAGACCGGGCAGGTCAGCATTGCGCCCCGCATGGCCGATCTGAGCGCCGGCTTTGGCACCAAAGCCGTGAAGCAATTCCGTCAGCGCCTTCAAGCCGACAACGTGCTCATCGCTCCAGATGCCAAGGTCACCGGCTCCAATACGACCGTCAGCCTGAATGGCCAGCGTTTCGGGAAAAATCAGTGCTGCCTGACCCAAGGCACGAGCTCCGTAATGAACGCGGTGCCAGTCAGTGACGAAGCCATCATCCGCCGCCATGTGCATGCACATAGGGGACATGACGACGCGGTTTTTCAGGGTGAGGCCCTTAATTTCATAGGGTGATAACAACAAACTCATCTGTCCGATTCCATAGTGGTAAATATGGAATCCATGCTAACTTTTGCAGCACATCGACGTAAGTACGCACAATTTTGTGCGGTAGGCACACTTTTTATACCAAGGTGATAACAGTGAAAAAATGTAACCCTCAGGATGAAATCGAGGCTTTCGCGTGCCCCGTGGCGTTCACTGTCGATGTCATTGGTGGAAAATGGAAATCGCTCATACTTTTTCACCTGATGTCAGGCACGAAGCGCTTCAACGAGCTGCGTCGATTGATTCCAGATATCACGCAGAGGATGCTGACACTCCAGCTGAGAGAACTGGAGACTGACGGGGTGATTCATCGCGAAATCTATCGCGAGGTGCCACCCAAAGTGGAGTATTCGCTTACAGCGTTAGGTAACTCACTCGCGCCATTGGTGAGTGCGATGCGAGAGTGGGGAGCAGTGCATGAACGCACGATCCTGGAACTCAGGCGTTCTGCAGTCTGTGACGACAAACTGGAATCTCTGGCTTGAATCATGGCGATGTTGAGAGGTGAAGGGGGTTGAAACTGCACGAGCGCAATCAACCGCGCGGATGAGGCGAATTTTTGAGATGGCGCTGCGGTTACGAAAAAATCGGGCCGCCACCTTATTTCATGTCACGCCATCGGCTTCGGGCGTGGAGATACGCTGTCAAATCGCTGTAACCAAGTTGAGCGGCAATCTCGGTTAATGACTCTCCTTGCAATTCAAGATGCATTTCCAATTCTGCGCGAATCTGATCGAGCAATTGTCTGAAGGTTGTACCTTGCTCTTCCAGCCGTCTGCGCAAGGTCCTTGGTGTCTGGTGCAGCGACTTCGCCAGATTGTCCAGATTGGGAATTTCACGTCTCGCTAGAGATCGTCGCGCTCCTTCAGCAACCTTGGCTGACCAACCGCTGAAATTCCGATGCGCGGCGATCCGTCGATCCAGCTCCTGCGTTAATAATTCCAACATCCCGTGATGACGGGTTTGCATTGGCAGGCTTAAGCTTCGAGGATGAAAATAGAAGCAGTTGATCGAGCAATCAAACTCGACTCGATCACCAAACCATTGGGTGTACTGCTTGTAATACGACGGACGCGAATGAGTGAACTTTGCCAAAATCGGCTGCACATTGTGTCCTGTACCTTGTCGTAACTGCGCTATGGACATCACCCCGTAGTGTTCGACGACATACCGCGCCAACTCTCCTGGCGCATCAACGTTCAATTCGACTCCGACGCCGTTTTCGTCATTTACCAACCTTACATTGTCGGTGTCCGAGGCAAGAGGTGCGTACCGGGCCCAAAGGTGCATAGCTGACAAAATATCGGGACTGTACAGGCAAAGATAAGCCAGGACATGCAAGTCCTGGGGTGTGAATAGCGCGAACAATTTTAATCCGATTGCCGGATCGATACGTGCCGCCTCGCGCCACAGTTGATCCAGTTCGATCAGGTTGTAATCCGTACTTTTCCGGGCAACCTGGCTATCAAGGAAGCGTTCCAATACCTGGCCCAGCCTGCCTCGATGAAAGCGTTGGGGTGGGCGGTTGGCCGGTTCTAGCTCAATTTTGTCCATTTCGCGCATTGGGAGGACTTGCTCGCAGGTTTCTAATGAAAGGGCATTGCCCGCAAGGGCCTAAATCGAGAGTGCCATGAATACAACAATGCTCGTCAATAACCCCGCTTTGATAGTAGCCGGGATTTTCCTCTCCTTCATTTTACTGGAACTTGCCTGTTCCTCGCTTCGTCAGCCGTCAGGTAGTAAACGTGACGTACTCATTGAAGTCATCGGCTCCGGAATATTAGTGATGGTCACATTCCCTTTAGTCATGTGGCTAAGTGGCACGGTATTGAATCAGGCCATCCCGGAAATGAAGGGCGCGCTGTCCTCCATTCCATGGATCGCAGGATTTGCGTTGTTTCTACTGCTGGATGACATGACCCAATATTGGTGGCATCGCCTGACTCATCGGATTCCCGCTCTTTATGCATTGCATCGCGCACATCATTCCGCGCCCTATATGAGTATTCGCATCGTCTATCGCAACAATAGTTTCTACTATCTCTTGATGCCAGGTATCTGGCTATCTGGCGTGTTGATTTATCTGGGGCTCGCACCCGTTTATTATGTTTATTTGATTATAAAAATGACTGTGATCTTCGCGGCGCACAGCAATGTTGCATGGGACGACAAACTTTATCGCATTCGTGCTTTACGGCCGATCATTTGGGTTCTGGAGCGAACCATCTCCACTCCATCCACTCATTCTGCGCATCACGGTTTGACTGCAGAGGATGGCGTGACTCATTACAAAGGTAATTTCGGTAACCTGTTGTTCTTATGGGATGTGTTGTTCGGAACAGCCAAAATTACCCGTAGACGTCCGCCAGCATACGGTATCGAACACTTGTCACCGATAACCTGGAAAGAAGAATTGTTCTGGCCAATCGTTCGCTCCCATCGCACCGCACCCAAGGTAAGTGAAGCTAAACAGAAGGTTGCACAATGAATCGTCATATCGTTCTGCTGTCTGGATCGAATAGATCCAACAGTCAATCAATCAAAGTTGCCAATTACCTGCGCGAGCGGTTAGAAGCACTTGAGCTTTGTGACTCAAGCGAACTAATAGATCTGGAGTCGAACCCGCTACCGCTGTGGCCAGAAGAAGACACTCAGAAAGCCTGGAGTGTCCAGCAATCCATCCTCAAAAAAGCAACAGCATTGATCGTGATTAGCCCAGAGTGGAATGGCATGGCTTGCCCGGCCCTGAAGAACTTCTTTTTGTACGCAGGGCTCAGCGAACTAGGACATAAGCCCGCGCTTCTGGTTGGCGTTTCGGCTGGACTTGGTGGAGCCTATCCAATTACAGAGTTACGTTCTTCGAGCTATAAAAATAGCCGGATCCTGTATTTGCCTGAGCAACTGATTGTAAGAAACGTTGAATCAATGTTTAACACTGAATTTCCTTCAGATGAAAATGATGTTCGCCTCCGCGCACGTGCCGATTGGGCTTTGCATGTTCTTTGCCAATACGATGACGCCTTGCGTACGATGCGAACTGCAATCAAACATCCACCTGAGTTCTCCACGGGGATGTGAGATTCTCGCACTTCAACAATTTCTCGTCGTTGAAATAGTACTGTCCGCTTCTGGCCGGAAGCCGCCGTTGTCGACCGCCAGCGTTCAGCCAAAAGCGGCAAGCGTCTGCTGATCGCCCGTTGTTACGTAGAGCTTTTAGCTGGCGCTACTCCTCGGATAAAAATCGTTTAGTGATCATTGCCACTGCCTCCGCCGGAGACGTCACGGCTGTATCTATATTAAACGGAGCGTTATCCCACGGCTCATACTCATGATCCAATACTGACTGCCAGGTGGGTGGCGACAGACCAGGAATATCAATCTTCCTGGTTTCTACCCGTCGCTGGTGTTCATATTTATCAGAGCAGACCACCTGGATATTCACTAATGGCGTACCGGAGCGAGTAGCGATCTCGCTCCACGCGTTTCGGCTTTCGATTACTGGGTTAACACAGTCGACTATGACAAGACTGCCAAAACGAAGATTGCTCAGAGCAAGCTCATTAGCGACCCTATAACCACTGCGCCCCACGTCTTGTGCCAGAGCACCGGAGTTTCGGATAGCCTGCTCGATCGTATCGATCCGCAGATACACCGCCCTTGCTTTGGTGGCAAGGTCACTTGCTATAGTCGTTTTTCCAGTACCTGGAAGGCCGCTGAAGACAATAAGCATTCTATGTCCTTCGATGATTGAGTTGACCCAGTCTAGGCCAATACCTACCGAAACCAATGTCCGCTTCTGGCCGATCTCTGCCCGTCGCGAGAGGAAGAGAAAACGGTCCAAAGCTGACGGTCAACTATTTAATTGGCGACCAACTGACAGTTCCAGCAAAAGAGAAAATTGGTAGATGGCGATATTTATATCGTCCATGGTTTCACCATCCCATTCTTCGATGGTTCTCAGTTCAGCTTTCAATGTAGCGATTCGCTCGGTGATTTCTGCTATCTCTGCAGGACCACATTTAGAGGCAATCGCCTTCCATTTTTCTTGGGGAATCTTCTGTTGAATGCATAGCCCTTCACGTGCCTGCATGATCAGTGCCGACAATCTGCTCATAAAAATCCTTACCTGAAGATGTCTTTAACGACGGCCATCAACTTCACGAGTATCCACAAATATCAGCTTATGCCCCGGCTGACATCCGATGATGTTCCACCAAGAAGTCGATGAACAATCGCACCCGCGCCGGCATCGCCGCGCCACCGACGAACACCGCATGAATTGGTTCCTGATCCCCCGGATTCCAAGCCTCCAACAGCGCGACCAGGTCGCCGCGTTGCAGATCCTCGCTCACGCTGAACTCTCCGATACGGGCAATGCCGGCGCCCATTCGCGCGAATTGTGCCAACGCTTCACCACTGCTGCATTCGATGTTGCCGCTGACCTTCAGGGAAAACTCTTTTCCATCGCGGATAAACGGCCAGTTGGGTTCGGCACGCCGGAAGTTGAAGCGCAGGCAGTTGTGCTGTAGCAGGTCTTCCGGTTCCTGCGGGATGCCGTGACGCTGCAGATACTCGGGCGATGCCACCACGACCTGGCCGGTAGTGCCGATCCTGCGTGCGGTCAGCGGACTATCGGGCAGGTGGCCGAAGCGCACCGCGACGTCGGCCTGCCCGCCGAGAATGTCGACCACTTCGTCGCCGAGGTTGAGGTCTACGACGATGTTCGGGTAACGGGCGCTGAAGGCTGCGACCAAGGGAACGATGGCCAAGCGTCCATGACCAAGAGCGGCACTGACCCGCAATCGCCCCCGGGGCACGCCTTGATCGGCGATGGCGTCTTCGACCTCGTCCATGTCGGCGAGGATACGTCGGGCGCCGCGCAGGAACGCTTCGCCCTCGGCGGTGAAGGTGATCGCTCGGGTGGTGCGCAACAGCAGGCGGGTGCCAAGCCGTTGCTCGGTGCGCGCGATGATCCGGCTGACGGCCGAGGGTGTCAGGCCCAGTGCACGCGCGGCGGCCGACAGACTGCCTTCCTGCGCCACGGTGGTGAACACACTCATTTCACCTGACCTGCCGTTGAAATCCACTTGTGCCTCCTACGCAAAGGTGATTGCCAAAAATGCTATCTACCGCCCGAAAAGACAGGATCGTAGCATTGACGGCATAGATAAGGAGTTTTCCATGCGCATCAATCCACCACTTGTTGCACTCGCCATCGGTGCCTTCGGCATCGGCGTTACAGAATTTGCCCCCATGGGCATGTTGCCGGGTATCGCTGCGGATCTGGGCGTTTCCATTCCCGCTGCCGGTTTGCTGGTCAGCGCTTATGCACTGGGGGTTTTGCTCGGCGCACCGCTGATGACCCTGACCACCGGCAGGATTCCCCGACGCTATCTGCTGATCGGGCTCATGGCGATTTTCACCCTCGGTAATCTGATGTCAGCGTTGGCCACCGATTACTACAGCCTCATGGTTGCCAGGGTCGTGACCTCACTGAACCACGGTGCCTTCTTTGGCGTCGGCTCCGTCGTCGCCGCTACCCTGGTTGCCCCGGAAAAACGCGCCGGGGCAGTGGCGGCGATGTTCATGGGTCTGACCCTGGCGACCATTGGCGGTGTGCCGCTGGCCGCCTGGTTTGGCGAACTGTTCGGTTGGCGCACGGCTTTCTGGGGCATTACCGGCCTGGGTGTGCTGACCATGGCTGCGTTGTGGTTCGCTTTGCCCAACGTGCGGGCGCCGCAAAGCGTCGGTGTCATGGCGGAAATTCGGGTATTGGGGCGCGGCCCGGTGCTGGCCGCGCTGGCCCTGACCGTCGTCGGCTCGAGTGCCATGTTCACCGTCTTCACCTACATCGCGCCGATCCTCAGCAGCGAGACCCATGCGTCCACCGCCTTCATCACCGCCATGCTGATGCTTTACGGTGTCGGGTTGACGCTGGGCAACATGTGGGGCGGCAAGGCCGCTGACCGCTCGATCGATCGCACCTTGATCGTCTCGCTGAGCGTACTGATTGTGGTCTTGTTGGCGTTCACCGTACTGATGCGCTGGCCGCTGCCGGCCGCCGTGGCCATTCTGATCTGGGGTATCGCCAGCTTCGCCCTCGTGCCGCCGCTGCAGATGCGTGTCATGGAAGCGGCGAAGGACGCGCCCAATCTGGCCTCGGCGGTGAACATCGGCGCCTTCAACTTCGGCAATGCGATTGGCGCAGCGCTTGGCGGCGCGGTGATCAGCAGTGGGCTGGGTTATCCGGCGATCTCCCTGGCCGGAGCGGCGATGGCGGGCCTGGGGTTGCTGATGGTGTTGGGGTTTGCGTGGCGCTCGAGAACGATTGAAGCCGCCGTGGTGTAACACGCTCAACAATGCTCGGCGAGTTGTCAGCCATTGATAGGGTGAGTAAGCTGCCCCCATGAATCAGCCATCCCTCTCTACCTCCTCGCCGAACACTCGCGGTCCCGCCGAACACGACATTCGTGACCAGATTGTCGCCGCGGCCAACGAGCATTTCAGCCAATACGGCTACGGTAAAACCACGGTTTCCGACCTGGCCAAGGCCATCGGTTTTTCCAAGGCCTACATCTATAAATTCTTTGATTCCAAGCAGGCGATTGGCGAGGCCATTTGCTCCAACTGTCTGGGCCAAATTGCTGCGGCAGTCGAACAAGCGATTAATACCGAAGCGGTTTCAGCCACCGAGCGTTTGCGCAGGTTGGTGAAAACCGTGATCGCCACGGGCGTGGACCTGTTCTTCAACGATCGTAAGCTCTACGACATCGCGGCGTTTTCCGCCTCGGAGCGCTGGAACAGTGCTCAGGTGTATGAAGCGAAGATCAAGGGCTTTATCCTCGACATCGTGCGTCAAGGTCGAGAGGCGGGGGAGTTCGAGCGCAAGACCCCGCTGGACGAGACCGTCGAGGCGATCAATCTGGCGCTGCGACCTTTCGTCAATCCGCTGCTGTTGCAACACAATCTGGATTTGATCGAGCAAGCGCCCACGCTGACGACCAATCTCATCCTGCGCAGCCTCATGCCTTGACCCGTCCCTGAGCAAGGTTTTCAGGCGATTCGAGTCAAACGACATCCCCTCATTACGTTTCCTGCCCACCGGCACATCAGTGCCGGGAGGGCATTGAATTTAGTCTTATGTGACCATTGACTGAATCGGTCACATGGATAATATGGTTTCGCTGTAGTACTCGATGTTCTATTCCAGTGATCTCCATAGAGTTCAATAATGAAAAAAACAATGCTCAAGAGCCCCGTTGGCCTGGCCTTCGTACTTGCGTCCTCCAATGTGTTTGCCGGTGGCTTTGCACTCAACGAACAAAGCATCAGCGGGATGGGCTCCGGTTTTGCCGGGCGCTCTTCATCAGCCGAAGACGCCAGTACGATCTATGGCAACCCGGCGGGCATGGCGCGGCTTAAACGGGAGCAGGTCAGCGTGGGCGCGGCGACCCTGTTCGCCAAGTCTGATATCAGCCGCACGCGCAGTACGTTCGGCGGCAATGAAGATGGCGACATGGTGCCGACGACCACCGTACCCATGGGGTATTACGTCAAACCGATTGATGACCACTGGGCATTCGGCGTCGGATTTTATGTGCCGTTCGGGCTGATCACCGACTATGGCAGTGGATTTGCCGGACGCTATTACGCCAACAAGAGCGAAGTCACCACGCTGACTTTTCAGCCGACCCTCAGCTACGCCTTTAACGAAAAAGTCTCGATCGGTTTCGGTCCGACCATTAACCGTATCGGCGGCGAGATATCGGGCATGGTGCCCAATCCACTGAGCCCGGGGCGCAATGACGGTAAGCTCAAAAGCACCGGCGATGACACCGCGCTGGGCTTCAACGCCGGTGTGCTGGTGCAGGCGACAGACCAGACCCGCCTGGGGCTGACCTATCACTCCAAGGTCAGTTACCACCTGGATGCGAAAACCAAGGTCACCGAAGGTATCTTCAGCGTACTGGGCGTCAGCGGTCGCAGCTATGACGCGTCGCTGGACGTGGACACGCCGGAGTCGGTGGACGTTTCGGTCACGCATCAATTCAATAACGACTGGACGCTTTATGTCGGCAGTACCTGGACGCGCTGGAGCCGCTTCAAGGAACTGACGATCGAGAACAGTGGCTTGCCGCCGTTGCTGAGTGGCCAATTGGGCACGATCAGCGAAGAGCAGAACTGGCATGACACTTGGGCTCACGCGATCGGTGCAGCCTATCAATTGAATAACCAATGGGTGCTGCGCGCCGGTTTCTCGGTTGATCAGTCACCGGCCAACAACACCAATCGAGGGCCGCGCATTCCGACGGGCGACCGCAAGGTGCTCAGCTTCGGTGCCGGCTGGACGCCCGTGGAAAATGTCACGATCGACCTGGCTTATTCCTACCTTTGGGAGGAGAGCGTCGAGGTCAACGACACCTCGGCATCGAGAGGTGCCTACAGTGCCCGATACAAGAACAGTGCGAGCGGGCTGGGGACTTCGGTGAGCTACCGTTTTTAGTCGGGCCTGTCAGTCGATCCGTAGTCCGATGTTGCTGATGGCCAGGATGCAGTTATTTCTCATGTGGTGACCATTGACGATATTGGTCACAAGGCTGAGAATATGATGATCATCCTATTCATCAGTAAGTGAATCTATGCGCCGGCTCCGACCTTTCCCCATTGCCGCATGCTTGTTGCCTCTTGCCCTGAGCGCCTGTGGCGACTCTTCCTCCGTTGCAGACCCTCGTACACAGGCGCCGCTGGTCAGATCCGCTGCGGTGCAAGCGTCACCCGATGTCGCTCGTTCTTTCACCGGAGTGGTTGCGGCGCGCGTTCAGGGCGACCTGGGTTTCCGCGTTTCAGGCAAGGTGCTCGAACGTCTGGTTGATACGGGGGAGGTCGTCAAGAGGGGGCAGCCGCTGATGCGTCTCGACCCGATCGACCTCGGACTGCAAGCGCGGGCGCAGCAGGCGGCGGTCATCGCTGCTCGCGCCAGCGCCAAACAGACAGCCGACGATGAGGTTCGCTATCGCAAACTGGTCGGCGTTGGCGCCATTTCGGCATCAGCCTACGACCAGTACAGAGCCGCCGCGGAGACGGCAAAGGCGCAGCTCAACGCCGCGCAAGCGCAAGCGGACGTAGCCCGTAATGCATCGGGTTATGCGCTGCTGATCGCTGATGCGGACGGCGTGGTGGTGGAAACACTCGCTGAACCTGGACAAGTCGTCAGCCCGGGCCAACCGGTGGTGCGGCTGGCGCGTGCAGGTCAGCGCGAAGCCATCGTGCATCTGCCGGAAACGTTGCGCCCGGCTGCCGGCTCCACCGCGCAAGCCAGCCTCTACGGCATGAATTCAGCAGCTGTGACGGCAAAACTGCGACTGCTTTCGGACTCGGCAGACCGCACAACGCGCACGTTCGAGGCGCGCTATGTGCTCGAAGGGGCGCTGGCCAATGCGCCAATCGGTGCGACCGTGACCCTCAGCATTGCCGAGGGCGCCACCCAGACACAGGCCCTACAAGTCCCCATCGCCGCCGTTTACGACCCGGGCAAAGGCCCCGGGGTGTGGGTGATCGACGGAACCCCGGCAACCGTAAGCTGGCGAGATGTTGAGGTGCTGGGGTTGAGCGATGATTCGGCTCGCATCACTGGCGACCTCACGGCCGGTGAGCAGGTGGTGGCGTTGGGCGCCCATCTGCTGCGCGATGGCGAAGAGGTGCGATTACCGCAACAGAGCGAAGCCAGCGTTGCCGGGAGTCGCCCATGAGCCAGGGGCGATTCAACCTGTCCGCCATCGCCGTTCGCGAGCGGGCGATCACGGTGTTCCTGATTTTCCTGATTGCCGTTGCCGGGACGTTGTCGTTCTTTCAACTGGGGCGTGCGGAGGATCCACCGTTTACGGTCAAGCAGTTGACCGTCATTACCGCGTGGCCCGGCGCGACGGCGCAAGAGATGCAGGATCAGGTCGCCGAACCCCTTGAAAAGCGCCTGCAAGAACTCAAGTGGTACGACCGCTCGGAAACCTACACACGCCCCGGACTCGCATTCACGATGGTGTCGTTGCTCGACAGCACGCCGCCGTCGCAAGTGCAGGAAGAGTTCTATCAGGCACGCAAGAAGCTCGACGATGAAGCCATCAGGCTGCCGGCCGGTGTGATCGGGCCGATGGTCAACGATGAGTTTTCCGACGTGACTTTCGCGCTGTTCGCCTTGAAAGCCAAAGGCGAGCCGCAGCGCTTGCTGGTGCGTGATGCGGAAACCATGCGCCAGCGTCTGCTGCATGTGCCGGGGGTGAAGAAGGTCAACATCATCGGTGAGCAGGCTGAGCGCATCTACGTTTCGTTTTCCCATGACCGCTTGGCGACTCTCGGCCTGTCGCCGCAGGACATCTTCGCCGCGCTGAACAGTCAGAACGTGCTGACGCCCGCCGGCTCCATCGAAACCAATGGGCCACAGGTGTTTCTGCGTCTCGACGGTGCTTTCGACAAGGTGCAGAAAATTCGTGACACACCGGTCTCCGTGCAGGGGCGCACACTCAAGCTCTCTGATGTGGCGACCGTTGAACGCGGTTACGAAGATCCGGCGACCTTTGTTGTGCGCAATAACGGTGAAGACGCGCTGCTACTGGGCGTGGTGATGCGCGAAGGCTGGAACGGTCTGGATCTGGGTAAGGCGCTGGATGCGGAAACCGCGCGGATCAATGCCGAAATGCCATTGGGCATGACCCTCGCCAAAGTCACCGACCAGGCGGTCAATATCGACTCGGCGGTCGGCGAGTTCATGGTGAAGTTTTTTGTCGCGCTGCTGGTGGTCATGCTCGTGTGCTTTCTGAGTATGGGCTGGCGGGTCGGGGTGGTGGTCGCTGCGGCTGTGCCGTTGACCCTGGCGATCGTGTTCGTGGTGATGGCCGCCACCGGCAAGAACTTTGATCGCATCACCCTCGGCTCATTGATCCTCGCGCTCGGGCTGTTGGTCGATGATGCGATCATCGCCATTGAAATGATGGTGGTGAAAATGGAGGAGGGCTACGACCGCATCAAAGCGTCCGCGTATGCCTGGAGCCATACGGCGGCGCCGATGCTGTCCGGTACGCTGGTGACGGCGATCGGCTTTTTGCCGAACGGTTTTGCGCAGTCCACTGCCGGCGAGTACACCAGCAACATGTTCTGGATTGTCGGCATCGCGTTGATCGCGTCCTGGGTTGTCGCGGTGGCGTTCACCCCGTATCTGGGCGTGAAGTTGTTGCCGGACATCAAGAAGGTCGAAGGTGGCCACGCAGCGATCTACAACACGCCGAATTACAACCGTTTCCGCCGGCTGCTGACCATGGTGATTGCGCGCAAATGGCTGGTGGCAGGCACGGTGGTCACGCTGTTTTTCGTCGCCGTGCCAGGCATGGGGCTGGTGAAGAAACAGTTCTTCCCGACCTCCGACCGCCCCGAGGTGATGATCGAGGTGCAAATGCCCTACGGCACCTCGATCGAGCAGACCAGCGCCACGGCCGCCAAGGTCGAGGCCTGGTTGCACAAGCAGGATGAGGCAAAAATCGTCACGGCCTATATCGGCCAAGGTGCGCCGCGCTTCTTCCTGGCGATGGCGCCCGAATTGCCCGACCCTTCGTTTGCCAAGATTGTCGTGCTGACGGACAGTCAGGAAGCACGCGAAACCCTCAAGTTCCGACTTCGTGAAGCGGTTGCTGAAGGACTGGCGCCGGAGGCCCGCGTAAGAGCAACGCAAATTGTCTTTGGTCCTTATTCGCCGTTTCCGGTTGCCTACCGGGTGATGGGTCCTGATCCGGCGAAGTTGCGCGACATCGCCGAGCAGGTTCGCGGCGTGCTGCAAGACAGCCCGATGATGAGAACAGTGAACACTGACTGGGGGCCGCTGACCCCGACCTTGCATTTCAGTCTCGATCAGGACCGTCTGCAGGCGGTGGGGCTGACCTCCAATGCGGTTGCCCAGCAACTGCAGTTCCTGCTGAGCGGAGTGCCGATCACCGCGGTCCGCGAGGATATTCGTTCCGTGCAGGTCGTCGGGCGTGCGGCTGGCAATATCAGACTCGACCCGGCGCAGATCAAAGGCTTCACCCTGGTCGGCGCGGCAGGGCAACGCATCCCGTTGTCGCAGATCGGCGAGGTCGATGTACGCATGGAAGATCCGATTCTGCGGCGCCGTGACCGCACGCCGACCATCACTGTGCGTGGCGACATTGCCGAAGGTTTGCAGCCTCCGGATGTGTCGGGTGAGATCCTCAAGCAATTGCAGCCGATCATTGAAAAACTGCCTTCGGGTTACCGAATCGAGCAGGCGGGTGCCATCGAGGAGTCCGGCAAAGCCGGCAAAGCGATCTTGCCGTTGCTGCCGATCATGATCGCCATGACGTTGCTGATCATCATGGTGCAGGTGCGTTCGATCGCGGCGATGATCATGGTCTTCCTCACCTCGCCATTAGGCTTGATTGGCGTGGTGCCGACGCTGCTGATCTTCAATCAGCCGTTTGGCATCAATGCGCTGGTCGGGTTGATTGCGCTGTCGGGGATCCTGATGCGCAATACGCTGATTCTGATCGGGCAGATCCATCACAACACCCTGGAAGGGCTGGACCCGTTCCACGCCGTGGTCGAAGCCACGGTGCAACGTGCGCGACCGGTCCTGCTGACGGCGCTGGCGGCCATCCTGGCCTTTATTCCGCTGACACACTCGGTGTTCTGGGGCACGCTGGCTTACACCCTGATTGGCGGCACGTTCGTCGGCACCATCATGACGCTGGTGTTCCTGCCGGCGATGTATTCCATCTGGTTCAAGATCCGCCCTGAGCACAAGGTTCAGACTGAAACAGTCAGACTGGCCTGAAATCGAGGCCCGCTCTGGCGGGCCTCTTTGTCTCCCACGTCAAAGCGTGGTGATCTGTCCGTTGCGGTCCAGCTCATACACCTTGTTGCCCTGCAATTTCTCCTTCAACCACCGTTCCGCTTTACCCAGCGGCCGCTGCCGCGCCCAGAGCAAATCCACACCAATCTGCCAGTCGGTATGCGGATACGCCGAGAGCTGTAGCTCCACCAGTTCCCCCTTGGCCAATTCACGCTGAACGAGCTGGCGGGGCAGGGTGGCCCAGCCGAGTCCGGCGCGGACCATTTCCAGTAACGCCAGATAGCTTTCCGCCTGCCACAACTGGGTCGAGCGCAGGTATTCGCTGCTCGGCAGTTTGCTTGCGTGGGCGCTGAAGGCCAGGCGGCGATGGACGTGCAGGTCGTCGAAGGTGACGTTATCGAGTTGCGCCAATGGGTGCTCGGGGTGGCAGACGTGCAGCATGATCAGTTTGCCCAGTTGCTGGAACGCCAGCTCCTTGGGATAACCGGGCTGTGAGAACGCCACACCGAGTACCGCTTCGCCGCTGCTGACCAGTTCGCTAACGTCGCCGTACACCGGATGGCGGATGATCAGGTCGACAAAGGGGAACGCGGCTTCGAAGGCTTTGAGCACCGGCATGACCGGCCCGTACGGCGTTTCAATGGCGAGCGTCAGGCTGGTTTCGACGTTGTCCGAAAGGCAATCAGCGTGGGCTTCGAAGGTCATGCAGCGTTCAAGCACGGCTTCGGCCTGTACCAGCAATTTGTGGCCGCTGGCGGTGAGGGCAGGGCTGCGGTTGCTGCGATCGAACAGGTCGACGCCAAGGTCGGTTTCGAGGTTGGCAATCGCCGCGCTGATGGTCGATTGAGTCTTGCCCAGTTTGCGCCCGGCGGCAGAAAACGATCCGCTTTTGACCACTTGGACGAACATCAACAGTTGATCGAGTGAGAAGCGCAAGCGGTGAACTCCCGGGTCGAGGATGGGGGGTAAAGCAGATTACCAATGCCAGATTCGTGCCATCGAAAAAAGCGATGGTTGCTAATTTGTTTCATCGCAATAAACGTTCAAATATGCCCTCGCGTCAAACGATCTCCGGGGCGGATCTGACTTTCAAACGCCCCCGAGCGCCCGCGATCTCAACATATGCCGCACCTTCAGGAGCGTGTTAAATGACCCCACAACGCATTCATCCGGTGGACGAGGTTTTGCCACTGCGACAGTTGTTCACGTTTGGCTTGCAGCATGTGCTGGTGATGTACGCGGGAGCGGTGGCGGTGCCGCTGATTCTTGGCAGTGCGATGGGGCTGACCTCGGCGCAGGTGGTGTTGCTGATCAACGCCAACCTGTTGACCTCTGGCGTGGCGACGCTGATTCAAACTATCGGCTTCTGGAAATTCGGCGCACGGCTGCCGTTGATTCAGGGCTGCTCGTTTATTGCCCTGGCGCCGATGATCATGATCGGCAAGGAATTCGGCCTCAGTCAGATTTTCGGCGCGGTGATCGCAGCGGGCTTTATCACCATTGCCTTGGCACCGGTGTTCAGCCGCTTGCTGCGGTTTTTTCCGCCGGTGGTGATTGGCAGTCTGATCACCATTATCGGCATCTCGCTAATGCCGGCGGCGGCGATCTGGCTGGGCGGCGGCAATCCCGACTCGGCGGATTTTGGTAATCCCGCGAACCTGTTGCTCGGTTTGGCGACGGTCAGCGTGACGCTAGTGATCTACGCCAAATGCAAGGGCTTTCTCGGCAACCTCAGCGTGCTGATTGGTCTGTTCGTCGGCAGCCTGATCGCAGCAGCCTGCGGTATGACTCACTTCAACCGTGTCAGCGAAGCGGCTTGGTTTGAGCTGAGTGCGCCGATCGCCTTCGGCGCGCCGGAATTCGCACCGGTGCCGATTCTGATCATGACCCTGGCGATGCTGGTGATCATGGCCGAGACCACCGGCAACTGCTTGGCGATCGGCAAACTGACCGGCAAACCGACCACGCAACAGACTCTCGGCAACGCGTTCCGCGCCGACGGCTTGTCGACCATGCTCGGCGGTTTGTTCAACAGCTTTCCCTACAACGCCTTCACTCAGAACACCGGTTTGATCGCGCTTTCCAACGTGAAAAGCCGCTTCGTCGTGGCCGCCGCCGGGGCAATCATGGTGCTGATGGGCCTGTTCCCCAAACTCGGCGCGTTGATCGCCGCCGTGCCGACGCCAGTGCTCGGTGGCTGCGCGATCGTGATGTTCGGCATGACCACGGTGGCGGGCATTCAAGAACTGTCACGGGTGCAATTCGAGGGGACGCGCAACGGCATCATCGTTGCGGTTTCGGTGAGTGTCGGGGTGCTGCCGATGTCCTTTCCGGCGCTGTTCGAACACGTCGGTCCGACGTTGAAACTGGTGCTCGACAGCGGGATTTTCCTCGGAGCGATCACCGCCATCGCCCTCAACATCCTGCTCAACAACGAAAAAAAATCGACCGAAACCCTCGGCGCTGAACTGGCCGACTGACCTTTTGTTTTCCACTGCCCAGGAGTTACCCATGAATCAATTCACTCAGCTCATCCCGGCTGGCGTCAGCGATCTGGATCTGGCGTTGTTGCGCCAGACCATCGCCTTGTCCGAGGCATCGAAACAACGCGGTCGCCATCCGTTCGCGGCATTAGTGGCCGACCGCAACGGCAAGGTGATTGTCGAAGCGGGGAATAACTCGATGCCGCCGGAAGGCGATCCGACGCAGCACGCCGAGTTGGTGGCGGCCGCCGCAGCGGCAAAATTGCTGTCGCCGCAAGAGCTGGAACTGTGCACGCTGTACACCAGCGCCGAACCTTGCTGCATGTGCGCCGGCGCGGTGTATTGGACCGGAATCGGGCGAGTGGTTTATGCCTTGTCGGAGCATGCCTTGCTGGGATTGACGGGGGATCATCCGGAGAACCCGACGTTCTCGCTGCCGTGCCGCGAGGTGTTCGCCAAGGGGCAGCGCAAGGTCAGTGTGCTGGGGCCGATGCTGGAGGAGGAGGCGGCTGAACCGCACAAGGGCTTCTGGTTGTAACCGCTTTGAAACGAAGCGCGCGTGGTGTGAGGTTGCGCTATCCAGAGACTTAAGAGTACTTGCTCGCCGAGAGGGAGAAGGTGCGAAGTTTTGGAACTGCCAGCCCTCGGCCGATGCCGAATGAGTAACCAGAACGAGGGCAAAGCAATGACTGAAGAAACAGCACAATTTCCAGAGGAAGAAGTACCTGATCAATCGACGCCGGCGCATTCCACAGAGGAAGAGCAAAAGCGCCTCAAAGATTTTAACAAGGAAGGCATCCCGCCCGGCAGCTGCTGATGGGTAGGCACTGGCTCGGGTCACGTACCTTCGGCGCGTCGCTTTGCGACGCGCCATGAGGCGTTGGCCCGTGCCTGTGCGGCCATCGGCGGGGATTTCAAGCGTGTGTGTCAACGCTGAGTGTCATTTGGATCAATGTTGCCTGCAGCGCGTGGAGGTTGCCAGCGCATACAGAAATCTGATTTTGAATCTCGATTGTTCTTTGAGCCTTCTCTTCTTCTGGCATATTCATTCTTTCGGTTTTAGCCAGCTCTGCTCTGCGAGTTGCAAGTTGTTGCTGTATCTCGGCAATTTGTTTTTTTATGAGCTCGACTGCACTAATAGGCTGTTTGACCGTATTAACACCTTCTTCGCTGGACTCAATTCTAATCTTGTCGTCGCTTGTGGTTTTCTTCGTAAGTGCTAGATGATTTTGCGAATCTGATTTTATGTGTTGGTTGTTCTCTGGTTTTTTCTTATAGATGGTTACGCTCATTGCACTGATTTTTGGCATGGCTAATTCTCTTGGCTTTCTCGGCTATAGGGCGTTGGGGCTATTGATCTCACACGGTTGCGCGTGAGTGCTCACTACGCCTTTTATGGTAATGAGTCTTCTGCATGTGGATATAGGAATTGTCTTGTTTTTATGCGCCATGGCTAGACGCGCAGAAACGACAAGGCTCTGAATAAATCAGAGCCTTGATATTGAAGATTGAAGAATTGAACGTGTTATTTCGATGTGTCTACGCTGGTTGAGCAAGAAAGCCGGTAATGCTCATAGTTCAAATCCTTCAGTCGTTCTGGAAGCTTGTAAGGGGCGGGGCAACTTTTACCCTGCCACTTGATTGTAATAATCCCTTGATCTTTGGTAACAAGCGCTAACGCCTTGCCGGTGGGGTCGGAAAGTGCCAGTTGTTTACCATCGGCATCCATCAATACCGCTCCGAATGGGAGGGGGTTGCCCTCGGCATCGTAGAGTTCGAACTGGATCCGTCTCCCTTTGCTGCCTTCGAAGCGCGCAAGCACTACTGAACCTCGTCTCGGTACGAGTTGTTGGGTGGCGTTGTCCAGCTCTATGTCACCGCCGAGATTTCGTGTGTCCAGCGTCACCCAATTCACCCGATAGGGCTGTGCGTTTGGAAGGACGGCATAGCCGTTGAGGCCGGTTTTCACGCCGGAGTAGCTGCTGACTTCTACCCCTGACATACCAGGCACTTCCACCATTGCGAATGTTTCGCCGACGGTCTGGCCCATGTTGATTCCCCCCGCGTGAGCCACGATCGATCCGGCCGCGCTCAGGTTTTGTGATTCATAACCGCTACCTCGGCTGTAGCCCAATCCCAGATCGCCCATCGCTGTCCGGGTACTCAGGCTGAGTGAGCCGGAGCGATCACCTTGCACACTGCGCCCGGTCTGTACGGAATAGTAGGTATCACTGTCTTCAGTCAGATAACCATTGATCCCGGCTTGCGTACTGGTGCCGGTGTTCTGATGATTGCTGGAAATATAGGCGCGAGGTGCGCGAGGTGTCGATCCGAGCGGGAATGAGATCGAAACGCTCAGTTGGGTGTCGTGAGTGGTGTCACCGCGTGCGCCGAACTCTTCGGTTTTACTCAAACTGATGTTGTAGTTCAGGTCGCGCCAATTGTTGTTGTAACCGGCGGAGAAGCTGCGCGAGCCGCCGCGATCCCAATAGCGCTGATCACTGGCATTCAAGTACAGCGAGCCGTACTGGCGCGCTTCGCCCAGGGTCTGGTTGACCGTGAGGTCGGTACGGGTTTTGGCGTTACCTGCGCGCCGTGTAGCGCCGGTGCTGGTGTCTTGAACGTGGTCGGTCAGCGTGCGGTAACCCTCGGTCGAATAACGATAGGCGGCGAGGGTGAAGCTGGTATCGGTGCCGGTGAAGGTCTTTGCATAGAGCGCGCGTACGCTGCTGCCCTGGGTCGTTTTACCGAATGCCTTGCTGGACGATTGCGTCACGTCCAGCGACATCGCGCCAATCGAAGTGTTCTTCGCCGCACCGACGGAAAGCGCCTTGAAACCATTGCTGGCCTGAATGCCGGCAATGCCTGTCAGGTTGCTGGTCAGACCGTAGGCGAAAGTGCCGCCCAGGAAGGCCGGCTTGTCGTAGCCCTCGCTGTTGTTGTTGAATTTGCCGCTCGACAGGCTGTACTTCAACTGTCCCTCACGCACCATCGTCGGCAAGGCGGAGAACGCCTGCCGGGTGACCTTGCGCCGACCATCCGCCTCGACAATGGTGATCTCCAGATCGCCATTGGAACCCGATGGATAGATATCACTGATCTCGAACGGCCCCGGCGGCACGTTGGTGGTGTAAAGAATGTAGTTATCCTGGCGGACCTCGATCTTCGCATTGGTTTCAGCCACGCCACGAATGATCGGCGCATAGCCGCGCTCGCTGTCTGCGCGCATGCCCTCATCAGAGGCCACCTTGACGCCTTGATAGCGCACGCTGTCGAACAGATCCGAATCGGAAAATATTTCACCCGCACTCAGTTGCCCCTTGATCGCCGTAAGGTCGCGCTGGATGAACGTGCGATTGCTGACAAACCGATTGGGCCGGCCGGTGGCACTGCTCAGATTGGACTCGTTGCGCAAACGCCAGGCACCGAAGTTGATGCCGTTGCGCAGCCCCAGATTATTGGAGATTTGCGTCGAGTAATCGGTTTTGCTGCGGGTGCTGCTCAACTGATAGTTGATGAATCCGGCGGCCACGCCATCGTCCCAAAGCTCTGGGTCAACATAGCCGCGCATGCCGCGTGCCATAGCAACCTGCGGCACGCTGATATTGAGGCGCAGGCGGTTGGCGTCAAAACTGATACTGGCTTGCTCGATCATCGACGCAAGATCGTAGTGATCGGCAGGCCGTTGCTCATCAACCAGACCTTGCTCACGCAGTTTGCGCATGTCCACACCCAGCTGCTGTAACAATTCCAGGGTGATACGTGGCTCGACTTTGCCGTTGAGCGGGTTGGCCGCGAAATCAACGTCGCGACGCCCGACCAGCGTGCCGTTGCTGAAAACGTCAACGCGATATCGGCCAGGCAGAACGCTGTTGGCATTCAACAAAGGCTGCAGATCGACCGCCGATGAACCTTCCAGAAACAAGGTATTGAACGCTTCACCCGCTACCGCGGCCGGGGCTTCGGCACCCATGGCGAAGCCACAAATGGCCATGTTGATGGCAAAGCACAATGGATGCAGGCAGCCCAACGCCGTTTTGCTTTTATGGCGCACAACGTGATGCTTTACACAACTTGAAGATGTGTGGTGTTGGGAGGAGAACATGCAATTTGCCTTATCAGTCCGTGTTGCTTCAACCGGAGTCCGGAACTCGTAAATAGCTTGTGAATTGGCGGGGTGGGGCGAGGAAGTTACTGGGCGGATGCATCTTTCACGCGCTCGGCATGACTTTCGGTAGCGCTGAGTGGTGCATCGAATCGTTGTTGTGCGCCGTAATCATTAATGGCCGAAAAAGTCAGGCGTGGAGAACCGGATGGCAACGCTTTCAAATTGAACGAACGAACTTCGCCCGGAACGATCATTGTCGAATCAATCACCAGTTCCGCTTTATTTCCAGCAGCGACTTTCAGGTCGGCCAGCGATACGTGGTAATTGCTTTGATTTTTTACTTTCAGTACCGACTTGCCAGCTTGCGTGACCAATTGCCATACAAGTTGCACTGGCGCTTGCGCAGCGTCACCGGTGAGTCCGTCCGGGCGGAAGAACACCTTGATGCGCTGACGCACCGCCAATTGCAGCGTATTGACATCGGCAGCGCTGGCCTGAGGGATTTCCTGCACGTTCAGCCACACCACTGACTCTTTGTCTGCAGGCATGCCGCGGCCTTCATAGAGAATCCTCAACAGTTGCTGTTGATTGGGTTCGAGTCGGGCCAGCGGTGGAGTCACCGCAAATGGCGGCGCGCTGCCAGCCGTGTCGCCGGCATCCAGCCACGATTGCGCCAGGATGGTTTGCCCGCCGTTGCGCACGGTGACGTTCGCCTCTTTGTGCGCGCCATCGAAAATGATCCGGGTGGAACTCAAGGAGATGCTGGCGAATGCCGAGTGCGTCATCAACACCCCGGCAAGCCCCAGGCACAGCGGAAAATAGCGACTTAACATAGTTTTCACCGATTGATCTGGTGGGGAAGGACGAGGCACAGCGGCCCCGTCCAGGTATTGCGTGCTGCTTATTCGTATTCGAGAACGAACGGCAGAGTGGCGTTACCGGTACCTGCAGTAGCGGTGGTCTTGTCGCCGGTGGTGACGTAAGCGGCTGCGAACGACAGGGTGCCGTCGCCGCCAGTGGTGCCGTCGCCGGTCAGACTGGTCTGTACTTTGGCAGTGGCTTCAGAGCTCAGGTCGATCAACTGGCCGTTGCTGTCCAGCAGCGCGATACCTACGCCTTTGGCCGCATCAGTACCTTGCAGCTTGAGAACTTTCTTGCCATCAACCAGGCCCGAACCACCGTTTACGGTTGGTTTGAACAGCATCGACACTTTGGTGCCGGCGTTGCAGTTCACTTTCAGGTTGAAATCGTTGGCAGCCACGCGACCAGCACCCGGGGCAGAATCGGTGCCCATGTCTTTGATCGATACGCTGCCCATGTCCACAGCGATCATCTTGTCGTTACCCGAAGCGCCATCTACCGAGCACGCGTCGTTGTTGATGACGCCGGTGAAACTGATTTGACCGCTGCCGCCCTTGACGGCTTTAGCGGCTTCTTCAGCCAGTGCGCCAGTGGAGGCAGCCAGTACGGAAAGAGTGAGTACTGCGAAAGCGAACTTTTTCATGTTTATATCCGAAGTTATTGTGAAGTGCTGCATTGAAATGCCAGGCCATGTTAGGTCGGTGATAGCGGTGGGTCTTTGAGATTTGTCTTAAAGCGTGGCAAGTGCGAGTTATTCAGCAATATCGGAAGTGCGTGTTTATATTTTCAGTCAATTGTATGGCGGACTAAATGAGACAATTCTCAAAGTCGCACGGGCTCTGTCTGGTTAGTATTCGCGGACGCAGAAATTCTCAGTCAATGCAAAGTTTGTGAGCAATCTTTCTGTTGGAAGATGATTCAGGCTTTTCGCTATTAATGGCTGATAGAAAGAGGTTCCCGGTTTGTGAACACGCTTCGTATATTGGTATTGGAAGATCACGCCTTCCAGCGCACGGCTGCGGTCAGCGCGCTTAATAGTCTGGGTTACAAAAATATCTTTCAGGCGGCTGACGGCAAGGATGCGCTGGCTGTGATCTCCCAGGCAGGAGGTGTGGACGTTGCGTTGTGTGACTTGAGCATGGCCGGGATGGATGGTTTGACCTTTTTGCGCCTGGCGAGAGAGGCCGGATTGATACGCGCAGTGATCATCTGCAGTTCATTGCCTGAAGACTTGTTACGCACGGTCGATCGAATTGTCACGTTGCAGGGCCTGGAATTGCTTGGCAGTGTCGGCAAGCCCTTGATGGTAGATGTACTGGCGCCATTGCTGGCTCGCTATCGGCCGCACAGCCAGGTCGATGCCAAACTGGCGGAAAGTCATCTCGATCAGCCTACGGAGAACGAAGTACTGGAAGCGATACGCCGGCAGGAATTTCGCGCGTACTTCCAGCCCAAGTTTCACCTGCGCAGTGGTGAGGTGGATGGCGCCGAGGTGCTGGTGCGCTGGCAAAGCCCCAGTCGCGGGTTGCTTTCACCGGGTATGTTTCTGCCAACGATCGAGCGTTGCGGACTGCTCGACGAAATGTTTTTCAGCCTGCTCACGCAAGGCCTGAGTCTGCAGCGTTTCGTGCAGTCCCACGGCAAGCCGTTCAAGCTCGCCTTCAATCTCGACGTCACGCAGATGGCCAACCCGAATCTCGTCGACCGGATCAAGGCGCTGTTGCGCATTCACGGCGCCTCGCCAGCCGGGCTCATATTCGAGCTGACGGAAACCGGTCTGCTGCAGATGCCCGAGATCAGCATGGAAAACATGGTGCGTCTGCGCATGCTCGGCTTCAGCCTGGCGATCGATGATTTCGGTGTCGGCTATTCTTCGCTGGAACGACTGTGTCAGATGCCGTTCAACGAAATCAAACTCGACGCCGGTTTCGTGCAGAATTTCCAGCAGGCTCGCTACAGTGCAGTTATCCACGGTGCACTGGCCTTGGCGCGCGAGCTGGACATGCGAGTGGTCGCAGAAGGCATTGAAACCGCAGATCAGGTCCATCACCTGGCTCGACTCGGTTGCCAGTGGGGGCAGGGCTTCTTCTATGCTCGACCCATGAATTGGGCGCATCTGGTCGATTGGCGTTTTGAGGGGCAAAAATCGTCCTGGCGCCGGGCAATAGGCACGTCCGACCTTTGATCCGCGCGCGCGGTCTGACTTTTGGGACAAAGCCCTATTTCGTCACGTCTTCAAAACAATCATCATGTGACGAGAAATCAATCAGATGCACCTGAATGCTTCGGTGATGCCCGGGATCGGCTGCGGTTGCCAAGTGCTGATGATCCTTCAACCCTCCTCATCATGGAGCTGTTCATGCATTGGTCAGTCGTGAATCCGTTACGCGTTGCCATCCTTGATGATCACTCGCTCATACGTCTGGCGATGAAATCGCGGCTGACGCGCGAAGCCGAGTTCAGTGTCGTGGGCGTGTACGCGAGCAGTGCGCAGTTGCTCGCTGGATTGCGCGAGACCGAAATCGACCTGCTGATACTCGACTACAAGCTGCACGATGGCGAGCTGGACGGGCTTAATCTGATTCGCCTGCTGCGCAAGCAATATCCGGGCATGCGCATCCTCGTCTCATCCTCCGAAGAGCGCCCGGCAGTAGTGAACATGGCGATCGGAGCGGGCGTCAGCGGATTCTTCGGCAAGTCCCAGCCAGTCGATGACCTGATCACCGGCATCCGCTGCGCAGCGTCCGGCCAGTTGTACCTGTCGCAGGCAATGGCCTTCGAACTTGATGTGCTGCCTGTGTCAGTCGATGAGCCTGCTGGTAGCAATGATGACGGCGCGGCGCACAGCGACGATTTTCTGAGCAATCCTCTGCTGTCGCCGAAAGAGAAAGAAGTCTTGCGCTGCTGCCTCGAGGGTATGGGGGTGACGCAGATCGCTTTGAAGTTCTCGCGCAGTCGCAAAACCATCAGTGGGCAAAAACAGGCCGCTTTCAAAAAGCTTGGCATTCGTGGTGATGCAGAGCTGTTCAAGTTGCAGCACAGCCTGACAGCCGACAACCAGGGATAACTCGCTTATGTTTCATCTGTTGCGCGGTGTTTTGCTAGTCAGTGTGCTTTTCGTGTTCGGTAGCGGGTCGTTGTGGGCAGCAGAGCCGCGCACTCTGCAGGTGTTCGGTCGATCGGACTGCAAGGAGGTGCAAGTCGATCTGGGCAATGAAGACTGGAGTTGGCTACGGCAGAAACGCAGCCTCGTATTGGGATCGGCGCTTCCGGATTTTCCGCCCTATGTGATGACCGCAAGCGGTACGCGTTATGAGGGGATTGCCGCCGACATTGCCTGCATTATCGGCCAGGCCTTGCATGTCGACGTTACCGTCAAGGCTTATCCTGACCGTCGCGACGCCATGGCGGCGCTTGAACGCGGCGACATCGACATGTTGGGCAGCTCCAACAGTTTCGAGTTGATCGACGGTCTCGTCACGCTCAGCAAACCTTATGTCGAAGACCTGCCGGCGATGTTCATGCGCGGCGATGATCGGCGACCGATGCCGGCCAATCTGGCCGGTTTGCGTATTGCGGTTGCCGACGATTACCTGCCATCCAGTCAGTTGCATGGCTTGTATCCCAACGCCGAGTTCGTGCTTTTCCCGTCGAACGAGTTAGCACTGGCTGCGCTGGCGTTTGGCAAAGTCGATCTGTTTCTGGGCGACACGGTGTCCAGCAACTATCTGATCAACCTCAACTACTTCAACTATGTGCGCCTGCACTCTTTCGTCAAAACGCAAACCAACGGTTTCAGCTTTGCCCTGCGCCGAGGGAATGATCAATTGTTGCGTCTGATCGACTCGGTCATTGAGTCGATTGGTGAGGGCAAGATAGCCGAAATCACCAAGCGCTGGTCCGGTGGCGGCGGGGCACTGACACCCAAACGTATCGATCTGACACCCGGCGAAGCACGCTGGCTTGAGCTGCACCCGGTCGCGCGGTTCGTGATCAATGACGACCAAGCGCCATTTGCGTTCTTTGATGGCGATGGCAACTTTGGCGGAATCGGCGCCGATCTGCTGGAACTGATTCAGCGGCGCACTGGTTTGCAGATCGATGTAGAGCGCACCGACAGTTTTTCCAGCTTGAGCACGCGCCTGCTTGATGGCAGCGCTGATATCTCGTTGCTGACGCCAACCGTCTCCCGTGAAGTCGGTATGCGTTTCACCCACCCGTTCCTCGCCAGTCCCTTTGTGATCGTCACCGCCAAGGAAGCTGGCGCGCCTTCAAGCCTGCAGGAGCTACGCGGCAAGCGCGTCGCCGTCCCCGAGAGCTCCGCAGAGCGTGAGCTGCTCAAGGATTATCCCGACATTGAAATTGTCGACAACGAGACAGTGCTCGGCGCTCTGGCTGACGTGAAGGATGGGCGAGCAGACGCGATGATTACCACGCTGCACAGTGCGCGCTATTACATCGCTCACATCTACAGTGACAGTTTGCGCATCTCCAACATCGTCGGCATGAACAAGGGTTTTCTCGCCTTCGCCGCCCGACGTGCCGATACCGAACTGGTCAGCATTCTGAACAAGGCTCTGCTGAGCATTCCACCCGATGAGCTGGACGTAATCCTCAACCGTTGGCGCCCCATTGCTGCGTTCTCGGGCTTGTCATGGCGCGATTACAAGACGTTGATCTACCAGATCAGCGCTGGCGCTTTCTTGATTATCCTCGGATCGCTGGCGTGGAATTTCTATATTCGCCGGCAGATCCGCGAGCGCAGTCGGGCAGAGCGCTTGCTCGGCGATCAACTGAAGTTCATGGGGGCGCTGATCAACGGCACGCCGCATCCCATTTACGTTCGCGATCGGGAAGGCCGGCTTGTCACCTGCAATAACAATTATCTGCAAACGTTTGGCCTGCTGGAAAAGGACGTGATCGGAAAGACCGTGCTCGAAAGCGGCAAGCGCAATCGCCAGGAAGCGTTGCAATTTCACGATGACTATCTGCGTGTCATCGAGCGGGACGAACCTTACGAGGTGGATCGCACGCTGCATGTCGGTGAAACGCGGCTGATCATTTATCACTGGATCCAGCCTTATCACGACACGACGGGCGAAGTCAGAGGCGTGATCTGCGGCTGGATCGACATCAGCGAGCGCCGCGAACTGATCGAAGAGTTGCGTTCGGCGAAAGAGCTGGCCGATGAGTCGAGCCGCGCCAAAACCACATTCCTGGCGACCATGAGCCACGAAATCCGTACGCCGATGAGCGCCGTGATCGGCATGCTTGAACTCACACTCAAGCGCGCCGAGCAGGGCCACTTCGATCGACCGGCGATTGAAGTGGCCTACGACTCGGCCAAAGGCCTGCTGGAGCTGATCGGCGACATTCTCGATGTGGTTCGCATCGAGTCTGGGCATGTCAGTCTTTCGCCGAAACGCGCCAACCTGCGCGAACTGGTGGAGTCCGTGGCGCGGGTGTTCGACGGCCTGGCCAGGCAGAAGAGCCTGGTATTGAAACTCGATATCGACGCCACTGTCGGCTGTGACGTACTGGTTGATCCGATGCGCTTCCAGCAGGTGCTCTCGAACCTGGTCGGCAATGCCATCAAGTTTACCGATACCGGGCATGTCAGCGTCTCTATACGCGGCCAACGCCTTGCTGACGAACGGTTGCAGGTCGACTTGAAAGTCGAGGACACAGGCATCGGCATTTCCAGCGCTGATCTGCAGAACCTGTTCCAGCCGTTTTCGCAAGCCAATCACGGCCCCTCGAACCGGGGCGGCACCGGTCTGGGGTTGGCGATTTCACGCTCGTTGTGCGAGTTGATGGGCGGGCGACTGAATATAACCAGCACCTTGGGCAAGGGCACCTGCCTGGAAGTGTCGCTGTTCTTCAATATCCTCAGCCCGCTCGGCGGCAAGGTGCTGCCTGTCTCGGTTGTCCAGGACAAGCCAGTGCCGACGCTGCGGATTCTGGTAGTGGATGACCAGAGCGCCAACCGCCTGTTACTGACGCAGCAGCTCAGCTTTCTTGGTCAGGCGGTGCGTGATGCTGCCGATGGTGCGCAGGCATTGGCATTGTGGCGCTCTGAGCCGTTCGACATTGTCATCACGGACTGCAACATGCCGGTCATGAACGGCTATGAACTGGCCCGCACCATCCGCCAGGACGAACGCGACAGTGGTGGCGCGCCGTGTATCGTCTTGGGCTTCACAGCCAACGCGCAGCCGGAAGAAAAAGTGAAATGCCGAGAGGCGGGGATGGATGACTGTCTGTTCAAACCGATCAGCCTCAGCACCTTGTCGACCCTGCTTGCCGGCTGGGAAAAAGATGTCGAAACCGAGCCAGTTGAGAGCCCGCCTGCGACGGGTACCAAGGAGCTGGGATCGATTCGCGAGCGTCTGAACGAGCTCACCGGAGGCGACCTCGACATGATGAAAGAACTGCTGCGCGAGGCGCTGTCGAGTTGTGAGAAGGATCTGGAGGAGCTGCATTCGCTGATACCCGAAAGCGATCCCGGGTTGTTGGCTGACCTGGCACATCGGATCAAGGGCGCGGCGCGCATCGTCGCCGAGCATCAGGTCATCGAGGCGTGTAACGAGCTTGAGGCCGAGTGCGAAGCGCCGGTCATCGATCCACTGGATATCAATCGCAGCGCGTTGAAGCTTGAGCATGCACAGGCTGATCTGATCAAGAAAATCAAACGGGTCGAGCTGTAATCCGTATTGACGCAGGGCCCTGCTGACTGGCCCTGCATTGAAGGGGACGTTAAAGATCATTTTGCAACGGGCGATACCTTGGTTAATAACCATGGAGTTTCGCGATGATCATTCGACGTCCTTTATTGATTGCCTGTCTCTGCCTGCTGGGTTTTGACACCGTCAGCGCGGCCCAGTCTGCGCCCGTCAGCGGAGTGATTCGCTTCAATGGACGGATTGTTGAGGCAAGTTGCACGGCGAGTGGCGCCAGCCATGCTTCTGTCGAGCTGCTTGATTGTCCGCAGGCGAGCACCGGTCAGATATTCTCGGTGACTAACGTCAGTGCGGCAGGCCGGGGTGAGCCGCGCCAGCAAGTGTTCGTGAAGATGATTGCCGATTCCCACGAGCAGGAAAAATATTACGACCAGCGTTTGCTGCTCACGGACAACAAGGGCCACCCGATAATGACTGGCAATTACGTCGTGACGCTGACGCTGCCTTGATGGACTGAGAAAGAATGAGTTTGCGCCCCTTGTTTCAAGGTTACTGACAACAAGGGGCGTTAATAATGAGAATTGTCTGGTTCGTACACAACCGTCCCGCGCTTCTGGCATTGCGCCGCTCGCCACCGCTGCAAAACCCCTCCCTCCAAAGACTTTGAACCATGCCGTGCCCCGCTAGCGCGGGCTTGTCAGCAAAGTGTGGTTTTCGTTCAGCGATCCCCGTGCTCATTTTGAGACAAGTCTCATATCGGACTGGTTGGCCCTTGGTTATTTTCTTGAAAGGAAGAATGGAGCTGCCAAAGGTGTCCGATGTTTCTTGAAAATAACCGAAGTCGATCCTTGCGGATCCTGATCGCCGATAACGACGTGCGTAGAGGTCTGTCGATTGAACAACAGTTCAACAAGCTGGGCTGTCTCAGCGTAGTGAACGTCTGTACTTATCGTGACCTGAGAATACTGACGTATTACTGCCCCCAACGGCTCAGCCTGGTCGTCGTCAATGCTGAGTTGCTCAACGAGATGGCAATGGATCCGCTCGATTTTTTTGGGGAAAACCCGCTGATTCGTCACCTGTTGATTTTCAACCCCAGTGATGATCATCAGTGGTCGAAGACCTTCTTCACCCCGCATCCGCAACGCTGGATGCGTCTGGTCTCGAAAATCAATCTGCCGCGATTGGCGGATTTTCTGATGCTGGCCGACCCGACGCTCAAGGAACTGGCGGAGCCGGCCTCATCCGATTCCACGCTTTCTTCAGGTGCAAACCGCTAGCTGTTGCGCCTTCGCGCGGTAATCCGCTTGTGCTTTGAGGTGCTATTGCCCAGCGCCTGCTGTGCTGCCCACTCGTTTGCCCCATTGTCTTGAATACACTCTAAGGTAAGCATCATGCTGCTTCGTAAACTCAATCTCGCGCCGCGTTCGGCGCTGTGTTTTGGCTTGTTCTGTCTCATGATTATCGCGATCGGACTGATCGCCTTGCAGCAAGTCGACTTGCTCAACAAGGCAGAGACCTATGTCGAGACGACCATCGTGCCAAGCATCAAGCTGCTCGGCCAACTGGATCGTGAGTTCATCGAAATCAAGGGCAATAACGCCCGCCTGCGCAACCCTATCGAAACCCCTGAGCGTAAGGCTCAGGCCTTGATGGACATTCAGCAGTCGCGTCAGCTCATCAAAAATCATCAGCGAGCGCTCATTGATCTGCTGGCAACTGACGCCGGGCGTGAGGCCTTCGAGGCGTTCGCCAAAGCACAACAGGTCAATGATCAGGCGCAGGACCAATACCTTGAAACCGTGGCAAAAGGGCAGCTTGAAGCGGCCATTGCGCTGTCAAAGAATCAGATGCGTGCCGCCTCGGACGGCGTGCAGGTCGCGCTCAAGAAGCTGATTGCTCTCAACGAAATTGAAGCTTATGAAGCGGGCAAGCAGGCCGACAATGTTTACGAACATACGCTGTTGATCGTCAGTGTGTTCATTGTCATTGCCATCGGTGCTTCCTTGGCCTTGGCAGTGTTGTACACCCGCAGCCTGACGGTGCCGATTGCAGGCTCGCTAAGGGTTGCGGAATGCATCGCCGCCAACGATTTGAGCGAAACCATCGCGCTGGATGGTTCCGATGAGGCGGCGCAGATGCTGTCGTCACTGGCGGCGATGCAAACCAGTTTGCGTGACGCCCTGATCATGATCCGTGACTCGTCCACGCAGTTGGCCGAAACCTCGGAAGTCATGCACGGCGTCACCGAAGATATCTCGCGTATCACTCAGCGTCAGAGCCATGAAATCGAAATGGCCGCCACGGCCGTGACGCAAATGAGTGCAGCGGTGGAACAGGTTGCGGACAACGCCGCATCGACCTCGCAACTGACGTCGGAATCAAGCGCCGCAGCCATTGCCGGCAAAACCCGGGTCAGCGAAACGGTTGCGGCAATTAACCTGATGGTTTCCAGCGTGCATAGCACCTCGGCAGAAGTGCAGGCGCTTTCTACGATGGCGAGCGATATCAGCAGCGTGCTGGACGTGATCCGAGAAGTCGCCGAACAAACCAATCTGCTTGCCTTGAACGCAGCGATCGAAGCGGCGCGGGCGGGGGAGGCGGGCCGTGGCTTTGCCGTGGTCGCAGATGAGGTGAGAGGGCTGGCCCAGCGTACGCAGAAATCGACCGAAGACATCGAGTCCATGGTCAGCTCCATTCAATCGGGCACCAGCAGGGCAGTTTCTTCCATGAGTCACACCCGTTCTCAGGCCGAAAGAACACTCGAGATGGCCAATATCGCCGGCGAAGTGCTGACCGACATCACTGGCTCACTGAATCTTATCAATGAACGAAACCTGCTGATGGCGACCGCCGCTGAAGAGCAGGCTCAGGTTGCGCGCGAAGTGGATCGAAGCCTGATCAGCATTCGCGACTTGTCCTGTGAAACCGCAGAAGGCTCGAAACAGACGGCGGTTGCATCGGCGGAGCTCTCGCAGTTAGCGGCGTCGCTGAACAAATTGACCAAGGAATTCAAGCTCTGACTGTGAGCATAAAGCCCTGGTTGCCAGGGCTTTTTTATCAGTGCTTGATCGGTGAAGTGAAGTCTTGCGCATCGGGTGCAGAATTCTGAGCTGGCGATGCGGTTTGTGCCGTCAGTTGTTCAATGCAGGTGGCGAGTTGTTTTTCATAGCTTTCAAGCACCGCTTCGGCTTCAGCTTCGCGCTCATCACGTAAGCGAAAGAAGTCGTCGCGACTGAGCTGATCCGCTACGAGGCGGATATTTTGCTCGATGATCGCGCACAGAGAATCTTCGTCCTCTAACGCGGCGCTGGTTTGCGCCGCGCGTTGAGTGTTTTCGAGCTCCGTCTTTGCCGCCTCGGCGGCCTTCACTTGTTCCTTCGTGGTAAGCAGGTCGGTTTCCAGGGCTTGCTTCTGTTCTGCCAGACGCTTGAGTTCTGCGCTCATTGACTGGATAGCATCAGCGCGGTGGGTGAGCTGGACCTCCTGTTGCTGCACCACAGCCTTCAGTGGAAACAGTTCATTGAGCTGGTAACCGGCGACCACAGTCATGGCGATCAGCGCCAGTGCCAGAATCGTCAGGCAGTAGATGGCGGCGTTGCTCTGGGGTTTTGGACTATTGAGGGTATCGAGGGCTCTCACGGAATCGTTTCTCCTATCAAGAGCCACCAGTGTAATGGCCGAGTTTCGTTGCGCCTTTAAGACGAGTCTTAAATTGGGTGTTGGTTATTTACGCTGGTAAAGGAGGTGTTCAACAACGCGTCCTTTTTATAGGTTTCAAGATTTAGTTAGTTGACTATAAATCCATGAGAATTGTCTGATTGTTGAATAAATAAACTTTTTGCCCAAGTGCTATTTATTCATTATCTTCTCGCTCCGGTTGTGGTGATTTTGCTGCCGGTTGAATATTCGCACCATCGTCAATCATTCAGTTGTTTGCATGCAACGCAGAGTCAGAGAGAGTGTTATGAAGTTATGCTATATATTAATTGTCGGGCTCTTGTATGTGCTGTCGTCAAATGCAATGGCGGCGGTATGCGAGTTCTATCCCGACAACTCCAAGGGCAACGTCCAAGTTGTCCTTCCGGCCACGATCTCGGTGCCGCAGGACACACCGAACGGCACGGTTATCTATGAAAGCCCAATCGTGACCCTGGGAGCCATTCCCAGTTCGTTCAGGTGCTCTGCGGTACACAATGAAGGTGTGCGCAACTCTGTGGGTGTCACCCAATCAGGCGCGCAGATTTTTCCTGTTGGAAATACCGGGATCGGCTGGCAATGGATTCGACCGCCCTCGGGTAAAGCATGGAAAGGCTTTCCGGGAGACAGCGACGTTGCTGGCGGTTGGGGTTGGAATGGCAGTGAGCACATCTTGCGGCTCGTAAAGACGGGCACTATTTCAGGGAGTGCGACGATACCCTCAGGCCAATTGGGAGTCTTTGTCGCCGCTGAAATCGAGCCTCTGGCAATGAATACAAATGGCACCCGGGTCGTCTCACAGTCTTGCGAAACACCCGATGTGAAAGTTGATATGGGTAGTTATAACTTGAGCGATTTCCCAAAGAACGGTGCCTATGCCAAGGAGCAATACTTTTTTCTCAGTATGAAAAACTGTCCTACCGGAATAAACAACTTCCGCTACTCCTTTTCGCCCACTGCGGGCAGCCCTGCGTGGGACGCTAATACTGGCATGGTAAATCTGAACAGTAGCTCCACTGCCAAAGGTTTGGCATTGCAGATGCGCTTCAGAGACGGGAAGCCACTCAAGCTGAATCAGAACTACATAATGAAAGCGCCCACATCGGAAGGCGGGAATGCATCTGTAGACTTGCAAGCCCGCTTCGTGCGCATCGAGCCTTCCAATGCGCAAATGCGAGCGGGCAATGCCAATGCCGAAATTGCCTTTGTCGTTGAGTATCTATGAGGAGGCCAACAGCTTCTTCACCTCAGCCACAATCACCGCAATGTCGAAAGGCTTGGGCAGCACCACGTCAAACAGATCCGAGCGCTGCATGCCAATGTGCGCCTGCGCTCCACTCATGAGAATGATCGGCAGGTGTTTGACGGAAGGCTGGGCACGCACGGCTTCGGCGAATTCGAGGCCGTCCATGACCGGCATCATGAAGTCCGTGATGATCAGTGCTGGCCGTTCTCTCTCCAGCACTTCGAGGGCTTTCTTGCCATTGCTGGCCGTCACCGTCATGAAGCCTTCATCCTCCAGCGCAAAGCCAAGAATGTCAGCAATCAGATACTCGTCGTCGACTACCAGGATGGTGGTCATGTTATTTCAACCCGCTCGAAGACTTACGATATTGAACCAGGCAATGACTCGGATGAGACGGAAGGTTCATTTCTCAAAGCCTTTTCCAGGAACACATCTTGATCACGGATGACTACCTCGAACCGCGAAGGGTTATAGGAGCTATCACGTATCTTGAGAATGGAAAGCGTCCTGCGAAGTTCAGCGTGATTTTCAAAGAAACGCATGAGAATCAGGTTGTCGGCAATACTGGACAGGTCGGAATTCGGTGCGCTGACCTCGGAGCCGAACAGATCGCGCATTTCCCAGGAGGCGAAGACCGTGACGCCTCGGGATCGCAGCTCGTTCATCATTGCACTGAAAAAGTCCGTGATGCGTTCCGGTGTGGTTGAAACCCGAGTCATGCCGCTGAGGCTGTCGATGAACAGACGTTTGATACCTTTTTCATCGACCAAGCTCAGCAGGCGCGCACCGAGGGCGTCCAGCAAGCCCTCGGTGGTCGGCTGCCAGGCAATGCTCAACGCACCGCTGTGTTCCATTTGTTCAATATCGATGCCCAGCGAACGGCCTTTGAGTCGCAGCCGTTGCGGGCTCTCATAGAAACCGAAATGCAGGCCCGGCGCTTCGGTCGTCGACTGCGCGAGAAACTTCAGCCCCAGCGTGGTTTTGCCGATCCCGGAAGGCCCCATGACGAGCGTGACGCTGGAGCTGTGCAAGCCGCCACCGAGGATGTCATCCAGCGAAGCGATGCCGCTGGGAATGCGTGTCATGTCTGCGCTGTCGGGGGCGGAAGGGCGCTTGTACAGACTTTCCAGGCGCGGATAGACCACCAGGCCGTTTTCGGTGATCTCACACTCGTGAACACCGGTCAAAGCGCCGCTGCCGCGGGTCTTGCGCAGGTGAATGCGTCGCACCGATCGCGTGCCGAACAGCTCTTCGCCCATTTCGATGACGCCGTCGACCATCGTGTGTTCCGGGCTGCCGTCGTCCAGGCGCGAGCTGGTGAGAAACAGCACGGTGCAACCGGCGAATGCCGCGTGGCCTTGCAGTTCGGAGATGAATTTTTTCGTGTCGATCGGTGAGTCGGCCTTCGAGCGCGCGTTGAGCAAACCGTCGACGACCATGACCGTCGCTTTCTGCCGGCTGATTTCGCGCCGCAGCAGTTTCACCACTTCATCGAGGCCTTCGTTTTCCAGCGTATCGAAAGCGCTGACAAACTGTATTTCGGCGCCCACTCGCGACGCATCGAAAAAACTCATGGTCGACAGAAACTGAAACAGCCGGTCGTGGGACTCGGCCAGCAACGTGGCGACCAGAACGCGACCGCCATTGCGGGCATGATTGAAGCCGAGCTGATTGGCGAGGATGGTCTTGCCGGAACCGGGGCGGCCCTGAACGATGTACGAAGCACCCGCGACCAGGCCACCCTGAAGCAGCGCGTCGAGCCCTTCGATTCCGCTTTGAAGGCGTTTTAGCTTTTCCACTTTGCGACCCTGATCTGAAAAAACAGGCTTGTTAAGCCGAATGGGTGAAATGCTAACGCCATTTCCATTTTTGGGCCATGCCGGTGGAGGGAAAGTATCGTTGGAACGTATCGTTTTGGCGTGTTCCACCCCCCCGTGACTTCTGCCAAACCTTTCGAAAACGGTGCCCATCCAGGGCACCGTCATTAATCGAGAACTCAACCCGTTTCAAATCAAGTCTTCCGGCTGCATCGTCAAAATGATTTTCCCGACGTTCCCGGAAGACTCCATCCGGCGATGCGCATCGGCAGCCCGCGCTAGAGCAAACGTGCTATCGACGACCGGCTCAAGGCTTCCGGCACCCTCGAAGCGATCAAGCCAGTGATCGCGGAATCGCTTGATCATGGCGTGCTTCTCCGGTTGCGTGCGTGACTTCATCACCGTGCCGATGATTTGCAAGTGGCGGTAAAGAATGTCCTCCAGCGCCACCGTGACGTTGCCGCCACCGCCAAGGATGCCGACCTGAATCAGGCGACCGCCCTTGGCAAGGGACGCGATGTTGCGGGCGAAGTAGGGCTCACCGATAAAGTCGATGATCACATCGACGCCACGCCCCTGGGTTTTGTCGGCGATCACTTGAGCGAAGTCCTGCGTCTTGTAATCGATCGCCACGTCTGCGCCCAAATGCTCGACACGCGCCAGCTTGCTGCCTTCGGTGGTCGCATACACCGTGGCGCCGGTGGCGTAAGCCAACTGCACCGCAGCAGACCCGACGCCGCCAGCGGCCGCGTGTATCAGCACCGAATCGCCAGCCTTGAGCCGAGCCAGGTGCATCATCGCTTCATGGGCCGTGACGAAGACCTCGGGAATGGCCGCCGCATGTACATAGTCAACCTGCGCAGGGATGTGCATGGCCATGCGGTAATCGATGCGTGCCTGCTCGGCGTAGGCGCCGCCGCCGACCACACCCATGACGCGATCTCCGACCTCGAACCCCGTCACCGCTTTACCTTTGCCGATCACTTCGCCAGCGATTTCCAGGCCGATGATCAGCGAGTCACCGAAATTCGGATGGCCGTACCCACCGGTCCGGTGAGTCAGATCCGCACGGTTCACCCCGGCGGCATAGACACGCACCAGCAGGTCGTCGGGACGGACTTCAGGATTGGCGACCTCGACGAGTTCGAGGACGTCTGGCGCACCGAATTCTATGATGTTGATGGCTTTCATTCAGTTGTTCTCCGTTTCGCTGAACGTGGCGTTGGCGATAGCCGATGCGGTGATGGCGCCAGGGAAGCCCACATAGAAAGCCAGGTGTGTGATCGCTGCCGCCAGTTCGTCTTGGGTTACACCGTTGCCAGCCGCGCGGCGTAAGTGGGCAGGCAACTCTTCCGAGTGACCAGCGGCAATCAATGCCGCCACGGTGATCAGACTACGGTCGCGCAGGGACAGCGCGGGATCGCTCCAGATTTGCGGATAAAGCGTCGAGTCGACGAATTGCGCCAGCTTTGGCGTGAACGCGCGCGCGGCTTCCCGAGGACTGCTGAAATTGAGCTTGGACATGGGCGAGTTCCTTAAACCTGGCTGATGAATTTGTGGGTCAGATAGTGCTCGATGCCTTCAATGCCACCTTCGGAGCCGTGACCGCTTTCTTTCATGCCGCCGAACGGGAGCTCGGTTGCGACGATGCGGTATTGGTTGATCCCGATCATCCCGGCCTCTAACCCGTCGGCGACGTCAATGGCCGTGCGCGCGCTGGAGGTGAACGCGTAGGCCGAAAGTCCGTAGGGCAGGCGGTTGGCTTCTTGCAGCCCATCGGCCAGCTCATCGAACCGCATCAGTACGGCGATGGGGCCGAAGGGTTCTTCGTGCATGATGCGGGCGTTCATCGGCACATCCGCCAGAACGGTGGGCTGGAAGAAGTAGCCCTCGCCTGACAAGGCTTCGCCACCGACCAATACTCGTGCACCTTTTTCGACGGCATCGGCGACCAGTTCTTCCATTTTTGCCAATTGCCTTGGGTTGGCTAACGGTCCGACCTGAGTGTCCGGATGCAGGCCGTCACCGATTCTCAGGGCTTGGGTCGCCGCGACAAAGTGATCGACAAAGGCTTGATAGGCGCCACGCTGGATCAGAAACCGAGTGGATGAAATGCACACCTGCCCGGTGCCGCGAAAGCGGTTGGCGACGCCCTCAACGGCGGCTTTTTCAATGTCGGCATCTTCGAACACCAGCACCGGTCCGTGCCCGCCCAGTTCAAGGGTGATGGGCTTCACGCCTTCGGCAGCGCGTGCAGACAGCAGACGACCGATGGGCACCGAGCCGGTGAAGGTCACCTTGCGAATGATCGGCGAGGCGATCAGATGGCTGGACACTTGATCCGGTACGCCAAACACCACTTGCAGCACACCCTTGGGCAATCCTGCATCGTCGAGTGCACGCGCCAGGGCCAGTGCTGTGGAGGGGCTTTCCTCACCCGGTTTGAGGATGACGCTGCAACCGGCGGCCAGTGCTGCCGAGAGCTTGCGTGCCGGGGTGATGGCCGGGAAATTCCACGGTGTAAATGCGGCCACCGGGCCGATGGCCTGGCGTTTGACCAGTTGCAACACGCCTGGTCGGTTAGCCGGGACCACACGGCCATCGATACGCCGGGCGCTTTCGGCGAACCATTCGAAATACTCCGCCGCACGGGTCACTTCATCGAGGCTTTCACTCAGCGGTTTGCCTTCCTCCAAGGTCATCTGCGCGGCAATCTGCGGTGCACGTTCCAGGATCAGGTCGGCGGCACGCTTGAGGATTTTTGCGCGTTGGTCAGGCACGGTCTGGCGCCACTGCTCGAAGCTCAGGCCAGTCACTTCCAGGGTGTGATCAAGATCGCCTGCGGTGGCGAGCGGGACGCGGCCGATTTCCCGGCCGGTCGCCGGGTTGACGACGGCGGCGGTATCGCGCCCTTCGGCACTGATCCATTCACCACCGATGAAAAGATAAAGCGGGTCGTAGGAAGTCTTCATGATGTGCCCTTCAGTTGGTTGTCAGAGATTCGTAAGAAACCCGGCGCCGGCTCAGGCAGCCTGTGCAACCAAGTTTATGGAAGGAGGGGGCATTGATTTAGACGGGCCAGAGGGAATCATTGTTGTTGCCAGAGGTAATATCGAGTCGCGGGCCGAACGTGTAGCATCCGGAAAAAATGCGCGTTATCACGGGTGAGCGTCAGATCTACAGGAAGGTCGCGATGGATAAACTTTCGAACATGTCGGTGTACATAAAGGTTGTCGAGATGGGCAGTTTCACGGCCGTGGCCAATCATCTGGACTCCACCGTCGGTAACGTATCGCGTGCTGTATCGGCGCTGGAAAACGTGCTCGACGCACGTCTGTTGCAACGCTCGACCCGACGCCTGTCGGTCACCGATGCCGGGCGACGGTTCTATGAGCGCTGCACGAAAATTCTCGCTGATCTGGAGAGTGCCGAAGCCGAAGCCAGCAATGCCGCGCTGGAGCCTCGGGGAACACTGCGGGTGCATTGCGTTCCTGGGCTGGCCCGGCATCTGGTCACCGGGGCCGTGCTGGAGTACCGCCAGCAATTCCCGGAGGTGACGGTGGATTTATTGCTCTCGCAACGCATGCCTAACCTGTTGGAAGACCAACTGGATGTCTCGATCCTGATCGCCCGCGCGCTCCCCGATTCGGCGTATGTCAGCCAGAAGATCGGTGTCAGCCATTGTGTGTTGGTGGCGTCGCCAGACTACTTGGCCCGGCATGCGGCTCCCGAGACGCCAGAAGACCTGCGTGATCACCAGTGTCTGCTGTTGGGCACCGTCGACTATGTGCGGGATGAGTGGCAACTCAAGAGCAAGGCCGGGGACGCCACGTTTGTCCCGACAGGGCCAAGTTTCAGCGTCAACGATATGGATGCGATGGCGCTGGCCATTCGAGAGGGCGCGGGGATTGGCTTGCTGGCCGGATTTACGGCCATCGATGATTTGCGTTCCGGCAAGCTCGTGCGGGTTTTGCCTGACTACCATACCTATGAGCGTAACGTGTACGCCGTCTATACCTCTCGGCAGTTTGTCGATGCAAAAATCACCCGGTTTATTGAAACGCTGAAAGATCGGGTTGGCAGTCAGCTGGCAGCCACGGCCAAAGAACTGATCGATTGAAATACTGCGGAGCAAAAAGGTATTTGCGCCTCGATGAGACCACTCTCCGAGGCGCAATGATGGGTAAACAGCTGACTTAGCCCTGGCTGCAACGGCCCATGACGTTATAGGCCAGTACATGGCGTTTGCCTTGCGAGTCCTGGTAAGTCATGTGCGTCGGTACCACTGCGCAAACATCCGGCACCGGTTCTTCAGAGATGACCTTGGCGACATCCAGGTGGGTACCGTAGCGATATTGCTCGACCTGTTTAGTCGTTGCAGGACCGTCCTGCGCTGCTACCACAGAGCTGAAGCCCAAGAGTGCGACGATGATCATTGCCGTTTTCATGATGAGATTTCCTAAAGTAAGTGTGATGTTGCTGGCAGGACGAACTTTAGGCTTGAGGGTGTTGCGCAAACAGGCACGGATCAGGGAAAGACTTTTATCAATTTCGAACACAATCGGGAGGTGTCTGACGTTACGGGCGCTCTACAAGGTCGGCGTGGCGGTGACAGTAACCGGGCTTGAGTGCCGCGCACCTTCGGATGCGCGGCAAGCTGTGTTTCGACGCTCACGAAACTGTCGTGAGACGAACCGCGCTTTTACAACGCAAACGTAGTCCCCCGAGTATTCACAAACAGCGAATAGATCGAGTGACTACTGGCCATGAACAACCGATTGCCTTCGCGCCCCCCAAAGCACAAATTCGGGCAGCGCTCTGGCAGGGAAATGTGCCCGATGGCCTTGCCCTGCTGATTGAAAACGCGCACGCCGTCGAGTTTTTCCAGGTCAGCCTTGGGATCACCATTGCCGCCCCAGCCGCACCACAGGTTGCCGGCTTCGTCGCATTTGATGCCGTCGATGGCGGCATATTCCAGCCCTTCGATGTGCTTTCGGCGTTCGCCAAGTGTGCCGTCGTCATTCACGGCAATCGCCCAGATCAAGCGATTAGGCTTGGCGCGACCTTCGACGACGTAAAGGGTTTTTTCATCGGGCGAAAAGCACAGGCCGTTGGGGCCGTTGAGATCATCGATGACCCGAGTGACTTTTTTGCTCTCGCCGTCGATTCGGTACACGGCGTGGGGTTGGCTCGGGGTGATTTTGTGGCCCTCGTAGTTATTGCTGGTCTGGAATGGCGGGTCGGTGAACCAGATCGAGCCGTCACTTTTGCAGACGATGTCGTTGGGCGAGTTGAAGGGCTTGCCGTCGAAGCTGTCGGCCAGCACGGTGATCGTGCCATTGGCTTCGGTGCGCGTGATGCGCCGGCCTTCGCTGGTCGTGGTGGAGCCTTCGCAGACGATCAGACGCCCTTGGCGATCCCGGCACATGCCGTTGGAGAAATTGGAATGTTCGCGATACACGCTGAAGGTGTCGGTGATTTCGTCCCAGCGCATGATGCGATTATTGGGGATGTCGCTGACCAGCAAATAGCGGCCATCACCGAACCAAACCGGTCCTTCAGCCCAGCGCATGCCGGTGGCAAGTTTTTCAACACTGGCGTTGAAAATACGCAGCTCAAGGAAGCTGTCGTCGAGGATGTGAATCAGCGGATCAGGGTAGCGCTGACTCAAGGGTTCGGCGGCCTCGGCGATCCGCGTCAGTGCGGTGCTGCCGACGGTGGCGAGCGTGGCGGAAACAGCGAGAGACTTTTTCAGGAAGCTGCGGCGGGTATTGCCTTGCGCTCGGTCAGGGCTTTCAGGTCGAGCGGACAGGGATGAGTCCATGTAGCGATCTCCGTGGTTTTATTTTTTTTGTGGGAGACGTAGTAATACCTTGTGATAGGACATCGTACAAGTGGCTCGTAGTGCTCAAGTTGTAGGGCGCTTGTCCATAAGCGCCCTGACAGGTCAGCGGTCAAGCCAGAGCTTGATCTGCGCGCAGACGGCTTGGGTAGAAATGCCGTAACGATCGTGCAGTGTTGGCAATGCCCCCGCGTCGAGAAACGCATCGGGCAAAGCGATCTGCCTGAATGTTGGGGTTACCCCGTTACGCAGAAGCACCCCAGCGACGGCCTCACCGAGACCGCCAATAATCGAACTGTTTTCTGCGGTGACCACCAGGCGACCTGATTTGCGAGCTTCGGCAAGAATGGCTTGCTCGTCCAGCGGCTTTATCGTCGGTACGTGCAACACGGCGACATCCACGCCATCGGCTTGCAGTTCCTTGGCGGCTTCAAGTGCGCGCATGGTCATCAGGCCGGTGGAGATGATCAGCACATCGTTACCGGTGCGCAGGGTTTTGGCTTTGCCGATCTCGAACTGATAGCCGTATTCGTCGAGCACCAACGGTACATTGCCGCGCAGCAAACGCATGTACACAGGCCCCTGATGCGCGGCGATCGCGGGTACGGCCTGTTCGATTTCCAGGGCATCGCAGGGGTCGACAATCATCAGGTTGGGCATGGCACGGAAGATGGCCAGGTCATCGGTGGCCTGGTGGCTGGGGCCGTATCCGGTGGTGAGACCGGGCAGGCCGCAGACGATTTTGACGTTGAGGTTTTCCTCGGCGATGGCCATGCAGATGAAGTCATAGGCACGCCGCGAAGCAAACACCGCGTAGGTCGTGGCAAAGGGTACGAAACCTTCACGGGCCATGCCTGCGGCTGCACTCATCAGCAGTTGTTCGGCCATGCCCATTTGATAGAACCGGTCCGGGTGGGCCTTGGCAAAGATGTGCAGGTCGGTGTATTTGGACAGGTCGGCGGACAGACCGACGATGTCCTGGCGTTGATCAGCCAGCGCCGCCAGCGCATGACCGAAAGGCGCGGCTTTGGTGGCTTGGCCCTCCGAAGCGATGGACGCGATCATCGCCGACGTGGTCAGGCGTTTCTTGCTCGGCTCGGCAGTCGGCATGGGTGTTTTGACGGCGTTGTTCATTGGTTTTTTCCTTCTTCAAGATTGCGCAGCGCCAGTTCCCATTCGTGCTCTTCCACACGGATGAAGTGGGTTTTCTCGCGGGTTTCCAGGAAGGGCACGCCTTTGCCCATTTTGGTGTCGCAGATGATCACCCGTGGCTGACGGCCGGAATGATTACGCGCAGCATCGAACGCACTGACCAACGCCTCCAGATCATTGCCGTCGACGCGCTGGGTGAACCAGCCAAACGCCTGCCAGCGATCGACGATGGGTTCGAACGAGAGGATTTCGCTGGAGTGGCCGTCGGCTTGCTGGTTGTTGACGTCGACGATGGCGATCAGGTTGTCGAGCTTCCAGTGCGAAGCCGACATGACCGCTTCCCAGGTCGAGCCTTCGTTCAACTCGCCATCGGACAGCAGGTTGTAGACGAAGGATGGCGAATCTTTGCGCTTGAGTCCCAGACAGGCGCCGACCGCGATGCCCAAGCCTTGGCCCAGCGAGCCGCCGGTGATTTCCATGCCCGGGGTGTAGGCGGCCATGCCCGACATCGGCAGGCGACTGTCGTCCGAGCCGTAGGTTTCCAGCTCTTCGAGCGGGATGATCTCGGCCTCGATCAGCGCTGCGTACAGCGCAATGGCGTAGTGACCGATGGAAAGGTAGAAGCGATCGCGCTGCTCCCATTCGGGATCAGTTGGGCGATGATTCATCGCATGAAAGTAAGACACCGCCAGCAAATCGGCAGCGCCGAGTGCCTGGCCGACGTAGCCCTGACCCTGGACCTGGCCCATGCGCAGCGCGTGGCGGCGAATGTTGTGCGCGCGCTCCGTCAGGCTCAGGGATGCAGCGTGTGAAAGATTAGTCGTCATGATGAAACTCCGTTAACTCAACGATTGACCAAGGCGGCGGGGATGCGCAGGACCAGACTGGCACCGAGGAACAGCACGCCCGTGATCAGGTACATGCCGATGGCACTGGAGCCGGTCAGGGTGGTGATCCAGCCGATCAGATAAGGCGAGCAGAACCCGGCAAGATTGGCGAAGCTGTTGACCGCGGCGATGCCAGCGGCAGCAGACACCCCGCCCAGCAGCGTGGTGGGCAGCATCCAGAACAGCGACGTCGCCGACAAAATGCCGGAAGCGGCCAGGCACAGACTGAGGATCGACAGCGTTGAGTTGCCACCCATCATCGCCGCCAGGCTCAAGCCAATCGCACCGGCAATCATCGGCACGATGAGGTGCCAGCGGCGTTCGCGATGCTTGTCACCACTGCGGCCCACCAACAACATCGCGACGATGGCGCACAGGTAGGGCAGGCTGGTCATAAAACCGATGTGCAGCGGGTCGGAAACCCCTGCATTGCGCACCAGCGTGGGCAGCCAGAAGGTGATTGCGTACTGGCCCATCACCACGCAGAAGTAGATGGCTGCCAGCAGCCATAACCGGCGATCGCGAATGAACTCGCCAACCGAGGCGTGGGTGACTTTTTGCTGGTCGTCGTCGGCCAATTCGCGAGTGATCAGGGCTTTTTCTTCGTCATTCAGCCAGGTGGCCTGATGCACGCCGTCTTTCAGATAGCTCAGCACCAGCAGCCCGACGATGACGGTCGGTACCGCCTCCAGAACGAACATCCACTGCCAGCCGGCCCAACCGTGCACGCCGGCAAAGTGGTTCATGATCCAGCCGGACAGCGGACCACCGACCATGCCTGACAACGGAATGGCGATGAACCACAACACCGTCATGCGTGCCCGACGGTAGGACGGAAACCAGTAGGTAAGGTAGAGCAACAGGCCCGGCGCCAGACCCGCTTCGGCGATCCCCAGCAGAAAGCGCAGCGCATAGAACTGCCACGCGGTTTCGACGAAGGCGAACAACGCCGAGACGATGCCCCAAGTGATCATGATCCGCGCGATCCACACGCGCGCACCGACCTTGTGCAGGATGATGTTGCTCGGTACTTCGCAGAGGAAGTAGCCGATGAAGAACACGCCAGCGCCCAGCCCGTAGACCGTTTCGCTGAGGGCCAGATCGTTCATCATTTGCAGCTTGGCGAAGCCGACGTTGACCCGATCCAGATAAGCGCACAAATAGCACAGCATCAGGAACGGCATCAGGCGCCAAGCGGTTTTGCGATAGGCAGAGGAGCGCACGGTCGAAACCGCTTCGAGCGACAGGGTAGTCATGATGGTCTGATCTCTTGTTTTTATTGACCGCCAGGCCATCAGGCCCGGCTGCATCATCGATCCAGAACCGCACGGGCCGCACAGGCCCGCCCAGAAGTACTCAGTGAATCAGCATGCCGCCGTTCACATCCAAGGTGATGCCAGTCAGATAAGAGGATAAGTCGCTGGCGAGAAACAGCGCAGCGTTGGCGACGTCTTGCGCCTCACCCAAGCGACCCAGCGGAATGCCGTCGATGATGGCGTGACGGCGCTCATCCTGCATCAGGCCGCCGGTAATGTCGGTGTGGATCAGGCCCGGCGCGATGGAGTTGACGCGAATGTTGTCGGGGCCCAGTTCCCGCGCCATGGCTTTACCCAGACCCAGCACACCGGCCTTGGCCGCGCTGTAATGCGGGCCACCGAAAATGCCGCCACCGCGTTGGGCTGACACGGACGACATGCAGACGATGCTGCCGCTGGCCTGTTGACGCATAAGCGGAATCACCGCTTGGGACATGAGCAGGGTGCCGCGCAGGCTGACGTCCAGCACCTTGTCATAGTCCGAAGGACGAATGTCGAGGGTCTTGAGTGGCTGGGTAATGCCGGCGTTGTTGACGAGGATATCAATGCGCCCGAAGTGCTCGATGATGGTGGCGACGGCTTGCTGAACCTGCGCCTCGTCCGCGACGTTAGCCGCCAGTCCCAGGTGACCTTCGCCCAGCGACGCAGCAGCGTCGCGCGCGGCGGATGCATCCAGATCAAGGATCACGACACGAGCGCCTTGTTGTGCGAACGTCGTCGCTGTAGCGCGGCCGATGCCACGGGCAGATGCGGCACCGGTGATGATTGCGACTTTGCCTTGGAGAAGCATGGAGGTGTTCCTCTAATTGTTTTTATGGGTTCGGTCCGCAAAGAACCGATGACTCAGCTTGTCCTCCAGACCGGCCCTGAGCAATAACGCAAACCTCACTGGGTGCTGAAAAAAATTCAGCACTCGCCAGCGCTGTCTGCCAATGCTTGAATAGCCATAAGCCCGGCCCAAGCCACTTGCAGCGGAAAAACAATCATCATGAGTTCATCTGGCGATGCACCTGCGACCCTGCCACCCCTGAAAGCCATTCAGGCCTTTGAGCAAACGGCACGCTTCGGCAACGTTGCCCGCGCCGCCGAATTGCTGGACTTGACCCCGTCAGCGGTCAGTCACCAGTTGGCCAAGCTGGAGGCGATGATCGGGCGTCAGCTATTTCTCAGAACAGCCAGAGGCGTGACACTGACGCCAGTGGGCGAGCAATACCTGACTGAAGTGTCCGGCATCCTGCACAGCCTAGCGGTGGCGACAGAGCGTGCCGCCAGCGATGTCAGCCTCGATTGTCTGCGGTTGCACTCGTCGCCCAGCTTCGGGCTGCTGTGGCTGATGCCGCGGCTGGAACAGTTCCGCCAGAGTCATCCCGACATCCAGCTCAATCTTTCGTGTTCTTACGAATCACTGCATTTCAGTCGCGACAAGATCGATGTCGACATCCGTCACGGCATGCCCAATTGGCCAAGTTTCGAAGTCCGTACGGTGCGCAATGAAAAGATCGCGGTTCTGGCGTCACCGAAACTGCTGCAGCAGCGCCCGATCCGCACAGTCGTGGATCTGCTCGACTGCAACCTGATCCTGTCGGAAGCGACGCTGATCAAGTGGCCGCAGCTGTTTGCTCAACATGGCCTGTCGCGTCCTGAAAAACCCTATTCACTCAGCTTTGACCGCTCCTACATGACATTGGAGGCGGCCAGTCACGGTCTTGGGTTCGCGTTGGAAAGCACGCTGCTTGCGCAGGATTATATGGCGCGCGGCGCGTTAGTCGAAGTGACGCCAGGGTTGAGTGCCCCGATCACCGCACACCACCTGGTGTTCCCGAGGGCGCACGCCGGTTTTCCGCGGGTCAGGCGATTTCTGGAGTGGATGCAGAATGAGCTGGGGCACGACTTCAACTACTGACGGTTATGTCATGAAGCCTGTGCCCGAATGCCGGGTATCTATTGATGTATCTCGGTCACGGACATGGTGAACACCAATTTGGATCTGCCCGCGTTGGAATAGGAGTGAGGTACATCGGTTTTCGCTACTGCCGAACTCCCGGCCGGAATGATCAGCTCTGTTTCCCCGATCATGCATTTCAACGTGCCTTTCTCTACATGGAACAGTTCAAGCGTGCCTTGAGGGTGCCCCGGTGAAGCGAACGATTCACCGGGATGCATTTCCCAGCGCCATAACTCGATCATGTTCGGGCCGGACGTTCCTGCAAGAAGTCGCGCAGTGCCTCCAAGGTCACCGGTCCAGAGCGTGGGGATATCCTGGCTTTCGATGATATGGGCAGAGGGTGCCTCGGTCACATTGACTATGTCGGCAACCGACAGGCCCAGCGCGGCGGCGATTTTGCAAAGAATGCCGATACTGGGATTCGCGGTGCATTTTTCTATTTCGACGACCATTCCTTTACTCACGCCTGAGCGCCGAGAAAGCTCGTCCAGCGTAATTTTCTGTGCCTTGCGGGCTTGTTTGAGTGTGCGTGCGACGGCCAGGCTGACGGCTTGAGCATCAGCACCCGGGGTAGTCGACAAACTGGCATTCATGGTCATTGATCAGGTTCATGAAAAAAGTACTGGAATTTTCGGCCCTTAACGATCGTGGCGTCAATCGACTCAGCCACTGAAGTGGATCATGGTGGTCATTATATTGACTAAATCGGTCATCGATAGATAGCATGAAACACCATTTGAATCCTCGAGGTTTTTTATGCAGTCCGTACTGCCGTTGATTGATCAAGCCGTTGCAGAACTGGCTCCGGAGTTCCGGGCCCTGAGCATTGTGGTGGAAGCTGCACTACTCACCCGTCCTGAAGTTGCTCGGGCCGCCCTGGATCATGCTTGCAAGGCTGTGCAGGCGGGTGGTCCAAGCTGGGGAGACGCTCACCTTGCCGCCTGGGCCGACGCCTTCAGAAAGTTCGGGGCCAAGCCACAGCGCACGCCTTGTTCAGCCGAAGCGTTGCGTAAAAGGGTTTTACGTGACGGGACCTTGCCGAGCCTCGATCCCATCGTCGATCTCTACAACGCCATCAGTATCGAGTACGCCATTCCGGTAGGCGGGGAAAACATAGAGGCTTATGCAGGCGCTCCGCATCTTGTCGTCGCCGATGGCAGCGAGCCGTTTGACACGATGAAAGAGGGCGTTCCTGCTGTCGAGTATCCGGATGCCGGTGAAGTGGTCTGGCGCGATGACAAAGGCGTGACCTGCCGCCGCTGGAATTGGCGGCAAGGTGTCAGAACCCGCCTTGGGGCCGATGCGAAGTGCATGTGGTTCATTCTGGAGAGTTTGCCAGCGATGCCGCTTGAAGCCTTGACTGAGGCAGGGGACAAGCTGATCGCAGGTTTGCAGCAAATGATGCCCGGCGTGCAGATTGAAAGCTCGCTGATTGGTCCCGGGACCAAATAGTCGATAGACCACTGAACAGAATGATGAACCGCCTTGCTGGAAGAAGGGCACACGTCGGGAATGCCCTTCTGGAGTTCAAGCGTTAGGAACGATATGGGATCTTAGTCAACCATCACCTCATCCAGTGCCTGCTCCAGCAGGCTGACCGTGCGCTCGATATTCTGCAGCTTCTCCAGTCCGAACAGCCCGAGGCGAAAGGTCTGGAAGTCGGCCGGTTCGTCGCATTGCAGTGGCACACCGGCAGCGATCTGCAGGCCGTGTTCGGCAAATTTCCTGCCGTTCTTGATATCCGCATCATCGGTGTAGCTCACCACCACGCCAGGCGCCTGAAAGCCGGCTGCGGCGACGCTTTTGAAACCTCTGCCGGTCAATAGCGCACGCACCCGATCGCCCAGCGCCTGTTGTTCACCGCGAACCTTGTCGAACCCGTACGCTTGCGTCTCTTTCATCACATCGTTGAACCGCGCCAGGGAATCGCTGGGCATGGTCGCGTGATAGGCATGTCCGCCCTGTTCGTAGGCCTGCATGATCTGCAGCCACTTTTTCAGGTCGCAGGCGAAGCTGCTGCTTTGCGTCTGTTCGATGCGCTCAAGTGCCAGAGCACTGAACATCACCAGGGCGCAGCAAGGGGAGGCGCTCCAGCCTTTCTGCGGTGCGCTGATCAGCAGGTCGACGGCGCATTTGTGCATATCCACCCAGATCGTGCCGGAGGCGATGCAGTCCAGCACAAACAGACCGCCCACCGCATGCACGGCGTCGCCGACCGCTCGCAGGTAGTCGTCGGGCAGGAGGATCCCGGATGAAGTTTCAACGTGGGGCGCGAAGACCACCTGCGGTTTCTGTGCGGCGATGGCGGCCAGCACTTCGTCCAGCGGCAGCGGGGCGTAGGCTGCCTGGCGCCCCGTCTCGACCGGCCGGGCTTTGAGCACCGTGGTGGCCGCCGGAATATTGCCCATATCAAGGATCTGGCTCCAGCGATAACTGAACCAACCGTTGCGTATCACCAGACATTGCTGGTCGGTAGCGAACTGCCGCGCCACCGCTTCCATGCCGAATGTGCCGCTGCCCGGAACCACCGCCACCGCTTCGGCGTTGTAGACCTGTTTCAGGGTCGTGGAAATGTTCCTCATCACGCCTTGAAAGGACTGCGACATGTGGTTCAGCGAGCGGTCGGTGTAGACCACTGAGTACTCGACCAATCCCTCGGGATCGATGCTCGGATAGAGCTTGGACATGGTGACTCCTTTGGCAGAGGGGTAAACATCATTGGCAAGCAAGTGTAGGCAAAGGGCAGGGAACAGCTCATTGAATTACGCAAATGAGGTTAGAGTGCTCAGCACTGTCTCGATCGTTGCGTGAATCATGAATCTGCCGCTGTTTATTTCTCTGGATGGGCCCAAGGGCACCGGCAAAACCACACTGCTGGAGGCCGTTACCGCAGCACTGCGGGCAAACAACCAGAAAGTCATTCGGCTGTGCGAGAGAAAAAGCGATCCATACCGCGGCGAAACCATGGCCCTGGTCAACCAACTCGCCAGACATCCCTCGCGGGATCTGGAGTGGGCGGTGTGTCAGCGCCTTGCGGATAGCCGTCGCTGGATTTCTGAGCGGGTGCTGCCCAAACAGCCATTGAACAGCATCATCCTGATCGACCGCTGGTATCCGTCGGATGCCGCATTTCGTCATAGCGTGCCGTTTGCCGAGATTCTGCAGTTGAACATCGAGCGAGGCGTGCGCGTGCCGGATCTGCATGTCGGTGTTGTCACCGCGCCGGATATTTCATGGGCGAGGGCAACGGCACGGTCACGCGGACTTGGCGGCACGGTGATCCAGAAACACGCAGAGCACGTCACCTGTAGCGAGATGTTCGAGCAGGCGGTTGTCGATCACGGCTGGATGTTGTGCCGTAACGAAGGAACCATCGAAGCCGCAACGACTCAGGTGGTTGCAGAGATCTATAAAGTGCTTGGCTGATTGTCGATGTGCAGGCGCTGGTTTAATTTGAATTTCAGGTTTCTCTGATCTGAGCTAACTGTACTGACGGATCAACCCCCACCCATGCTCACAAACCTCTGGTATGTCGTTCTCCCATCGTCCCAGTTGACTGATGGATTGATGCCGGTTCGATTGCTCGGACAACCCTTCGTAGCGTTCCGCGATGACGCGGGGGTCGCTCACCTGCTTTCGGACATCTGCGTGCATCGCGGCGGCTCGCTGTCCGCTGGCCGCAAGGTCGGCAACAGCGTGCAGTGTCCCTATCACGGCTGGCGGTTTGGCGCTGATGGCGTCTGCACGCAGATACCGGCGCAGCCCGACCTGCTGATTCCCGCCAAGGCCCGCGTCGATGCGTACCCGACGCTGGAGCGATACGGTTGGATCTGGGCATTTTTAGGTGATCTGCCTGAGTCCGAACGTCCACCCTTGCCCACGCTCGACTGGGTCGACGATCCCGCCCTCCGCGTGGTCTCGGGCCACTTTGACTGGCAGGCCAGTTGGGACCGGATTATTGAAAACGGTCTGGACTTCGCGCACGCGCCGTTTGTCCATGGCTCAACCTTCGGCGATCCGGATCATCCCGAGATTGAATCGTTCGAGGTCAACAGCGATGCGTGGAGCGGCAGCGCCCAAATGCTCATGCGCAGGCCAGCACGCAAAGGGCTGCTGCGGCGTAAATCCTCCACCGAGTTTGTTAGTGTGACCACCGTTCCGGGTTTCCACTTGTCCGGCCCTTGTACAACGCTTGAGCTTGAGTTGCCCAACGGCTGGCGGATCTACATCGTCTCGGCGCATGTCCCGATTGACGCCAATCGCACCCGCACCTGGTGGATGATGGGCAGAACGTTTCTGCGCTCACGGCTGCTGGATCGCAGATTCATTGCGAGCAATATCCGTATCTTCGACCAAGATCATGCCGTGCTGAAAAACGTCCGGCCCGAACGTGTGCCGGACTCTTTCCAGCAGGAGGTTTCGTTGAAATCCGATGCGCTGCAGATTGCTTTTCGCAAAGGCGTGCAGACACTGGAGTTGCGCGGCTGGCGCATCGATGAAGAGCGGCTGGCGCGAACGTTCACCGGACGCAAGGCCTGTGCAATACCCAGCCCCGAACGTCGACAAATTCGCGCTTGGGCGATCGAGCCGATTCCGCTCGTGGATATCACCCACGAATCTGAATAGCGGTGCGAGCCAGCCTGCGTTTGGCGCAGACTGGCGCAACCCTTAGCGCGTCTCGCACTGAGGTGAAGGCTCGCCGCTCAGTGCATCCACCATCGGCGGATGCTCCTGCACCGCCTGACGCAAGTCCTCGGTCACCCGCAGCTCCGCACCTGTCGGCGAGAACGTGGCTGCCGCTGCAAACGGCGCGGGATTGGCTGGAACCGGGCGTTTGCCACGGCGCCACAGGAAGAAGGTGACCATGCACAGATTGACCAGCGCAAATACCCAGAACAAACCATTGGCGCCGAACGAATTCATCACCGGAGAGATCATCATCGGGCTGATCGCCGAGCCGAGCGAATTGATCAGCAGCAGGCCCTGAATCATCGGCACCAAGGCTTCGGCCGGGGCGCGGTCGGCGGCGTGGCTGACGGCAACCGGGTACAACGCAAACACACCGCCACCGAGCAGAAACAACATCACCGCGAGCATTGTCGCGGACAACGGCAACAGCACGATCACCAGCGATAACACCGTGCACGCCACCGTCAGAATCGTCAGCACCTGCAAGCGATCCTTGCGGTCGGACCAACGCCCCACCGGGTATTGCAGAAGCATCGCGCCGAGGATCGTCCAGGCCATCATGCTGCCGACTTCACTGACATTCAGACCGGCGCGTTGCAGATACAACGGCAGCAAGGTGTAAATTGCCGCGATGGTCACACCCGAACCGAAACAGCCGACCAGCCCGGTCGGCGTCACGCCCAGCAGTTGGCGTGGCTTGAGCGGCTCGACCTGATCGAGCAGCGGCGACACGCGCGGCAGGATCACGATCGGCAGCACCGAAAACGAAGCGAGCATGCCGGCAACCATGAACGGTGCGCTCTCGCTCAACCCGGTGATTTTTCCCAGCGCTGCCTGGCCCAGTACACCGGCGCCGTACAGGACGATCATGTACAACGCGAGCAAGCGCCCGCGAATCTTCGCGTCGCCCGCCAGCAGCAGCCAGCTTTCGATCACCAGAAACACACCGACCGTGGCCCAACCGTTGATCAGGCGTAGCGCGAACCAGCCCCAGGTGTCATAGAACAATCCCTGCAGCAGGATGGTCACGGCGATCAGCGAGGCAAAGCTGCCGTAGGCGCGGATATGGCCGATGCGCAGAATCAAACGGTCATTGAACACGGCACCCAGGGTCAGGCCGATGAAGTAGGCCGATGAAACGATACCGATCATCGTGGTCGACGCACCGGCAGCGTCCAGGCGAAGGGTGGTCAGCGATGACATGAAACCGTTGCCCAGCGCAACAATGAACAGCCCGAGCAGGGGCGCCAGCGCCATGGCCAGCAAACGCGGAGACATAAAAACCTCTAGAGATCGAACAGCGCAACGTGCGCCTCTGCGCATGCGATTGCCAAGCCGAAAAAATGTGTGGTGCGAATGCCTGCCGAACGGGCAGGGCGGTTGAGTCGGACACACGTCAGCGAGGTGTGGCCAGCCATTCAGGAACACGTTTTTGTGACCGTGATGCAGGCAGCCACCGATGGGGGCTGCAAGAGAGCGCGGGATTCTAAGGCTTGTGCAGGATTTGCCAAGAGCTGCTTGCTGCGACGTTAGGACGCAGGTGTTGCCATTTATGCCAGTCCTGAGTGGCTGAGCAAAAAACAGCTTTTTGCCATCACCTAAGTGCTAAATTGCCTCGCGTACGGTCAGTGTTCAGCAATCACGCACGTTCCAGGAGATCAACCGCATGGAAGCCACCCCAATAGGCCGAAGAGCCGCAACACGTTACCTCGCAGCATTTGGTCTATCGCTGCTGTTCAACCCTTCAACCCCGGCCTTCGCCTTCAACCCCGACCTGCATTCGGTTTACGCACTGAAAGCGGCTCACGCTTATCAGCGCTGCGCGGGGGTGAAGTTGCCCGAGCATTTGGCCGAGGCATTGGCGATTGGCACTGACGCTGAGGATTCAAACCTGCTGACGCTCCCTCAGCGCGCTACCAATTGGCACTTCTATAACCGCAACAAAAAACTTGAGCCATTCTGGTTCGCCAACCGTAGCCTGGACGTGATCTTTTCAAAACGTATTGAAAAGCTGAACGCGCTGCTGGCGAAGCCTGACGCCGACCCGGTTGAAGTATACGAGCAGGCAGGAAGAGTCTTGCATTACATACAGGACATGAGCGTACCCGGCCATGTAATCCCGGCTTACCACGCCAAGTTGCCGGGCAATCATTCCGATCCGTTTGATGAGTTCGAGAGCATTGAAGCGCTGCCTGTTTTCGACTTGTCTGACACACAGTGTCAGGCACTTCGTGATGAGGCGGATAAAGCCGATGCCAACCCTCGACGTTTTCTGGATGCCGCTGCCACAGCAACCTTGCAAGCGATAGAGCAGATAGACGCGGCCGGTAAACCTGTCGTCGATGGTGCATGGAAAGCGTATTGGGTTTACCCCGCGCGAGACACCGATGAAGCCCGCAAAGGCTGGGGCCAATACGGTACCTGCGAATTTGCAAAGGGCAATGTCAATGCTGGGTGCAAGCGTGAAGAACAGCTTGTGGCGTTGTTCGAACAACAGTCTCGGCAGGCTCAGAGAAACTCGGTGCTGATGCTTTTTTATGTGCAAAAGAAGCTGGCCAAAGCAGGCCAGAAAAACGCCAGTGCAATGGCTAATCAATAATTAGGACTGAAATCTAGAATGCGCCGCTTAATAGCTCATGGATGTGTTGTTGTCAGTGTTGCGATGCTGTGTTCAGGATGTACCTCCTATGCGACCGTGCCGACAATCAACGAGCACGCTGGAACCGCAACCCAGGAAATCATCTCCAGCTTCAGTTACGAAACAGACTCTCCTTGGAAAAACAGTCGCCTTGGCAAAGACGCCTATGCGCTGACAAAGAACATGATTCCAAATGCACAGGATCACAGCTCCAGCCCTGCAGCCTCAAGCCTCCCTGCACTGGAAATAAAAGTCTCGGAATTTTCATTGGGTGGCGCTTGCACACAAGAGTATTTGACGGGGTTGAGTTTTGGTTTGATTCCGAGTTGGTGTACAAGGCCAGACCTGTACAAGTTTGATTTCACCCTGAATAAAGATAACGGCTTTTGCAGGCAAAGAACTTACTCAGTAAGCGCCACAACCGTTTCACACCTCGTGATGATTCCGTTTGCGCTGTTTGAGCCAGAGAAACGACCACTGGCCATTTATCAGGCTTCGCTAAAAGATTTCCTTCAAGCCGATCAATGTTCCAAAGGCTTGTGACCAGCGCATCAGGCTTTCAAAAATCTCGCGGCGTAACTGACAAACAACAACAGAAAAACCAAGCCACCCAACGCGACCACCAGCGTACTGAGATGCGCAACCATGCCGATGAACGCTGGGCCCATGAGAATGCCGGCGTAGCCCATCGAGATGATCGCCGGAATCGCGGTGCGCTGCGGCATACGCTGTTGTCGACCCGCCGCAGTAAACAGCACCGGAACAATGTTCGAGCAGCCGATGCCGACCAAGGCATAACCCAGCAATGCCGCCTGCCAACTCTCGAACACCAGCGAAACCAACATGCCAGCGGCCGCGCAAATCCCGCCTAGCGCCACCACACGAATGCCCCCCAGTCGGCTGACGATGGCATCTCCGGTCAGGCGCCCGAGCGTCATCGCCGCGGCGAAACTCGCATAGCCCAAACCGGCGTAGCTGGGTTCCATTGCCCGTTGCGAGGCGAGAAAAACCGCGCTCCAGTCGAGCATGGCGCCTTCGGTCAAAAAAACAATGAAGCACAGGCAGCCCAGCAGCAGCACGATCCCCCGTGGCAGCGCCAACAACGGACCGTCTCTCTCGGTGCCATAGGGCAGCAAACTCGGCGCAGCCTTGTACAGTGCGGCGAGGATGATCGCTACCAGACATAGCACAGACAACAGCGGATCCAGACCCAGGCTGAGCATCGCCGTCATGGCCCCGGCACCCGCGATACCGCCGACGCTGTAAAGCCCGTGAAAACCGGATTGCAGGGTTTCGCCGCTGTTCTTTTCAACAATGATCGACTGGATATTGATCGCGCAATCGAGCATGCCCATGCTGGCGCCGAACCCCAGCACCGCAAGAGCCAGCCCCGGCAGCCATGTCAGATGGCTGAGCATCGGCAGCACCGAACACAACGCGAGAGTTGAGCAGATGATCACTGGCCGGCAGCCAAAACGTGCGGTCAGGTAACCGGCAAACGGCATGGCGACGATCGAGCCGATACCAAATCCCAGCAACAACAGGCCCAGTCCACCGTCGTCCAGCCCGGTACGCGCTTTCACCAACGGCACGAGCGGCGCCCAGGCCGACATCACAATGCCGGTGATCAAAAATACGATGCGCGTGGACATGCGCTCGCCGTAGTTCGCATAAGCTGCCAGGGATGACGTCGAAGCGTTCATTGATGCGGACATCCTTATCGGTGTCTCCCGGCTTTTTTGGCGACGAACCGGAACAACAGCTTTTCGGGACAAAAGAGTCCCTGCCAGCATCCGTCGGGATGCTGGCAGGGAAGAGGGATGGAACTGGTGAGGAGAACGGGTCAGCCAACAGACTTCAAAGGGATGGGGCCTTTGAGCCGTTCCATCATGGTCGCGCAGTACCAGTCATCGAACTGACAAACACCGGTCTCGGCGGTTTCCGAATAAGGGCCCGGCTCGTACGACGGCGAGGTCACGCCACGCTGGGTGCCCTCGACCAGCGTGCGGTCCTGATCGTTGGTGGCAATCCAGACTTTGGTCAGGCGTTCGAGATCGTAATCCACGCCTTCCACTGCGCTGTCGGGTACCAGCCATTTGGTCGTGACCAAGGTTTCGGTGGCGCTGATTGGCAGCACCCGGAAGCTCAACGCATGGTCACCGAGGAAGTGATTCCAGGTGGAGGGGTAGTGGAAGTACAGCAGCGCGCCGATGTCCGTTTCAGCTGTCTTGTCCAGGCGTCCGGCAACGGCCGGTTTACCATCCATGGTGTAACTGACGGCACCGGATGACAGCGGAATACGGGTCATGCGGAACTGACCATTGATATCCATCACCAGACGGCTTGGCAACCCGGCGCTCTCGCACTTGGACCAGTAGGCCGACAGCTCTGGATCATCTTCGCCACTGACGCCGCCCACCGAAAGGTTATCGACGAACGAATGCAGCAGCTCCGGGTGTGAGCCGTCGCAGTGATAGCACTCGCGATTGTTTTCGAAGACCAGTTTCCAGTTGCCTTTCTCGATGATGTTCGACTCGAACGCCACTTTGCAGTTTTCAAGGTAATGTGGCGCGATGAAAGGGCTGACGGCTTTGCGGAATCCTTCGAAGTCCGGGGCCTTGGCGGCCACGCAGACATAAATGTAGGTATCAACGATCTCGCAGTGAACGCTTTTCAGACTGTATTGGGATTTGTCGAAATCCTGGCCCATGTTGCCGGCGAACAACAGGTTGCCATCCAGCTCGTACGTCCACTTGTGATACGGGCAAACCATCTTCGCCACTTTGCCGTGATCGGCCTCGCAGATTTTTGCGCCACGGTGACGGCAGGCGTTATGGAACGCCCGAACTTCTCCGTCTTTGCCGCGTACCACTGCAACGGGATAGTCCCCGATCTGCAGGGTGAAATACTGCCCCGGCTTGGTGATTTCAAAGGTGTGGCCGGCGAAAATCCAGTCCTTGTGCCAGATCTGCTCAAGATCCTGGCGGTAAACGCTTTCACTGCTGTAAAGAGCGCCGGGCAACGAGTGCCAAGCTTTACGCTGTGCAATCAGGTCAAAAACGCTTTCTTTATTGTTCATTTTTATCCTCCCATAGGCGACATGGTTCTCAGCCTATATGGCCCAGGACTGACGTCACAAACGACATTTGCTGTGGGCAATTCATGCGTTGGCGTTATCGATGCAGGCCTGACTGGAGTGGTGGGACTGCGTGAAAAATCAGTTCCAAAGCAGTAATGGCGCAACTGGATTGAGCAATGTGTTTGATCGCTGTTTTCACCTCGGCACTGCGCTCTACACCGAGACCGCTGGCGAACAGATCAAATTTATGATCCAGCTCTTCTTCGCTGAGGGCCGTTTCGGGATCGCCCCGCGCGGCGGTGACCGGACTCACCAACACGGCACCGTTTTTCAGGTTGATGGTCAGTCGCGAGAGGATTTCGTCGGGGAATCGGGCGGAGATATCGGCGGCTTCGACGATTTCGATACGGCGGCTCAACGCCAGAATATCTTCAGCAAAAATCGCCGCCCCGGTGACTTCCTCCGGACCGACCTTGCCCCGGACAATCAGTGCTGCCAGCGGGAAGGCCAAGGCGTACTGCGCCTGGTCGGCATCACTCGGCGTATGGCCCTGTAAACACATCGACTCGTAGAACGTTTCCACGCGTACAGTTTCAATTGAGTCGGCATCGAGCTGAGGGTTTTCCCGCTGCAGTTCGAGCATGGCGGTCAGCGCCGGTTGCGCCCAACGGCAGACCGGCCAGGGTTTGAAGTACTGACTGTCGATCTCCCAGCGTGTACCAATGTCGGTCCAGTATTCGGCGACGGTGACGTCTTCAACCGTTTCTGCCGGTGCACCGGTGATGCCTTCCCGGGCCATGAACAGCGCGTTCAAACCCGCAAATGCGCCTGCGCCGTGGGCATCGCGCAGCATCGTCGGTGCTTGCACCACGCGCATCATCGGGCAGCGTGCGCTGAAGTACTCGGCGATGCCCAAGGCATGGCGAAAGGTCGGTTCATCGAAGCCCAGCAAGCGCGCGCCGGCACAGACCACACCTAGCGCGGAAAAACCGCCGGATGCGTGATAAGTCGGCGAGGTCGCCATCAAGGCCGAACCTGCCCGCAGTGCCGTTTCATAACCGATGCACAGGGCGGTGAGCAGTTCATGACCACTAATTGACTGACCCTGATGATGCAGCGCATCGGCGAGGGCGAGCACGGCGGGAACAACAGTCGCTCCGGCGTGCCCCTTGGATTTGAAGTGGCCTTCGTGAGCGTCGAGGCTGTCAGCGCTGAATCCTCCGGCCCACGCTGCGCCGAGTACGTTGACACGCTGACCGGCAAAGATCAGGCGACTGCTGTAAGCGCCCGCCGGGTAATGCCGTTCGGCAAAACGCCGCATTGCCCTGCTGGTGTCATTGCTGGCCGCACCGGCCATGACGCCGACGATATCCAGCAGACTGTCCTGCACGATTGCACGAGTCTTGAGCGGGGCATCGAAGAAATCAAAGTCGCGACAGAATTCGAAGAGTGACATTCAACAATCCCTTCCTGTGAGTTGAGCCTTACCGATCATGGCCGGCACGGCTCAACAATGAGCCACGGGGAGGGTGCCGCTCTAGCAACATTTTCGTCGGGCTATTGATAACCAAATCGCCCGAGGCTTGTGCAGGCTGGATTAACGGCGGGGAAACTTCGCCAGAATCCATTCGCGAAAACGCCGCAGTTCGTCTTCGTTTTCGGAGCTTTCGCGACAGCTCAGGTAGTGCCAGCTATTACGCAATTGCACCTGTTGCTCGATCGGTCGCACCAGCAGGCCTTGCTGCACCAATCCCGTGACCAAGTGATTCCAGCCCAATGCAATGCCCTGATGGGTCAGGACCATACTGATGAGCAGGTTGTAGTCGTTGGCGTTGAAGATTTGCGGGCTGTTGGTCGGACGGTCATCGATATCGATGGCCTGAAATGCCAGCCACACACCCCAGTCGACATGCTCGGCGACTTGCGAGCGGCCGTAAGGGCTGAGGTTGAGCAGTGCCGAATCGCGCACGCCTTCGATCGTCGAAATCTCCGGGTGTTTCTCCAGATACTGCGGGGTGCAGACCGGGTAAATCACGTCGTGGCACAACGGGTAGCTTCTATAACCATCACGGATGCGCGAAATCTTGGTGATGAAGATGTCCGGCTGCACACCGGGTTCCATGGTCAGAAAGTTCTGCGTGGTGATCAGGTTGAGTTCGATGTCCGGGCACTGCGCGAAGAACTCCTGCAGGTGATTCGACAGCCACAGTGCGGAAAAGGCCGGCGAGCAACAGACGGTGAGCACCTTCTTGGTCGACTGGCTGCTGCGAATGCGTTCGGCAGCCTGAGCGATGTTGACGAACGACAGTTGCGCGGCATCGAAGAACACTGCACCAGCGGCCGTCAGTTCCACCGCACGGCCGACCCGGGTAAACAGTTGCGCGCCCAGATAGCTTTCAAGTTCACGGATCTGCCGGCTGATCGCGGCTTGCGAAACGCACAATGCCTCGGCCGCACGGGTGAAGCTTTCGTATTTGGCGGCGGCCACAAATGCCTTCACAGCCCTCAAGGACGGCATTTTCAGCAGGATGGTGTCAGGGTCGACATGCTTGCTCATTCGTACACACTCCTAACGATACAGCTCCCCAACGAAGCGCGAGGAGGGTAACGGAACCGTGCGGGGAGGGCTACGCGAGCGTCGCTTTGGGGATAGACCCGGTCGCTCATGGTGCTGACGCGGCACTCGGCAGTGGCAGTCGTCGCAACCGATAACCCGACGTTATCGAATTGCCCCTGTAAATGTAGTTGGATTAAGCGGGGTGATGCTAATAGATTTGAAACATCCCTTTTTCCTGGGACCTCAAAAATAATAAAAGGAAGCCCGTCGTGAAGACATTTATTCATTACCGCTGCCGCTTACAATTATTTTTGCTCGTTTGCCTGTCGCTTAATGCGAAAGATGCACGATGCGAAGGAGGCAAGGTATGACAAGTTCCGACGAGATCATTTGCGTAAAGAATGTTTTCAAAGTCTTCGGTACGCAGCCAGCACTTGCCATGAAAATGGTTAAAGAAGGCGCATCAAAATCTGAAGTGTTCAAAAAGACCGGTCAGGCGATTGGTGTTTTTGATGCCAACTTCTCTGTTCGCCGTGGCGAGATTTTTGTGATCATGGGGTTGTCCGGCTCCGGCAAATCGACCATGGTCAGATTGTTTAACCGGCTGATTGAACCGACGTCCGGGCAGATCTTTCTCAATGGCAAGGAAATCACCGGCCTGGGCGACAAGGACTTGTTGCAGGTTCGTCGCAAAGACATGGGCATGGTTTTCCAGTCGTTTGCTTTAATGCCGCACATGAGCGTCATCGACAACGTCAGCTTCGGCCTGGAAATCAGCGGTGTCAGCGAGAAGGAACGCTATTGCCGCGCGATGGGCGCACTGGAGCAGGTCGGGCTTTCGGGGCAGGAGCTGAGCTTTCCTCACCAACTCTCCGGCGGTATGCAACAACGCGTCGGCCTGGCCCGCGCGCTGGCCAATGATCCCGCCATTCTGCTGATGGACGAAGCGTTCTCGGCACTCGATCCGATGATTCGCAGCGAGATGCAGGGGGAGCTGATCAAGCTCCAGGCCGAGCAGGACCGCACGATCATTTTCATCTCCCACGATATAGAAGAAGCGGTTCGCATCGGTCACCGCATTGCGATCATGGAAGGCGGGCGCGTGGTGCAAATCGGCACGCCGCGCGAACTTCTGTGCAACCCGGTGAATAAATATGTTCGTGATTTCTTTAATGGCTTCGACACCAGTCGCATTCTGAAAGCGGGTGATATCGCGCAACAGGATTGCAATGTCGCTTATATACCGGGCGGGCAAACGCCGATTAAAGCGGAAGCGTCTCTTCGAGACATCTTTCATCTGGTTGCTGCCTCGGCAACTCCCATGCCGGTGGTGGATGAAGTTGGGCTTTATAAAGGTTCGATTTCGCAAGGCCATCTTCTGAGCTGTCTGTGTAACAGCTGAACTCTGAATAATCAGAATTGATTTACCGCTTCTGAGGGCGAGGTAGCACCATGTCAGACTTCAACTTTTTAGATCCTTTTCAAAGTCTCAATATTCCCTTGGGATCGTGGGTGGAAACCGCCCTTAAATATCTGGTGCATAACTTCAGGGAAGTGTTTCGCTCGATCCGCTGGCCGGTCGATCAAGTGCTGGACGGTGTGCAGTGGGGACTGCTGTCGGTTCCGCCGACGGTGTTCATCATCATTGCCGGACTGATCAGTTGGCAGATTGGCGGCAAGCGCATCGCCATTTTCAGCGTCGCCACCCTCACCGGGCTTGGGCTGATCGGTGTGTGGAGCGATGCGATGGTCACGCTCGCCCTGGTGCTGACATCGCTGTTGTTCTGCGCAGTGATCGGCATACCGCTGGGCATCCTGTGTGCACGCAGTGATCGCACGGAAATGATCATCCGCCCGGTGCTGGATGCCATGCAGACACTGCCGGCGTTCGTCTATCTGGTGCCGGTGGTGATGCTCTTTGGTATCGGCAACGTCCCCGGTGTGATCGTCACCATCATCTTTTCCGTCGCGCCGCTGGTGCGGCTGACCAACCTTGGTATTCGTCAGGTCCCTGCGGACAAGGTCGAAGCCGCCCGAGCGTTCGGCTGCACGGCTACGCAAATGCTGATGAAGGTGCAGTTGCCGTTGGCGGCGCCAACGATGATGGCTGGTCTCAACCAGACATTGATGTTGTCGCTGTCGATGGTGGTCGTCGCCTCGATGATCTCGGTGGGCGGTCTGGGTTTGATGGTGTTGAGCGGCATCGGCCGCCTCGACATGGGCCTGGCCAGCGTCGGCGGCGCCGGCCTGGTGCTGCTCGCGGTATTCCTTGATCGACTGACCCAGGCAATGGGAGAGCGCAGCAGCGATCTGGCCACAGGGCAGCGCTGGTATGAAAGCGGCCCCGTGGGGCTGGTCATGAAACTGAAGAAAAAGAAGAACGTTGCACGTCCAGTGACGAATTGAGTTGGCCTGCTCACCCCATTAAAAACTCCAAGCGTGGTGAAACATGAAACTGACAAATCTCAAGAAAAGCGTGGTTGCGAGCCTGGTAGCTGCAGTGTTTGGCACCTTGTTGTGCTCGGCGGCCTACGCGGCCGATGCCAATAAACCCGGTGCCGGTGTTTCGATTACGCCGATTTTCCCGACGATCGCCGAAGAGCGCTTTCGCGGCGAAGTAGTGATCGCTGGCCTTAAGGAGTTGGGCTACGACGTCAAACAGCCTAAAGAAGTCGACTACCCGGCGATGTTTCTCGCGCTGTCTTATGGTGATGCGGATTTCACCGTGCATGAATGGGAACACCTGCACCAAGCGTTTTATGAGAAGGCCGGCGGCGATGACGTGATGGTCAAGGTCGGGCAAATCATGAAGGGCGTGCTGCAGGGCTACATGATCGACAAGAAGACCGCAGAGGCTTATCAGATCAAGGATCTGTCGGACTTGAAGAAACCCGAAATCGCCAAACTCTTTGACAGCAACGGTGACGGCAAGGCTGACCTGACAGGCTGCAACCCGGGTTGGGGCTGCGAGATCATGGTCGAGCACCACATGAAAGCCTACGGCCTGGGGCCAACGGTGGTCGACAACCGCGGCTCGTATTTCGCGTTGATGGCGGACACCATTGCGCGCTTTCAGCAAGGCAAACCCGTGCTGTTCTTCACCTGGGTTCCGCAGTGGATCGCCAGTGTTCTGGTAGAAGGGCGTGACGTGGTTTGGTTGCCGGTGCCGTTCACTTCGCTGCCGGATGGCAAGGAAAGCAAGGACACCTTCCACGACGGCAAGAACCTCGGTTTCCCGGTGGACACGATCAATGCCGTCATGAGCAAAGAGTTCGCCGAAAAGAACCCGGTGGCGCGCAAGTTCCTCTCTGAAGTCAGCATCCCGACGGCCGCTGAAAGTGCGCAAAACCTGCGTATGCAAAACGGTGAGAAGTCGCTGGCCGACATCAAGCGCCATGCCGCGGAATGGATCAAGGCCAACCAGCAAGCCTATGACGGCTGGTTGAGTGACGCCCGGGCGGCAGCGAAGTAATCGGTTCGACCACGGTTTGGCGGCGGGCGGTGCCAGTCGCCAAACCAACGAGTTGTCGTTTCAAGTGAAGGCGAGCGGGTGACGCAACATGGAAACTTTCCAGAGTCCGTTGAAACAACAGAACATCGGCTTTCGCCCATCCACCGTGATGTCGGGCCACGAACGTGTGGTGCGGGTGGCGTTTATCCTGCTCGATCATTTTTCGTTGACGACCCTTTCAACGGCGATGGATGCCCTGGCCACTGGAAACCTGATCAATGGCGAAACGATTTACCAAGTGTCGACCTACTCACTGCAGGGCGGGCTGGTTGAAAGTGATATCGGCGTGTCGCTGGCCACGCAAAGGCTGGTGGCGGAAGGCTTCAGTCATGATGCAGTGATTGTCGTCGGAGGCCAGCGTGTGAGGCTTGCCACACAGCCAGTGCTGCGCCGAGTGCTGAAGAAGTCCGCGAGCAAAGGGATCGTTGCCGGTTGCTGGAATGCCGCGTTTTATCTGGCCGATGCCGGTTTGCTCGAGACTGGAGACTTTGCTTGTCACAGCGACAGCTGCGGTCTGCTCCATGAATATTTCCCGCAGTTGAAGGTATCCACTCGCGAGTTTATTTGCACACAGCGCCGGGCCACTTGCGCCAACGCTCATTCAGCGCTGGATATGACCTTGGCGATCATGCAGGAACTGGGTGCGCACAACGATGCGCCATTGGTTGATGAAATAAAAAGGGTTCACCAGTCTGGACATCTTCAACCGAAGACTGCCGACAGTCTGCGCTGTTCAGCGATTCCCAAGCCTTTGAACATCGCGCTCGACTTGATGGAAAAAAACATTGAGGAACCGTTGGAAATTGACGCAATCGCCAGCCAGGTTGGCGTGTCTCGCCGGCAATTGGAAAGAAGGTTTGCCCGCTATCTGAATGCGGCACCGAATCGTTACTACCTGGAACTGCGTTTGACTCGGGCCCGACAATTGATTGTGCAAAGTGATCGTTCGTTGACGGATGTGGCTCTAGCCACCGGGTTTGTCAGTTATCCGCACTTCTATAAACGCTTCAAGGATCTGTTCGGCTTACCGCCCATGACCTTCAGGGATTATTACTACTCGAGTGACTATGCCAGCAGCGGCCGTTATGCCGTGGCGGCCGGTTTTTAGAACAAACAGTCAAATCATCATTGTTTGAACAAGTGTGAGTTTTGCAAGTTTCCGGATCGACGCTACTGCGTGCGTTTGCTTTGTGCCGCGTGCGTTTTGCAACTTCAACGATTAACGGTTTAACACTATGAAAGTCAGTTCATTACCCGCCGATGATGATAGTTGTGGCTGGTTTCATTTGAGCAAGCCACGCAGTCCCGAGCCGGCTCACCATGGGCACCGTTCCGCTCGCTGGGTGATCATCGGTGCCGGCTTCACGGGACTGGCGTGCGCGCGGCAACTGGCGTTGAATTTTCCCGACGACGAAGTGGTGCTTATCGAAGCGCAGGAAGTCGGGCTGGGGCCATCGGGGCGCAATGCCGGTTTTGCCATTGATCTTCCCCATGACATTGGCGCTGAGGATTACATCGGTGACATCGCGCAGGCCCGGACCAGTTTGAAACTCAATCTGGCCGGCCAATCGATACTTCGCGAGCTGGTCGATCAGTACCGCATCGAATGCCAGATGAAAGCCTGCGGCAAATATCAGGCGGCGGTGGAGAACCGTGGTATCGCTGTACTCGATGCCTATCGCCGGGGCCTGGAAAAACTCGATCAGCCTTTTCAAATGATTGATGCCGATGAGTTGCCCGAACACTTGGGCACGCGGTTTTATCGCAAGGCGTTGTTCACCCCGGGCGCAGTGTTATTGCAACCGTCCGGACTGGTGAAAGGCCTGGCCGACCATTTGCCATCGAACGTCACGCTGTATGAGCGCACCCCGATTCTGGAAGCGGAATACGGCGTCAAGACGGTCCTCAAACACGCTCACGGCAGCATCACCGCCGACAAGCTGATTCTGGCGAACAACTCGTTCGGCATGCGCTTCGGTTTCCTGCAAGGGCGCATGTTGCCGATCTACACCTACGCGAGCATCACTCGGCCGCTGACCGAAGAGGAGCAGGCGCGCCTGGGCGGCAAACCGTTCTGGGGCGCCATTCCGGCGGATCCGTTCGGTACCACGGTGCGGCGTACCCCGGACAACCGCCTGCTGATCCGCAACAGTTTCACCTTCAACCCGGATGGCCGCAGCAACAGCAAATACAACGAACGTTTCGTGCGCCGGCACAAGGCTTCATTCGATCAGCGTTTTCCGATGCTGCCGGACGTGACGTTCGACTACACCTGGGGCGGCGCCTTGGCCATGTCGCGCAATCACAACGGCTTCTTCGGTGAACTGGCGCCCAATGTATATGGCGCGCTGGGATGCAACGGTCTAGGCGTCACGCGGGGAACCGTCACCGGCAAGTTGCTCGCTGACTGGCTGGCGGGGCAGCGTGACCCGCTGATTGATTTCCTGTTGCAGGCGCCCGGGCCCAACAGCAACCCGCCAGAACCGTTTCTTTCGCTTGGGGTGAACATGAACCTCAAGTGGGGGCAGTACCGCGCCGGGAGAGAAAGTTGAGTCTCCTTTGACTAGTCGCTGCAGCCTCGTCGCTCTGCTGCCGTCCTGAAGGCTTGCGCCGCCAATAACCACGGTCTGCCCGGCATGCCGTCGGGCGCTCGGATTGAACATTGAACCACTGGAGAAAACGCTATGAACTTTGACGGAATTTTTACCCCTGCCATTACCCCGTTGTCCGCTGATGGCCAAATCGACTATTCAGCGTTCTCCGACGTGCTCGAATATCTGATCGAGTCCAAGGTTCACGGCATCGTTATTGGCGGCTCCACCGGCGAGTATTACGCGCACACCGCCGAAGAGCGCGTGGCAGTCGCCGAGCGAGCCAAAGACGTGATCCGTGGACGTTTGCCACTGGTGATCGGCACCGGTGGCATTCGTACCGAAGACTCGGTGTACTTCGCCGAAAAGGCCAAGTCTCTCGAAGCGGACGCCATTCTGGTCGGTTCGCCACCGTATGCGTTGCCGACGCAAAAGGAAATTGCCGCCCATGTGCTCGCCGTGGACAAGGCGGCCGGGCTGCCGATCATGCTTTACAACTATCCGTCGCGAATGGGCGTGGCGATGGGCGACGAGTTTTTCGAAGCGATTGCCGGCTGCAAGAACATCGCCGCGATCAAGGAAAGTTCGGGCGAGATGAGTCGCCTGCACCGTCTGGCGCATGCCCATCCGTCGATCCAGCTGTCCTGTGGCTGGGATGATCAGGCGCTGGAGTTCTTCGCCTGGGGTGCGCGCAGCTGGGTCTGCGCCGGCTCGAACTTCATCCCGCGTGAACACATCGCGCTTTACGAGGCCTGCGTGCTCGAAAAGAACTTCGATAAAGGCCGGCGGATCATGTCGGCGATGCTGCCGTTGATGGATTTCCTCGAGAGCGGCAAGTTCGTGCAGTCGATCAAACACGGTAGCGAACTCAGTGGCCTGCGTGCCGGCGGGGTCCGTGCGCCACTGCAACCGCTGGAGCCTTCCGAGAAGCAGACGCTGGAAGACGTGATCAAAACCCTGCAGAAAAACGTCGCGCGTATCGTCGAGGAGGCTTGAAATGGCAGACCTGCTGAGTCAAGAGCAATACCGTGAACTGGCTGCGAAGCTCGAGTTTCGCAATCAAGCGTTCATCAACGGCCAGTTTTGCTCGTCGTGTTCAGGCAAGACATTCACCACGACCAACCCGGCTACCGACCAGGTGCTGACTGAGATTGCCGCGTGCAACGCCGATGATGTCGACGAGGCCGTAGCGGCGGCGAAGGAAGCCTTCGACGACGCACGCTGGCATTCACTGGCGCCGTCCGCACGCAAATCGGTATTGCTGCGCTTTGCCCAATTGCTGGAAGACAACGCCCATGAACTGGCAGTGCTGGAAAGCCTGGACAGTGGCAAGCCGATTCGCGAATGCCAGAACATCGACGTGCCGGAAACGATTCATACGTTGCGTTGGCATGCCGAGCTGATCGACAAGATTTACGACGCTACGGCTCCCGTCGGCTCGGGTGCGGTGACCATGGTTGTGCGTGAACCGATTGGCGTTGTCGGCCTGGTGTTGCCGTGGAACTTCCCGCTGCTGATGCTCGCCTGGAAAATCGGTCCGTCGCTGGCCGCAGGCTGTTCGATCGTGGTCAAACCCGCCAAGGAAACCACCTTGAGCACCTTGCGCGTCGCCGAGCTGGCGCATCAGGCGGGGATTCCCGCCGGTGTTTTCAACGTCGTGCCCGGCGGAGGCAAGGAAGCGGGTGAGCCGCTAGGCCGTCACTCGGATGTGGCCATGGTCAGCTTCACTGGTTCAACCGATACCGGGCGGCTATTCCTCAAATACTCCAGCGAATCGAACCTGAAACGCATCGTGCTGGAATGTGGCGGCAAGAACCCTGCCGTGGTGATGAATGATGTCGAAGACATCGACCTCGTTGCCCAGCATGTGGTGAACGGCGCGTTCTGGAATATGGGTGAAAACTGCTCGGCCTCTTCGCGCCTGATCGTCCACGCCGACGTCAAGGATGAACTGTTGCAGCGTGTGCAGGTTCATTTGGGTGACTGGAAAATGGGCGATCCATTGGACCCTGAAAATCGCTTGGGCTCGATGATCAGCAAGGCGCATTTCGACAAGGTGCGCTCCTACCTTGATGTGGCCCGCGACGAAAACCTCAGCGTGTTGGTGGGCGGAAACACCCGCGACGACATCTTCGTCGAACCCACCATCGTTGATGGCGTGAGCCGCGATAGTCGTCTGTTCCAGGAGGAGATCTTCGGCCCGGTACTGAGCGTCACCACGTTCCAGACCGTTGACGAAGCCATTGAGCTGGCCAACGACACGGCCTACGGCCTGGCAGCGTCGGCTTACACCGGCAACCTGCGCCATGCCCTGAAACTCTCACGCGGGATTCGCGCCGGGATCGTCACGGTGAACTGCTTCGGTGAGGGCGACGCCTCCACGCCATTCGGCGGCTACAAGGAATCAGGGTTCGGCGGGCGCGACAAGTCGATCTGGGCGCACGACCAGTACACTGAAATCAAAACCATCTGGATTGATGCTTCCTGATAGCGCCTTGACGCAAGAAACCACATCGCCCCGACCACTCGATTGAGTGGCGGGGCGATTGCCCCATACCGTTATCCAATCCGTGAGCTGGATTGGTTGGTAGCCACATCAGCAGAAAGCTTTCAGTCATCCGCTTTTCTTCAGACATTTTGAACCTAAGCCGAAGTCGGTCGCTCAACCGGGAAATGTTCGGGGTGAGCGAAATGAACGCGTTCAAAAATCAACTGACGTTCGCACAAGAAACCAGATTACTCGCTTTGGCGGCCTGGCAACGTGCACTGGAAAACCTTGAACTGCGCATGGATTGCCCAGACGCTTATCACGACGAACTGGTGCGCCAGTCGGATGAAATGGATCGCTTGGGCCTGCTCAGTTGGGATGAATGGCGCGACCTGCGGAGAGAAGCAGATGTCGCGTACCTGCGCGCAGTCGCTGGAGACGATTACCATTGAGGCCATGTACGGTCGTTATCCGCATCCGCTGAAAATATCGAATCAGCAAAACAGGAGATTTCCATGCCCGAGCCGTTGACCTCATCAGGCGCACCACCTCGCTCCTGGTTTGCCCGTTTCTCAGCATCCGGGTGGGGCGGGCGCGTCTTCTGGTCAATTCTGATCGGGGTGACAATCTTCCTGCTGATCAGCGGGTATGGCGCCTTCGTCGGGGCCAACAAACAGAATCTGTACTTCGCCTTTCTCGGTGGCATGACCGGCTTCGCGGCCACGGCAATGGGCGCTGTCGTAGCGATTGCGTTGCGAGACATCGCCGCCCGAACCCAAGACATCATGCTCGGCTTCGCCGCCGGGATGATGCTGGCCGCCAGTTCGTTTTCGCTGATTCTGCCGGGCATAGAAGCGGCTCAGGCGCTTTGCGATAACCAGTTGCTTGCGGCCTGCGTCGTTGTTGCAGGGTTGGGGTTGGGTGTCGCGCTGATGGTCGGTCTTGATCGTTTCGTCCCTCACGAACACGAGAAAAGCGGACGCCGTGGGCCGGACGCGCAGCGCATCAATCGTGTCTGGTTGTTCGTGCTGGCAATCACATTGCATAACCTGCCGGAAGGCATGGCCATTGGCGTGAGCTTCGCCAACGGCGATATGAAGGTCGGACTGCCGCTGACCACTGCCATCGCCATTCAAGACATTCCCGAAGGTCTGGCAGTCGCCCTGGCATTACGCGTAACCGGCATCTCAGCGCTTCGCGCCGCGCTGATTGCGGTGGGTTCGGGGTTGATGGAACCGATTGGCGCCGTTGTCGGCTTGGGTATTTCCAGCAGCTTTGCGTTGGGATATCCCATTGCGCTCGGTCTGGCCGCCGGGGCGATGATTTTTGTGGTGTCCCATGAGGTCATTCCCGAAACCCATCGTAACGGGCATGAGACCCCGGCCACGTTGGGACTGATGCTTGGCTTTGGGGTGATGATGTTTCTCGATACTGCTTTGGGTTAATCACGAACCTGACCACTGGAGAGAAACCCTCACGCACTGGCTTTAACCTCAACCTTGACCACTGATTTGCGATAAGTCAGCAAAACGATGCCCATGACCACAATCACTCCCCCGAAGATCTGTCCTGTACTGAGCATCTGATCCAGCACAATCCAGCCCATCAGCAGCGTTGCCAATGGCTCGATGTTCATGACCGGCGCATTGCGCGGCATGTCGAGTCGCGGCACGGAAATGAACAGGACGATAAAGCCTGTGCCGTACAGCACTACCAAAGTGGCGAGGGCCAGCCATCCGGTTGAGGTGGCGGGCAGGTTCAATCCGCCGGGAAGGGCACCTGTCAACCCTGCCAGGTTGACGCTGCTGAACACGATGAAAATGGTCAGCAGACTGCGCACCGAGCCACGTACCTGAGACAACTTGTGGTCGGTGATCCACAGCGCGCAGGCGAACACGCTGGCGGCGCAGAATGCGAGCGCGACGCCCGTCAGCCATTGCGCACTGACGTCTGTCGTGGTCGAGAGACGCCCGGGGACGTCCAGCACAAACACCAGGCCCAATAGAATCAACCCCATTAAACTCGCGGTGCGTGCGCTCGGTCGCGGGCCACCCAGCGCCCAGGTGAGCAATGCCAGCAGAATTGGGAATACGTTCGCCACCAGCAGGGCCAGCGCCACCGGCACCCGCGCGACAGCGGAATACAGACACAGACTCTGCGCTGTGATCAGCAACCCCAGCAACAGTTGCCAGCGCCAGGCACCCGCCGGCAAGCGCGGGCTTTGTCTTTGCCACAGCACCAGGATGGCGAGCACCAGCAAGGTCCCGCCGGAACGCATCAAAATCGCCAGCAGCACACCCGCACCATCATCAAAGGCGACTCGCGCCGCCACATGATTGCCGGCAAACGCACAGCCCATGCACAACAGAATGATCACCGCCAGAGAACGGGGGTAGGGCGGCGGTACGGTTTGCGTAGCGGTAGGGCGAGGCATGGCAGATCTCAGGATTGTTAGCCGTTCGAGCGACTTGGTTTTATTAGGTTGTCGTACAACTAGCCCGTTTTATCGCATTCGGCGACGTCGGGCAATAGACCTGAAAGCGCACAGCTACGCATAAGTTCAGCGTTATGGTGGATTTTTAATTATTTGATTAATCGCAGAGATCGTATGACTTGAAAGGGCAGGGGCGCATCGGCCCCTGCTTCCAGGGATTTACACATTCATGAGAGGCGGGTGGTCTGCTTCTGCTCAGGCATGAAATGGATAATCGATGTACCCACGCTGATCCCCACCGAAAAAGCTGCTCGGATCCGGCGCGTTGAGCGCCAGGCCATCGTGCAGCCGACGCGGCAAGTCAGGGTTGGCCAGGAACGGGCGGCCAAACGCGATGATGTCGGCACGATCGGCAATCAGCGCCTGTTCGGCAGATCGCGCATCGTAGCCACCCGCCAGGATCAGCACGCCGTTCCACGTCTTGCGCAACTGGGCAATGATCGCGTCCCAGCGCGGGTCGAAGTTCTCGTCTTTAACTGTGCCGACCATCGCCGGCTCGACCAGGTGCAGATAGGCCAGATTCCAATGATTGAGCGCTTCGACGAGATGGCCGAAGGTGGCCTCCGGGGTGTCATCACCCATGCCCATAAAACGCCCCATCGGCGTCAGGCGTACGCCGACCCGTTCGGCGCCGACCTCTTCAGTGACGGCCGCGACCACTTCCAGCAGAAACCGCGCGCGGTTCTCCACGCTGCCGCCATAGGCATCGTCACGCTGGTTGCTGTTGCTGTTAAGAAACTGGTCGAGCAGGTAACCGTTGCCGGCATGAATCTCTACACCGTCCATGCCCGCCTGCAATGCGTTGCGCGCAGCCACGCGGTAGTCCTCGACGATACCGGCGATTTCCGCGGTTTCCAGCGCGCGTGGCACCGGCACATCACCCCAGACGCCGTTACCGTTTTCATCGACGATAAACGTCTTGCCCGGCACTGGCAGCGCGCTGGGCGCAACCGGCAGGCCGGCATCGGGTTGAAAGCTCGGATGGGACACCCGGCCGACATGCCACAGCTGCATGAAGATCAACCCGCCGGCCTCATGCACCGCCGCGCTGACGTCACGCCATGCCTCAACTTGCTCAGGACTGTAGATGCCCGGCGTCCAGGCGTAACCCTGAGCCTGCCGGGAGATTTGTGTGGCCTCGGTGATGATCAGCGCGGCACTGGCCCGTTGGCGGTAGTACTCGGCGTTCATCGGCGTCGGCACATCGCCCGGGTGGCCGGCGCGGGAGCGCGTTAACGGCGCCATGGCCACGCGGTGGGCGAGGGTGTAAGGACCGAGTGCAAGGGGTTGGAACAGACGACGGGTCATGGGTAGCTCCAGATTTCAATAAAGGAAATTCAAGCGCGGCAGCGGCGCCGCGAACCAGTGCCGCTAACTTAACCGCGCTCAGCGGGGCTGATAATCGGTGACCGGCGCTACGCTGTTTTGCGCGCAACGCAACGGCGCCCGTGCTCATCAGCGATGTACACGGGCGTGGCTCAGGCGGGCTGGTTGGAACGGGTCAGCGGCAGGTTCAGCCAGCGCCGGCCGGTGGCGTTGGCGACGGCGTTGCCAAGGGCGGCGGCCATCGGCCCCTGAACGATTTCAGCGGCACCGAGGAAGGGTTCTCCCGGCTGGTCGAGCAAATGCACATCGACTTTATTCGGCAGTTGCGTGAAACGCAGAATCGGATAACCGCTCCAGTCGTAGCTGCGAATGCCTCCCGCGTCGTAGGCGACTTTTTCGTACAGGGTCCAGCTCGCGGACTGGACGATGCCGCCCTCGACCTGATTGCGCAGGCCATCGGGGCTGACGATCTGGCCGACGTCCACCGCCGTCACCACGTGATCGATGCGGATCTCGCCGGTCTGCGGATGCACTCGAAGTTTCACCGCGATGGCGCAGTAACCCATGATGTTTTTGTAGCGGGCAAAGGCGAAACCGATACCGGCGCCGGGCTCGCTGCGTTTTTGCGGCCAGCCGATCTCATCACGCACACGTTCTACGACCGCGCGAGCACGCGGGTCGCTGAGATGAGCCAGACGCAAAGCGACCGCGTCGATGCCGGCCCGGATCGCCAACTCGTCGATACTCGCTTCGATGGCGAAGATGTTGATGTGCGCACCCAGCGAACGCATGGCCGAGGTGCGAAAGGGCATTTCGGTGACGAAGGTCATGTTGATGCGCGTCGAGTTCAACTCGTACAACGGCACCGCGTTGCGATCACCATCGCCTTCGGGCTGGGCGATCGGCACAGAGGGCGCCGAGGCGAAGGGCCGCGCGAGCAAGCGTGCCGGCAGCAGACGCCCGGCGTTGACGATGCGTTCGTTGTGCGGCGTGGTCCATAGTTCGTAGGCCCAGTCCTGCAAACGGCCATGGCTGAGGCCGGCGTCGACTTCAGTGACCATCGCCGAGCTATACGGCTCCCAAAGATTTTCCTGTTCGCGCATCCATTGCACGCGCACCGGCGTACCGGGCACGCGCAGGGCAATCAATGCCGCATCGGCGGCGGCATCATCGGCGCCGTTATGCCCGTAGCACCCTGAGCCTTCGGTATGAATACAGCGCACCCGCTCAGGCGGCAGGCCGAGCATTTCGGCAATGCCGGCGCGCAGCGGGTAAACACCTTGGGTATGGGTCCAGACGGTGAGCGTGCCGTCCTTGAACCAGGCCACTGCGCAAGACGGGCCGATCGAGCCGTGCATCAGATATTGCTTGGTGACCCGCGCCTGAAAACGCGTGTCGGCCGCGCCGTTTGGCGTGCCGCTGTTGCTGATCGGATAGCGCCGTGAGGGCAGGCGTTTGAGCAGGCCATGAATCTCGGCCGCCTCGGGAATCGCTTCGCCCTCGCTCCATTGCGTCACATCGCTGGCACGGCGCATGGCTTTGATCGCTTGCCACTCATCACCGGCGACCACCGCCAGATAGTTGCCGTCACGGATCACCTTGACCACCCCAGCCAGCGCCTCGATGGACGCCGCATCGAATGCTTGCAACGTGCAGCCCGGACGAGGCGGGCGGATCACCCGCGCATGCAGCATGCCCGGCAGGCGCATGTCCTGGACGAATGCTGCGCCACCGCTGACCTTCGCCGGAATGTCGAGACGCGGCAACGAATGGCCGATCAGTTTGAAATCAGCGGCGGCCATTGCCGGCGACTGAGCCTTGGCATATTGATGCACATCGACATGCTTGACCGCGTCGGCGTAACTCATCCGCTGAGCGGCCGGGCCTTCGATCACACCGTCGCGGGTGCTTAGCAGTGCTGCATCAACCTGCCAACTGCGCGCTGCGGCATCGACGAGCATTTCGCGCACCTGCGCGGCGGCGTTATACAACGCGGTACCGCTGTCGAAAATGCTGTGGCTGCCGGCGGTGTAGCCTTCGTTGGGTGTCAGCGCGGTGTCGGCGGTGAGGAGGTTGATGGAAGCAGCCGGCACCTGCAAACGCTCGGCGGCGATTTGCAGCAGCGCGGTTTTCACCCCGGTGCCCAATTCGACCTTGCCGGTGTAGACGGTAATGCCGTCGGCGCCGATGCGGATCCAGGCGTCGAGAAACGGGTTAGTGCGCAGGCTGCCGGGGAGGTCGGGGGCGAGGACCACGGTGCCGAGCGTATCGACTTCGGTGTCGGCCAGTGCTCGCCGCGCCACCGGCATCAGGGTAAACGCCATCAACAACGCACCACCACGCAGGAAAGCGCGCCGACTCGGGTTCAATTCATTCGACTCACTCATGTCAAGCTCCCGTTGTGCCCGGCTACCTGCTTGATCGCCTCGATGATCCGCAAGTGCGTACCGCAGCGGCATAGGTTGCCGGCCATATGCTCGCGAATGGTCGCCTCATCCGGGTGACGATTACGCTCAAGCAACGCTTGCGCGCGCATCAACATGCCGGCGATGCAGTAGCCGCATTGCGCGGCCTGTTTCTCGATGAACGCCGCTTGCAGAGGGCCAGGTTTTTCCGCGCTGCCGAGGCTTTCCACGGTGCGGATTTTTTTGCCTTCGAGGCCGGCGCAGGGCGTCAGGCAGGCGAACACCGGTTGATCGTCGACGATCACCGTGCAGGCGCCGCACTGACCGAGACCGCAGCCGTATTTGGCGCCGTTGAGGTTCAAGTGATTGCGCAGCGCATACAGCAGCGGCATGTCCGGCTCCAGCTCAAGCGGTTGCGCGGCTCCGTTGACGTTGAGGGTGATCTGGCTCATTTCGTCTCCTGACGTAACGCTTCAATAGTGGAAGAGAGGTCGGCCCACGGCTGATCGGGGCTGGCTTGCTGACGCAGATACGCGGCCAGTGCGCCGAGTTGCGCGTTGTCCAGGCTGGCGGCGAATGCAGGCATCAGCGGACCGGGCGATCCGGGTGTGGCGGGCAAACCTTCGAGCACGGTTTTGAGGAAGTTGCGCGCACTGGCCGCTTGCAGCGCCGAGGTGTTTTGCAGGCCCGGACGACCATCGATGGTGCGCATCGGCGCCGCTGGGCCATGGCAACCGGCGCAGGCGCTGCTGAAAAGCAGGGCGCCAGTCGAGTGGTCTGCCGCTTCACTGGCAGGCGTCTTTGGCAGCGGTTGCGTCAGTGGGTGCGGGTTTTCCAGGCTGAGTAAATAGTCGGCAATCGCCTCGGCCTCACTGGCGGGCAAGCGGGCCAGACTCAAGCTGACCGGACGCATCGGCCCGGCGGGTGTGCCGTGGCCATCGACGATCTCGGCGCGCAGATAGCCGACCAATTGCGCACGACTCCACGGGTTGACGCGCTGGCCCATGCCGACCAGCGCCGGCGCTTGCCAGCCATCGACGCTGCCGCCCTGCAAATACTCCGAGGACTTTTCCGCGCCGATCAGGTTCAGCGGCGAATGGCAGCCAGCGCAATGGCCCGGGCCGTCGACCAGATAACGTCCGCGATTCCACGCGTCGCTGCGCCGCGCCAACGGCGTCATGGGCTCACCGTGTAGAAACAGCAGGTTCCAGAACGCCACCAACGGGCGAATATTCATCGGGAAATTCATCTGGTTCTGCTCGGCCGGCGCGTTCACGGCGGGGCCGCTCATCAAGTAGGCGTAGGCGTCGGCGATATCTGCTGCACTCATGCGCCGGTAGTGCACGTAGGGGAACGCCGGATAAAGGAAGTGACCATCGCGAGCAACGCCCTGACGCATCGCCCGCTCGAAGGCCGGCAGTGACCATTGGCCGATACCGGTTTCTACGTCCGGGGTGATGTTGGTGCTGTACAGCGTGCCGAACGGCGTTACCAGCGGCAGCCCGCCGGCCAGATATTCACCACCGGGGCGGGTATGGCAGACCGCACAGTCGCCGGCCTCGACCACCCGCGCCCCGCGTTGCAACTGCGCAACATCGAACATCGTCGGGCGCTCGATCGGCGCAATCGCCGGGCGCCACATCAGCCAAACGGCGCCGATCAGGCCGAGCACGGCGGCGACTGCCACGCTGATCCATAGCGTTCTGGACTTCAGCAAATGGCGGTTCATGGGACGGAGAACAACGCGGCAGGCAATGGCAGAACGGATGGGATACGGATCATGACAACGCTCCTTGTAACAGCCGGGGGAGGGCGCCGCTGGGGACGACAGCGCCAGAGGCCAAAGCGTAGAGAAACCGTCTGCGCGGGAGAATCAGCGGCGCGCGCAACAGCGCGTTGCGCGAGAAGCAACGCCTGCGCCGTTGCGCCGGACGCATCACTGCGTTGCCCGCCGCGTGGATTCTGTGGATCGCCACAGGGCCGTAGCCTTGGCAGCACTTTCCTGAACTCAATGAGGTGTCATCATGCTCACGGGCAATCCAGCCGTTGCGGCCAGCGCCGAGCAGCCAACTTCACTCTCCGGCCTGATGGTCGCGTTCCTGGCATTTTGCTGTGGCGCGGTCGTGGCCAATCTTTATTACGCACAGCCGATCGTCGAACTGATTGCACCGCAGATCGGTCTGTCCAGCGCCAATGCCAGCCTGATCGTTTCGCTGACGCAGTTTGGTTATGCACTGGGCCTGTTACTGCTGGTGCCACTGGCCGACCTGATGGAAAACCGTCGGCTGGTGGTCGGCTTCACGCTAGCGGCGAGCGTCACGCTGTTGTGCGCCGGGCTGACCCATTCACCGTCGATGTTCCTGGTGTTGTCTTTGCTGATCGGCCTGACCTCGGTGGCCGTGCAAATCCTGGTGCCGCTGGCGGCGCACCTGGCGCCCGAGGCCAGCCGTGGCCGCGTTGTCGGCAATATCATGAGCGGTCTGCTGCTGGGGATTCTGTTGTCGCGGCCACTGTCGAGCCTGTTGGTTGAAGTGTTCGGCTGGCGCGGGGTGTTTTACAGCGCGGCGGCCCTGATGGCGGTCATCGCGCTGATCACTGCGGTGGCGCTGCCGCGTCGGCTACCGACGCATAAAGCCACCTATGCTGCGCTGATCGGTTCGGTGTTCGCCTTAGCCCGGCGCTATCCGCTGTTGCGTCAGCGCTCGCTGTATCAAGGGCTGCTGTTTGCCAGCTTCAGTCTGTTCTGGACCCTCGCGCCGATTGAACTGATGCGTCAGCACGGCTTCACTCAGGCACAAGTCGCGATCTTCGCGCTGGTCGGTGCGGTGGGTGCCATTGCCGCGCCGATTGCCGGACGTCTGGCCGATGCCGGGCATGGTCGTCGCGGCACGCTGGTCGCATTGCTGCTGGCGCCGGTTTCGCTGCTGATCGCCGCACTTCCGGGCAGCGGCTATGTCTGGCTGGTGGTGTGTGCGGTGCTGCTGGATTTTGCCGTGCAATTGAACATGGTACTCGGCCAGCGAGAGGTGTACGCCCTCGATCCCCACAGCCGTGCGCGCCTTAACGCCGTGTACATGACCAGCATTTTCGTCGGCGGCGCGCTGGGGTCTCTGGTTGCGAGCCCGCTGTACGAGCACTTCGGCTGGAACCTGTCCGCCGTCGCGGTGGCGCTGCTGCCAGCGCTGGCGCTCGGGTTGTTCCTGAGCCGCAAGGCCGATGTCTGAACATCCGGCAAGTGCGGGCGAGCACGGCGGCACAAGACGAAGGGCGAACAGTGATGCACAATCATCCGCGTTCCCTCTCGACCGGACCCCGCTTATGGACAAGTTGCTGGCATTGAAGATGTTTGTGGAAACCGTGCGCTGCGGGGGCTATTCCTCGGCAGCGCGCAAACTCGGGATATCCACGTCGTCAGTGACACGGCAAGTGGCGGGGCTGGAACACGAGCTGGGCGCTAGCCTGCTCAATCGCACCACGCGCAACACCAGCGTGACCGTTGCCGGCCAGACCTATTTCGAAAAAGCCGTGGCGATTCTCGACGCGATCGACGAAGCCGATGCCGTTGTCGCCGATCGCGGCGCCGAAGCGCAGGGCCGTCTGCGCATCAGCGTGCCGGTGGAGTTCGGCCGGCGCCTGATCGCGCCGCACCTGAGCCGCTTGCTTGAGCGGCATCCGGGTCTGGAGATCAGTCTGTCGCTGAGCGATCAGGTCAGCGACCTGCTCAGCGAGCAGATCGATGTTTCCGTGCGGCTGGGATCGTCGGTGGTCAGTGAAGACATCGTCAGCAAACGCGTGGGGCATTTCGAGCGCTGGGTGGTGGCCAGTCCGGCGTATCTGGCGCGTAGCGCGGCGCTCTGTCATCCACGGGATTTGCTGGAGCATCAATGCCTGCGTTTCGATTACGGCGGCACACACCAGCACTGGACCTTTCAGAATGAAGACGCGCCTATCCAGCTCAACGTTCACGGGCGCCTGCAAAGCAATAACGCCGATATCCTGCGCGAAGCTGCCATCGGTGGCGGCGGGGTAACGCTGCTGGCCGACTGGCTGGTGCGCGACGACGTCGCAGCCGGCCGGCTGACCCGCTTGCTTGAGCATTACGAGGTCAATCCCGGCAGTGCCAGCACGTGCATCAACGCGTTGTATTTACCCAATCACCGTGGGTCCAGCCGGATCAATGTGTTTATCGATTTCCTCATGGAAATTCTCAGCCCGTCGCCGGCACCCGCAGCGTGACCCCTACGGCTCAACGGCGCCCGGTCCGCGTACTGACATCCACCCAAACCGCCAACACCAGAATGCTGCCCTTGACGATCATCTGCCAATAACTGTCGACGTCGAGCATCGACATGCCGTTGTCCAGACTGGTAATAACCAGCGCGCCGAGGAGGGCGCCGTACACCGTGCCGGAACCGCCGCGCATGGAGGTGCCGCCGATAAAGCAGGCGGCGATGGCGTCGAGTTCGCCCATGCTCCCGGCCGAAGGTGAACCGGCGGCGAGGCGCGCGGTGTTGACCACGCCGGCGAGGGCGCACATCACGCCCATGATCCCGAAGATCCACAGCTTCACCGCCTGCACATTGATCCCGGACAGGCGCGTCGCTTCCATGTTGCTGCCCACGGCATATACGCGGCGACCGAACACGGTCTGGCTGGTCACGTAGCTGAACACGCCGAGCAGAATCAGCAGCAACAAGACCGGCACGGGAATGCCGTCGTAGCTGTTCAGCGTCTGCACGAAACCGGCGAGCACGGCGCCGATCACCAACACGCGGATGACGTCACGCACTAACGAATGCGCCGCGAGGCCGTGAAGAGCGCGATTACGCCGTTGCTTCCAGGTGAGGAACACGGTCAGCGCGAACAGCAGAACGCCGAGGCCAGTGCCGATCGCGTGGGGCAGGTAGCCCTGGCCGATGTAAACCAGCTCCGGCGATACCGGCGCAATGGTCGTGCCACCGGTAATCCCCAGCAGAATCCCGCGGAACGCCAACATGCCGCCCAGACCGACGATGAACGAAGGAATGCGCAAGTAAGCCGTCATGTAGCCGTTGGCGAGACCGATCATCAGGCCACACAGGGCGACCAGACTCAGATTCGCCAGCAGCGGAATGTGGTAGACCACATCAAGAATGGCCGCGAGACCACCGAGCAGGCCCAGCAACGAGCCGACCGACAAATCGATCTCGCCGCTGATAATCACCAGCACCATGCCGCAGGCAAGAATCCCGGTAATCGACATCTGCCGCAGCAGATTGGACAGGTTGCGCGGAGTGAGGAATCCGCCCTCGGTCTGCCAGCTGAAAAACAGCCAGATCAGCACCACGGCAAACACCAGCGCGAGCATTTTGTAGCGGGTGAACAGTTGTTTGACCTGATTCATTTACGCGGATTTCCGATCATTATTGTTATGGCTGCCAGGCTGGCTGAGGGCGGCGGCGAGCACTTGTTCCTGCGTCAATTCATGGTTGACGAAGTCGCCGCGTAACTGGCCTTCGCCGATCACCAGCACGCGGTCGGAAACGCCGAGCACTTCGGCCAGCTCCGACGAGACCATGATGATCGACACACCGGCGGCGGCCAGCGCGCCCATCAACTTGTAGATTTCGTATTTGGCGCCGACGTCCACGCCTCGGGTCGGCTCATCGAGAATCAGCACCCGGGGTTTGGCCAGCAGCATCTTCGCCAACACGGCTTTTTGCTGATTGCCGCCCGACAGGCTGGTGATCGGCAGGAACGGGCTGGCGGTTTTGAGGTGCAGGCGCGAAATTTCCTTATCGATGCTGCCCAGTTCAGCTTCGGCGTCGATGCGGGTCAGTTTTGAGTAGTTGTCCAGCACGGCGAGGGTGATGTTCTGGCCGACGCCCAGATCGGGAATGATGCCTTGACGCTTGCGGTCCTCCGGCACCAGGCACAGGCCGGCACGGATTGATTTGAGCGGCGTGCGGGTGTCGATGGGTTGCCCGTCCAGCCAGACTTCGCCCTCGTGGCGACCGGGGTAAGCGCCGTACAGCGCGGTCACCAGTTCGGTACGGCCGGCACCGACCAGCCCGGCGATGCCGAGGATTTCGCCGCGTTTGAGGACGAAGGAAATATCGTCGACCCGTTTGCGCTTGGGGTTGTCGACGTCGTAGCAGGTGATGTGACGAGCCTCGAAAATCACCTCGCCAATATCGTGTGGTTCGCTGGGGTAGAGGTTGCTCATTTCCCGCCCGACCATCTGCGTGATGATCTGCGCAATGTCCATGTCGGCCATGGCGGTGGTGGCGATGTGTTTGCCGTCACGAATCACTGAAATGGTGTCGCACACGGCGGCCACTTCATCGAGCTTGTGCGAGATGTAGACGCAGGCAACGCCCTTGGCTTTGAGGTCGCGGATGATGTCCAGCAACACCTCGATTTCCGAACGGCTCAAGGCTGATGAAGGCTCGTCGAGGATCAGCAGGCGGGCCTTTTTGTTCAGGGCCTTGGCGATTTCCACCAGTTGCTGATAGCCGCCGCCGTACTGCGAAACCGGCAGCGACACGTTCATATCGGGGACTTTCAATTCGCGCATCAGGGCTTCGGCGTGGTGAATCATCGCCGGGTAATTCATGCGTCCGCCGGGCAGCGTCAGTTCATGGCCCATGAAGATGTTTTCGGCCACCGACAGGTCAGGCACCAGCGTCAATTCCTGGTGAATGATGACGATGCCGGCAGCTTCCGTTTCGCTGATCGATTGCGCCCTGAGCGGTTGCCCGTCCCAGAGGATTTCACCGTCCCAGGTGCCGTGCGGGTAGACCGCCGAGAGGATCTTCATCAGCGTCGACTTGCCGGCGCCATTCTCGCCGCACAGGCCAACGCACTCGCCGGGCCTGACCTTGATGTCGATGCCGTTGAGCGCTTTGACACCGCCGAAGGTTTTGACGATACCGTTCATTTGCAGCAGATAGTCGGACATGGAGAGGGCTCGTATATCAAAGACTCACACACCACTGAACCTGTGTGGGAGCGAGCCTGCTCGCGAAAGCGTCAGTTCAAACACTGCTTCGTTGACTGACACAGCGCATTCGCGAACAGGCTCGCTCCCACAAGGGTTTTTCGCATTACCGGAGATCACTTCCCGGCAATTTGCGCCTTGGTGTAAAAGCCGTCCTGTTCGAGCAGGTCGATGTTGTCCTTGGTCAACGGGGTTGGCGTGAGCAGGATGGTGTCGACCTTTTTGCTACCGTTGTCGTACTGCGAGCTGAAGGCGGGTTTTTCGTTGCGCGCCAGTTGCACCGAGAGCTTGGCAGCTTCGCTGGCGATGAGTTTCAGCGGTTTGTACACGGTCATGGTTTGCGTGCCGGCGATCACACGCTTGACTGCGGCAAGGTCAGCATCCTGCCCGGAAATCGGCACCTTGCCGGCCAGTTGCTGCGCCGCCAATGCCTGGATCGCGCCACCGGCCGTAGCGTCGTTGGAGGCAACGATGCCGTCGATTTTGTTGTCGTTGCGGGTCAGGGCGTTTTCAACAATGCTCAGCGCTTCGGTCGGGTTCCATTCCTTCACCCACTGCTGGCCGACGATCTTGATATCACCCTTGTCGATGGCCGGTTGCAGCACTTTCATCTGGCCTTCACGCAGGATCTTGGCGTTGTTGTCGGTGGGCGCACCACCGAGCAAAAAGTAATTGCCCTTGGGCGCGGCATTCAGCACGCCGCTGGCCTGCATTTCGCCGACTTTTTCGTTATCGAAGGAAATGTAGGCGTCGACATCGGCGTTAAGAATCAGTCGATCGTAGGAGACGACTTTGATCCCGGCTTTCTTCGCTTCGGCCACCGCGTTGGTCAGCACCGTGGCGTTGAACGGCACGATGACGATGACATCGACGCCCCGGGAAATGAGGTTTTCGATCTGCGAAATCTGTTTCTGCTCGTTGGCATCGGCCGACTGTACGAAGACCTTGGCGTCCATTTTTTCTGCCGCCGCAACGAAGTAGTCACGGTCACGCGACCAGCGCTCCAGGCGCAGGTCATCAATGGAGAAACCGATTTTCGGGTGGGCTGCGTCAGCCAGCACCGGCAGCGACAGCAAGGCCAGAGCAGTGGCCAATAACGTGCGTTTTACGTTCTTCATGTGGGGCGTCCTTTTATTGTTGTTGGAAAGACACGGCCTGACGATGAGTATCGGGCTGGTAAAACTGTAGAGAATCCGCAGACGCCGCAGGCACAGAATTGTCGTGCAATTGTCACAGCGTCGAAGCGCCGGCAGATTCTCGTAGCGATCAGCGATAGAGGTAGCGGTTGACGATGTTCTCGAGCATTTCCTGGCGGCCGCTGACGGCTTGCGGGTTCAACTCGTTGGTGAACGCGTGTTCGGCCAACGATTCAAGGTTGAAGTCACCCGCCATCACCGCCTGCCCGAACGGCTGCTTCCAAGCGGCGTAGCGTTGATCCTTGAGCCGTTGCAGTTCGTCGTTCTGAACCATGGCCGCTGCGCGCTCCAGCGACAGGGCGAGAACGTCCATCGCGCCGACGTGGCCATGGAACAGGTCAATCTGATCGAGGCTTTGCCGGCGGACCTTGGAGTCGAAGTTGAAACCGCCATTCTTGAACCCGCCAGCCTTGAGAATTTCATAGGTGGCCAGGGTCATTTCTTCGACGCTGTTGGGGAATTGATCGGTGTCCCAGCCGTTTTGCGGATCACCCCGGTTGGCGTCGATGCTGCCGAAAATCCCCAGCGAGACCGCCGTCGCGATCTCGTGATGGAAACTATGCCCGGCCAGGGTCGCGTGGTTGGCTTCGATGTTGACCTTGATTTCGTGTTCCAGCCCGAACTGCTGCAGAAAGCCGAACACGGTGGCGCTGTCATAATCGTATTGGTGCTTGGTCGGCTCCTGCGGCTTGGGTTCGATCAGCAGGTCACCGGTAAAACCGATCTTGTGCTTGTGCTCGATCACCATGCGCATAAAACGGCCCAATTGTTCGCGTTCACGCTTCAAGTCTGTGTTGAGCAGGGTTTCATAGCCTTCGCGACCGCCCCACAACACGTAGTTGGCGCCTTTCAGGCGATGGGTCGCGTTCATGGCGCTGAACACTTGGGCAGCGGCGCAGGCGAACACTTCTGGATCGGGGTTGCTCGCGGCGCCGGCAGCGAAACGCGGGTTGCTGAAGCAATTGGCGGTGCCCCACAACAGCTTTATTCCGCTGGCTTCCTGGTGTTGCTCCAGATGATCAACCATCTGCGCGAAGTGGTTGCGGTACTCCTTCAGGGAGCTGCCTTCCGGAGCGACATCGGTGTCATGGAAACAGTAATAGTCGATGCCCAGTTTGGAGAAAAACTCGAAGGCTGCGGCTGCTTTGCCGATCGCCAATTCCATGGGATCGCCGGCGTGTTGCCAAGGGCGCTTGAACGTCCCCGCGCCAAACACATCGGAACCCGGCCAGACGAACGTGTGCCAGTAACAGGCGGCCATGCGCAGGTGTTCGCGCATGGGTTTGCCGAGGATGAGTTTGTCGGCGTCGTAGTGACGAAAGGAGAGGGGAGAATCGCTGTCTGGGCCTTCGTAGCGAATCGCATCGACATCGGGGAAATACTGCATGGACCTTGTCCTTGTTGTTCTTGGCGGTGTCTCGATACTAGCAACGGCCCCGACCCTGCTGATTATGAAAAACATCAACACGGAGTGCGATTTTGCGTATTGAGCTTCGTCGTCCACGCGCCTAGTCTGTGCAAACCGTCTCCTTGAGAAGGGGGCCTCGAACAAGCATAAAAACAATGAAAACCGTACCGCCTGTTCACCGCATCGCCCTGTTGTTCAACGGCAGCAAGATCTACGACCGCGGCATCATCAGCGGCATCGGCAACTACCTGAGCAGCACCCGCGCCTCCTGGGACTTGTTCCTGGAAGAGGATTTTCTCTGTCGCTTGAAAGGCATCGAGCGCTGGCAGGGTGACGGGATCATTGCCGACTTCGACGATCCGCTGATTGGTGAGGCGCTGGCTGATATCCAGATGCCGGTGGTAGCAGTAGGGGGCTCGTACGAGGATAAACGCGCCTATCCGAAAGCGATTCCCTACGTCGCCACCGATAACAATGCGCTGATGACGCTGGCTTACACGCACTTGATCGAGGCGGGGCTGCAGCGTTTTGCCTGCTTCAGCCTGCCGGAAGCGCAGGCCAATCGTTGGGCGCAAGAGCGCGAAAAAGCCTTTCGAAAATTGATGAAGCGCGATGGTCTGCACGGCGAAATCTATCGCGGCATGGGCACCAGCGCACCGCTGTGGGACAGCGCCGTCGAACAACTGATCGCCTGGCTGCAAAGCCTGCCCAAACCCATCGGCATCATCGCCGTCAGCGACGCCCGCGCGCGCCAGTTGCTGCAAGCCTGCCTGACCGCCGGGATTGCCGTGCCTGAGCAGGTGGCATTGATCGGCATCGACAACGACCCGCTGACCCGCAGCCTGACCCGAGTGCCGCTGAGCTCGGTTATTCAGGGCACGGAAACCATGGGCCGAACCGCCGCGCAATTGCTCCATCAGATGCTGCATGGCATGCCATCTACCGGCACGCAGATCCTGATCCCGCCGGATGCTGTGAACGTGCAGGTGTCGAGTTCGCACCAGCCATTGGGTAATCCGTACGTCATGCAGGCGCTGCTGTTTATTCGCCAATATGCTTGCCAAGGCATTAAAACGGCGCAGGTGGCAGCTTATGTCGGTGTGTCGCGTTCATCACTTGAAGCGCATTTTCGTGCGGAGCGTGGTTGCAGCGTGCATGACGAGATTCTGCGTTTCAAACTGGCAGCGGCGACCAAGGGCCTGACAAGTACCGACTCGGTGATTGCCGACGTTGCGCGCAGTTGTGGCTTTAAATCCGCGCAGTATCTGCACACGGTGTTTCGCCGGGAGTTTGGTTGTACACCTCGGGAGTATCAGCAAGGGGCAGAGACGCGCTGATGTTTAAGCACGCGGTTGCAGATCACGACTGGGTTTTATGTCGTAACGAGGGAACGATTGAAGATGCGAAGAGGCAGGTGGTTGATGAGATCTACAAGTTGCAGGGGTGATTGTCGAAATGGAGACAGGTGTTGCCGCAAGGGCGCATAGCGTAATACATGATTTAACATAATATACATTACACGTAACAAGATGTTACCAGATCAGCCCGGTTGCACAGTGGATTTCAACCTGCAGAATCGCCCTGAATCCGATCCACAGCTTTTCCTTGAATTCGACGGCGCTCAACCCTCATCACGCGTCAGCTTTTCAATCAGCGCTCGATGCTGTGGGAATTGCTGTGTGAGTTTCTGCCGATCACCCATTTCCATATCGGCAAAATCAAATCCTGGCGAAACGGCTTCGCTGATCAGCCCAAATCCGTTTTCGCCTTCGAGCAACCGCGAAGCTTTCCATATTCCACTAGGTACGTGTAATTGCAAAAGCTGTCCTGCCAGAATGTCGCCGCCCATCACCAATGTCTGCAATGAGCCGTCAGCATGAATCAGGCTGTACTCAATGGCGTCGCCCAGGTGGAAATAATGCAGGATGTCGGATCGATTGAAATGAAACTGGCCCACCGGTGATTGCTGATCCAGCAGATAGTAAATCGAGGTCATCAGATACCGTGGGCCGCTGCGAGTTTCGAGTGGGTCGCGATGATCGGCTTGATAAGTTCTACGGAAATAGCCACCTTCGAGATGAGGCTGCAGATCCAACGTTCTAATAACGTCTCCAGCTTTGGCTTCATGCTTAATCATGGCCTCTTCTCCGTCGAATATGCGGATAATTTACGTTAACTCGACTAAACGACCATTTAGTGTAGTTAAACATGATTTCTAATAAATATAGGTTCATGCTCGTGCCACTGCTTTTGAAATTCACTACGCCGGTGGTATCGCCCGGCAATCATGACGGAGCCGCCCTACCCTTAATGCAAAACCTCATCAGCTGGAGTTAAAAGGCAACTCGGTGACTATCGCGCCGGTACTCCCTCGATCAAATAGACATCGGTCTTGGCTGAGCGCTGGCGGATTTTCCTCAGTTCGGTGTACTGCGCAGAGTTGTACCAAGCTCAAGCGAATACCCGGAGCGATACGCGCCAAATCTTGGGATGAGCGATTGTAGAGCCCGATGCCTTGCTCCGTTATGTAAGCGGAATGAGGACGACCAGATCCGTATCACCTATGTCGACACCCGCTTGTGAAAGCAACGTTGTCACTTGTCCGCGGTGGTGCGTCTGATGGTTGAAAAAATGCATGACCAAGCCATAAAAGCTCCTGTCAGCGGGTATTCCCTTGATGCTTGTGTAATTGAGGGTGTGATCCAGGTCCGGCTCTGCAATGGAGCGAGACCACTCTACAATTTTCTGATCAAGCCACACTCGATGTGCCGAAAGATCTCGGATATTCGAGAAAAGCAACTGGTCGAGGCTTCTGGGGGCAGGAAGCTGTTGAATCGGTGCCAGAGCCAAGTAATTGGCAGGGTGCCTGGCGAATCGCTTTAGCCAGACAGTGTCGCCGGCCACCAAGTGGTTCAACGTCCCGAGAATTGAACCAAAGAATGCTTTCCTGTCCACTGAGAGTTCTTCATCTGACAGGCTTCTGGCTGCCTCAAAAATCTTTGCGTTCATCCATTCGTTATAGTTGGCCATCAGGCAAATATGACTGGTTCGGTTCATCGTGCTCGTCCTTTCAATGGATCGCTTTGTAATCGATCCACGCTCATCTTGCATCCCAGTCCAGTGTCGCGCTTTGTTGTGAGGAACCGTCTGATCATCTATGAAAGAAGCGCTCGCAACGGAGCTGGGATGGGTACAACTTCCTTACTTTCCGGTGAGACACAAACGTGTGTGACATTCGCGGTAAATGACAGCACGCCTTCGCCTGCAAACCCCTCAACCAAAAAAGTAAAAGAGTGCTCGCCCAACCTGGCCACGCCAACTTTAATAGTCATTTCGTCATCCCAGGTCACCGGAGCCAGCAACTCGATCGACATCGCACGCACCGGCGGCAATATATTAAAACTCATCACCGCTCTAAGCCCCGGCCCCCCTACCCATCTGTCGAGTGCTACACCAATGGCCTCTACAGCAAAATATGAGAATCGCGGGGTGTAAACCACCCCTGCCGGATCACAATCTCCGAACAAAATAGTTCGACTTACAAAAACCGCATCAGGCATAAATCCCCCTACTCGCCAGCGTCAGTCCGATATCGATGAGTTCTTCTCGCTCGGCCATCAAGGGCTTCTGCCTTTGATGGCGGCGATTTTGCCCATATCAGCGACTCAAAGATTTTCGCCTGGAACCTAAGCACTCAGTTGCTTGATCCAGTCAAGACTCGCAACGGTAGATCCAGAAGGACGGTATTCACAGCCAATCCATCCGGCGTAGCCGCGTTGCTCCAGCGCCGCGAACAACGCAGCAAAGTCGATACTCCCCGTTCCCGGCTCGTGACGACCCGGGCAATCGGCAATTTGCACATGCACGGTTCTGTCATAAAACCGCGCCAGCACATCGGCTGCGTCTCCGGTCAAAAGCTGCGCATGGTAAAGATCAAGAATCAGCCCGACACTCGGGAAGGTCTCCAGTACCTGTTGCGCCTTGCTGAAGTCGGACATGTAATAGCCCGGCATCGCCTCCGCGCTGATCACTTCGATAAGCGGCCGCAGCCCCTGGTCTTCCAAGTACTTGATCGCATATTCCAGGTTGCCCGCGTAGGTTCGCTCAGCGTCATTCTGCGTGGTAACGCCCGACATGATGTGGACATCCGCACACGCCAATGTTTTTGCGTAGCGGGCGGCCTGGAGCAACCCGTCACGGAACTCCTCGCCCCTGCCCTGTAACGCGGCGATGCCTTTGGTCACGCCAGCCGGGGCGGCGAACTGAATCAACGGCAAACTGTATTGGGCTAGATGGTCGGCAAGCAGACTGGCGTCGAATTCATACGGCGACGGGAACTCCACTGCCCGGAAACCGGCGGTTGCGGCGGCTTCGATGCGTTGCAGAAAAGGCAATTCATTGAATTGGAAGCCGAGATGAGCATTGAACTTGAGCATTGGGTAATCATCCATCCTGGGAAGAAACGACATCACTAGCCTGGAGCATCCTTTGCCGCTCCAGCACTGCACTATCGCAAGTGCGTTCAAGGATTAAAACCAGGTTTCCATCTGGATGCCGTATTGCCACACCCCTCCCGCCTGGAAGTCGGACATGCCAAAGGAGTCGTTAGTACTGAACCGGTCCAGATCCGAAGACCAGTTCATGTAGCTGGCGAACACTCGCAACTCCGGACGCGTGAGTAGATCACCGACGTCGAGTTTGAATGTCGGGGCGACAGTGAATTTCCAGAAGTCACCATCGACCGCATTGCGTTGTAGATAGCCTTTGGGGTCGAGGTTCATGGTTTGCCAGCTCATTTCGTAGGCCATTTCGAAGTTGCTGTTGATTTTGTTGGCCAAGCGCACGTTCAGGGTCAGCCAGCGGTAGTCGTCACCTTTGACGTATCGATCCTTGCTCTGTTCGGCCAGCAAGCTGGGCCCGATGCGCCAGTCAGAGGTCAGCGGGGTCTCACCGTAAAGCGCCAGACGCAGCGCGCGGGCGTCGTCGATCAACTCACCATCCGAGCCAACGTTCTTGACCTCAGCCCCCAGACCTTGCCCATAGAGCAGCGCCGTTTTGAAGAAGCCTTCCCTGCCGAAAAAGGTTTTCTGGTGATTGGCCAGCATGCTGTGCAAACCGCTATCCGCAGGCGTCAAACCGGCTTTATTGGTGCGGGTGCCGAAATCGTTTTTCTTTGCACCGATGGCGTTGTACATCCACTGCCACTGGCCATCCTCGAAGAACTGGTTGGAGGTCAGGATGTAGCTTTCCACGTCGGCATTAATACCGCCCTGACTGAAATCCCCGTAGCTACGCCCTATCAACGAGTAATTCGAGCGCCAATGCTTGTTCATCTGCACATCGTAAATTCCACCGCCGGTGCCGGCGAGGTAAACGACGTCGGAGTCCAGCCAGTGGATATCGAAATTATCTCTATCGAACCGCTTGCCCGCCCACAGCGTAGCGTTCTCAAAGACTGAATTGCCTTTGAACGCAGCGACATGGTCGAGCGTGGCGAACACTTGGCGTACGTTGAGGTTGCTTTCGTCGGCCGTCCAGTCATTGGAGCTTTCCACACCGTCGGCGATAGAGACCGTGAACTTGGAACGCGTGCCGTTTTGCGCATAGAGCTCTTTCGACAGGTCGATACGCATGTAGGTGTCGTCCTCGTTACCGAGTCGCCCGACTGCCCCGCCCACCGAGCCGGCCGGGGTTGTATAAGGGCCGCCACGGCCACCACCCATCCCCTCGTCGACCAGCAATCCGGAGCGCGCATAGCCGTTGAAGCTGAACCCATCGGTGAGGTGTCCGGTACCGCCCTCCTTCTCCAGGCTTTGCTGACGGGCTTCGAGTTTTGCCAGTCGGGTATCCAGAGCCGGCGCCGAAATGGCTGTTGCGTTAGATGCGACGGGTTGCAAGGGCGGCGCCGCGCGTTTGACCTGCTGCAATTCCCGGGCAATTGCCTGGGTCTGCTGTTCGGCCGTGGCCGCACGCTTTTCCGCTGCGCTGGCACGTGCTTCAAGTGCGGCCATACGCTCTTCCAGCGTCGCGGCCTGAGAAGCCGCCGCCGATGTGCCGAGCACGCCGACAAGTAGCCAGCTTGATCCTTTCTGCATGTTGATTCCCTGTTTTGTTTTTATTTTTGGTTGCTGCGACTGCCTTTTTTGCGTGAGTTGCGAGTTGTCACAAACGACAAAAAAAGGATGCCTCCTCGCAAATACGCTGCTACATTTGGCGATGTTAACGTTAACTTTTCTAAAAACAAAAATAAAGGACGCTCGATGAAACACCTGAAATCGCTCCTGCCAGTCGCATTGATCACCCTGTCTGCCGCACTGCCATCCGTGTCGAACGCAACCGATCTGACGATCTCCTGCGGTGCGGTGGGTGCGGAGTTGCAGCTGTGCAAGGAGGCCGTCGAGGAATGGTCGAAACAGACTGGCAACAACGTCGAGGTGGTCTCCACGCCTAACTCGGCAACCGAGAGGTTGTCGTTCTACCAGCAGATCCTCAGTGCGCAGTCCACCGACATCGACATCATTCAAATCGATATGGTCTGGCCGGGGATGCTGGCCAAACACCTGCTGGATCTGCGTGAGGTGCTTCCCGCCAACACGACCCAAGGCTACTTCCAGGCCCAGGTCGATAACGCCACGGTCAACGGACGGCTGGTGACGATGCCGTGGTTCACCGACTCGGGGCTGCTGTATTACCGCAAAGACTTGCTTGAGAAATACAACAAGCAGGTTCCTCAAACATGGGAGGAAATGACCGCGACCGCCAGGGATGTGCAACAGGCTGAACGTAACGCCGGCAACGCCAATGCCTGGGGTTATATCTTTCAGGGACGCGCCTACGAGGGACTTACGTGTAATGCGCTGGAGTGGATCAGCAGTCAGCCGCAAGGCGGACTGATCAATCAACGCGGCGACATCGTGGTCAACAGTCAGGCCTCAAGAGCGGCGTTAACGCTGGCGAAAAGCTGGGTCGGCGACATTTCCCCGCGTGGCGTGCTCAATTACACCGAGGAAGAAGGACGTGGCGTATTCCAGTCAGGCAATGCGTTGTTCATGCGCAACTGGCCGTATGTCTGGGCCCTGGTGCAAAGCCAGGACAGCGCCGTAAAAGACAAGGTCGGCGTCGCTCCCCTGCCCCGCGGCGGCGAGACTGGCGCGCATGCCTCCACCCTCGGTGGCTGGGGCCTGGCGGTCTCGCGTTATAGCGCTCATCCGAAACTTGCCGCCGAGCTGGTGAGCTACCTGAGCAGTGCCCAAGAGCAAAAACGTCGAGCGCTGAAAGGCGGCTATAACCCGGTGATCGAGTCGCTGTATCAAGATCCCGAATTGCTCGCGGCCATGCCTTATTACGCTCAGTTGCACAGCATTCTCAACGCTGGGGTCATGCGCCCCGCCGCCATCACCGCCGATCGCTATCCACGGGTCTCCAATGCGTTCTTCGATCGGGTGCATGGCGTGCTGGCGGGCGAGTTGCCCGTCGATCAGGCACTGGCCGAACTGGAAAGCGAACTCACGCGCATCAAACGCCGGAACTGGTAAGCCACAAGGAAGGAAATCACCATGTCTGTCTCTACGACCCATGCCCCCTTTGACGAGCTGCTGCTCACGAGGGAAACGCCTGTACAACGTCGCCGGGTGCGCGCTGCCTGGCTGTTTCTGACGCCAATGCTGGTCTGCCTGGCCCTGGTGGCTGCGTGGCCGCTGCTGCGCACATTCTGGTTCAGCCTGACCGACGCCAGCCTAGCGGACACCGGTGGCGCAACCTTCATAGGTTTGAGCAATTATCTGTTGTTCAGCGGTTCCGGCTGGTCGGGCATCCTCGTCGATCCACAGTGGTGGAATGCGGTGCGCAACACGTTGTATTTCACGGTGGTCTCGGTGGGACTGGAGGTCGTGCTGGGGCTGTTGGTGGCGTTGCTGCTGAACATCAAGTTCACCGGCCGTTCTCTGGTGCGAGCGTTGATTCTGATTCCGTGGGCGATTCCGACGATTGTCTCGGCGAAGATCTGGTCTTGGATGCTTAACGACCAGTTCGGCATCATCAATCACCTGATGCTCAGCCTCGGGCTGATTGACGCCCCCCTGGCCTGGACGGCGGATGCCGACCTGTCGATGTGGGCGGTGATCATCGTTGATGTCTGGAAAACCGTGCCCTTCGTCACGCTGCTGATGCTGGCGGCCTTGCAGATGTTGCCGAGCGACTGCTACGAAGCGGCCAGGGTCGATGGCATTCATCCACTTAACGTTTTCTGGCGCGTCACGCTGCCACTGTTGATGCCTGCACTGCTGGTCGCGGCGATCTTCCGCATTCTTGATTCCCTGCGGGTATTCGACGTCATCTATGTGCTGACCTCGAACTCGTCGAGCACCATGAGCATGTCGGTGTATGCCCGCCAGCACTTGGTGGAGTTCCAGGATGTCGGTTACGGCAGCGCGGCGTCGACGCTGTTGTTTCTGGTGGTCGCGGTGATCGCCATGCTTTATCTCTACCTCGGACGCCGTCAACTGGAGGTCCGCGCATGAGCCCGCGTCTGCTGAAAAAAGCGCTGTTGCGCCTCGGCTTCTGGTGCCTGATCGGGGTATTGCTGCTGTATGCGGTTTTCCCTTTCTACTACGCCATCGTGACCTCGCTGAAGCCCTCCAGCGCCTTGTTCGAGGTGAGTTACTGGATCGAACATCCTGACTTCTCCAATTACGCGGCGGTCCTCCACCAGGCCTCATTCCTGCGGGCGATCGGTAATTCGCTGGTGGTTGCGCTGTGCGTGGTGACACTGGCGCTGTTCCTCAGCCTGACCGCTGCCTATGCCTTGGGCCGAGTGAAGTTCCGTGGGCGTGGCACGGTGTTGATGATGGTCCTTGGCGTGTCGATGTTTCCTCAGGTCGCGGTGCTGTCGGGACTGTTCGAAGTGATCCGCGCCTTGGGCCTGTACAACACGTCGTGGGCGTTGATCCTCAGCTACACGATTTTCACTCTGCCCTTCACCGTCTGGGTGCTGACCACGTTCATGGGACAACTGCCCCATGAACTGGAGGAAGCGGCAATCATGGATGGTGCGTCGCCCTGGGTAACGCTGACCCGCGTGCTGTTGCCTTTGCTCTGGCCAGCCCTCGTCACCACGGGCTTGCTGGCCTTCATCGCCGCGTGGAACGAGTTTCTGTTTGCCCTCACGTTCACCCTCACCGACAGCCAACGCACGGTGCCGGTGGCCATCGCCTTGATTTCCGGCGGCAGCCCCCATGAGTTGCCTTGGGGCTTGTTGATGGCCGCCTCGGTGTTGGTCACCGTCCCACTGGTGATTCTGGTGCTGATCTTCCAGCGCCGAATCGTTTCCGGTCTCACTGCCGGCGCGTTAAAGGGTTGATGCCCAATAAAGACAAGGAACCGCATCGTGATGAAATTGAAACTGGACAACGTCAACAAACAATTGGGCGGCGCGCGGATTCTTCGCGACATCAACCTGGAGATCGCTGCGGGTGAATTCGTGGTGTTCGTCGGTCCTTCGGGCTGCGGAAAGTCGACGCTGCTGCGACTGATCGCCGGACTGGATTCGATCTGCGCCGGCGACCTGCTGATCGACGGGCGCCGGGTCAACGACCTCGAACCGCGCGAGCGTGGCGTCGGCATGGTGTTTCAGTCCTATGCGCTGTACCCACACATGAGCGTCTACGACAACATCAGTTTTGGTCTCAAACTGGCCAAAACTGAAAAGAGCAGCTTGCGCGAGCGGGTACTGAAAACTGCGCAAATCCTGCAATTGGACAAACTGCTGCAACGCAAGCCAAAAGAGTTGTCTGGAGGGCAGCGTCAGCGTGTAGCCATGGGCAGAGCCATGGCGCGGGAACCGGACATTTTGTTGTTCGATGAGCCGCTCTCCAACCTGGATGCGTCCTTGCGGGTGCAGATGCGCAACGAAATCGCCCGGCTGCATGCGCGTCTGCGCTCAACCATGATCTACGTCACCCACGATCAGGTTGAAGCGATGACCCTGGCCGACAAAATTGTTGTGCTCAATGGCGGTCACGTCGAGCAGGTCGGTTCACCGCGCGAACTCTACGAGCGCCCTGCCAGCCGCTTTGTCGCCGGTTTTCTCGGTTCGCCGAGAATGAATTTCCTGCCGACCCGCCTGCGTGCGCCGGGCGAAACCAGCCTGGTTGATACTCCGGTTTTGGGGATGACCACCCTGCCCTTCGACAGCTCGAACCTGGCGGCAGATGCCTCGCTGAGCCTGGGCGTTCGCCCGGAACACCTGTCACTCAAAGCGGCGCCGGGAAGCGCTGGCGTCGTCGTGACCGGGGTCGAATACCTGGGCAGTGAAACCTATGTGCACCTGGATACCGGGCAGGACGAGCCATTGATCTGTCGTTGTGAAGTCAACGCCGGATGGCAGGCAGGCGATCGGGTCGAACTGCAGCCGGACATCGACAAGATTCACCTGTTCGACACCGACGGCTTGGCATTGAAGCGCTACCCGAAAGTCATTGAATCCATGGCGGATGACCTCTCTCTACGCTCAATCCGAGCACACGCCCTATGACCCTGTCTTTGAATACCCCGAGCGATCTCATGTCTTCGACCCTTGACCTTGCGCAGCGCGCACTGGCTGACAGCCAGTCTCGCGTCATTGAGGATTATCGACCCGGTTACCATATTGCCCCGCCGGCAGGCTGGATGAACGACCCCAACGGGGTCGTGTACTTCCGTGGCGAATATCACGTTTTCTATCAGCATCACCCCTTCGACGCGAAATGGGGGCCGATGTATTGGGGCCACGCCAAGAGTGCCGATCTGGTGCATTGGCAACACCTGCCCATTGCGCTGGCACCCGGCGATGACTGCGACCGCGACGGCTGTTTTTCCGGGAGCGCCGTGGTCTGTGGCGATACCCTGGCCCTGATCTACACCGGGCATACCTGGCTGGGCGAAGTGGGTGACGAACGCTTGATCCGTCAAGTGCAGTGCCTGGCAACCAGTACCGATGGCATCCGCTTCGTCAAACACGGGGCCGTCATCGACAGCGCGCCGCAAGACGCCATCATGCATTTCCGCGACCCCAAGGTCTGGCAGGCGGATGGCTATTGGTACCTGATTGCCGGCGCACGTTTGGGCGACAGGCCGCTGCTGCCGTTGTACCGGTCCACGGATCTGCACGTCTGGGAATTCCTCGACTATGTGTCCGCCGGCAGCGAGGGCGATGGCTATATGTGGGAATGCCCGGACCTGTTTCGCCTGAATGGACGCGACGTGCTGCTGTACTCACCACAAGGCATGCAAGCCGACGGTTATGACCGGCTCAACAAGTACCAGACCGGTTATCGAGTGGGCCAGCTCGACAACCAGTGGCACTTCACCGGCGGGCCTTTTATCGAGCTGGATAACGGCCACGATTTCTATGCAGCGCAAACGCTGTTGGCCGCCGATGGTCGGCGCCTCGTATGGGCATGGCTGGACATGTGGGAAAGCCCGATGCCGAGCCAGGCCCATCACTGGTGCGGCATGCTCGGATTGCCCCGCGAACTGGAACTGTGCGCCGATCGCCTTCGCGTGTATCCGGCACGCGAGCTCACCGCGCTGCGAATGACGCAATTGCCGGGGACGCCGTGGTGGGAAGCGTCGGGAACCCGCTGGGTGCCGGAGTTAAACGGCGACATGCTCGAAATCCATGTGCATCTGGATCTGCTCGGCTGCACTGACGGCCACTTGGGAGTCGCTTTGCGCTGCAGCGACGATGGCCGTGAAGAAACCCTGCTCTATTACGATGCGTCACTGCAGCGCCTGGTGCTTGATCGCAGCCGCTCGGGTGCGCAAGTCACAGGCCAGCGCAGCGTGGCGATAGACCCGACACAAGAGCGCTTGGAACTGCGCGTGTTTCTTGATCGCTCATCCATCGAGGTATTCGACGAAAACGGCCGCTTCAGCCTCAGCAGTCGCCTCTATCCGCGTTCCGACAGTCTGGGCGTGAAGCTTGTGGCCAGCGGGAGTGGCGGGCGCGTCTCGATTGCCAAGGCATGGCCTCTGGGTTCGGGATGGTCATGAGCGGCGTCATTCGGGTCGCGAGAAGCCCGGGCCCTGTGTCATGATTCTGCGTCAACCTGACCGGCCGCACTTCGCATGACTTCAGTGAAAGACGTTGCACAGCTGGCCGGCGTGTCCCTGATGACGGTGTCTCGAGCGCTCAATAGTCCGGAAAAACTGAGCCCCGAAACCCTTCTACGGGTGCGTCGAGCCATTGATGAACTGCAATTCGTACCCAGCCTGTCAGCGCGCAAGATGCGCGGTGACAACCTCCAGTCGCGAACCATCGGTGTGTTCGCGCTGGACACTGCGACCACGCCCTTCGCGGTCGAGCTGTTGCTGTCCATTGAGCAGACCGCGCAACAGGCCGGTTGGAATGTCTTTATCCTCAACCTGCTAAGCAACCCGCCCACCGACCAGAACATCGATCTGATGCTGTCGCACCGTCCGGACGGCTTGATCTTCAGCGCCATGGGGTTTCGCCAGGTCAGCATTCCCGAGCGCTTGAAGAGCAAGCCTCTGGTGCTCGCCAATTGTCTGGCAGATGACAGCAGCCTCGTCAGCTATGTACCCGACGACGAAATGGGCCAGTATCGCGCCGTACACCACGCGTTGAGCCTCGGCTACCAGCGTCCGCTGTGTATCAATCTGCCGAAACAGAGTCTGGCATGGGGGCTGCGACAGAAAGGCCTACAGCGTGCCTGTCAGGCATTCGGACTGGCGCCGGACACGCTCCTGCAATACGACCTTTCCGATCATGATGCCTACAGTGAAACAGCCGCCATTCTCGACCGGCATGTCGTTGATGGTCGTCCCCAATTTGATATTTTGATCTGCGGCAACGACCGCATTGCCTTTTGTGCCTATCAGCTGTTGTTGGGGCGTGGCCTGAAAATTCCCGACGATGTCGCCGTTCTCGGCTACGACAACATGATCGGCATTGCCGAGTTGTTCATCCCTCCGTTGACCACCGTGCAACTGCCGTACTACGACATTGGGCGCCAGGCTGCACGGCATCTGATCGAGACCCTGGAGCTTTCGGGACCCCAGCGAGTTGACTGTCCATTGGTGGTCAGGACATCACTGTAAGAGTGGGTCAGCTCGCTGAGAGCACGCTTTTGATTTTTCGAGTTGAATCAGAAATCCACCGTCGCTGAAAGCAGATAAGTTCTCGGTGTCGACAACGTCAGCCCCGGTTCACTGTCATCCGAAGCGCCTGCTGAACTCCAGTAGCGTTTATCCAGCACATTCTCGACGTTGGCGCGCAGGGTGATGGTTTTCTCATCGACTTTGAAGGCGTATCGCGTACCTACGTCGAAGCGCTCCCAGGAATCGATTTCCTTCTCGTTGGACTGATCCAGATACTGCGAACTCGAATAGATGCCACGGCTTGTCAGCGTCAGCCCCTGCACAGTCGGCACGTCCCACTCTGCGCCCAGATTGACGTTGTATTTCGGCGTCGCCGGCGCGCGATTGCCGTCGAAGGTGCCATTGGTGGTATGAGTCAGCTCGCTGTCGATGTACATCACGCCGCCAAGCAAACGGAAGCCTTTGAGCGGTTCGCCGAATACGCTCAACTCCACGCCATTGTTCTCGCGCTTGCCATTGGGCCCGAAGACTCGCGTGGTAGCGTTGGTTTCGTACGCCGGTTGCTTGATGCGAAATACCGCAGCGGTCAATGCGTAGGCGCCGGCATCGTACTTGGCACCGACCTCGACCTGACGGCTGATGAACGGTGGGAAGATTTCGTCTTCGTTGATGGAAGTCGACGGCGCGATCTTGCCCTGACTCAAACCTTCCATGTAGTTGGCGTACAGCGACAATCGGTCCGTTGCCTTGAACAGAATCCCGCCCGAGGGCGAGACCTTTTCCTCGTCGTAAGCGGTGTCGCCTTTGACGTCATCGCTCCAGTCATCAACTTTCACCCGCTGCCAGCGAGCGCCGAGGGTCAGCAGCAATCGATCGTCGAAAAAGCCCAGGGTGTCGGACAGCGCTACGCCGCTGAAGCGATTTTCGGTGTAGACCTTGGCGTCATTGCGTGTCGGCGTGCCGGGTTTCGCCGTTTCCACCGGGTCATACAGGTTGCTACGCCCTGCGGCGTAACGCGCGCCGCCGTTCTCGAAATCCATGTAGAAGTAGCTGGCCGCGAGGTTGACCTCATGGCTCACGGGCCCGGTATGGAACCAGTTGCGCACGCCTGCCGTGGCGGTACGGACATTCTCGTCGCGGGTAAAATCTCGCGGTTGAACGCTGAAGTCGCCGGCATCGTTGGTCACGGACACGGCGTGGCGCAAGAAGTCATGATTACTTTTGCGCGCGCCGACGCCGCCGTACAGCATCACCGAATCACTGACGTCGAACTCAGCGTTGAACGTGCCGAAGGTGTCCTCGGTTTTCGCCTGAGTCCACGGTTGCGCGTAGTTGCGATGCACCTTGTTCGCGCTCGGAACCTTGGCATTGGCCGCGACCTGCACGCGCTCCTGCGGCGCGTCGGTGTCGCGTTCGGTGTGGCCGATATCGGTGGAAAGTCGCAAGCGCTCACCGCGAAAATCCAGGCCGAGCACCGCCATGTCACGGTCGACGCTCTGGTGATCCCACTCGGTGTCGCCAGACTGTTTGACGCCGTTGAAGCGCAGGCCGAACTGGTTGTCTTCACCGAAACGGCGGCCGACATCCACCGCACCACCGACCTGATTATTCGATGCGTAATTGGCCGTCAACGAGGTGATCGGCTTATCGGTAGCGCGCTTGGGTACCACGTTGATCCCCCCGCCCACACTGCCTCTCGGCGAGATGCCGTTGATGAGCTGGCTCGGGCCTTTGAGAATGTCGACGCGATCGGCCATTTCCATGTCGATCGTGTAAGTCGGCAAAACACCATAGAGGCCGTTATAGGCCACGTCGCTGTTGAACAGACTGAAACCACGGATGGTGAACTGCTCGTAACGGCCACCGGCCGGGTTGGTCGCGCGCACCGACGGGTCGCTGGCAATCAGTTCACCCAGCGTGCGTGCCTGTTGGTTTTTCACGGTTTCGCTGGTGTAGGTGGTCATGCTGAACGGGGTTTCCATGAAGTCTTTCGACCCGAGCAAACCCTGTGAACCGCGACGCGCTACCTGCCCGCCGGCAAATACGTCGGCACCTGTAGAATCACTGGCGCCGAGAATCGAAGTCGGTGCCAATTGCAGGCTGCTGCCATCTGCAGTAGGAACCAAGGTGTAAGCGTGCTCGCCCAGCGGTTGCAGTTGCAAACCAGAGCCCAGCAACAACCGGGTAAACCCCTCCTCCACGCCAAACTCGCCAGACAACCCGTTGCTGTTGCGCCCGCTGACCAGCGCCGGATCGACCGACAGATTGACCCCGGCCAACCCGGCAAAGCGCGTCAACGCCGCACTCAGACTCCCGCCGGGTACCTGATAACTACGCCGGGCGTCTTCGGCCCAGCTCGACTGGATCAACACCGGGCTGGCACTCAGGCTCAGCAGGAGGCTCAACTGCAACAACGGACGCAAACGACTTGGGAATACTGCGGGCATTGGAAGAAGCTCTCGATTTTGTTCACTTACCTGCAATGACCGGTGAGGCGAAAAAAAGGGACAGGCTTCAGCCAACATTTTGCCGAGGCGTAAGAGAAACCCAGAACCGCGTACGGGTGTGGACTTCAATCGGCAGACTCGCCGCGAGCAGTGCAAGCACTTGATCGGTGTTGTCGAGGCGGAAACTACCGGTGATGCGCAACGCTTCCAGCGCCGGATCCCAGCGCAACAGCCCCGAACGATAGCGACTCAGTTCACGCAGGAAATCCCCCAGCGGTTGGTTCTGCGCCATCAGCACGCCGTCGCGCCAGTCCGGCATTTTTTCGTCGAACAGCGCGATCGGTCCAGCGCCGGAAGCTTGCAGACTGACCTGTTGCCCGGCGTTCAACTGCAGCACCGGTCCATGCAACGGCTGCAATTGCACCGAGCCGCTGACCACCGATACGTGGCAATCACGCTGGTTGAGGCGCACACAGATTTCGCTGCGGCTGACGATGATCCGACCGTACGCAGCGTTGACCGTCAACGCCTTGCTGCCGGGGACGTTGAGCGCCATTTCGCCACGCACCAGGGTCAACTGATGGCTGGCCAGATCGACGTTTACCGCACTGGCGGTGTTCAGTTGCAAGGTGCTGCCGTCGGCCAACCGTGTTCGGGTGTGCTCGCCAGTGCCAGTCTGTAAATCGGCGCGCCAGACGTCGAGCGGCAACTGGCGACTGATCAACCACGCCGTCGGTACCAAAGCCGCCAGCCCCAAAGCCTTTTTCAACGCTGCACGCCGCGCCAGATTCGGGCGATCAAGTGTGGCCATGGCCAATTCTGTCGGCAGACTGGAAAAGCGCTGACGCAACAATTGAATCTTCTGCCAGGCGTGTTCATGACGACTGTCGCTGCTGCGCCAATGCTGCAATTGCGCATGATCGTCATCGGTGGCATCACCGGATTCGAGTAACGCCAGCCATTGCGCGGCGGCACGTGCAACTTCGCGCGCGTCTGCGTTGGGCGCCATACGCATCATAGATCCCACATCAAACAATGCTCGTAAGCCATTGCCATGTAACGTTTTATAGTGCGCTCTGAGACCTGTAAACGCTCGGCAATTTCGCGATAACCGAGGCCCTCAAGTTGACTCCACAAAAACGCCCGCCGCACCGGCCGTGGCAAACCATCGAGCAATTCGTCCAGCGCTTGCAGGGTTTCCAGCAGCAGCCAGCGCTGTTCGGGCGACGGCACGCACTCCTCCGGCAATTGCGCGAGGGCTTCGAGGTAGGCTTTTTCCAGACTGCGGCGGGAGTAGAAATTGCTCAGCAGGCGTTTGCCCACGGTCAGCAGATAAGCGCGCGGCTCGCGCATGTCGGCAATCGGCTGAGCGCTGCACAGCACGCGCAGGAAGGTGTCCTGACTGAGGTCAGCCGCATCCCACGCGTTGCCCATCCGCCTACGCAGCCAGGTTTCCAGCCAGCCGCGATGATCGCGATACAGTTCGTGCAGGTGCTGCGGCGAGGGCGTCGCTGCTTCAGTCATCTCAAGAGTCCCGGCGCGAAGTAAGAATTCAAATGAGACTGATTCTATTTAACTCTCTCGCCGACACAAAGCCTTTTTATCTGCCGCGCGTTTTATGAGCGCTTCAGCGTCTCACTCGGAAACTCCTTGAACAATGCCCGATAACTGCTTGAAAACCTTCCCAAATGCCAGAACGACCACTGCATCGCCACCTCGGCCACGGTGGTTTCCGTCGGCCGGCGCTTGAGCAATTCACGGTGTGCACTGTTCAACCGGCGCAGGCGCAGCCAGTGACTCGGGGTCATCCCGGTGTAGGCCTTGAACGCCTGCTGCAATTGGCGCAACGGCACGCCTGCCACGTGTGACAGCTCAAGCAGATTGACGGTGTCTTCCGGCGAATCCGCCGCCCACTCCCCCACCCGTTTCATGATCATCCGCTCTTCGCTACGCCGCTGTAATCCGCCGCGATCGAGGCTGGTGTGAGCGTTGTCGAGGATGAACAGGCAGTCTTCAAGTAGCTGCTGCGTCAGCGACTCTTTATCAAGCAGATCAATAGGTTGCGACAACTTCGTGAGAGTTGAGCTTAACCAGCGACTGAACAAAGCGTTCTGTCCGCAATTGAGTTGCGTCATGAACAACCCTTCGAGTTTCGCCACATTCAGACCGTGCTGACGGACAAACTCCGGACCGAACACCACGGCGATTTCCTGGTAGTTCTCCGGGGTGATCCAGATGTTGCGGCTCTCTTCATTGAGCAGATACAGCGCGTTGTCGCTGCGATCGAAACAGAACGCCAAAGCACCCGATGGCGCGCTGAAGTTCTGCTCGACGCGGGTGTTCATCTGCTCTTCGTAGACCTCGACACCCTGCAGATCCAGATAGCGGATCTGCCCGGCGAAATGGCCCGGCGACATCTGTTGGTAATGCTGGACCCAGCCCGGTGTGGCGCGGACTTGCTCGGCCACATCGGCGGTGTTGAACGCTTGAACCTGGAGCGAATTGCACGTTGTCATGGGGTGACCTTGCGCACTCTTTTGGTGCGCTTTGGTGCTGCTTAAAGTGGATAGATGGAACTGCAAGGCTCGCCCAAGATAGTCGTCAACGCGCCACAGGGGAAGGGGCGGAAGATGAAACCCGCCCTCCCCGGCGTCTATAAAACCAATAACGAGGTCTTTATGAATGCCCCTTTCGATCAGCTGTTCACGTGGCTGAAAGATCACAAGATTACCGAAGTCGAATGTGTGGTCAGCGACCTGACCGGCATTGCCCGCGGCAAGATCGCACCGACCAACAAGTTCCTGCATGAGCGAGGCATGCGCCTGCCGGAAAGTGTGCTGCTGCAAACGGTAACCGGGGATTTTGTCGACGACGACATCTACTACGACCTGCTCGATCCTGCCGATATCGACATGGTCTGCAAGCCAGTGGCTGACGCGGTCTACGTGATTCCATGGGCGATCGAGCCGACCGCCATCGTCATCCACGACACCTTCGACAAGTTCGGCAACCCGATCGAACTGTCGCCGCGCAACGTGTTGAAGAAAGTCTTGCAGCTGTACACCGACAAAGGCTGGAAGCCGATTGTGGCGCCGGAAATGGAGTTCTACCTGACCCAACGCTGCGAAGACCCGGACTTGCCACTGAAGGCACCGCTCGGCCGCTCGGGCCGTGCTGAAAGCGGTCGTCAGTCGTTCTCCATCGACGCCGCCAACGAATTCGATCCGTTATTCGAAGACGTCTACGACTGGTGCGAACTGCAAGGCCTGGACCTCGACACGCTGATCCACGAGGACGGCCCGGCGCAGATGGAAATCAACTTCCGTCATGGTGACGCACTGGATCTGGCCGACCAGATCACCGTGTTCAAGCGCACCATGCGTGAGGCCGCACTCAAGCACAACGTTGCGGCGACGTTCATGGCCAAGCCGATCGGCGACGAGCCGGGCAGCGCCATGCACATTCACCAGAGCGTGGTGGACATCGCCACGGGCAAACCGATCTTTGCTAACGCTGACGGGCAGATGAGCGAACTGTTCCTGCATTACATCGGTGGTTTGCAGAAATACATCCCGAAAGTGCTGCCGATGTTCGCGCCCAACGTCAACTCGTTCCGCCGCTTCCTGCCGGACACCTCGGCGCCGGTCAACGTCGAATGGGGCGAAGAAAACCGCACCGTCGGCCTGCGCGTGCCGACTTCCAGCCCTGAGGCGATGCGCGTGGAAAACCGCTTGCCGGGCGCGGATGCCAACCCGTATCTGGCGATTGCCGCGAGCCTGCTCTGCGGTTACATCGGCATGGTCGAAGCCATCGCGCCGAGCGCTGCCGTACAGGGCCGCGCTTACGAGCGCCGCAACCTGCGCCTGCCGATCACCATCGAAGAAGCGCTGACGCAAATGGAAGAGTGCGAGGCCGTTGCGCAGTATCTGGGCGACAAGTTTGTCCGTGGCTACGTCGCGGTGAAACGTGCCGAGCATGAAAACTTCAAGCGCGTGATCAGCTCGTGGGAGCGTGAGTTCCTGATGTTGAGCGTTTAACTCACTTCACAAATCCCCTGTGGGAGCGAGCCTGCTCGCGAAGGCGTCAGCACAGTCACCATTGATGTTGCCTGACCCACCGCTTTCGCGAGCAGGCTCGCTCCCACAAGGGGAATAGCGAACCACCTGAGAAATCCAACAATCGATCGTTCCCACGCTCTGCGTGGGAATGCAGCCCGGGACGCTCCGCGTCCCATCCAAAGCCGAACGCGGAGCGTCCGTTGAGGCATTCCCACGCAGAGCGTGGGAACGATCATTATAAGAAGAGGTGTCGAAATGCGTCTGTTGAAATCCGTACTCCCGGTCGCCCTGAGCGTGCTGTTCAGCGCCGTAGCGCACGCCCAACCCCAGGTCAGCGTCTACAACTGGACCGATTACATCGGCGAAACCACCCTCGCCGACTTCCAGAGCAAATCCGGGATCAAGGTAATCTACGACGTTTTCGACTCCAACGAAACCCTCGAAGGCAAACTTCTCGCTGGCCGCACCGGCTACGACGTGGTGGTGCCGTCCAACCACTTCCTCGCCCGTCAGGTGAAGGCCGGCGCGTTCCTCAAACTGGATCGCTCGCAACTGCCGAACTTCAAGAACCTCGACCCGAAACTGCTCGAACTGCTGGAGAAAAACGATCCGGGCAACGAACACTCGGTGCCATACCTGTGGGGCACCAATGGCATCGGCTACAACGTCGACAAGGTCAAGCAAGTGCTGGGCATCGACCACATCGATTCCTGGGCCGTGCTGTTCGAACCCGAGAACCTGAAAAAACTCACCCAGTGCGGCGTGTCGATGATGGACTCCGCCGACGAAGTCTTCCCGGCGATGCTCAATTACATGGGCCTGGACCCGCGCAGCGAAAACCCGGAAGACTATAAAAAGGCTGAAGCCAAACTGCTGAGCATCCGCCCGTACATCACCTATTTCCATTCCTCGAAATACGTGTCGGATCTGGCCAACGGTGACATCTGCGTGGCCTTCGGTTACTCCGGCGACGTATTCCAGGCCGCCAACCGCGCCAAGGAAGCCAAGAACGGCGTGAACATCGCTTACGCCATTCCGAAGGAAGGCGCCAACCTCTGGTTTGATCTGTTGGCCATCCCCGCCGATGCGAGCAACACCAAAGAAGCCCACGCCTTCATCAATTACCTGCTCGATCCGCAAGTGATCGCCAAAGTCAGCGCTTCGGTGGGTTACGCCAACCCGAACCCGGCCGCCAAGCAGTTCATGGATTCGGAACTGGTCAACAACCCAGAGGTTTACCCACCTCAAGCCGTGCTCGATAAACTCTACATTTCTACCACCCCGCCCCAGGCGATCATGCGTCTGATGACCCGCTCCTGGAGCAAAGTGAAGTCGAACAAATGAATCAGTACACCCAGGAACACGCTCGCTCCTACTACGCTGCTTCGGCGCGGGCGACCACACCTTATCCGGTATTGGACGCTGACCTGACCGCCGATGTCTGCGTGATCGGCGGCGGGTTCACCGGGGTCAACACCGCCATCGAGCTGGCTCAGCGCGGATTGTCGGTGGTGTTGATCGAAGCCCGGCGCATCGGCTGGGGCGCCAGCGGGCGCAACGGCGGTCAGTTGATTCGCGGGATCGGTCATGAAGTTGAAGGCTTCGCCAAATATGTCGGCCAGGAAGGCGTGCGTTATTTGCAGCGCGCCGGCATCGATTCGGTGGAGCTGGTGCGTCAGCGCATCGGCGACAACGGCATCGAGTGTGATCTGCGCTGGGGCTTCTGCGATCTGGCCAATACCCCGGCGCAGTTCGCGGCCTTCAAGGATGAGCTGGTCGACCTCGCCGAACTCGGTTATGCCCACGAAACCCGTCTGATCGGCCCGGAGCAGATCCGCCAGCAAGTGGTGAATTCCGACATCTATGCCGGCGGACTGGTTGACATGGGTTCCGGGCACCTGCATCCGTTGGATCTGGTGCAGGGCGAGGCGCGACTGGCGGCGTCACTCGGCGTGCGAATTTTCGAGCAGAGTGAAGTGCTGGAAATCATCCACGGCCCGACCGTTCAGGTGCGTTGCGCCAAGGGCTCAGTGCGCGCCGGCAGTCTGGTGCTCGGCTGCAACGCGCATCTGGACGACCTCGAACAACAACTCAGTGGCAAAGTCCTGCCCGCCGGCAGTTACATCATCGCCACTGAGCCATTGTCCGAAGAACGCGCCGCGCAACTGATCCCGCACAATCTGGCGGTGTGCGACCAGAAAGTCGGCCTCGATTACTACCGGATCTCGGCGGACCGGCGCCTGCTGTTCGGCGGTGCCTGCCACTATTCCGGGCGCGATCCGGCGGACATCGCCGCTTACATGCGCCCGAAGATGCTCAAGGTCTTCCCGCAACTGGCCGACGTGCGCATCGATTACCAGTGGGGTGGGAAGATTGGCATCACCGCCAACCGCTTTCCGCAGGTCGGCCGGCTCAAGCAGCACCCGAACGTGTTCTATGCGCAGGGTTATTCCGGCCATGGCCTGAACGTCACGCACTGGTGCGCGAAACTGCTCGGCGAGGCGATTCATGCCGGTCACAGCCAAGGCATGGACGTGTTCAGCGGCGTGCCGCATATGACCTTCCCCGGCGGCCCGGCCTTGCGCTCGCCACTGCTGGCACTGGGGATGTTCTGGTATCGCCTGCGGGAAATGCTCGGATAACCCCCAATCCCTGTAGGAGCTGCCGCAGGCTGCGATCTTTTGATCTTAAAAACAAAATCAAAAGATCGCAGCCTGCGGCAGCTCCTACAGGGGTACCGCGGTGCATGCGCTATTCACATTTGCTCTATCGCCAAGCACTTCTATATTGATGAGGTGCTTTTGCGTTCCTGACGCTCAGTGCCCATTCAATCGAGGAGACATGGATGAAGTCGTCAGCCACCGACGAGCCGCGAGCGCCAGGCCAAGCCCCAGTCAAAACCCGCCGTTTCGGCATTTCACTCGTCTGGATTGTGCCGATTGTGGCGGTGCTCGTGGGCATCTCGCTGGTGGTGCACAACGTGATGCAGGAAGGGCCGACGATCATTGTCAACTTCAAGACAGGCAGCGGCCTGACGGCGAACAAGACCGAGGTCAAATACCGCAACGTGGTCATCGGTCAGGTCACGGACGTCGAGTTGAGTGGCGACCAGAAAAGCGTCGACGCCACCATCAAACTGTCCAAACAGGCGGAAACCTTCACGCGCGAAGATTCACAGTTCTGGGTGGTGCGCCCACGCATTGGCGCCGGCGGGGTTTCGGGCATCGACACCCTGCTTTCCGGTGACTACATCGGCGCCGACGTCGGCCAGTCCAATGGCCGCGCAAAGAACTTCAAGGGTCTGGAAAATCCGCCGCCGATCACCTATGGCGAACCCGGCAAGCGCTTCATGCTGCACGCGCCGGACCTCGGTTCACTGGACATCGGTTCACCGGTCTATTACCGCAAGATTCCGGTCGGCCAGGTCGTCACCTACGCCCTCAACCCCGAAGGCAAAGGGGTGGATATCGAGGTGTTCATTCACGCGCCGAACGACGCGTTCGTCACTGAAAATACCCGCTTCTGGAATGCCAGCGGCATCGACATCAATGTCGGTGCCAACGGCTTTGCCGTGAAGACCGAATCGCTGTCGACGATGCTGGTGGGCGGTATTGCATTCCGTGCTCCGGATTACAGTCCCAACGATGTGGCCGCCGCTGACGACAAGGATTTCGAACTGTTCGCCGACCAGCAGAGTGCCCTCGCGCCGCCGAACGGCAAGGCGCAATACATGGTGCTGCGATTCGACCAGTCGCTGCGCGGACTCAAGGTCGATGCGCCGGTCGAGTTCCTCGGTATGGAAATCGGCCGGGTCGTGGGCATCAACCTGGATTTCGATGCAAAAAAACGCACCTTCCCGCTTAATGTCGGCATCGTCATTTACCCGCAGCGTCTCGGTCAGGCCTACAAAAAGATGCTCACCGAATTCAAGCACGACCCCAACGACGAAGCCGCCGGCATCCGCCTGCTGGGCACCTTCGTCGATAATGGCCTGCGTGCCCAGGCCCGCAGTGGCAACCTGCTGACCGGCCAGTTGTACGTGGCACTGGACTTCTTTCCGAAAGCGGAGAAAGTCGCGTTCGATCCAAGCGCTCGCCCGGTCGTTCTACCGACCGTTCCGGGCAGCCTCGAACAGTTGCAGGAAAAACTCGAAGCGATGGTCGACAAGCTCAACAAACTGCCGGTTGAACGGATTGCCGGTAACCTCGACAGCAATCTGGTCGAACTGCGCAAAGGCCTGAGCCAGTTCAATGCCAAGACCCTGCCGGGTGTGCAAAGCACCCTCGCCGACGTCAGCAAGACATTGCAGTCCGCCAGTTCAACGCTCGCCGAAGACTCGCCGCAACGCGAAAAACTCACGGAAACCCTCGACGAACTCGGGCGGATGTCGCGCTCGCTGCGTGAGCTGTCGGATTACCTGGGCCGACATCCGGAATCGCTGATTCGCGGTCGTCCCGATAACGCCGCGCCGCTGGATCTGAAAGGGCCACCACGCAATTGAGCACAGGAGCTACCACAATGGCTTTACCGCTGAAGTTCACCGTGCTCGCTGCCGTGTTGCTGTTGGGCGCCTGCCGCAGCGACCCGATCAGCTTTCACACCCTGACCCCGGTGCAACTGAGTAACAGGGGCGGCGGCGCGCAGATTCCCATCGAAGCCCTCAGCGTTCCGCCACAGGTCGACCGCGCGCAAATCGTTATCCGCCAAGGCAACAGCGGCCTGGCGATTCTGGAAACCGATTGGTGGGGCGCGACACTTGCCGATGAGCTGCGCGGTGCGCTGAGCGATCAATTGAGCAATACCGGCGGCCAGGGCGCTACCTCGGTACGCATCGAAGTGCAGCGCTTCGATTCGATTCCGGGGCAGTACGCCTTGATCGACGCCAAATGGCGTCTGCGTCCATCAGGGGCGACCGACAGTGGCCTGCTGACCTGCCGTTCGACCCTGCAAACACCGTCCGGCCCGACCATCGATGATCTGGTGGGCGCCCAGCAGCACAACGTCAAACGGCTGGCTGCGGCGATCAGTCAGGCCGCCGGCAATCCGCGCGGCTGCCCGCCCGCGTCCTGAGTCAGGGTCACGGTAAAGCGACAGCCATTCGGCTCACGGGTGGTGAGTTGCACTTGCCAGTGTTGCTGGCTGCAGATCCGCTGCACCAGCGAAAGCCCGAGGCCGAGCCCTTCGCCGCGTTGTTCATCGCCGCGCACGAAGGGCTGGAACATCGCATGGCGCTGTTCTTCCGGAATACCGATGCCGCTGTCTTCAACCACGAAGCTGTTTTCGAGCAGGGTCAGGCGCACGTAACCGTGGTCGGTGTAATGCCAGGCGTTGCGCAACAGGTTGCCCATCACTGATTGCAGAAAAGTCAGGTTGAAGCGCGCTGCGCCGGCGTGCTGCGGATCGTAGACAAACTCCAGGCCTTTTTCGCGGATCAAGCGGCCCCACACCTCTGTCTGCGCATTGGCAATTTCCTTGAGCGTACACGTGGACTGCACGCGAACTTCTTCAGGCTTGCGCGCCAGCATCAGAAAGGTTTCGACCAACAGGCGCATCTCGTGGCTGGCCCGGGCAATCCGGCTGACCTGTGCGCCTGAACGGGCATCAAGCGACGGGTTGGCCAACAGCAGTTCGCAGGACGTCGTTAGCACCATCAAGGGTGTGCGCAGTTCATGGCTGACATCGCTGGTGAACAGTTTCTCCCGGCTCAAGGTCGCGCGCAGGCGTCCCAAAGTCTGATCGAACGACAGCGCCAGCTCGCCGACTTCATCAGCGGCGTAATCGGGATGCAACGGCGGCGCCACCTCGATGAGCTGATCGCGGTGGCGCACCTGGCGAGCCAGACGAATCACCGGCGCCATGACCCGTCGCGCCAGCAAGCGGCCCAGAATAATCGCCAGAATCACGCTGAGGATGAACCCGACAATCACCACAATAAACAGCAGATGCTCACGTTGTTCGAGGCTTTCCTGATCCCGCAGCAACACGTATTTGCGCCCGCCAACGGCTTCGACCATGGCGTAGAAAGCGTCACCGTGAAAAGTGATTTCCTGAAAGCCCAAGGGCAGCGCCGCCAGTTGCCGGGTCAGTGCCAACGGCCCCTGGCCGCCCTCGAAAAAAAACAATTCGCCCTTTTCCGGGGCGTGGCTCCAGTGACTGATGTCATCCATTGCCAATAAACGGCGTAGACCTCCGCTTAGCGTGGTGGTGGTCAACTTGCGCTCGACCACGTGCACGGTGGCGACGATCCCCAACGCAAACACACCGGCCACAAGAGCACTCATCAGGGCGAACACGATCACGATCCGTTTTGTCAGGCTTTGCTTGAGATCCATGCGTTCGAACGACTCCTGAGTGTTTATCCGGCTAGCCCGGCGCTATGCCGTTGCGTGACAGCCTGAGCTTCACCGCAACGATGGAGACTTGTTAAGGCCCCTCGATAAACAAAAACAACAATTGAGTTTGTTTATCAAATAGGCGCTTTAGTTTGTCCGAAGTAACTTCTGGCAATTTTTTCACATGTTCTTCACCGCGCCCCGACGACCTTGAACGTAGTGTTCAGCCAGCATTCAAGTAAACAGTCGTAAAGTTGCTCGCTGCCCAAGCCTTGCGTTGCACTGAATGAACTATCTGGCGTTTAAAGAGGCAACATTGTGGCGCAATTATTTCAGTTGAAACATTTATTTCGGTACCGGCGTACGCCGCGCTTTCGGCTATGGGTTGCACTCGTGTGTGTCATCGCACTGGCCATTCTGGTCAGTGGTTTTGTCTGGTGGCCGCGCTCACCGACCGACCTCGATCATGCCGGGCGCAGCACCACCGCTCAATGGGTAAAAGCCTGGCGGGCCGGTGAAGTCGTTGCGCTGGTGCGACACACCGAACGCTGCGATCGTTCGAGCAATACCTGCCTGGGCCCGGCGGATGGCATCACCGAAGTGGGCAGCCGCGCGGCGCAAGCGGTCGGTCAAGGCTTCGTCAGACTGGGCATGCAGCAGGCCGTGGTGTTGAGCAGCCCGCTGACCCGCACGGCGCAAACCGCGCATTACATGTTCGGCCACGACGCCAGCGCCGAAGACTGGCTGGCCACCTGCGGCCCGACACTTCGCGATGACATCGTCGCGCGCAAAGTGGCGCAGCAGAATCTTGTACTGGTCACGCACAGCGGCTGTATCAGTGATTTTGAAAAACAGACCGGTTTTCCTCACGCGATTGCCGCCGAGTATGGCAGTACCTTACTTGTACGAATTGATGACCGGAAACAACTTACAGTGCTGGGCATTATCAATACACCGTTCTGGCAGATATTAGACGTTACACATAAACAATGAAAAAACCGCCAAGGCTTCTAGTGTTTTAAGCCAGATACTATTTATTCGCCCCAAGGCCCAGTCATGACGTCCGATACCCCTCCGTTGCGCCACGCTGCCCGTCATTTGATGCAACCTCCCTCGCCGATCGAACGCTGGGCGATCCCTGGGTTGATCCTGGCGTTTGTGCTGTTTTATCTGTTGCCGCTGATGAGCCACGGTTTGTGGATTCCCGACGAAACCCGTTACGGCCAGATCAGCCAGGAAATGCTGCTGAGCGGCAACTGGGTCGCGCCGCATTTCATGGGCATTCGCTATTTCGAGAAACCGATTGCCGGATACTGGATGATCGCCATCGGCCAGGCGATTTTCGGCGACAACCTGTTCGGTGTGCGCATCGCTTCGGCGGTGAGTACGGGCGTCAGCGTCTGGCTCGCCTATCTGTTGGCACGCAGGCTCTGGAACAACCCGCGGATCAGCGCGGCATGTGCCTTGCTGTACATGAGTTTTGGCCTGATCGCCGGTCAGGCAGGCTACGCCAACCTTGATCCGCAGTTCACCTTGTGGGTCAACCTCAGTCTGGTAGCGGTGTGGTTTGCCATCGACAGCACCACCCCCAAGGCCCGTCTCGGCAGTTGGGCATTGCTCGGCGCCGCTTGTGGAATGGGCCTGATGACCAAAGGCTTTCTGGCCCTGCTGCTGCCGGTGCTGATCGCCCTGCCCTACATGATCTGGCAACGCCGTTTCAGCGAACTGCTGCGCTACGGCCCGGTGGCGATACTGGTGGCCGCATTGGTCAGCGTGCCGTGGGCACTGGCGGTACACGTGCGCGAGCCGGACTTCTGGCGGTTTTTCTTCTGGCATGAACACATCCGCCGTTTCGCCGCTGGCGATGATGCCCAGCATGCACGGCCGTGGTGGTTCTATCTGCCGTTGCTGTTTGCTTCGACGTTGCCATGGGCGCTGTTGTTGCCGTCGACGCTGATTCGTACCTGGCGTGAAAAACGCGAGGCAAAAACCGCGTTTCTGGCGCTGTGGTTTGTGCTGCCGCTGATCTTTTTCAGTCTGAGCAGCGGCAAGCTGCCGACCTACATCATGCCGTGCCTGTTTCCTCTGGCCCTGCTGATGGGCTACACCGTGGTCAACTGGCTGGAGCAGCGCAACACGCAGGTTCTGCGCCTGAACGGCGTGATCAATACCGTAATGGGCAGCGTTGCCCTGATTGCGCTGATCTACCTGCAAGCGAGCAAGGAACTCTACGAAAACACCGAGATGTTCAGCCTGTCGCTGGTGTATATCGTGCTGATCGGCTGGATCATCGCCAATGCCCTGCAAGTCATGCGGCCGCTGACGATGTGGGCCATGCCGGCGCTCGGCATCGGTCTGCTGATCGCCTTGCTGCCCGCCGCAATGCCGGCGCAAATCGTCGACAGCAAGATGCCCGACCAGTTTATTGCCGAGCATCAACAGGCCTTGAGCGAAGCGTCCTCGCTGTTGAGTAATGACCTTGGCGCCGCGTCGGCCTTGGCCTGGCGTCTGAAGCGGCCGCAAGTGGATCTGTTCAATACCGTCGGTGAACTGAAATACGGCCTCGACGATCCGGCCATGGCTGCCCGCAAGGTCGGTCTGGACGATGTTGGCCAATGGATGACCGACGCGCGCAAAAAAGGCTCGGTGGCGGTGGTGATGCGCGTCAACAGCACCCAGGAAGCGCAGGAAATCGAACTGTTGCCGGCTGACGGCAAGCATTACCAGCGCGGCAATCTGCAGATCTACATTTTCGCCAAGCGCCAGCCATGACCGCGACGGCCAAAGAACCCAGGGCGTTATGGATTCTTCTCGCAGCGACTGCGCTGATGTTGCTGCTTGGGCTGGGCAGCCGCGAACTCTGGGGCGCGGAAACCCGCTGGGCCAATATCGCTTTGCAGATGCTGCAAAGCGGTGACTACTTCGACCCGTATCTCAAGGGCGATCCGTACTACGACAAGCCTTTGCTGTCGTACTGGCTGATCACCGCAACTTCCTGGCTGACTGGAGGCCTGGGGCCTTGGTCATTGCGCTTGTCGTCGGTCATTTCGGCGTGGTTCAGCGTATGGCTGGTGTACCTGCTGGGCGAGCAATTGTTTCGCAAAGGGACCGGGCTGATTGCCGGATGGATGTTGGCGACCACATTCTATTTCGTCTTCTGGGCGCGGGTCGCGACGGCCGACATCCTCACCGTCTGCGGTGTTCTCGCGGCGGTGTGGTGGTATTGGCGTGACCCTGATGACACCCGGTTCTGGCGCTATGTGGTGTTTTTCGGCCTGTTGGCGCTGACGTCTTTGTTCAAGGGCCTGATCGGTTTCATCCTGCCGGGGCTGCTGCTGTTACCGCATCTTTTGCAAAACGGCCGTTGGAAACGCCATCTCAACCTGCGCCTGTGCGCCGCGCTGCTGATCGCCGGAACGTTCTATGGATTGCCGTTCCTGCTCTCGCATGTCTACGGATCCCCTGACTATCGGCAAAGCGGACTGGAACTGGTGTTGCGGGAAAACGTTGTGCGGTTTTTCCAGCCGTTCGACAACATCGGGCCGATTTACATCTACTTGTTGTATCTGCCGATCTACACCCTGCCATGGGCGCCGTGCTGGCTCATTGCGTTGTGGGTGGCGCTGCGAAACTGGCGGAACATCGAGCCAGACACCCGCTGGCTGATTCAGGGGCTAGGTCTGTTGCTGCTGTTTTTCACTGCCAGCGGTAGTCGACGCAGCTATTACGTGTTGCCACTGGTGCCATTCGCGCAACTGCTCGGTGCGTGGTGGATCACCCGGCGCATGGCCACGCGCAAGCTCGACGGACGCGGTTGGAAAATCGCTTTTGCAATCGCTACGGTCGTGATGGCCGGTGTGCTCGGTGTGCTGTATCCGTGGACCAACAGCGCTGGCGGCGTGATCCGCTTCGGCGCAACCGTGCGCGAGCAGGCCAGCCAACAGGCACCGTTGAATCAGTGGCGCATGGTCATGATCGAGGTCGACAACAAAGTGCCGATGTACCTGCAAACCGGCGGCGCGCCCTTCTACTACGTGGCAGAAACCGCTGATTTTCCACGTGCCGGCACCAGTGCTGCGTTGTTCGCCTGGCTGGAGCGCACTAGCGGTCAGCATTGGGATGCGCAACGCACCATCATCGTCGCGCAATACCGAAATGGCGATTCGCTGCCGCTGGATTATCTGAGCGCAGACCACCGGATCATCACCACCACGCCAACCCGCGGCGAACAGGTGTTCCATGGCCGCGCCGACCAGAGCGTCGCCTACCTGCCCAATCCCTTCTGAACACCTGACGCGGAATGACGCACGGCCACCGCGCGTCACCGAGTCGCTGCTAATCTGAATGGCAATGACATGTATTAACGGTTTGTTTGACGTTTTTTTCTCATTTGCCTCTCTACATTGCCTGCGGCTGAATATCTGCAAATCATTCGCATTGAAGTCTGCCCGCGAATGCCTGCCTATAACGTCTAAAAAATCAGGAGCGTTGTCGTCATGAATCCACAGTTTCCGTCCTTTCTGAAACGCGCATTGTTGGTCACCGCCCTGCTCAGTGCCGGCCACGCCTTCGCGGCTGACGGTGTTGGCTTGCTGGTTTATAACGCCCAGCACGAAAGCCTGACCAAGGCCTGGGTCACCGGTTTCACCGAAGAGACGGGCATTCCGGTGACGATCCGCAATGGCGATGACACCGAAATGGGCAACCAACTGGTGCAGGAAGGCGCGGCCTCGCCGGCCGATGTGTTCCTCACCGAAAACTCCCCGGCGATGGTACTGGTCGACAACGCCAAGCTGTTCGCCCCGATCGCGCCAGCCACGCTGGAACAAGTCGATGCGGCGTACCGCCCGGCACACGGCCAGTGGATCGGTATCGCCGCGCGTTCAACGGTGTTCGTCTACAACCCGGCGAAACTGGCGGAAAAAGACCTGCCGAAATCCCTGCTCGATCTGGCCAAACCGGAGTGGAAAGGCCGTTGGGCTGCCTCGCCGGCCGGTGCCGACTTCCAGGCCATCGTCGCCGCCGTGCTCGAGCAAAAAGGCGAAGCCGCCACGCTGGACTGGCTCAAAGGCATGAAAACCAACGCCAGCGTGTATCGCGGCAACAGCGCCGTGCTCAAAGCGGTGAACGCCGGGCAGATCGACAGCGGCGTGATCTACCACTATTACAGCTTCGTCGATCAGTCCAAGACCGGCGAAAACAGCAAGAACACCCAGCTTTATTACTTCAAACATCAGGACCCGGGCGCGTTTGTCAGTACCTCCGGCGCTGGCGTGCTGGCCTCCAGCAAACGTCAGGAAGAGGCGCAGAAGTTCGTCAAATACATCACCAGCAAAGAAGGCCAGGAGATTCTGCACAGCGGCACCTCGTTTGAGTACGCGGTCGGCAAAGACGCACCGTCCAACCCGAAACTGACGCCGCTGAAAGATCTCGACGCACCCAAAGTCGATGCGTCAAAACTCGACAGCAAGAAAGCCGTCGAGCTGATGACTCAGGCGGGAATCCTGTAAGTGCTCCCCGAAACCCTTCCTGCGCAGGTCGCTGCGGCCTCCTCCGCCAGCCTGAGGCTAAAACCCCGCGCCCTGACCGGGCGCGGTGGTTCTTGGGTGGTCGCGCTGGCCGTCGGTGTTTCACTGTTGTCGTTGCTGCCGATCGCGTTTGTGCTCGGTGTGTCGTGGGCCACCGGTTGGGCGACCATCGAAGCGTTGGTGTTTCGCCCACGGGTGGCGGAACTGCTGATCAACACCGTGCTGCTGGTGTTGATCACCCTGCCGTTGTGCATTCTGCTCGGCACCGCACTGGCCTGGCTGACCGAGCGCACCGATCTGCCCGGTCGACGCCTATGGTCATTGCTGGCCGTGGCGCCACTGGCGATACCGGCGTTCGTGCATAGCTATGCGTGGGTCAGCCTGATTCCATCGATTCACGGTTTATCGGCCGGCGTGCTGGTGTCGGTAATCGCCTATTTTCCGTTTCTCTACTTGCCGATTGCCGCAACCTTGCGCCGACTTGATCCGGCGATCGAAGACGTCGCCGAATCCCTCGGTCTCAAGCCTTGGGCGGTGTTTTTCCGGGTGGTGTTGCCGCAGTTGCGCCTGGCGATCTGTGGCGGGGCGTTGCTGGTCGGGCTGCATTTGCTGGCCGAATATGGCCTGTACGCGATGATTCGTTTCGACACGTTCACCACGGCGATTTTCGATCAGTTCAAATCGACCTTCAACGGCCCGGCAGCGAACATGCTGGCGGGCGTTCTGGCGTTGTGCTGCCTGGCGATGCTCACCGCCGAATCCGCCGCCCGGGGCAAGGCGCGCTATGCGCGCGTGGGTTCCGGCAGTGCCCGCGAACAACGCACGGTTCGGCTCGGTCGTGGCAGCGTGATCCTCGGGCTCGGTCTGCAAGTGCTGACCTGCCTGCTCGCCCTCGGCGTGCCGCTGCTGACATTGAGTCGCTGGTTGATCGCCGGTGGCTGGGACGTGTGGGGCGGCGACGAACTGTTGCCTGCGCTGCTGCAAACCCTGTCGTTTGGCGTCGCCGGTGCGCTGTTGACCAGTCTGGCGGCGATTCCGATTGCCTGGCTGTCGATCCGCGCGCCGGGCAAATTGCAGCGTCTGCTCGAAGGCTGCAATTACATCACCAGTTCCCTGCCAGGGATTGTCGTGGCGCTGGCACTGGTCACCGTGACCATCCATTTCGCCCGGCCGATCTACCAGACCACCATCACCGTGCTGCTCGCCTATCTGCTGATGTTCCTGCCACGCGCACTGGTCAGCCTGCGTGCCGGTTTTGCCCAGGCGCCAGTAGAACTGGAGAACATTGCGCAAAGCCTCGGCCGATCGCCCCTGCGCGCCTTGTGGCTGATCACCTTGCGCCTCGCGGCACCGGGCGCTGCCGCCGGAGCCGCGCTGGTGTTTCTGGCGATCACCAATGAACTGACCGCGACCTTGCTGCTCGCCCCCAACGGCACCCGTACGCTGGCCACCGGCTTCTGGGCGATGACCAGCGAAATCGATTACGCCGCCGCCGCGCCTTACGCACTGTTGATGGTGCTGCTTTCGCTGCCGCTGACGGCCCTCCTCTATCACCAATCCAGGCGCACCGCTGGCCGATGAACGCACTCGAACTGATCTCCCTGAACAAGTCCTTTGGCGCGCAGAAAGCGCTGGATGACATCTGCCTGTCAGTGCCGACCGGCAGCCGCACGGTGATTGTCGGCCCGTCCGGCTCCGGCAAAACCACGCTGCTGCGGATAATTGCCGGGTTTGAATTCCCCGACGCCGGCAGCCTGACCCTCAACGGTCAGGTGCTGGTCGACAGCACCCATGCGGTGCCCGCCTACCAACGGCAGATCGGCTATGTTCCGCAGGACGGCGCGTTGTTTCCGCACATGACCGTCGCCGCCAATATCGGGTTCGGCCTGGCACTGACCGGCGCGGCCAGACACGAGCGGATCAAGGAGCTGATGGACAGCGTCGCGCTGGACGCCAACATGGCCGAGCGTTGGCCCCATGAACTGTCTGGCGGCCAGCAGCAACGAGTGTCCCTCGCCCGGGCCCTCGCGCAGCAGCCACGGCTGATGCTGCTGGATGAACCGTTCTCCGCCCTCGACACCGGCCTGCGCAGCGCCATGCGCAAAATGGTCGCGCGCTTGCTTGAGGACGCCGGCGTCACCACGATTCTGGTGACCCACGATCAGGGCGAAGCGCTGTCCTTTGCCGATCAGTTGGCAGTGATGCGCGGCGGGCGGCTGGTGCAGTCCGGGCATCCGATGGACCTTTACCGCTTTCCCCGCGACGAGCAAACCGCACATTTTCTCGGCGAAGCCGTAGTGATGCCGGCACGGATCGAATCCGGTCTGGCCCACTGCGATCTCGGTCAAGTGCCGGTGAACAGCAACGGTTTCATTGGCGACGCGCAGATCATGCTCAGGCCCGAGCAGTTGCAGTTGTCCGGCGCCGTAGTCGGCACACAAGGCTGCCCCGCCGTGGTCACTGAGCGCGATTTTGCCGGCAACACCTGCACCCTCACCGTCGAACTGCGCTCGCCGATCACTCAGGATCCCGGGCGGTCGCTGCTGGTGCGCAGCTCCGGCATGCACGCGCCGCCTGCTGGCAGCGACGTGCAGTTATCGGTGCTCGGTGCGGCGCATCTGTTCGCCGCGTCCTGATTACAGATCGAAGCGATCCACCGCACGCCGCCGCTCGTTGTCATCACGCACATCGTAGTTGGCGGTGGTCTGGATGTTGCTGTGGTGCGCGAGTTTCTGCGCGATCGACAGATCATGTTCCTCGATGACCCGCGTGATAAACGAGCGACGGAAGTCGTGGGGCATGATCTTCACCCCGACCTGCGCGCCACGCTGACGGGCAATGTAGTAAATCGCGTGTTTGGTGATGCGCTCGCGGGTGATGTGGCTGCCGCGACGGATGCGGTTGAACAGAAAGGCATCGTCGCGCTCGCCTTCCTTGAGCTGCGAGCGCCGCAGTTCCAGCCACGCATCAAGTTTGGCGAATGCCCAGGCCGGCGCGTACTTGATCAGTTGTTTGTTGCCTTTGCCGGTGACGGTCAGGCTGCGCTCAGTGAAGTCGACCTGATTCAAGTCCAGGTCCACCGACTCCGATTTGCGCATGCCGGTGCCGTACAACAACGCAATCACCGCTGCGTCGCGCAGCCCTTGCGGACGCGGATCGGCGGCGCAGACTTCCATCAATTCGTGGATCAAGGTGCGCTTCAAGTTGCGCCCCTGGGACAAGCGCGTGCCGGCAATGGCTTTGACCGAACGCATTTTCAACAAATGATCCTGAGAGATCAGGCTCATGCGCCAGGCTTCATTCATCACACCGCGCACGGCATTCACATAAAGCGAAGAAGTGTTGGGCGCATAGTTGTCTTCGCGCAAAGCGGCGACCAGCGCAACAACATCTTCAGGTTGTAATGCGTGCCAGGGAATATCCTCGACATTCATGTCTTCAAAGCCGAGGCGGTCGGCCGCATCCTGCAAAACATAGCGCATGGTTAGCTGGCTGGAGGGGGCCAGGCGCGCCAGATACAGGGTCATCGGATTGGTTTGGCGGGTTTGCAGCGGTACAGCGGACAAGTCAGTCAAACGTAAAGGCCTTGAGTAAAAACAATTCAACACACCAACTAATAACTGCAACATTCCCAGTGTAAGGGGAACACTTCTGTAGGACTTTTCTACTAAAAATGACGATAAGCGGCAGAAGTCTGAACAGTGGCTGTATGGGGTTCAGATAAACGATTCGCCGACCGGTTTTTCATGTTCCTTTCACAAAAACGGGCATAACCTTAATTCCAACAGATCCCGTGTCGGCGCCGTTCAAACTGCCGCGCGAAGCCACAAAAGTCAACCGAACCCCGACGGTAAGTCACTCAGCAACTTATTGATGCAAAGGTGTTTTTTGCGTCTACGCTGAGATTGGATCCTACCCGGTGAATTGGTTTTCTTCTGATTGTTTGTGATGAGGTGTTCATGAGTCAGGCGTTTCTCCCCTTCTCTCGCCCGAGTATCGGCGATGAAGAAATTGCAGCCGTTGAACAAGTATTGCGTTCCGGCTGGATCACCACCGGACCGAAAAATCAGGCACTCGAAGAACAATTCGCGCAATACGTTGGCTGTCGCCACGCGGTGGCACTTTCGTCCGCCACCGGCGGCATGCACATTACCTTGCTGGCGCTGGGCATTGGCCCGGGTGACGAAGTCATCACCCCGTCGCAGACCTGGGTCTCGACCGCCAACATGATTTCCCTGCTCGGCGCCACGCCGGTGTTCGTCGACGTTGATCGCGACACCTTGATGACCGATGCCGCGCGCATCGAAGCTGCCATCACCCCACGCACCAAAGCAATCATTCCGGTGCATTACGCCGGCGCCGCATTTGATCTTGATCCGCTGTATGCGCTGGCCGACAAACACGGCATCGCGGTCATCGAAGACGCCGCCCACGCTGCCGGCACCCGTTACAAGGGGCGCCACGTCGGCTCGCAAGGCACGGCGATTTTCTCCTTCCACGCGATCAAGAACATGACCTGTGCCGAAGGCGCGATGTTCGTCACCGACAACGAAGCCCTGGCCAGCCGTGTGCGCATGCTCAAGTTCCATGGTCTGGGTGTCGACGCCTACGATCGCCTGACCGGTGGCCGCAAGCCGCAGGCGCAAGTGATGGAGCCGGGTTTCAAATACAACCTCGCCGACATCAATGCGGCGATTGCCCTGGTGCAACTGGAGCGTCTCGACGCGATCAACGCGCGCCGCACCGAACTGGCCGCCGCCTACCGGCGAAAACTCGAAGGCCTGCCGGTGCAACCACTGGCTTTGCCCGCCTACGCACAAACCCACGCCTGGCACCTGTTCATCCTGCGCATCGACAGCGAGCGCTGCGGCATGGACCGCGAAGCCTTCATGAAAGGCTTGCAGGACCAGGGCATCGGTACCGGTATCCATTTCATCGCCACTCACCTGCACACCTGGTATCGCCAGCGTGACCCCGATCTGTATCTGCCCAACACCGAATGGAACTCGGCGCGGCTGTGCTCGATTCCGTTGTTCCCCGACATGAGCGATCAAGACCTTGATCGCGTGGTCGGTGCCATCGCCACTCTTATGGACAAACGCCCGTGAAACCTTATCCGATCCGCTGTGTGTCGATCGTTATCCCGGTCTACAACGAACAGGACAGCCTGCCGGAACTGCTGCGCCGTACTGAAGCCGCCTGCCAGATGCTGCGTCACGACTTTGAAATCGTCCTCGTCGACGACGGCAGCCGTGACGAGTCCGCCAACCTTCTGGAAGAAGCCGCGACCCGTGAAGACAGCCCGTTCGTGGCGGTCATCCTCAACCGTAACTACGGCCAGCACGCAGCAATCATGGCCGGTTTCGAACAATGCAAAGGCGATGTCGTGATCACCCTCGACGCCGACCTGCAGAACCCGCCGGAAGAAATCCCGCGGCTGGTCGCCGAAGCGGAAAAGGGTTACGACGTGGTCGGCACCGTGCGCGGCAACCGCCAGGATTCGGCCCTGCGCCGCTATCCGTCGAAGCTGATCAACCTCGCCGTGCAACGCTCCACCGGCGTCGCCATGAGCGACTACGGCTGCATGCTCCGCGCTTACCGCCGGACGATCATCGACGCAATGCTCGCCTGCCGTGAACGCAGCACCTTCATCCCGATTCTGGCCAACAGCTTCGCCCGCCACACCACCGAAATCGTCGTGGCCCACGCCGAACGTGAGCACGGCGATTCGAAGTACAGCCCGATGCGTCTGATCAACCTGATGTTCGACCTGGTCACCTGCATGACCACCACGCCGTTGCGCCTGCTGAGCATCGTCGGTTTCACCATGGCCGGGCTTGGATTGCTGTTTGCTTTTGCGTTGATCGTCATGCGTCTGGCCTTCGGTTCCGGCTGGGCCGGTGACGGCATGTTCGTGCTGTTCGCCGTGCTCTTCGTGTTCACCGGTGGCCAGTTCATCGGCATGGGCCTGCTCGGCGAATACCTGGGACGCATGTACAGCGACGTGCGCGCCCGCCCGCGTTTCTTCATTGAAAAAGTCTTGCGCAGCCACGCCGCCGAGCCGGCGCCTGCAGTCACCGTTGATGGTCTCTCCACTACTACTTCTACTACCGGTCAGGTTCTCTCATGAGTGCAAAAACTGTTGTCTTCGCTTATCACGATATTGGTTGCGCCGGCATTCAAGCCTTGCTCGACAGCGGCTACGACATCGCGGCGGTGTTCACTCACGCCGATGACCCGAAAGAGAACGCGTTCTACGGATCGGTTGCGCAACTGTGCGCCAACAAAGGCATCCCGGTGCACGCGCCGGAAGACGTCAACCACCCGTTGTGGATCGAGCGGATTGCCAAGCTCGCCCCTGAGTACATTTTCTCGTTCTACTACCGCAACCTGCTGAGCGAGTCGTTGCTGGCCGTGGCCAAAAAAGGTGCGTTCAACCTGCACGGTTCGCTGCTGCCAAGCTACCGTGGCCGCGCCCCAGCCAACTGGGTACTGGTCAACGGCGAAACCGAAACCGGCGTCACTTTGCACCGCATGGTCAAGCGTGCCGATGCCGGCGCCATCGTTGCTCAGCAACGTGTCGCCATCGAACGCAGCGACACCGCGTTGAGCCTGCACGGCAAATTGCGCGCTGCGGCCAGCGATCTGTTGCGTGACACCCTGCCAGCCATGCTGCAAGGCAAGATCAGTGAAACCCCGCAGGACGAATCGAAAGCCAGCGTATTCGGGCGTCGCACCGCTGCGGACGGCAAACTGGTCTGGGCGAAACCGGCCGAGCAACTGTTCAACCTGGTGCGTGCGGTGACCCAACCGTATCCGGGCGCGTTCTGCGCGGTTGGCGAGCACAAACTCATCGTCTGGAGCGCCGAAGTCGTCAAAGGCAACGACGGTCAGGCGCCGGGCCGGGTGATCAGTGTCGACCCGCTGCGCATTGCCTGTGGCGAAGACTCGCTGGTGATCCTCTCCGGCCAGCGCAACGACCACGGCCTGTTCCTCAGTGGCCCACAACTGGCCAACGAACTCGGCCTGGTCGACGGCTCGCTGTTGCGCGGTGCCGAATCCGGCCGTGCGCCACGTCGCACGCGCGTGCTGATCCTCGGCGTCAACGGTTTTATCGGCAATCACTTGTCCGAGCGCCTGCTGCGCGATGACCGCTATGAAGTCTATGGTCTGGATATCGGTTCCGACGCCATCGACCGTCTGCGCAGCCATCCGCACTTCCACTACGTCGAAGGCGACATCAGCATTCACTCCGAGTGGATCGAGTACCACATCAAGAAGTGCGACGTGGTCCTGCCGCTGGTGGCCATCGCCACGCCGATCGAATACACCCGCAACCCGCTGCGTGTGTTCGAACTCGACTTCGAAGAAAACCTGAAACTGGTGCGCTACTGCGTCAAGTACAACAAGCGCGTGATCTTCCCGTCGACCTCGGAAGTCTATGGCATGTGCCAGGACAAACACTTCGATGAAGACACTTCCAACCTGGTGGTCGGCCCGATCAACAAGCAGCGCTGGATCTACTCCGTGTCCAAGCAACTGCTGGACCGGGTGATCTGGGCCTACGGCGCCAAGGGCTTGAATTTCACCCTGTTCCGCCCGTTCAACTGGATGGGCCCACGCCTTGACCGTCTGGATTCGGCCCGCATCGGCAGCTCCCGCGCCATCACCCAGTTGATCCTCAACCTGGTCGAAGGCACGCCGATTCGCCTGTTCGACGGTGGCGAGCAGAAACGCTGCTTCACCGACATCGCTGACGGCGTCGAGGCACTCGCGCGGATCATCGATAACGACAACGACGTCTGCAACGGCCAGATCATCAACATCGGCAACCCGGACAACGAAGCCAGCATCCGTCAGTTAGGCGAAGAGCTACTGCGTCAGTTCGAAGCGCACCCGCTGCGTGACAACTTCCCGCCGTTCGCCGGTTTCCGCGACGTGGAAAGCAAGGCGTTCTACGGTGCCGGTTACCAGGACGTCGAGCACCGTAAACCCAGCATTGCCAACGCCAAGCGTCTGCTGGACTGGACGCCGACCGTGGAAATGCGCGAGACCATCGGCAATACGCTCGATTTCTTCTTGCGCGAGGCCATGCTCGAAATCGCGGACAAGAAGTAATGCAGGCAGGACTTCGTATCGACGTCGACACCTACCGCGGCACCCGTGAAGGTGTGCCGCGGCTGCTGGAAATGCTCGACGAGGCGCAGATCAAGGCAACGTTCTTCTTCAGTGTCGGCCCGGACAACATGGGCCGGCATCTGTGGCGCCTGATCCGCCCGCAGTTTCTCTGGAAAATGCTCCGCTCCAATGCTGCCGGCCTGTACGGCTGGGACATTCTGCTCGCCGGCACCGCGTGGCCGGGCAAGCCGATCGGCCGCGATCTCGGGCACCTGATGCGTCAGGCCCGCGACGCCGGTCATGAAGTGGGCCTGCATGCGTGGGATCACCACGGCTGGCAGGCCAATGCCGGGCGCTGGAGCAATGCGCAACTGATCGAGCAGATCCGTCAGGGCGTCGACACTTTGAGCGACATTCTCGGCGAGAAAGTCGAGTGCTCGGCCGCCGCCGGTTGGCGTGCGGACGAACGCGTGATCGAGGCCAAGCAAGCCTTCGGCTTTCGCTACAACAGCGATTGCCGTGGGCAACACCTGTTTCGCCCTTTGCTGGCCGACGGTACGCCGGGCACCCCGCAGATTCCGGTGGACCTGCCGACCTTCGACGAAGTCGTCGGCCCCATCGTCGCGGCGCGGGATTTCAACGGTTTCATCCTTGATCACTTTCGCCCGCAACAACTCAACGTCTACACCATTCACGCCGAAGTAGAAGGGATTCTGATGGCTGAGGATTTTCGTCAATTGTTGGCCGATGCGCGCCAACGCAACATCGACTTCAAACCACTGGGCGACTTGCTGCCCGAGTTCTTCAACACCTTGCCCGTGGGTCGCGTGCAACGCGGCGCCCTCGACGGCCGTGAAGGCTGGCTGGGAGTGCAAGGCGCATGATTAAACGCTGGACGCTGCCACTGCTGTTGCTGGGTATTTGCTTGCTGGCCTATCTGCTGCCGCTAGGCACGCACGGTTTGTGGATTCCTGATGAGACCCGTTACGCACAGATCAGCCAGGACATGCTGCTCAGTGGCAACTGGGTGTCGCCGCACTTCATGAGCCTGCGTTATTTCGAGAAGCCGATTGCCGGTTACTGGATGATCGCGCTGGGTCAGGAGTTGTTCGGGCAGAACCTGTTCGGCGTGCGCTTTGCGTCGGCGCTCAGCACCGGGTTGAGCGTGCTGCTGTGCTATCTGGTCGCTCGGCGCTTGTGGAACGAGCCGCGCAAAAGCTTCGTCTGCGCCCTGCTTTACATGAGTTTCACTATCGTCGCCGGTCAGGCCGGTTACGCCAACCTCGATCCGCAATTCACCTTCTGGGTCAATCTGAGTCTGGTGGCGCTGTGGTTTGCCTTCGACAGTCAAACCGGCGGCAAGCGCATGGCAGCCTGGGCGGTAATGGGGCTGGCCTGTGGCATGGGTTTCATGACCAAAGGCTTTCTCGCCTGGCTGCTGCCGGTGCTGATCGCCCTGCCGTGGATGCTCTGGCAAAAACGCTGGCGTGAACTGCTGATGTTCGGCCCGGTGGCGATTGCCGTGGCGATCCTCGTCAGCCTGCCGTGGGTGCTCGCAGTGCATGCGCAGGAGCCGGACTACTGGCGGTTCTTCTTCTGGCACGAGCACATCCGCCGCTTTGCCGGTGACGATGCGCAACACGATGCGCCCTGGTGGTTCTACCTGCCACTGCTGGTGGCGTTCAGTCTGCCGTGGGTGGGGTTGCTGCCGACCGCGTTCAAACAAGCCTGGCAAAGCCGCGCTCAGCCGAAAATGGTCTTTGTGCTGCTCTGGCTGGCGATGCCGCTGGGGTTTTTCAGCCTGGCCAACGGCAAACTGCCGACTTACATCCTGCCGTGCCTGCTGCCGATGGCGTTGTTGCTGGGCAATGCGCTGGCCGACCGCTTGCGTCTTGAGCAAGGTCGCGCGCTGAGCATCAATGGTCTGCTCAATCTGTTGCTGGGCGTCGTCACGTTGATTGCGCTGGTCTATCTGCAACTGACCAAACCGGTCTACGACCACGAACTGCACAGCATGGTGCTGGTGTTTATCGCGCTGATCGGCTGGATCATCGCCAACCTGCTGCAAGCCTTTCTGCCGCTGCAATGCTGGGCAGCACCGGCGCTCGGCAGCCTGTTGCTGATCGCGGTGCTCCCGGCGGCACTGCCGAAATCGGTGGTCGCCAACAAGATGCCCGATCAATTCATCAGGCATCACGTCACCGAACTGGCGCAAACCACGCATCTGCTGAGCAACGACCTCGGCGCTGCTTCGGCGCTGGCCTGGCGCCTGAAAACGCCGCAAGTGGCGTTGTACAACACGATAGGCGAACTGAAATATGGCCTTGCCTATCCTGACGGCATTCAACAGCGGGTTGACACCAAAGACGTGCAACGGTGGATGCGTGAGGCGCGCCGCAGCGGTTCGGTCGGCGTGGTGATGCGCGTCAAGGGGCAGGACGAACTGGACGAAATCGACAAGTTGCCCAAGGACGGCCTCCGTTACGAACAGGGCAACCTGGTGATCATGATCCTGCCCAAGGAGGCGTCATGAGCCTGTTGCTGCTGTTGGCCGCGTGCCTGCTGACCTGCCTCGGCCAGGTGGCGCAGAAGTACGCCGTGGAGAGCTGGCGCGGCGTCGAGTCGGGCTGGGCCGAAAAGCTGCGTACGCCGTGGTTGTGGTTGGCCCTGCTCGCCCTCGGCTCAGGTCTGTTGGTCTGGTTGCTGGTGTTGCAGCGTCTGGAAGTCGGCATCGCCTACCCGATGCTCAGCCTCAACTTCGTGCTGATCACCCTGATTGCGCGCTTCGTCTTCCGTGAACCCATCGACCGCCAGCATTGGTTTGGCGTGGCATTGGTCATCGGCGGCGTGGTTTTGCTGGGGCAACAGTCATGAATCAACGTCGCGGCATCACGTTCGCGCTGGGCAGCGTGTTCCTCGTCAGCGCTGCGCAACTGGGCATGCGCTGGAGCATGACCCGCCTGCCCGTGCCGGAACAATGGCTGCACATCGACAGCCTCGATTGGCGGGCGCTGGCCGTGGTCATTGCGGCGGTTTTTGCCTACGCCCTGTCAATGCTTTGCTGGCTCGCCGCCCTGCGCGATCTGCCGCTGGGCCGGGCTTACTCGCTGCTGAGCATCAGCTATGCGCTGGTGTATCTGCTGGCGGCCAGTCTGCCGCTGTTCAACGAATCCTTCAGTTTCACTAAATCACTCGGCGTGGCGCTGGTCATGCTCGGGGTCATCACCATCAACACTCGTCCGGCTCGTGCGCCCGAATTCAGGAGTGCTCCATGAAAATCACAGTATTTGGCAGCGGTTACGTCGGTCTGGTGCAAGCGGCTGTGTTGGCCGAGGTCGGCCATGATGTCGTGTGCATGGACGTCGACCAGAAGAAGGTCGACCTGTTGCGCCAGGGTCATGTCAGCATTTTTGAGCCTGGGCTGGCCAGCCTGGTGCGCGAAGGTCTCGACTCGAAACGCCTGCAATTTACCACTGATGAGCAACTTGCCGTGCAGCACGGTCGAGTCGCGTTTATCGCCGTGGGTACGCCGTCGCGTGAGGATGGCTCGGCGGATCTGCGCTACGTGCTGTCGGTGGGTGACGCGATTGCCCGCCATCGTGAGCAGCCGCTGATTCTGGTGGAAAAATCCACGGTACCGGTGGGCACCGGCGACACCTTGCGCAAGCACATCGAAAAAGCCTTGATCAAAACCGGCCGCCTGCTGCAATTCGATATCGTCTCCAACCCGGAATTCCTCAAGGAAGGCTCGGCCGTTGCCGACTGCCGTCGTCCGGACCGCATCGTCATCGGCTGCGAGGGTGATGACGTACGCGATGTGATGCGTGATCTGTACTCGCCGTTCAACCGCAACCACGACCGCATCATGTTCATGGACCTGCGCAGCGCCGAGCTGACCAAGTACGCCGCCAACTGCATGCTGGCGACCAAGATCAGCTTCATCAACCAGATTGCCGAACTCGCCGAACACCTGGGTGCCGACATCGAATCGGTGCGCCAGGGCATCGGTGCTGACACGCGCATCGGTTACCACTTCATTTATCCGGGCTGCGGGTATGGCGGCTCGTGCTTCCCGAAAGACATGCGCGCGCTGATCTACAGCGCCGAAGAAGCGCATTGCTCCAGCGACTTGCTGCAAGCGGTCGAGGCGATCAACCAGCGGCAGAAACACAAGTTGTTCGAGCGCATCAATGCGTTCTACAAGGGTGATCTGCGCGGCAAGACCTTCGCCCTGTGGGGCCTGGCATTCAAACCCAACACCGATGACATGCGCGATGCACCGAGCCGGGTGTTGCTGGAAGAGTTGTGGGCGGCCGGTGCCAGCGTGCGCGCGTTCGACCCGGAAGCCATGCAGGAAACCCAGAACCTCTACCCGGACGAGTCGAAACTGATGCTGATGGGCACGCCGGAATCGGTATTGCCCGGCGCCGACGCGCTGATCATCTGCACCGAGTGGCAGCAGTTCAAGGCTCCGGATTTCGACCTGATCAAACAGCGTCTCAACACCCCGGTGATCTTCGACGGGCGCAACCTTTACGACGCCGAGCGTCTGGCGCGCAACGGCTTCCAGTACTTCCCGATGGGCCGTGGCGAATCGCGCAAATTGCCGATCCCGCTGCAACAGTGGCCACACGCGTCCGACGTCGCTTGATCGCGTTATCGCCCGAGATTCGCCGGCAGTCCCTGATCGCAGGGCTGCTGGCGTTTTTAGTGTTCATCGCCGGGGTCTATGGGCAGGCTCCGATCGGTTTCGACTCGCGGTTTGTGCTGTTTGCGCAGGAAATGCTGCGCCATGGGCCGACGGTGTTTCCGACCACTTATGGTCAGCCGTACGCGGATTATTCAGCGGTTTCGACGCTGTTTATCTGGCTGCTGTCGTTGCCGTTCGGCGCGGTGAATGCGTTGACTGCGTGGGCGCCAAGTGCGTTCGCGGGCGCGTTGATCGTGACACTGATGTATCGACTGCTGGCTCCGTACTCACGGCGTTGGGCGTTGATCAGTATTGCCTTGCTGATGCTGACCAGCGGTTTCGTCACAGAAGTGCGCGCAGTGTCGCAGGATTTGATGCTCGCGGCGGTGGCGTTTGCGGTGTTCTATCTGGGTTATGCCCATGATCATTTTGGCGGCGGACGTCGTTGGCCGCTGATCTTCGTATTGCTCTTGCTGGGTTTCGGGATTCGCGGGCCGATCGGGCTGGTGGTGCCGACCGGCATGCTGTGCAGCTATTACCTGCTCAACCGTGAATGGTCGCGGCTGCTGGTGTTCGGCGTGTTGGCTTCGCTGTTGCTCGCAGCCTGTGTCGGCCTGCTGTTGTGGCTGGCGAAACTCAGCGGTGGCCCGGTCTTCTTGCAGGACGTGATTCGCATGCAGTTCATGGGGCGCATGGACGGCAGCGAAGGTGTCAGTGGTTCGCTGTATTACTTCACCAGCTCGCTTGGTAACTATGCGCTGGCGTATCCGTTGGCATTGCTGGTGTTGGCGGCGGCCTGGCTAAGCAAACCGCAGCAACGTGGCCCGGCGCTGCGCTTGGTGCAGTATTGCGCGGCGGCGGGGTTGATCGTGATGCTCGGGCTGTCGATTCCGCAGGCGAAGAAGGCCCGGTATGTGCTGCCGATGCTGCCGATGGCGGCGATCATTGCGGCGTATCCGTTTCAGGTCGCGCACGGGCGCGTGTTCCGCTATTTGCGCGGTTTGCTCATGGGCTTGTGGCTGGTCACGCCGGGCTTGTTGCTGGTGGTTTTGCTGGTTGCCCAACGGCGCTTTCCCGAGCAGTTGAGTGAAGTTTCTGTTGTCTTGATCGCGTTGGGCGTTTTTCAGTTGCTGGCTCTGTCGAGATTGTTGGTCCCGCGTTGGCGCGCCGAACTGTTGGCATTGTGTGCCGTGTTGGCGCTATGGACGGTGTATGCGGCAGTGTTTGAACCGGTGGAGCGGCGCCTGTATGACACGCAGACATTCAGTCTCGCGGTGTTCGCCCAGGTTCAGCAAAATCCGGCGCCACTGGTGTTGCACGGCATGGGCAAGGACGCGAAGGCGATCAAGTTCATGGTCAATCTCTCGCAGGATCTGCAACCGCAGTTCAGCGACTCGGTGCAGCAGCTGGAGGCGCTCAAAGGTCCGGCGTGGTTGATGATGGATCGCAGTGATCTGCCATCCCTCAAGGCCACACCGCTGGAAAACGCGCAGCCGGTGTTGAGTGGGCGTTTCGACAAAAACGACTATGTATTGCTGTGGCTGAAACCGTAACCTGTCGACCTTTTGATCGGCAGGATGCGCCTCAACATGACCATCGACGTACGCCGCGCCAGCCTCGCTGACGCGGTTGCCCTCCCCGCGATCGAGCGCTCGGCAGCGCAATTGTTTCGTCTTGATCCTTCACTGGCATGGCTGGCTGATGCCGAGGTGCCCGCTGCTGCGCGACATCTGCTGGCCATCGAACAGGCGTACGTGTGGGTTGCGGCAAATAGCGACGGGCAACTGACTGGATTTGTTCGTGCTGTAGCTATCGATCAGCACCTGCACATTGAGGAGCTGTCCGTCAGTCAGGCTTTTCAAGGACAAGGCATGGGTCGCGCACTGGTTGCGGCCGTCATTGAACAAGCGCGCGCGATGCAGTTGAACTCAGTGACGCTGACCACCTTTCGCGATCTGCCGTGGAATGCGCCGTTTTATCAGAGGTTGGGGTTTGTCGAGTTGGCGAATGTACAAGCCGATCGCCATTTACGCGATGCGCTGCAAGCCGAAGTCCGTTATGGCTTTCCCGCAGAGCGGCGCTGCGCCATGCGCCTGCCCCTTTCCTGAAGACCACACACCCCCCTGTAGGAGCGAGCTTGCTCGCGAATGCGGTGGTCCTGTGACATGGATGTTGACTGACAAACTGCTTTCGCGAGCAAGCTCGCTCCCACAGGGATAGTGTTGTGGCAGCTTGACCGGTGATGGCCGCCCGGTGAGGATGACGTACGCCCACCAAGCATTTGAAATAAGGACATTGACCCTTCGTGGCCACCTACTCACGCCTCATCCGCCGGTTGATGATCAGTTCGCTGACCGTCGTCATCAGCCGTGCGCTGATCAGCCCGCTACTGACGCTGTTCCTCAGCAACAAGCTCGGCCTCAACCCACAGGACGTCGGTCTGCTGTTGGGCATCGCGGTGTTCAGCGCCACGCTATTGTCGTTGTACGGCGGCTACATCATCGATCGGCTCGACAAGCGCCGGTTGCTGATCCTGACCATGCTCTCGAGTGGTATCGGTCTGATCCTGCTGACCTTCGCGCAGAATCTGTATCTGGTCACCGTGGTGCTGATCATCAGCGAAACGGCGTCGGCGCTGTTCCTGATCTGCTCCAAAGCCATCCTCAGTGAAAATCTGCCGGTGGGCCAACGGGTCAAGGCGTTTTCCCTCAACTACACACTGACCAACATCGGTTACGCCGTCGGCCCGATGATCGGCGTGGTGATTGCCGGCGTTCAGCCGTCAGCGCCGTTTATCGTCGCAGGCGCGATTGCCATCGGCAGCCTCTTTCTGCTGCTCGGTCCCGCGCGCGAAGCAAATCCTCCCTCAATCGTCGCTCAGCCACAAAGTTTTCTGAAAACCCTGATCATCCTGAAAAACGATCGCACGATGATCCTGTTTACCTTGGGTTGCCTGCTCAGTACGTTGGTACACGGGCGTTTCACCCTGTACCTGTCGCAATACCTGCTGGTCACGCATACCCAGCAACAGACCCTGGACACCATGGCCGCCCTGCTCGCCTGCAACGCGATCACGGTGATTGTGTTGCAGTACCAGATCGGCCGTTTACTCAGCCGCGAACACCTGCGCCACTGGATCGCCGGCGGCACCGCGTTGTTCATCGTCGGGCTGATCGGCTTCAGTCTGGCCGACAGTCTGGTCGGCTGGTGCGTGGCGATGTTCATCTTCACCTTGGGCGAGATGATCATCTATCCGGCAGACTTCCTGTTTGTCGACACCCTGGCTCCCGAAGAACTGCGCGGCAGCTATTACGGCGCGCAGAACCTTGCGGCCCTGGGCGGCGCGGCGAGCCCCGTCATGTGCGGGTTTCTGCTGATGCATACGCCGGCGCCGAGCATGTTCTATGCCTTGAGCGCCTTGGCGGCGGTGGGCGGCTACTTGTGCTTCGTGAGTGGTCGTCGCGTCGCTTCAATTCAAAATTAATGCACTAAATGTGCATTAATATGAATTTGTCAGCATCGAGTTTGCCCGGCACACTGTGCGCGTTCCTCCCCCAATGTTGGAACACTTCGAGGGCTTTCCGGATATGCCGGACAAGTCCTTTTTTTTGCCTCGAATTTGCTGCAAGGATCGGATTCACATGCTCGCTCGCTGGTTGCCCGCCGCCATCAACACCCGCCCCACCGAATGGAGCCGTGCCGCCATCGGCATGGCATTGGGCACATTGTTCAGTGTGTGGCTATGCGCGCAGGTGTTCGGCCATGAAGTCGCCTATCACCTGATCGGCCCGCTGGGTGCTTCGGCGGTGTTGCTGTTCGCCGTGTCCTCCGGCGCCCTCGCCCAGCCGTGGTCGATTCTCGGCGGCTACTTGTGTGCTGGCGTCGTCGCGTTGCTGGTCGCCCATGTGCTCGGCCGGACTTTGGGCAGCGCCTGTCTGGCGGCGGGCATGGCGTTGATTCTGATGTGCTGGCTGCGTTGTCTGCATCCGCCGGCCGGGGCGTTGGCACTGACACTGGTGCTGGCCGATCCTGCGACCATCGCCATGAACTGGAAAGCCATGGAACCGGTGATGCTCGGCGCGGCGTGCATGCTGCTCAGCGCGCTTGCCTACAATAACCTGACGCGCATTCGTTATCCGAAACGTCCGACGGAACCGGCGCCGGTGCTTGGGCCGGTCGACAGTCAGGCGATCACCGCCGAAGACCTGAAACTTGCCTTGGCCGAGATGGAAGCCTTCATCGACATCACCCCCGAGGATCTCGAACAACTGATCCACGCCAGCGAACTGCACGCCAAGCGCCGCAGCATTACCCAAACCTTCCGTTGACTCTGTGTAGGAGCTGCCGCAGGCTGCGATCTTTTGATCTTTAAAATCAAAGTCAAAAGATCGCAGCCTGCGGCAGCTCCTACATGAGCGCGCACATTTTCGACCAAGGTAAAAACGCAAACTCCCCCTGCGAATATCCCGGTTGTACACGACAAATTTGCACTGTTACGATCCGGTAACGCTCGCGCGCGAGCTTCTCGAATAAAGACAATAAAAGCAGGGAGTTACTGATGACAGCTCAGGCTTCATCCCCGCGGACCCAGTCCATGGATGCCACGCAAAACGAAGTGCTGGCCGAGGTTCGCAACCACATCGGTCACCTGACCCTCAACCGCCCCGCCGGTCTCAACGCCATTACCCTCGACATGGTGCGTTTGCTGCAACAGCAGCTCGATGCCTGGGCGACTGACGCCAATGTTCACGCCGTAGTCCTGCGCGGTGCCGGTGAAAAAGCCTTCTGTGCCGGGGGCGACATTCGTTCGCTGTACGACAGTTTCAAAAGCGGCGACACGCTGCACGAAGATTTCTTCGTCGAGGAATACGCCCTCGATCTGACGATTCATCACTACCGCAAACCGGTGCTGGCGCTGATGGACGGTTTTGTCCTCGGCGGAGGGATGGGCCTGGTACAAGGCGCGGATTTGCGCGTGGTCACCGAGAAGAGCCGTCTGGCGATGCCGGAAGTGGCCATCGGTTATTTCCCGGATGTCGGTGGCAGTTATTTCCTGCCGCGCATTCCCGGTGAGCTGGGGATTTATCTGGGCGTCAGCGGCGTGCAGATTCGTGCCGCCGATGCGCTGTATTGCGGCCTCGCCGACTGGTATCTGGACAGCAGCAAACTGGCGCTGCTCGACGAAAGACTCGACCAGATGGAATGGCAGGACACGCCGCTCAAGGCGCTGCAAAACCTGTTGGCCAAACACGCCGTGCAAACCCTGCCCGACGCGCCACTTGAGGCCTTGCGCCCAGCCATCGACCACTTCTTCGCCCTGCCGGATGTGCCGAGCATGGTTGAGCAGTTGCGTGCGGTGACCGTCGCCGACAGTCATGAATGGGCGACCACCACCGCCAATCTGCTGGAAACGCGTTCGCCGTTGGCCATGGCGGTGACCCTGGAAATGCTTCGTCGCGGTCGCCACCTGAGCCTGGAACACTGCTTTGCGCTGGAGCTGCATCTGGATCGCCAGTGGTTCGCCCGTGGCGACCTAATCGAAGGCGTACGCGCCCTGCTGATCGATAAAGACAAGACACCGCGCTGGAACCCGCCGACCCTCGCCGCGCTGGACGCAGGCCATGTCGCGAGTTTCTTCCAAGGCTTTGATGAGAGCGGGAGCTGAGCCATGCACGATCTCGAACTGACTGAAGAACAAGTGATGATTCGCGACATGGCCCGGGACTTTGCCCGTGGCGAAATCGCGCCCCACGCGCAGGCCTGGGAAAACGCTGGCTGGATCGACGACGCGCTCGTCGCGAAGATGGGTGAGCTCGGGTTGCTCGGCATGGTCGTGCCCGAGGAATGGGGCGGCACCTATGTCGATTACGTTGCCTACGCCTTGGCCGTGGAAGAGATTTCCGCCGGTGACGGCGCGACCGGCGCGTTCATGAGCATCCACAACTCAGTGGGCTGCGGGCCGGTGCTCAATTACGGCAGCGAAGCGCAGAAACAGACCTGGCTGGCGGATCTGGCCAGCGGGCAAACCATCGGCTGCTTCTGCCTGACCGAGCCGCAGGCCGGTTCCGAAGCGCACAACCTGCGTACCCGCGCCGAACTGCGTGACGGCCAGTGGGTGATCAACGGCGCCAAGCAATTTGTCAGCAACGGCAAGCGAGCGAAGCTGGCGATTGTGTTTGCGGTGACCGATCCGGACCTGGGCAAGAAAGGGATTTCGGCGTTTCTGGTGCCGACCGATACCGCCGGTTTCATCGTCGATCGCACCGAACACAAGATGGGCATCCGCGCCTCTGATACCTGTGCGGTGACGCTGAACAACTGCAGCATTCCCGAGGCCAATCTGCTCGGCGAGCGCGGCAAAGGTCTGGCGATTGCCCTGTCCAACCTTGAAGGCGGACGCATCGGTATCGCCGCGCAAGCACTGGGGATCGCCCGCGCGGCGTTTGAGGCGGCGCTGGTGTATTCGCGAGATCGTATCCAGTTCGGCAAACCGATCAATGAACACCAGAGCATCGCCAACCTGCTCGCCGACATGCACATGCAGATCAACGCGGCGCGGCTGATGATCCTGCATGCGGCGCGTCTGCGGACGGCGGGCAAACCGTGTTTGTCCGAGGCCTCGCAGGCCAAGCTGTTTGCTTCGGAAATGGCCGAGAAGGTCTGCTCGTCGGCGATTCAGATTCATGGCGGGTATGGCTATCTGGAAGATTATCCGGTCGAGAAGTATTACCGCGATGCGCGGATTACCCAGATCTATGAAGGCTCGAGCGAGATTCAGCGGATGGTGATTGCGCGGGAGTTGAAGAACTATCAGTTGTAATGGTGTTGGCCCCTTTCCCTCACCCCAGCCCTCTCCCTGTATGTACCGGACACATGGTGGACAGGTGTTCGGAGACATGGTGGACACATTTTAATAGACACATTGCTCATCGCGAAGGAGATGGCCTGTGTCTTGGG